>JAXMHM010000019.1:0-163649 GCA_046346755.1 Opitutaceae bacterium | reverse complement strand
CGGCACCCTGACGGACACGGCGGAGTCGACCCTCCGGTTGCTCGCGGAGGTGGGTGGAGCGAAGCTTCAGTCGTTCTGGCAGCCCCGCCTCGGTGCAACCGCGGAGCAGGGGCTGGCGGACCTGCGCGCCCTTGGGGAGCGGCTCGCCCATGTGCACGCCTTTCATTGGTGGCCGACGCATGCCGACCGCCGGCCACTGCGGGAGGGCGAGACAGACTGGCGTGTCTACCTTCGCCACCTGGCAACACTTCCCGGCGACCGGTTTGTCTCGCTTGAGTTCCTGCCCGAGGAGACCCGGGAGGACCTGCTCCGGGACGCCGCGGTGTTGAGGCGCTGGCTCGCGTCACCCGACGCCTGAGGCCTGTCCTCTCAGGGATTGGCTTTGCTTGACGGTGGTGCCGGCGACGCGGCCACTGCCTTCTGCAAGGTGATGATGACGACGGCGGCCACGATGAGCGTGGCCGAAATGACAGTGCGCCCATTCACCGGTTCTTCCGCCAGGTACCAGCCGAGGATCACGGCAACCACCGGATTGACGAATGCGTAGGTGGAAACCCGTGCCGGCGTGCTGTTCTTGAGCAGCCAGACGAACGTGGAGAAAGCCACCAGGGACCCGATCACCACGAGGTAGGCGAAGGCGCCGGCGGAACGGGCGGAGACGGCGTGAACGTCGAAACGCGACCAGTCACCGTGCCACACCGCGACCAGCGCGAGACCCAGCCCCCCGCCGATCATCTGCACGCTGGAGGACATCAAGGGGGACGCAGGATTCCGAAGATGCCGACTGTAGATGGAGCCGAAACACCAGCAGAAGCAGGAGCCGAGGATGGCGACGACACCGCCCAGGTGCAGACCCCCGGTGGCCGACGATTCCCACGGCGCGACCAACCAGGCTACGCCGACGAAGCCCAGCACCAGGCCCGCGACGGTCAGTCCGGTCGGCCCGCGTCCGCCTGGCCAGGCCCATTCGATGAGAACCATGAACAACGGACTGATGCCGATAATCAGGGCGGTCATGCCCGAGTTGACATGTTGTTCCGCCCACGCGACCAGCCCATTGCCGCCGACCAGCAGGAAGATGCCCACGGCCGTGTTGTGCCGCACCTGGGCCCACGTCGGCCACGGAGTTCCCTGAGCCTTGACAATGGCAAGCAGGATCGGTCCCGCGACGAGGAATCGCAGGGCGGTCATGGCAAACGGCGGTATCGTCTCGATCGCGACGCGGATGCCCAGGTAGGTGCTTCCCCAGATGAGGTAGATGGCGGCGAACGCCAGCCAGAGCGCCCCGCGGCTCGCCTCGGCGGATGAAACCGGCGGCGGCGGGAGCGGCTTCGCGGAGGGAGCGCCGCGCGGGGAGGTCCCCGCGCTCATGGTGTCCGATACTCCATGTAGTCCGCCGTACGGCGGGCGACCTCGGCTCCGAGCAGGCGCGCGACGAGGTGCAAGGAGCAGTCGATGCCGGCGCTGATGCCGGCCGCGGTGAGCACGTGGCCGTTGTCGTGGAAACGTTGTGACGCATCGACGGTGGCGCGCGGCGCCAGCGCGGCGAGCTGCGCGAGCAGTTCGTGATGCGTGGTCACACGCAGGCCGTCCAACAGTCCCGCCTGCGCCAGCACCAGAGCGCCCGTGCAGACACTCATCACCTGGTCCGCGGCGTGCCCTCGGCGACGCACCCAATCCACGACGTCCGGCTGACGCAGCAGGGCGCGCGTGCCGAATCCGCCCGGCACGATCAGCACCTCGGCCGCCGGGCAGGATTCGAGGGTCAGGTCCGGCACGACCCGCAGTCCATTGCGGGCCCGAATCGGACCGGGCTGCACGCCCACGGTGAGTACGCGGAAGGCGGAGTAGTCCGCGAGTTCATCGGTGACGGAAAAAACCTCGAAGGGTCCGGCGAAGTCGAGGACCTCGACCTCGTCGAAGAGCAGCAGGGCGACGGTGCGTCTCATGGGTGCTTAGGCGGGCAATTGAGCGCGAGCCAGCTCGCCCAGGGTGCGCACCCCTTGTTCGACCTGCGGCGACCAGGGAATGCCGCAGTTCATGCGCAGGCAGTTGCGGTAGCGCTCCTTCACGGAGAAGAGCGCCCCCGGCGCGGTGTTGATCTTCCGGGCGCGCGCATCCTGGTGAAGCTGGAGGGTGTCGATCCCGGCCGGCAGTTCGACCCAGAGGATGAAGCCACCCTGGGGTCGGCTCAGCCGCGTGCCGGCGGGAAAGTGACGCAGGATGGCGGTGGTGAAGAGGTGAACCTGATTCTGGTAGGCGCGGCGGATCGACCGGAGGTGGTGATCGTAGCCGCCGTTGCGGAGAAAGTCGGACACCGTCTTTTGCAGCACCACAGGGGTGCCGAGCGTATTGGTGAACTTGAGCCGCCTGACCCGCTCCAGGTAGCGTCCGGGCGCGCACCAACCGACCCGCAGCGACGGAGCGAGGGATTTGCCGAAGGAACTGCAGAGCAGGACCCGCCCGTCGGTGTCCCACGCCTTGAGCGGCTTGGGCCTCCGTTCGCTGAAGTGGAGGTCGCCGTAGATGTCGTCCTCGATCGCGGGCACGTCGTAGTCGGCGAGCAGCCGATACAGGCTTTCCTTTTTCTCGTCCGGCATGCTGCACCCAAGCGGGTTCTGGAAGGCGGGCATGACCATGACCGCCTTGACTTCATTGTGGTGCAGGGCGTCGCGCAAGGCATCCAGGCAGAGGCCGGTGCGCGGTTCGGTGGGGATTTCCAGCGCCTTGAGGTTCAGGCTCTGGATGGTTTCAAGGAAACCAAAGTAGGCCGGCGACTCCAGCGCGATGGTGTCGCCCGGTTTGGCCACGGCGCGCAATGAAAGGGTGATGGCCTCGGCGCACCCCACGGTGATGACCAGTTCCTCGTGCGACAGCGGCGCGCCCGCCTGCAAGTAGCGGCGCGCGATTTCCCGGGCGAGCGGTTCGTAGGCCCAGTTCATCGCGTAGCGTCCGAGCAGCGTCGGGTCGTCACGTCCGACCGCACCGAGCAGGCGCGCGAGTTTCTTGGTGGGAAACAGCGAAGGATGCGGGCAGGCGGCGCCGAAGGGCAGGTAGCTCGGGTCGGAGGAGAGCGTCATCACCTCGACGGTGAGATCGTTCACACCCACGTAACTGGGCTTGGCCATCGGGCGGGCCATCCGGGGTTCAGGGGTCTCCAGGGGAAGCCGTGGCCGCACATAGTAGCCGGATTGCGGCCGGGCTTCGAGAAAGCCCCGGTCCTCCAGTTGCGTGTAGGCCTGGATGACCGTGGCAATGCTGACGTCGCGCTGCAGCGACATCCGCCGCACCGAGGGCACCCGGTGGCCGGCGCGGAGCGTGCCCTGTTCGATGAGCTGTTGCAGGGAGTCAGCGAGCGCCGCGTAGAGCGGCACCGGTTTGTCGTGGGTGGACTGGATCATGGCGGTTCCCAAAGCGTGGGCGAAGTGAGAGCCTAGCGAAAATCTTCCCGGCGCGTCAGCCGCACCGGCCGGCAATTGCCACCATTACAGTTGGAGAGCACCTGCATCTGTGACCATAACAATTTCCCAACCCGACGAACCCTGTCCACCGACGGTGAGCATCGGGCGGTTGAGCGGAGCGTCCGGAACCCCGGGGTCAGTCCTCCCACCCGAGGCGAAGGGGTCATTGGGCTTGCTCCCAGCCTCCGGCCCAGGGCCTAAACGGGTATTTACCCTGAATTTACCGGGAGGCGAAATCCGGGTTGTCCACTCCGGAATGCGGCCCCCGGCTTCCTCCGGAATTCAGAGCGAGCACGAACGAAAGTGGCCGAGAGAGTTGTATTATAAAATGTTAATTATGATATATTTAATTGGCAGTTTGGGGTGAGGGTCCGGAGGAGAAAAGGTCGGCTCGCCCCGGGAAGGGTATCCCTGGTGGGGCGTCGTTTCTTTTGCCTGAAGATTCTCCCCACCTGCGCCGTTTCTTCTGGCAGCAGGCTCGCAGCGGGCCGGCGTCCCAGCGGGGGCTTTACTCCCGTGAAGGGAGTAGTTTTACTTAGTCTACCTCATGAAAAAGCAACGGGTCGTCCTCATCGATGACGAAACTGTCTTCCGGCAGCTGATGATCATGGCCCTCGGCCGCCTGCCGAAGGTGGAGATCATTGGTGACTATCTCGATGGGCAGGAGGGCCTTTATGCGTGTCTGCGCGACAAGCCGGACCTGCTCGTGGTGGATCTGTTTCTGCCGAGCATGCATGGTTTCGATATCGCTCGCGAAGTCCGACTGCAGTTGCCGGAGACGCGAATTGTGGTGCTGACCAGCCACGCCGAAGACGGATTGCCGAGCCAGCTGGTGGGGCTGGGCGTGCATGGATTTGTCGCCAAGAGCGAACCGCTCAAGGTGGTGATCGAGGCGGTGGAAAAAGTCATGTCGGGCGGGCTGTTTTTTGCATCGAGCACACCGGCGAAGCCGCCGCTGTCGCCACTGCCGGCGCCGGCTGTGACGCCGCTGAAGAATCCCCTGACCCCGCGTGAATTGGAAGTGGCGGTGGGCGTGGCCTCCGGCATGTCCTCGAAGGAGATCGCCTCCAAACTCGACCTGTCCGTGCGCACGGTGGAAAAGCACCGGGCCAACATCATGGACAAAGTGGAGGTGCGCGAAGTGGCGAGCCTCGTGCGCTGGTGCGTTCAGCAGGGCCTGATCAAGGTCTGAGCGCGCGTCCGATCAGCCTGCCTTGGCGGGCAGCCCGAGCCAGGTCCGGAACGGAACGGCGCACTCCTCGAATCCGCTGGACAACGCCTTCACCTCGGCCTCGGACAACGGTTCATCGGTGTGTTTGAGCTGTGCCTCGAGGGCGCCGCATTGCGCGGCAAACATCATGGCCCCGACCTGGGACGAACTGCCCTTCAGGCCGTGGACAAGAATGATCTGTTTCTTCACCGGCAGTTCAAGCAGGCGTCCGAGATCCTTCGCCGTCTGATCGAGGTAGATGCGCACGAGGTCGCGCACGTCCTCGGTGCCGAGGACATCGATCAGGTGATCAAGGGAGGAGGTGGGACTCGGCATGAAGCAACGATTCCCCACCCCCCCGTCGGGCGCCAGTGCGAATCTCTCCGTATTACCCCCTAGGCAAAATCCGTGCTGTATCCGTAGGCTTGCTCCGGAGTGCCCACATCGTGGGTACAGAGGGAGCCACCGGGGACCCGGGTCGGGCGCACCGGTCGCTTCACCGGGCCAACCGCGGGCGGGATCCCCCGGCCGTCCAGACGCGGCAACCCGTGCGTGAACCCGGTCCGGCCTCGGTTGGAGGTGGGGCCGCCGACCCCGCGGAGATTGGCGTCGCGTCAACACAGGGTGAACGGGGAGGGACTGGTTGGTCCCGTCGCGGCCTCTTCGAAACCGCCTACCACCGCAACGCAGGCATTTCCAGCGTCCGATCGTCAGGTGAGTGCGCATGCGCGACTGCGGGACCACCGCCAACCTAACCACGGCGACTTCCCAGGCCCGATCCTGCGGTCGAGGCACCGAACGAGGAACCGTCTGTCTGAGGCCATGTTACAACTGAGGTGCATTGTTCAGCCGTGGCGCGCCCGTGCCTCGAGCCCCATTGCCTAACCGTTGGGGAACGCGGGTGCGGCTGGAGGGCCGGTGGGCTCGGTGGGCCAACCGACCGGGCCGGGCGGGTGCGACGTGGGAGGGGTGGGGAGGTAAGGGGTGGCCCGGGCGGTGCGGGCTCCGGCGAACCGGGGTTTGCCGGCCGGTGGGTGTGCTGCATCGCGCTGGGGGATTTCCCTTGGAGAGGAACCTCGACAACCCCATGCTGCACACCTTCCGTGGGGCGTGATTTTGCGATGATCTTACCGCGGCTCCTTGGACCCCTCCTCCGAGGTATGATCCTGGCCGTGCTGGTTGCGGCCAGACCGTTGTGCGCGGCCAATTCTCTTCCTCCGAGCAGCGGCGAGAACCGGGTGGTGGTGCAGCTTCCTTTTTCCCACGGATTCCAGTTTGCCGGGTACTACTCGGCACAAATCGAGGGGTATTTCGCCGAAGCGGGTTTGGATGTGACCCTGGCTCCGGCGAAAGAGGCCACGGATCCCGTGGCGGAGGTCCTCGAGGGACGGGCCCAGTACGGTGTGTTGGGGGCGGAAGTCCTCCTCCATCGGCTCAAGGGCCAGCCGGTGGTCCTGGTCACCACCGTGTTTCAACACTCAGCGTTTGGCCTCGTCGTTCCGGCGGAGTCGCCCATCCAGTCCCCGAGTGACCTGGTCGGTCGCCGGCTCGCCGTGAAGGACGAACCGCGTTACGCGGAGATCTGGGGCATGTTGATGCAGGAGGGGATTCGACGCGATCAGATGGTTCTGGTGCCTGAACGCTGGGGCGTGAACGAACTCCTTACTGGTGAGGCGGATGCGATGGCGGTGTTCTATGCTAACCGGCCCCAGCTGTACCTGGAGGATGGAACCTATCGGGTTCTTCGGCCGGCGCGCTACGGCGTGGATTTCTATGGCGACTGTCTTTACACGACCGAAGCTGAAGTGCGCGAGCACCCGGAGCGGGTGGAGGCAATGCGGCTCGCCGTCCTGCGAGGATGGGCCGAGGCGATGGCACATCCCCAGATGGCCATCCAGTACCTGTTGTCAGAGTCGACCCCGGTCCCGGTCCGGCGTCCCCGGGCCTGGCTGGAGCAGGAAGCGAGTGCAGTGCGTGAGTTGGTGGCGGCTGACTTGGTGGAGCTGGGGCATGTCAACCGGGGGCGATGGGCGGAGATGGCGAAGCTGTTCGTCAAGCTGGGCTTGGCCGAAAACACGGAGCGGCTGAAAGGGTTCCTCTTCGAGTCGCAGGAGTCGCATCTCAACCTCAGGTGGCTGCGCTGGGTGGCCGCCGGGGTGGGTTTGGTGGCGGGCATCGGCGTCATCATTCTGATCTGGAACCTCCGTCTGCAGCGGCTGGTGGAACAGCGCACGCGCGCGCTGGCCCGGTCCGAGCTCCGGTTCCGGGAGACGTTTGCGAACCTGCCGGTCATGATTGTCGAGGAGGACTTCACTGCGGTGCACCGGCAACTGGAGGCCTTGCGAGCGCAGGGTGTGACGGATCTGCAGGCCCATCTGGATGCTCACCCCGCGATGTTTCAGGAGGTGTTTGTGGCGATCCGCGTGACCGGGGCCAACGACTTGATGCTGCGCCGCATGGGGGCGGCGGACATTTCCGCCCTGAACGAGCGGATCACCCAGTACTACCATCCGGCGGTCAATCCGGCGCTGCGACTGGAATTGCAGGCGATCTGGGAGGGCCGGAATTCCACTTCGTGCGAACTCGATTTTCCCGACAGCTCGGGCCGGATCCTGCAGTGCCTGATGCAGTGGACGGTGATTGAATCCGCTGACGGCAAGCCGGACTGGAGCCGCGTGGTGGTGGCGTTTTCCGACCTGACGGAGCTGCGGCAGACCGAGGCCCGGTTGCGTCACAGCGAGGACCGCTGGGAGCTGGCGGTGCGAGGACTGCGACTCGGATTGTGGGAGTACGACTTTTTGACCGGAGTCGCCTACTTCTCCGACCGCTGGAAAGAGATCATCGGCCATGCACCGGACGAGATTGCGGCGGACCGGGAGGAGTTCTGGAGCCGGGTTCATCCCGACGACCGCGCTGCGGTGGAGGCCGCGCTCAACGCGCACCTGGAGGGACGCGAGTCGCACTACCGGTGCGAGGTCCGGCTGCGGTGCAAGCAGGGTGGATACAAATGGGTCCTCTCGCGCGGCCAGGCGCTGTTCGCGCCGGACGGCACTGCCCTGCGGATCATCGGCGCCCATTCCGACATCAGCGAGCGCAAGCAGGCGGAGGAGGCGCTGCGCGCCAGCGAGGACCGGTGGAGCCGGGTGGTGCGCGCGACCCAGGACGGGATCTGGGAGTATGACCTGCAGACGCGCAAGGCGTTCTTCTCCGACCGGTGGAAGGAGATGATCGGCTACGCTCCCCACGAGTTTCCCGACGAGTACGAAGCGTGGATGGATCACCTTCATCCGGAGGATCGCGACCGCGTGCGCGCCGCCGGCCGGGCCCATTCCGAAGGCGAAGTCGAGTCCTATCGCGTCGAGTTCCGCCTGCGCTGCAAGGATGGTTCCTACAAGTGGGTGTTGTCGCGGGGACAGTTCATCTCCGACGCCGGGGGACGCCGCCAGCGGCTGGTGGGATCCCACACCGACATCTCGGAGCAGAAGGGGGCCGAACACGCGCTTCGCGTCAGCGAGGAGCGGTACCGGAGGCTGTTCGAAAGCAACCCCTCGCCCATGTGGCTGTACGACTTCGAGACCCTGCGTTTCCTCGAGGTCAACACCGCGACCGAACGCATCTACGGCTACACCCGCGAGGAACTGCTCCGCATGACCGTGCTGGAGATCCGGCCTCCGGAAGAACACGCGCGCTTCAATGCGGCCCTGCGCAACTGGCCCAGCCATGGCGGCGATCTGACGGGTGTCTGGCGGCACCTGCGCAAGGACGGGACCCTGCTGTATGTCGTGGTGACGGCCCACCGCCACGAACTGGAGGGACGGACCGCGGTGCTGGTGCTGGCGCAGGACGTGACCGAGCGGCACTTTGCGGAGGAGCGGCTGCGCGTGAGCGAGGCCCGGTATCGCGCCCTGTTCGAGAGCGCGGTCGAGGGTGTTTACGAGTCGGTGGCCGATGGATCCTTCCGCGCCGTCAACCCCGCCTTTGCCCGCATGCTGGCCTACGCAAGCCCGGCGGAGTTGATCGAACGCGTGAACAACGGTGTTCACTCCCTCTACGTCAAACCGGGGCGGCGGCGTGAATTCTTCGACGCGCTGGGGGCCAAGGACACGGTCACCGATTTTGAGTCGGAGGTGCTCTGTGCAGATGGAACGAGCCGGTGGATTTCCGAAAACGTCCGGGCCATCCGGGGTGGCCAGGGTGAGCTCCTCTACCTGCAGGGCTTTGTTTCGGACATCACGGAGCGACGGCAGGCCGAACAGGATTTGCGGACCAGCGAAGAGCGTTACCGGGTGCTCTTCGAGCACTCGCCGGTGGCGATTGTGGAGTACGATTACCGCGCGATCGGCGACTGGCTGGAGGACCTGCGCATCCTCGGGGTCGAGGACCTCGAGCGTCACTTCCAGGAACACGCCGAGGAGCTCTCCGCGGCCCTGAAGAAGGTCGTGCCCGTCGGCATGAACGAGGCGGTGGTGGAACTGGTTGGCGCCCGGTCCAAGCAGGACGTCATCGCGCAGCTCGACCGGATCTTCACCGAGGAGGCCTACCTGGCCCGGCAGCGCGCCTTCGTCGCCATCTGGCAGGGCGTGAATCAGATTGAGGGCGAACTGACCCTTCGTGCCGTCGACGGTTCGCCGCTGCTCGTCTACTACCGGTGGTGGCTGCCGTCGCGCGACGGAAAACTCGATTTCGAATGGACGCAGCTGGTGCTGGTCGACCTGACGGTCACCAAACAGGCCGAGGCTGCGCTGGCCGCGGAACGCGAACGCCTGAGTGTCACGCTTCGCGCCATGGCCGAGGGCGTGGTGACGACCGACACGCAGGGGGTGGTGCAGTTCATCAACCACGCCGCGGAGGAACTGGTCGGCTGGAAGTTTGGCGGCGCGGTCGGCCGGCGCATCGAGGATGTTGTCCTGCTCCGTCACCAGAAGACCCGGGCGGACGTGATCGTGCCCGTGGCGCGAGCGCTGGAGGAGCACCGGGTGATTGACCTGCCTGCGCAGACCACCCTGCTCGACCGGGAGGGCGTGGTCCACCTCGTGGAGGGACGCTGCGCCCCGCTCTTTGGCGCGCAGGGACAACCGCTGGGCGGGGTTCTGGTCATCCGTGACATTGGTGAGCGGGCGCGGCTGGAGAACGAAATGCTGCGGGCCTCCAAGCTGGAGTCCGTCGGCATCCTCGCCGGCGGCATTGCGCACGATTTCAACAACATCCTGACCGTGGTGATGGGCAACCTCACGCTGGCCCAACTCGACTCCCAGGTCATGGCCACCGCCGGACGCTGGCTGCAGGAGGCGGAGCGTGGGGCGATGCGGGCGAGGGACCTCACTCAGCAGCTGCTCACGTTCGCCAAGGGCGGCGATCCCGTACGCAGCGCGGTCCGCCTTCCCGAGGTGGTGCGGGAATCCGCCGCGTTCGCCCTGCACGGCTCCAAGGTCAGCTGCGAATTCGACACCGAGCCGACGCTCTGGCCGGCCGACGCGGACAAGGGTCAGATCGGCCAGGTGGTGCAGAACCTGGTCATCAACGCCGTACAGGCCATGCCGGAGGGCGGCCGGATCCAGATCCAGCTGCGCAACTTCACCGGCCGGCCCGACCGTAGCGAGGGTGCGACCGCCGGCGAGGGGCGGTTTGTTTCGATCCAGATTTCCGATACCGGTCAGGGCATCCGCCCGGAACACCTGACGCGCATCTTCGACCCCTACTTCACGACCAAACAAAGCGGCAGCGGGCTCGGGCTGGCGACGGTCTACTCCATCATCCGCAAGCACCAGGGTCACATCGAAGTGGAGTCCGAGCCGGGGCGCGGCACCACCTTCCGCTTCTGGCTGCCGGCGGCCAAGGTCGCTCCCGCCGCCGAGGTGGCCGGAACGACGCTGCCGGACCGGCTGGCCGGACGTGTGCTGTTCATGGACGACGAGGAGACCATCCGCCGCATGGCGCAGGCTTTGCTGGCGCGCCTGGGATTCGAGGTGGTGACCGTCTCCGATGGCGCGGCCGCGATCAGCACCTACACCGCCGCGATGAAGGCGGGACGACCGTTCCGGGTCGTGGTCATGGATTTGACCGTGCCGGGAGGCATGGGAGGGAAGCAGGCGATGGAAGAACTGCTCAAGGTGGATCCCGAGGTGCGCGCCATTGTTTCCAGCGGCTATTCCAGCGATCCGGTGCTGGCCAACCACAAGGCGCACGGTTTCCGCGGCGTGGTGGCCAAGCCCTACCGCCTGGGTGATCTGGCCAAGGTCATGCGGGCGGTGATCAACGGCGACTGAGGGGCTCCCAGCCGAAATCTCTCGCCGTCGGGGCCCGCAGGCGGTTTTGGAGTAAGGACATGCCCTTGTTCGAATTGAAGTCGGAGATCGCCCTGGAATGGGTGCCTTTGGTCGAGGAAACACTCGCTCTCCTCGAGGATGGACGTCTGATGGTGCTGGAGGACAAACCTTCGGCCCGGGCTTGGATCGCGGGTTACTTCGAGCGCCGTGAAGAAGCCCAGGAGACCTGGCAACGGTTGCTGGCCGCGCTCGATCCCAGCATATCGACGCAGATCCCGGAGGTGCGTGAACTCGCCGACCAGGATTGGCGCGACAGCTACAAGGCGCACTTTCATGCCTGGAAATTTGGCCGCCTCCACTGGGTGCCGATCTGGGAACGCGACACGCATGTGCTGCCGCCTGGCGACGCGGTGATCTGGCTGGATCCAGGCCTCGCCTTTGGCACTGGAAACCACGAGACCACCCGGCTTTGTTGCGAACGCCTCGCCACCTACGCCGAGGAACGCGAGCGGTCCGCTCCGGTGGCGTCGGGGCTGCGTCCCGAGCGGGTGCTCGATGCCGGCTGCGGCTCGGGCATCCTCGCACTCTCGGCTGCGCGGTTGGGCTTTCAACACGTGGAGGGCTTTGACAACGACCCGGAGGCGGTCCACGTCAGCCTGGAGAATGCGGCATTGAACGGTCTCGACGGCGTGGTGCCTTTCTTTGCCGCCGATCTGGTCACGGGTCTCGCCGGTCGCGAGGTGGACCTGCTCATGGCCAACATCCAGGCCGATGTGCTCATGGCCTTCGCCCGCGAGTTGGTCGGCGCCGTGGCCCCGGGCGGGCGCCTGGTGTTGAGCGGCATCCTCTCGATTGAGCTGGAAACGGTGCGGCGGGCGTTTTCGGCGCGCGTTCCGACCTGGCCGGTCGCCACCCGTACGCTCGGCGAATGGAGCGACCTCGTCCTCGACCGGCCCGCGAATTAAACCGGAACGATGAATTGAACCACGAATGGACACGAATAGACACGAATCCCGAAGTCGCGGGACGAGTTCGGAGAAGCCCCGGGTAAGTGCGGACTCAGGAACTCGACGGTCCACTTCGTGAACGGGTCCCTTGCACTGATGCATGCCCGGTTTTATTCGTGTGCATTCGTGTCCATTCGTGGTTCACCTTCTGAACGATCCCTGCCCGGGCTCATCAAGGTCCCATGCGCATCCTTCTGATCGAAGACGAACCGGCCATCGCCGACACGCTGGTCTACGCGCTGCGGACGGAAGGGTTTCAGCCCGAGTGGCGGACGACGGGAGGGGAGGGGCTCGCGGTGATCCAGGCGAACGACATTGCCCTCGTCATCCTCGACATCGGTCTGCCGGACGGCAGTGGGCTGGAGTGGTGCAAACGCATTCGCGCGATCAGCCAGGTGCCAGTGCTCTTCCTCACCGCTCGCGCGGACGAACTGGACCGCGTGCTCGGCCTCGAATTGGGGGCAGACGACTATGTCACCAAGCCGTTCAGTCCCCGGGAGGTCACCGCCCGGGTCAAAGCCATCCTACGAAGGACGCGTCCCGCGCCGGCTCCCGTTTCCGTGACGCTTCCCATGGCGAGCCTCGGCGGACCCGCGGGTGGTCACGCTCCCGCCTCCTCCCGCGTCGGCGCGCCGAGCGCACCCCGCCGCGAGGGCGCCGCGGGATTTGCCCTCGATGAAGACCGGTGTGAAATCCGCTACGAGGGCACGCGGCTCGAATTGACGCGCTACGAATACCGGTTGCTGCGCGCGCTGCTGGGGCGTCCCGGCAAGGTGTTTTCCCGTGATGAACTCATGACCCAGGCCTGGGAAGACCCGGGGGCGAGTCTCGACCGCACGGTCGACGCGCACATCAAGATGCTGCGGGCGAAACTTCGCAGTGTGACACCCCACTGCGACCCGATCCAGACTCACCGCGGGCTGGGTTATTCCCTGCGGATGCCATGACCATTCGCACGAGAATTCTCCTGGTCTACCTGCTGATCGTGGGCGGAGGATTCTATTACCTGGTCAATCGGAGCCTCGCGGAACTGCGGCCCCGGTACCTGGAGTCGATGGAGGAGGCATTGGTCGACACGGTGAATTTGCTCGCGTCGATGATTGAGCGCGACGCCGTCGATGGTGCGATCGACACCGCAAAGGTCCGCCAGCTCTTTCGGCGCGCGTTCGAGCGTCGCTTCTATGCACGCATCTACAGCCTGACGAAGGACCGGGTGGACCTGCGGGTCTACGTGACGAACGAAAAGGGCATTGTGCTTTACGACTCCGTGGTGCCCTCCGACGAAGGGCTCGACTACTCGCAGTGGATGGATGTTTCGCGCACGCTGAAGGGAAAGTATGGCGCGCGATCGACGGCCACGGAACCCGGCAACGAAGAAACGAAGGTGATGTACGTGGGTGCGCCCGTGCGCGCCACGGCATCCGACCGCATCCTCGGCACGGTCTCCATCGGCAAACCCACCGCGAGCATCAACGACCTCGTCAGTGCGGCCCGCCAGCGCGTGATGCTGGCGGGGCTGGCGGGCGGCGGTTTGATCATCATGGTGGGTGTGGCGTTTTCCATCTGGATCGCCACCCCGGTGGCGCGCCTGACGGCGTACGCGCAGGCGGTGCGCGACGGCCGGCCGGCCTCGCTCCCGCGACTGGCCGGGCGCGAGGTGGGAGAACTGCGGCAGGCGTTTGAGGAGATGCGGGCCGCGCTCGAGGGCAAAGCCTATGTTGAGCGTTACGTGCAGACGCTCACCCATGAAATCAAGTCGCCCCTCTCCGCCATCCGCGGCGCAGCGGAGATCCTGGGTGAAAATCCGCCCGCGGAGGTGCGCGTTCGCTTCATTGAGAACATTCGCGCCGAGGCCGGACGCATCCAGCGGGTGGTCGACCTGCTCCTGCAACTCGCCTCGCTGGAGGCGCGCAAGGCGCGGCCGGAGTTCAAGGCGGTGGACCTCGCGCAGGTGGCGCGAGAGGTGGTGGACGCCTCCCAGCCCGCGGCCCAGGTGGGACAAGTCGCGCTCACGTTCGACGCCTCCGCGCCGGCTGCGTGCCGGGGCGATCCGGCCTTGCTCGCCCAGGCCGTTTCAAACCTGGTGCAGAACGCACTCGCCTTTACCGCACCCGGCGGAACGGTCGTGGTGCGAACCGACACCGGCACCGATGGCGCAGCGCGGGTCGCGGTGGACGACACCGGCACCGGCATTCCCGATTACGCACTGTCGCGCATCTTCGAACGATTCTATTCCCTGCCTCGACCGGGCACTGGCGTGAAGAGCACTGGCCTCGGGTTGAGCCTGGTGCGTGAAATTGCGAAGCTGCACGATGGCGAAGTCCACGTGGCCAACCGTCCCGAAGGCGGCGTGCGCGCCGAGGTGCGCATTCCCACGACGCGCGCCCCCGCCTGACCGCCTGCGACTCAGTTGGAGGTGGACTCGCTGAGTCCGCGACGGGACCGACCGGTCCCGCCTTCGTTGTCCGATCTCTTCACGCGACGCCAATCCCCGCGGGGTCGGCGACCCCACCTCCACCAGACGCCAATCACGGTTTCCGTTGGAGGTGGCCTCGGTGAGGCCGCGACGGGACCGACCGGTCCCGCCTCCGTTGTCCGATTTGAACCTCTGCGCCTCGCGGGACGAACGGTCACGAATTCCGAGGGAGTTCGGCTCGGAGCCTGGGGTGAGTTCATCGCGATTTCACGGCGGGTTCATGCTGGCTTCACTGAAAGGTGAGAGAATGCGGCATGGTGCAAAATTTTCGGTGGGGAGGGACAGTTCGCAACGCAGGGTGGACGGCGTGGATGTGCGTCGTGGTGGGTTGGCTCGTGGGCTCGGGAACGGCCGGAGGCGCGGAGACGCTGCCTTCGACCGCTCCGTTTTTTGAAGTGCTCGGCGTCACGGCGACCCGCGATGCCTTCCCGCTCAAAAGCACGCGCGTGCAGGCGGTGCTGACAGGAGTGATCGCGGAGGTGCAGGTCAGCCAGACCTACAGCAACGATGGCACACAGCCCATTGAGGCGCGCTATGTGTTTCCCGGATCGACGCGTGCGGCGGTGCATGCGTTGACGATGACCGTGGGAGGACGGCGCATCGAAGCCCGGATCAAGGAGAAGGCGGAGGCGCGGAAGGTGTACGAGACGGCGAAGAAGGAGGGAAAGTCGGCGTCCCTGCTCGAGGCGCATCGCAGCAATGTCTTTGAGATGAACGTCGCCAACATCCTTCCCGGGGATGTGGTCACGGTGGAGCTGCGCTACACCGAACGCCTGCAGGCGCTGGATGGATCGCTTGAGTGGGTGTTTCCCACCGTGGTGGGACCGAGGTACGCGCGTGCGGCGTCGGCCGAGACTGGAGCGACGACGATTCCCCAGTCTCCCGTGATCACGAATCCCACAGTGGCGGACGAGCCGGTGTTCACGCTCAGCGTGGACGTCGTCTCGGCCCTGCCGCTCGGGGAGATCGAATGCGCAACCCATCGGGTGTCGACAGTGCGGGAGCCGAACCGGGCCCGGGTTGAACTCGATGCGACCGCGGGTCTGGCGATGAACCGCGATTTCATTCTCAGATTTCGCACGATGGGCGAAACGCTGGAGAGCGGCCTGCTGGTCGACGACTGGCAGGGCGAACGCTACTTCATGCTCACCGTGCAGCCGCCCGCCCGGGTTTCGCGCGCCGATTTCCCGCCGCGCGATTACGTGTTTGTGGTCGACGTGTCCGGATCCATGCACGGATTCCCGCTCGAAACGGCCAAGTCGCTCATGACCGACCTGCTGAAGGGCCTCCGGGCGGCGGACAGCTTCAATGTCCTGCTCTTTTCCGGTGACAGCCGCCTCCTGGCGCCGGAACCGCTGGCGGCGACCCCGGAGTCGATCGCGTCCGCCGTCGCGCTGCTGTCGCGGCAGGCGGGAGGCGGTGGCACGGAACTCCTGCCGGCCCTGCGGCAGGCGCTCGACCTTCCGCGACGGCCGGGGGTCGCACGCAGCCTGGTTGTCGTGACAGATGGATACATTGAACTGGAGGCGGAGGCCTACGCCCTCGTCAAGGCGCGGCTGGGGGATGCCAGCCTCTTTGCCTTCGGGGTCGGCTCATCGGTCAACCGCGAACTCATCGAGCGCCTCGCCCGTGCCGGGCGGGCCGAACCGGCGGTGATCGACCAGGGGGCGGCCGCGGGCCGGGCAGCGGCGCGGTTCCGCGCGCTGATCGAATCGCCCGTGCTCACGCAGGTCCGGGCTGATTTTGGAGCCTTGGGCGCGCGCGACGTCCTCCCGGAGACCGCGCCCGATGTGCTCGCCCTGCGCCCCCTGACCTGGGTGGGCAAGGCGACTGCGGGCGCGCAGGGAAAGATCTGGATTTCCGGGATCGCCGGGTCGGGTCCCTGGCGGCAGGAGGTGGATCTGGCCCAGGCGGTGGACCTGGGTGGACGGGGCCTGCTGGCGCGACTCTGGGCGCGCGAGCGACTTGAAGTGCTCGACGACCTGCACGCCCTGGGGTCGGACCGGGAGCGTCACCGAGCCGAGATCGTCGAACTCGCCCTGCGGGCCAATTTGCTGACCCGCTTCACCTCGTTTGTCGCGGTGGATACCACGCCCCGCGTGATGACGGCGGCGGGAGAGACCGTGCGCCAGCCGACCACGCTGCCGGAGGGCATGGCGACGGCCGAGGAGGTGCCGACGACCCCTGAACCCGAAACGGTCGGGCTGCTCGGCGTGGCCGCGCTGGCTGTGATCTGGCGCGCCTGGCGCCAATGTCGCAAAGACCTCAAACCCACAGCCGCCACGGGTTGAACCCTCCCTCCAACCGCGGGGAGCCACGGATGGACTCGGATGAACGCGGATGCGACCCCTCCGCGAGGGGCGGTCCTCCATTCTCAGAGCGAGAATTTCGCCGAACCCACGTCATACACGCTGTATCTGGTCATTTGACGTCCATGCGTGATTGCTGTGGAGATACAATTCGAACGGAGGCCGCCGGGCCTGCACCGGATGCGTGGACGAGAGGCCTCGCCTTCGTCGGACGTCGCGGAAGTGTCATCGCCGGTCTCCTGCTTTGCCATGTGCCGTTGCTGGCGTGGTACGCGCGCCGCCTGACGGATGGCGGGGACGAGCGCTGGGGCCTGCTCGCGTTGGGGGTGGTGGGAATGACGACGCCTTGGTCGGTCTGGCGGGCCCCCGTGACCACGCCGGCCGCCTGGACTGTGTTCTTGGTCCTGAGCGGGGTGGTGGGGTGGACTTCGGCGCTGCCGCCGCTCGTGCGTGCGTTTCTTCTGGTGGTGGCCTTGGGAGTCGTCCTCGGCGGCGGGCCGGGTGGGTGGGCGCGCGCGATCCTGCTGGTGCTGTCTCTGCCGGTGATGAACTCGCTCCAGTTCTATGTTGGTTATCCCCTGCGGGTGGTGGCGGCGGAGCTGGGACGCCTGGTGGTGGCCTGCGGCGGAGTCGCGACGGAGCGCCGGGGTGTTTGCCTGACCTGGTCGGGTGGGGACGTGGTGGTCGACGCGCCGTGCAGCGGACTCAACATGCTCTGGACGGCGATGCTGCTCGCGGCCGGCCTGGCGGCCTGGCGGAGGCTATCGTCGCGGCACACCCTGCTGTTGGTCGGAGTGGCGGGCTTGGCGGTGGTTCTCGCGAATGCGGTGCGCGTCGGGTTGCTCTTCTTTGTGGAAACCGGGCTCTGGCACGTTCCGGCCTGGTTTCACTCCGGACTCGCGCTCGTCCTTTTTCTTGGGCTGACGTTCAGCCTGGTCGCGCTGGCGGGTCGATGGAGCGGGGGAGGGCAACGCCAGGCGGAGCGCAGCGGACTTGGAATCGGAACCCGACGCTCCGCGGTGCTGGCGTTGTGGGCGGCGATGGCGGTGGCGGGGGCGGCTCCGCTCCTGACTCCGTGGCTGCGGGCTGAACCTCTGGGCGCGCCGACGGCTTCTGCCACCGTGTTCCCCGGCTGGCCCGAATTGTACGAGGGCCGTCCCTGGGTCCGAATCACCCGCAATGATCGCCTCTCGTCGGTCCTCGCCCGGTCCACGCTGACCACGGGTGTTTTTCGCCAGGAGGGGCGCTGGGTGGTATTGCGCTGGATACAGCAGGTGTCGCGCGAGGTGCACCCCGCGGCGGACTGCTTCCGGGCCCGCGGCTACGAGGTGGAGCGATCGCGTCTGGTGCGCGATGCGCGGGGGGCGACCTGGAGCGAGTTCGGGGTGGAGCGCGAAGGTCAGCGGTGGCGGGTGCGGGAGCGGCTCCTGGCGGAGAACGGGTCAGCCTGGACGGATGTGTCCGCGTGGTACTGGGCTTCGGTGGGCCGCTCGTCGGCCGGACCCTGGTGGGCCGTGACGGTGATCGAGGCGGAGCCCGGGGAGTGAACGAAACGACCCGTTGGCTCAGGGGGCTTCGGCGGCCCGGGAGGGCGGGAGTTCGGTGAGGAGCTCGACGGGCGTGAGCAGCTCCCGTTTGGGTCCCTCGTAGGAATCGAACACCCGCCGATGGGCGGCCAGCGAGAGCGAGTCGCTCCGGGTGTAGTAGCCGGCGACCCAGTCGAGGAGAAACCCAAGACGCTGGTCCTGATCCTCCTTGGACGTGTACTTGTGGGCCTCGTGGGGACGCTGGCGACAGTGTTCGATGCAGGCATCCCGGCCGGGATTGAGAAAAATCAACTCAGGCGAGAGCGGCAGAAGCGCTTCGATCAAATCGCCGTAGCACCCTTCGATGATCCAACCCGGATGGTGGTCGGTGAAGGCCTTGAGGTCGGCGAGGACGGCCTGTTCCGGTCGCCGCACGGCGATCCGGCGGGGTTCCCAGACCAGCGAGTCGAGGTCCAGCACCGGAAAGGGCCGACGATGCGCCAGCAGGCGGGCCAGGGTGCTCTTGCCCGAGCCCGAGTTTCCAAACACCGCGGTGCGTGGGGTCAAACCGAGTTCCGACGGGGTGATCCGAGGCAACTCGTGGAGCGTGGGGGCCATGCGTGCGGTTGCCTGCGACGGAGGGGGCAAAACGGACAAAGGGGACGTGGGCGACGCCATGGTGGGAGCCTAGACAACAAACCTGCCGGGTGGTTACGTTGTCCGGCGCGTTTCGGATGCACAAAAGTGGCCGGGAAGGAGTTCAGCATTGAGCGGCCGGCGAGGACCACCGAAGGATGAGGGAAATGGCCCGTCCGCCAACTGTATCTGAAGAAACCGACCTCCTGTTACGGGTCGCGCAACGGGACGAGGCGGCGTTTGCGGCGTTGTATGACCGGCTGGCCCCTCTCCTTTTCGGACTGGTATTGCGAATATTGCGCAGCAAGGTGGAGGCAGAGGATGTTCTTCAGGAAGCATTTTGGCAGATTTGGGAACATGCTCCGAGCTACCGGCCGGACTTGGGAACCCCCTTTTGCTGGACGGTGACGCTGGCCCGCCACAAGGCGATCGACCGGTTGCGAAGCAATCACCGTCACCGCGATCGCATGGCGGAGGCGCAGGCGGAAACGGCACCCGAACTCGTTGATGACCCCCTGGGACCGTCTTTGCTGGTCTCGGCGGAGGTGCGCCAGGCCGTGCGACTGGCTGTCGGCGGGCTGCCCCTCAACCAGCGCCGGCCCATTGAACTCGCTTTCTTTGACGGCCTGACCCAGCAGGAGATCGCTGACGCCCTGGGCCTGCCGCTGGGAACGGTCAAGGCCCGGATTCGGCGTGGATTGTTGAAGCTGCAACTCCCTTTGAACCCCATGCGCGCTCATGGCTAAGAATTCCGATAGTGATTCCAATCGTGTGACTTCTGAAACAAAAGTCTGCCCCGTCTGCGGCGCGCCTGCGGGTGCGGCCGCCCCTGTCCTTGCCCCGGGAATCGAAAAGGAATTTGGGGCGTCGGCGGAAACCGTGGCTCACCTGGCCTGGCTGCCGACCCCGGTGACACCTCCGCCCGACCTCAAGGCCCGGCTGCTGGCGCGGGTGCGGGCCTCCCAAGCGCCCGCCGTGGAGCTCGGAGCGCCCAGGCCAGGACCTGACTTGCTCTGGCGATTTGCCTCGGTCAGGTCCGCGGCCGATTGGTGGCGACCGCCCGTGCCGGGCGTGCGATTGAAGGAATTGTCGGCCGACGACACAACCGGCGTGGCGCTGTTGTTTGTTGAAATCGAGCCCGGGCAGCGATTTCCCGATCACGTCCACCACGGCGCGGAATTTGGGATGGTACTGAGCGGGGATGTCACCAGTGGCGGCCGGTTGCTTCGGGCGGGAGACTATTATCACACCGCCTCGGGATCATCGCACACCGACATTGTCAGTCCCAATGGTTGCACCGCCCTCCTGTGTGTGAAGGCGGAGTCGTGGCGCGCGTGGCGCGGCGCCCACCTTGTGCCGGCGGAGTGAACCTCTCGGATGCATCTTCGTGACCGCTCCGGGCGTTTGATGATGATGAAGAAGCTCGCTACCTTGCTGCGTGGGACCCTTGGAATCGGGCTGCTGCTCCTGCTCAGTGCCGGGGTGGTGCGCGCCCATGATCCTGGCCTCAGCACGGGACGGGTTGAGGTGCGGCCGGACGCGGTCGTGTGGGAAGTGGCGCTCGCGCCCGCCGATGCGGATTTTCTGCTCCCGACGGCGGAACGCGGGGCCGACCAGGCTCGCGTCCGGGGGTTGCTCGCTCCCCGCGTGGGCGAATTCATGCGGGCGAGCGAAGACGGCGTCCCGCTGGTGGCGGATTCGACCCGGGTGGAGTTCCGCGAGAGTGACAGCGTGGAGTTTCACGCGCGTTTTCCCCGCAAGCCGGGCCAGCGGCTCGTGTTGACCCTGCCGTTCTTCCCCTCCCTGCCTTCGGGACACCGTCACTACACCACCGTCGTCTCGGCCGACGGAGCGCTCCTTGCCGAACGCCTGCTGCACACGCGGGACAATGAAATCGCATTGACCCTGCCCGCGACCTTGCCGGCCACGCCACCACCTGCGGCGGAGCCGCCGGCGCGTCCCGCCGGATTCGGGTTGTTTCTCAAGCTGGGTATCGAACATATACTTACGGGTTACGATCACCTGTTGTTTCTCTTCGGGCTACTCGTGGTTTGCACCCGATGGCAGACGATCGCCGCCATCGTGACGAGTTTCACCGTCGGCCACTCGCTCACCCTCATTGTGGCGACGCTCGATCTGGTGACCATCCGCTCCAGCGTGGTGGAGCCGGCGATCGCGGCGTCGATTGTCTTTGTAGGAGCAGAGAACCTCTTCCGCGGCGGGAGTGAACCCCGGGGTCGCTGGATCGTAACGTTTCTCTTCGGACTGGTGCACGGTTTCGGATTCGCGTCGGTGCTGCGCGACCTCGGTGTGGCTGATTCTCCGGGAGGCCTGCTCGTGCCGCTCGTCTCCTTCAATCTCGGGGTGGAAGTCGGGCAATTGCTCGTGGCGGCGGCCTTCGTGCCCCTGTTGCAATGGGGGAAACGCCGTAATGTGGTCTCGACCCGGGCGGTCCTCGCCCTGTCGGCGCTGGTCGGGGCGGCGGGTCTCTACTGGCTGTTGGCGCGCACGATCCTGGCGTAGTGCCCGGCCGCGCCAGGGTGTACACCTGAGATGGGGCCGGTCGCCCATGGGTACTGACAGTGGGAACGTGTAGTCCCTGTCCGATTCCGAATGCTCGAATGGAGGGCGCCGCTCCGACGGCGCCGGTTGCGCGTTGCTGAAAACAAAACGGACAGACGGCGCATCCACCCCGCCCTATCGTTTTGGTCGACGCGACGCCAATCCTCGCGGGGTCGGCGACCCCACCTCCATCGGACGCCGATTCTGAGTCGCCCTGAGGAGGCTGCAAAGTCCCCTCACATACGAAGTCCGTCCGACTTTGGATGCACGAAATCCGGACAATTTGCGAATAGTTCATCGGGCGCATCCGGCGGGTGTCTTCGTTCGATTCATGGATGTGAAATCAACCTCCAGGATACGACTCGTCTGGTTTCTCATGGTGACGACCGGCCTGCTCAATGGCGTCGCCCGCGCGGCGGTCCCGTCGGACAAGATCATCCTACTGCCCTCCGGGGGCGACACCGCCGAGGATACGGAGATCTCCCGATGGCAGGAGCGGGTCAAATCCCCATTGTCGGAGTCTTTTCACTACGAACGCCTCGGCTGGGCTTTTGTCGCCAAGGCGAGGCGGACCCAGGACGCCGGCTTCTACAAGCTCGCCGAGGCGACCGCGTCGGTGATGGAGTCGCGCTTCGGTCCGTCTCCGGACAGCCTTTTGCTGCGCGGGCACGTGCTGCACAACCTCCACCGGTTTGCCGAGGCGGAATCCCTGGCGCGCACGCTGGTGCAGCAGCGCGGCCTGGCGTGGGACCATGCGCTGCTGAGTGACTGCCTGATGGAGCAGGGCCGGATTGACGAGGCGGCCGCGGCCTGCCAGCGCGCCGTCGATCTGCGTCCTTCGGCGGAGTCGTTCGCCCGAGTGGCGCACCTCCGTTGGCTCAAGGGCGATCTGCCGGGCGCGGAGGAAGCGATGGCGGCGGCGATGGCGGCAGGATCGTCAACCGGTCCTGAGACCTGGGCCTGGCTCGCGGTCCGACTTTCGGCCTATCGCCTGCAGGCGGGAGACCTCGCGGTCGCCTTGCGGCTGGCGGAGCGGGCGGACGCGCTGGTGTCTGACTACGCCCCGGCGAAGCTGGCGATCGGTCGCGCGCTCCTTGCGCTGAATCGGACGACTGAGGCGGTGGCGTCCCTCTCCCGGGCAGCCGAGTTGAATCCCCTGCCTGAGTACCACTGGTGGCTGGCCGACGCCTGCCGGGCGGCGGGTGACGAACCGCGGGCGGTGACGATCGAGCGCACGCTGTCCGAGCGGGGTGAGGCTTCCGATCCCCGCACGCTCTCTCTTTTTCTTGCCACCCGCGGAAGCGATGCCCGCCGGGCCGTCGGCCTGGCCGAAGCGGAGACGGCGGCGCGAGGTGATGTCTTTACCCACGACGCCGTGGCCTGGGCGCGCTACGCCGCGGGCGACATCCCTGGCGCGGTCCGGGCCCTGGCGCCGGCGCGGGCGGCGGGAACGCGTGACGCCCGGCTGCTACTCCACGCCGGCGTGATTGCGGCGGCGACCGGGGATACCGGCGAGGCGAAAGCGCACTTCGAGGCCGCTCGCGCCGCCGCCGGCAGCCTCACCCCGTCCGAGCGCCGACTCCTGGCCGAACACACCCAAGCTCTGGCGTCCCGATCCGGGGCGACGGCAGACCCTTCCCCTTTCCTCGTTGGAAACTGAGTCCTACACTATGAATACCCATCCCTCCCGACTGAAACGCGCGGGCCTCTCCGGCCTGCTTGCCCTCGGACTGGCCACTGCCGCCGTGCCTTCCCTGATTGCCTCGAGTCACATGGACGCCCCGCTGGTCACGCTCGATCCCGCGGCCAATACCACCGACGTCTATGCCTTCCTGACCGAACGCGGAGGCCAGAAGTACCTCCAGGTCGCCCTCGGTGTCTACCCGCACCAGGAACCCGGTATCGGACCGAACAAATACAATTTCGACGACAACATCCTCTACCAGGTGTTCATTTCCAAGGGGGCGGACCTCGCGACCGGGGCGGACTCGATTGGCTACCAGTTCCGGTTCTCCACCACCTACAAGAGCCAGGACACCATCCTCCAGTCGTACCTCGGCGTGGTGAACACGGTGGGCGATGCGAATCAGAACCTGACCCAGACCTACACCGTGACCAAGGTCGTGGGCGGGCAGAGCACCGTGCTCGGCAACGGCACCGTGCCGCCGAACAACCAGGGCGTGGCTACGCCGCTTTACAACAAGAACAACAGTGGCGACGGGATCGCCAAGGACGGCGTGGCGAGCGCCGCGCAGCTCGATCCCTATACCACCCAGGCGATCGCGACGCTGACCGGCGGCTATCGCAGCTTCGCCGGCCAGCGCGAAGATGGATTCTACGGGGACATCAATGCGATCTTCGATCTCCTGCAGCTCCGGACGGGCGCCGGGAACACCTTTGACAGCCAGGGTGGATACAACGTCCACATGATCGCGCTGGAAATTCCGGTTTCCGACCTCGGTGGCGACCAGCAGGTGGTCGGCGTGTACGCAACGACCAGCCGGCGCACCATGCAGGTGCTGAGCACGGCGTCGGGACTGGTGCCCTCAGGGGAGTTCGTCCAGATCGGACGTCAGGGCAATCCTCTCTTCTCGGAGGCCCTCATCGCGATCAAGGACAAGGATCTCTACAACCGGACCAAGCCGACCCAGGACAACACGCTCTTCCGCAAGTATGCGGAGCAGCCCGAGCTGGCCGCGTTGATCAATGCCATCGTGTTCAAAGGGACAAAGGTTGCCCCCGAGACCGGGCGCACGGATCTCGCCGGCATCTTCATTCCCGATCTGATCAAGGTCGATCTGTCGACCGCGGCGGCGCGTCTCGCCGGAGCCAATGCCGATGATGCCGGTTATTCCCGCATGAGTGTGTTTGGAGGCGACGCGCTGACGTCGAAGGTGCAGGCCGGCCTGCCCGGCTTCCCGACCGGCACGATCCCGGGCGGCTGGCCGAATGGACGGCGTTTTGGTGACGACGTGATCGACATTGCCGTCACGGCCGTGATCAGCGATCTGCGCACCAATCCCCTGACCCTGCGTTCCGCGGATGGCATCGACAACGTGTCCTCCAATGACTCGCTCTACAGCAAGGTCTTTCCCTATGCAGGCACGCCGCACAACGGTCGCAACACCGTGAAGAACCCGCGTCCCGGGGTCTGGCCGCTGGTGAACATCTCCACCCGCGGTCTCGTGGGTGTAGGCGACCAGGTGCTCATCGGTGGATTGATTGTACGCGGCAATGCGCCCGTGCGCGTACTCGTCCGGGCCCAGGGCCCGAGCTTGGCGGCGTACGGTGTGGCTTCACCCGTTGCGGATACGACGCTTGAGCTCTTCCAGGGAGCCAACTCCATCCAGACCAACGACGACTGGAAGAGCACCCAGCAGGCGGCGATTACCGCCACGGGTTTCGCACCTGCCAACGACCGGGAATCGGCCATGCTCGTGACCCTGAGTCCGGGCGTGTACACCATGATGGTGCGCGGCAAGGCCGGCGCCACGGGCGTGGGCATCGTGGAAGCCTTCTTGGTGGATGGTATGTGAGGCAGTCGGGGAATTCAGGTGATCCGCACTCGACCTGACACCTGAATTCCCCACCGTATCTTCCGCTCCTCCACGTGAATACCCTGCGTCAAGGCACCTTCCGTCGCTGGACCTTGTGGTCGCTGGTGATGGCGTGGCTGTGTGCGAATGGTCCGCAGGCGGCCGTCTATGAGGCGGTGCTGTGGGTCAGGGAGGCGGCGCAGTTCACGCATCAGGCGACCCTGAAAGAACAGGTCGCCGCGGCTTTGGCGGGCCGCGAGCGACCCTCCCGAGCGGCACGTCTGGCGGCGACTCCGCTGCCGGCGAAACCGGTTGCGGAAAAGGTGCCGGCGGAGGCGGTCCTCAAGAAGACGGACCTCGGCTGGGTCGAGATCGAGGCGAGCACGCTTCATGGAGTTCCGGAGGAGCAGTGGATCCGCGTGACGGCGGTTCTGCCTCCGGCCCGAGTCAGCGACGTACCCCGAACCCCACCACGATCTGCCTGAAACCAGGCTGGATTGTCAGAGAGGGCCGCGTAGTAGGCATGCAACCCGAACGGGTCGCACCCTGGCGCGCGGTGCCCATCGAATCCAGCGGCGAGGGAGATCCGGGGCCCATGGCCCCGTCGGGCCGGCTGGACGAGGTCCAGCCGGTGGGTTCGCGAGACGTGTTGGTTTGCGTTGTGACTTGAGGCGGCCCGAGAGGGGCCGACTATTCCATGAATTTTCGATTGAAGTCTGTGGTTGGCGTTGTGCTGCCCGCCTTGCTGGCGGCACACGGTTTCTCACCTGGCGTTGCGGCGGAGTCCGAAAAGGAGGTGACCCTGGCCGAGGTCGTCGTCCGCGGCCGCGCCACCGATCTCACCGGGGTGGCCGGAGCGGCCTCGGAGGGCAGTGTGGGACACCTGGAACTGGAGGCGCGTCCCTTCCTGAGACGCGGTGAACTGCTGGAGGTGGTCCCCGGGGTGGTCATCACCCAGCACTCGGGGGGGGGAAAGGCGAATCAGTATTTCCTCCGCGGATTCAATCTGGACCACGGTACGGATTTCTCGGTCGCAGTCGAGGGTATGCCGGTCAACCTGCGCACGCATGCGCACGGGCAGGGCTATGCGGATCTGAACTTCATCGTGCCCGAGCTCGTGCAGCGGGTCGACTATGGCAAGGGACCCTTCACGGTGGAGGTGGGGGACTTCTCCGCGGCCGGGTACACCGAGTTCCAACTCACGGACCGGCTTGCCGCCCCGTTTGTCAAGGTGGAGGCCGGGGAGAATGGCTATGCGCGTTTCGTCGCCGGGACGACGGTCGCCTCCGGCCGGGAGGCCGCGGCGACGGTCGGTCTGGAGACGATGCGGGACGACGGTCCCTGGGAAAACCCGGACCGGCTGCGTCGCACCAGCGGCATGGCCCGGTGGGTCTGGGCGGATGGGAAGGGAAACCGCCTTGCGCTGACCGCGCTGGGCTTTCGCTCGGAATGGCGTGCGACCGATCAGGTGCCCCGGCGCGCGATCGCGGAGGGAAGGATCGGGCGGTTTGGAAGTTTGGATACAAGCAACGGGGGAGACACCGAGCGCTTCAGTGTGGCCGGAGATTGGTCGCGTCGCGACGGGGACACCGTGACGCGCGCCCGCCTCTACGCCTTTCGCTACCGTCTCGACCTCTACTCCAATTTCACCCTCTTCCTGGACGATCCGGTGCGGGGCGACCAGTTCAACCAGCGGGACCGTCGCTGGGTCTGGGGCGGGGACGTGGATCGCACCTGGAAGCACCAGGCCCAGGGACGCGAATGGACGACGAGTGTGGGCGTGCAGGTGCGCGAGGATCACATTGAAGAGGTGGGTTTGTACCGGACTGAACGGCGCCAGCGACGGGAGACGGTGCGTCAGGATGCGGTGGTGGAGGGAAGCGCCGGCGTGTATGCCCGCACCCAGGTGCGGATCTCCCCCTGGATGCGCTGGGAGGCCGGGGTGCGGGGCGATGCGTACCGGTTTGATGTGGACAGTGGCGATTCACGCAACAGCGGTGTCCGCACGGCCACGCTGGCGAGTCCCAAGGTCGGGGTTGTGCTCGGGCCTTGGGCGAAGACCGAGTGGTATGCGAATGCCGGGCTCGGTTTTCACAGCAATGATGCGCGCGGCACGACGATCCGGTTCAGCCCGGCGACGGGTGAGCCGGTCGATCGGGTCGATCCGTTGGTCCGCTCCCGAGGAGTTGAAGCGGGCGTGCGCGGTTCGTGGCTTCCAGGGTGGGTGAGCACCCTCTCGGCCTGGCACCTCGACCTCGATTCCGAACTCGTGTTTGTGGGCGATGCGGGTGACACCGAAGTGACGGGGGCGACGCGCCGCTTCGGCGTGGAGTGGGCAAACTACTACAAGGTGAACGAGTGGCTCTCCGTCGACGCCGATCTGTCGCTGACGCGGGCGCGCTACCGGGATGCCGGAGCGGAAGACCGGATCGCGAACTCCATCGCCACGGTGGTGACCGCCGGGGCGGTGGTCGGGCGGGCCCAGGGCGGACTTTTTGGCGCGTTGCGGCTCCGCTATTTTGGGGAGCAGCCGTTGATCGAGGACAACCGCGTCCGGCAGCCGTCATCGGTCACACTCAATGGCCGGATCGGTTGGCGCCGGTCTCACTGGGAGGTGGCGGTGGATGTGCTCAACCTGCTTGATCGCGACAATGCCGACATTGCCTACTTCTATGCGTCCCGTTTGCCCGGAGAGCCGGAGGAGGGCGTGGAGGATGTGCACCTCCATCCCGCCGAGCCCCGGACCTTGCGCTTCAGTGTGAGCCGCCGTTTTTGAAGCGCCCGAACGTGTGCGGAGGGACCGGCGAACTAAAACGTCTGCTCGTTGGGCACCACACCCACGATCTTGATTTCGATGGCGCCGATATCCTTCAGTCCCAGGTTCTCGTGGTAGATCTCGGTGATCTCCTGCGTCAGGTAGCCTTGGATGGCGTCCAGTTTGGCGTCCGGTCGGATCCGCAGGCGCAATTCTGTATGGTAAGTCTTGCCCTTGCGGGTGACATGGGCGCGGGCGGAGGCGATGCCGCGGACCTGTTCGCAGCACGCTTCGAGCACCCGGTGGAGTGCCGCCCGGGAGATTTCCAGTTTGCCCTTGCTGTCGCGGGCGAGGACCAGGGTCGAGGACTCCCGCAGCACGATGAGGACCACCGCGAGTCCGATCAGACCCCAAAGGGCCACGAACTGCAGGGAGGTGAAGGTGATCGATTCAAACCAAGCCACGGAGCGACCGTGCAATGAAAGTTCGGGCGGTGCAACGCACGATTACTGATCCCGGTCGGCCAGCCCCCGGCTTTGCGTCGGCCTCAGTTGGAGGTGGGGTCGCCGACCCCGCGGGAATGGGCGGCGCGTGAAGAAATCGGGAAACGGAGGCGGGACCGGCCGGTCCCGCAGTCGCGGGACGAGGCCACCTCCAACGGATTGGAGGGAATGCTCGACCTGGGCTATCGGAAGGCCGGGGACGCTTCCGGCGGGGTCAGTCCGTGGCGGGGGCGTCGGGCCAGGCTTCGTCCGCTTGTTCGGGCCGGTTGACCTCGGACGGCAGACGCACCCCTTCGATGATGACATCGACCCGGTTGACGTTCTTGCCGGTCATGGCGATGACCTGGCGCCGGACCGCCATCTGCACGTCGTACGCGGTGCGGCCGATCTCGGAACCGTAAATGACGGCAATGCGAAGCTCGATCGCGTAGGCGTCGGTTTCGTCCTCCACCACCTTGACGCCCCGGGCGTCGGATTCCCGTTTGGAAAACAACTCGCTGATCCCGTCCACCAAACCCCCGCCCACGGCGGCGACGCCTTTGATTTGCAGGGCCGCAAGGCGGACGATGCTGGCAACCACCGTGTGGTTGATCTTGATTTCCCCGAGTTCCGGCTGGTCGTCGATTCGGGTGGGTGGGACAAAATCAGCGCTGGCTTGCATGACGTCTTAGTGTGTCTGTTTTCGGCATTGGTTGCAAGGAACCGCAGGTAAAAAGCAGCGACCAAGCCAATTTCCGGGATAAAGCGGGTCCGGTGGAGCCACCCACGCCACGGAATGCATCAGGGCTGAACCACGGATGGAGGCGGATGAACATGGATCCCGCCCTCACGGGGCGGATTCGGGATCCTAACGGCCATTCACCTGCAAGGCGTCTGCCCACTGTGGTTCAACCCATTTGTATCCGTGTTGATCCGTCCCGCGGCCGCGGGATCCGTGGTTCAATCACGGTATTTAGGCTCGTGGGGCAGTCTTGTGGAATCGCCCGCGCTGACCCGAACGCCGCTCAGGTGAACAGATCCGTTGGGGTACGGGCCATGAACTCCTCCATGTAGGCGGTGGTGGCCTTGCCCTCGATGAAGACCGGATCGCTCATGATGGCCTTGTGCAGCGGGATCGTGGTCTTGATGCCCCGGATCAGGTACTCGCTCAACGCCCGATACATGCGTTCCAAGGCCGTTTTGCGGTCAGGCCCGTAGGTGATCAGCTTGCCGATCATGGAATCGTAGTAGGGAGGGATCGAGTAGCCGCTGTAGACGTGGCTGTCGACGCGCACCCCGTGGCCGCCGGGGGCGTAGTAGAGACCGATCGTACCGGGGGAGGGGATGAAATTGCGGGCCGGATCCTCGGCATTGATCCGGCACTCGATCGCGTGTTTGGCGAACTTGATGTCCCCCTGGTCGAAATCCAGTTTCTCGCCATTCGCGACCCGGATCTGCTGCTTGATCAAATCGATGCCCGTGCATTCCTCGGTCACCGGATGCTCCACTTGGATCCGGGTATTCATCTCGATGAAGAAGAAGTTTCCTTTGGCATCGACGAGGAATTCGATGGTGCCGGCATTCTCGTAGTCGGCGGCGGCGGCGGCCTTGATGGCGGCCTTGCCCATTGCCTTGCGCAGGCCCGGGGTGAGAAACGGGGAGGGGGACTCCTCGATCAGCTTTTGGTGCCGACGCTGAACTGAGCAATCGCGCTCGCCCAGGTGCAGGATCTTGCCGTGGCTGTCGGCGAGGATCTGAAATTCGATGTGACGCGGCTTTTCGATGTACTTTTCGATGTAGACCGCGCCATTGCCGAAGGCCTTTTCCGCCTCATTGCGGGCCACGTGGTATTCCTTGGCGAAGGAAACGTCGTTGTGGGCGATGCGCATGCCCCTCCCGCCGCCGCCGGCCACGGCCTTGATGATGACCGGATAGCCGATCTTGCGGGCCACTTTGACCGCCTCCCCTTCGCTCTCCACCGGACCATCTGAACCCGGAACCGTCGGGACCCCCGCCTTGCGCACCGTGTCCTTGGCCACGGCCTTGTCGCCCATCATCTTGATGCTGCGCGACTTGGGGCCGATGAACTTGATATTACAGGACTCGCACTGCTCCGCGAACTTGGCGTTTTCCGAGAGGAAACCGTAGCCCGGATGGATGGCGTCGACGTCGGCGATTTCGGCCGCGCTGATGATCCGGTCGGCGCGCAGGTAGCTGTCGCTGCTCTTGGGACCCCCGATGCAAATTGCTTCGTCAGCCAATTGAACATGAAGCGATTGCACATCTGCTTCGGAGTAGACCGCGAGGGTTTTGACTCCAAGTTCACGGCAGGCGCGAACAATGCGCAGGGCGATTTCACCGCGATTGGCGATGAGGACCTTTTGAATCATAGGTGTCGGTGTATGGAGCGACCACGCCTCCGGGGTTCGCGCGCCAGCAGGCGCGAATCAACCGAGGCTCAGCGGCGTGCGGACGTGGAGCGCTAGTCCTGTTTGATCTTGAAGAGCCGCTGGCCGTATTCGACCGGCTGGCCGTTTTCGACGAGGAACTCGAGGATGGTCCCCTTCGCCTCGGCCTGGATCTCGTTCATGATCTTCATCGCTTCGATGATGCAGACCACGGACGTCTCGCTGACTTTGGTGCCGATTTCGACAAAGGCCTTACTCTCGGGAGACGAGGCGCGGTAGAAGGTACCGACCATGGGAGACTTGATGTAGGCGACTCCCACTTCATCGGCCACCGAAGCAGGCGCGGCGCTGGGTGCGGCGACCGCGGGGCGAGGAGCTGCGGCAGGTTCGGCCACCGGCACCTCGTGATAGGCAACTCCAGGAGAACGGCTGGTATGGACCAACGGAAGCGCGTCCGAGCCACGCTTGATCTTAATTTTGAAGCCCTCCTCCTCCAGCTCGAAAGCCGTAAGGTCGGAACGCTTCATCAGGTCGATGACTTGCTTGATCTGTTTGAGGTCCAAGTTTGAGCCTGGGTTGAGTTGAAGGGAATGAGTTAGTGTCCTAGACCGGAGTGGCGTTCAAAATGAGTCGGGCCCGAATGTGCAATCTCCGAATTTTTCGTCAAAATGGGCCAAAACGCCCAAAAAAGGCCCAAAACCCATGAAATCCCGCGTATTTTCGGGGCATTTTATGGTCATTCATAGGCATTGTTCCCGAGCCTGGACCTCGAAAACGGGAGGTTGGCTATAAGCTACTCACGGCACGGGATACAAGAAACTAATCGTAACACCGGCCATTGCGCACGACTTGCGACGGCACTTCCGCGCGTAGTGCGTGGGAACTGACGGGCAGTGCGAGGCGCAAAAAACCAGATCGCCGGACCGTGTTGGCGCAACGGGCGATCCCACGCAGGCCGCCGCTCGCCGTCTGTCATAGGTGGAGGAGTAGACCCGTGCCTGACGGGTTGGCCGATCGCAGCCTGGAGCATGGAAACGAGGCTCTGGATCAGGACAAGTCACCTTCCCTTGGACGGTCTAGGGAAAGTGCTTGCTTTCTACCTTAGACCGTCTAGGTAAGCGATGTGGCGCAAAAATCCGATCTCCTCCAGGGCACCCTTGACATGTTGGTGCTGCGCGTCCTCAGCCGAGGCGAACTTCACGGCTGGGGCATCACGCTCAAACTCGAGCAGCTGTCGAAACGAGCGCTCCAGGTGGACGAGGGCTCCCTCTACCCGGCGCTCTACCGGATGGAGGAAAAGGGCTGGATCGAAGCCGAATGGAGAACCACCGAGAACAACCGGCGCGCCAAGTACTACCGCCTGACTCGTTCCGGACTCCAGCAGCTTGAGGCTGAACAGGTCCGATGGGATCGACTGACCGCGATTGTGGCCGAGGTCATGCAGGCTACCTGAGCCGGTCGCCGCGGCCTCCCGATCATGCACTGGCTCCGCAAGTTCCGCTGGCTCTTTCGCCGGTCCCAAGCCGAGGCCGACATGGCCGAGGAGATGCGTTTTCACCTCGAACAACGCACGGCCGAACATCTGGCCGACGGTTTGGCGCCGGACGAGGCGCGGAACGCGGCGCAACGTCGGTTTGGCAACCTGGCCAGTTTGAAGGAACAGGCCCGCGAGGTGCGCGGCTGGAGATGGGCGGACGAGCTGCCCAAGGACCTGAGGTTTGCGATGCGACAACTGCGGAAGTCCCCGGGATTCACCACGGTGGCCATCCTCACCCTGGCCCTGGGCATCGGGGCGAACACGGCGATCTTCAGTGCCATCGACGCAGTATTGCTGCGGCCCCAGCCTTATCCCGAGTCGGAACGCCTCGTGAATGTCTTTGAGCGACTTCCGAGCGGAGAAAAGAACTCGGTCTCCGGCTCGGCGTTCATTGATTGGCGCGACCATCAGACGAAGTTCGAAAGCCTGTTCCTCTATGCCTATGACGCGCTCGATCTCACGGGCTTGGGCGAACCGGAGAAAATCAATGCGCTCAGCGTCACGTCGGCGTTTGACCGCGTGCTGGGGGTGACGCCCCTGCTGGGCCGGGGATTCAGGCCGGATGACGACCAGGTTGGCGGCCGTAACAGCGTGGTCATCGTCACCGAGCGTTTCTGGCGCGTTCGGCTGGGCGCGTCGCCGACGGCTCTGGGGCAGATGCTGCAGCTCGACGGCGTGCCGCACGAGATCGTCGGAGTGATGCCGGATCGCGCGTGGTTTCACTCCAACGTGGCGATTTTCGTGCCCTACGCGTTGTGGCCGGGCTCCTATCGCACCAGTCACGAGGTCAACCGCGCCCACGTGCTGGGCCGGCTGGCGCGCGGGGTTTCTTTGGCCCAGGCCCAGGCCGAGCTCAACTCGATCAAGCAGGGGCTGCAGTCCACCTACCCGGCGCACAAACGGACGTGGGGGGTGACCCTGCAGCCGATGCACGACGTGCTCGCGCAGGAATCCAAACCGGTGTTGTTGCTGCTGCTTGGCGCGGTCGGGCTCGTGCTGTTGATTGCCTGCGCCAACGTGGCGAACCTGCTGCTCGCGCGGGCCAGCACCCGCCAGCGGGAGATCGCGGTGCGCGCGGCGCTCGGCGCGTCGGGTTCCCGGCTAGTGCGGCAGGTGGTCACGGAAAGCCTGCTGCTGTCACTGCTCGGGGGAGCGGGTGGCGTTTTGCTGGCCGTGGTCAGCGTTCATTTTCTCGGCACGCTGGGCTCGCGTTTTCTGCCTGCGACCATGACCCCGCAGGTCGATCTGCGGGTGCTCGGTTTCTCGCTGCTGGCGAGTTGCGGCACGGGACTGCTGTTTGGCATCTTTCCGGCCCTGCGTGTCCGGCGGCCCGACCTCAACCCGGCGCTCGCCAGTGGTAGCCGGGGTGCCACCGACACCCGGGTCACCCGCAGCCAGTCATCGCTGGTGGTCGCAGAAGTGGCGCTCACCGTGCTCCTGCTGGTGGGCACCGGTCTGCTGGTGCGCAGCCTCGTGCGCGCCGTCACCGCCGATCCTGGCATCAATCCGCGAAACGTCCTGATGTTCGGCCTCACGTTGCCCTATGGCGGCAAGTATGGGAACGCGGAGAAGCGTCTGGCCTTTCTGGATCGGGTCACGGAAGAGATCCGGGCCCTGCCGGGCGTGAGTGCGGTTGCCACCACCGACGACCTTCCCTTCAGCCAGGGCGGACAGGGGTATTTCTACAGCCTGGAGGAGCGGCCGGAGACCCGGCAGGAACGGGTGGGTGCGATCAAGTATACCTCTCCAGGATACCTCGAAACCCTCGGCGCGCATCTCGTCCGCGGTCGCTTCCTCACCGCAGCGGACAACCGACCTGATGCTCCCCGGGTGCTCGTCATCAATCAGCGGTTGGTCGAGGTTCTGTTTGGCGACGCCGATCCGATCGGGCGACGCCTGAGCGTGGCCAATCAGGCGTGGGAGATCATTGGAGTGGTGGCGGACATGCGGGTCGATGGCCTGCCCACGCCCCCGCGACCCACTTTTTATGCGGCGCAGGCCCATTTCCCCTGGGGATCCGCCTTCATGGTGCGCACCCACGGCGATCCCTGGGCCGCGGCCAGCGCCGTGTCGGCCGCGGTTCACCGGCTGGATGCCGGGCTGCCGCTCGACCAGCTCCGGACCCTGGAGCAGGCGATGGAGGAGTCGCTCGGACCCCAGAAGCTGATCTTGAACCTCATCGGCGCCTTTGCCGCGGCGGCCCTGCTGCTGGCGAGCATCGGACTCTACGGCGTCATGTCGTACGCCGTGGCCAACCGCCAGCGCGAGATGTCCATTCGCCTCGCGCTCGGGGCCACCCGCCGCGACATCCTGCGTCTCGTCGTCGGCGGCGGGGTTCGGTGGGTGGGTGTCGGCCTCGGAGTCGGTCTGCTGCTGGCGATTGCCGGGGCGCGGTTGCTGGCGAACCGTCTGACCACGGTGAACGCCGGCGACCCGCCGGTGTTCCTGGGTGCGACGCTGATCCTCGCCGCCGTCACCCTCCTGGCCTGCTGGCTCCCGGCCTGGCGGGCGGCCAAGGCCGATCCCATGACCGCCCTGCGCGCGGATTGAGCGCGGAGCCCACTCCGAAGAAAGCGATGGAGGACCTCACCCCGGCTGGTGCCGCTCGAGGCGAGATCCACGAGGGCGTAGGGGAACCCGTGTTCTAGCTGGATACACCGACCGAGCCGCCGGTGTGTGTCCTTGGGTGCCACCGGATCAGGTCGTTTGCTTCGGCGAACCGCGGCGCCATAGCAGCCAGGCCAGAAAGGCAGCCGCGGTGATGTCATAACTCATGCAGAAGTCCGGCCACCAGGCAGGAACGCCCGGATTGGAGATGACGTGGCCGTGGAAGAAGTCGAAGACGCCATGCGCAAATAAACCCGCGACCAGCAACCAAGGGCTGAATTTGAACCCGAGGGCCGAGAGCAGCACGAACCCGGCAATGAAGATGGATTCGAGGAGCAGCGCCTGGGTGGAACCGCCCATGACGGCAAACAATCCGTACAGCGAACCGACGACGGTCAGCACCGTTGAATAAAACGCGCGCTCGCGGTCGAGTCCAAGGAGGTTGGCGTAAAGGGCGACGGCTAACGCCAGACTGAAGCCGATGAGGAGGGCCACGGTGATGGGGGATTAAGGGTCTTGATGCGGAAATTGCAGTTGGGGCTCCCGGACGATCACAACCAGCGGCGCACCCGGGCGCAGTAGGTGGCAAACTCCGAGGCGAACAAGGTGGTCAGTGCTCTTTCTTCGGGGAGGATTTGAAACCGGTTCATATACAGAACGAAGGAGGGGACGACCAAAAAGCCGAAGGTATTGGACCATAATGCCGCCCATCCGGCCAAGAGTATCAGCATGCCGAGATACATGGGATTGCGCGTTAGGCGGTAGATCCCGGATGTCACGAGTGAGGACGCCGCGTCGGGCTTCAGCGGATTGACAGTGGTCTTCGCGCGTCGAAACGAGACGACCCCCGCGACGGCGGTGCCGACGCCGACCGTGGCCAGGATGAGTGCGACGGCCGGGCGGGCGGGCAGCTGAAAATCCGCTTGGGGTACGGCCTTTGCGACGAGCCACAGGGTCGCCGCTACGACGACCAGGACCACGAGCGGTGGAACTTTGAGTTCGAGCGAGTGCATGGGTTGTACTCAGGAAGACGAAGCCGTGGTTGAAATCTTACGACCCCGGTGGCGGAGGATTGGTGTGTGGCGGGCATTGGACCCAAAGAAATCAGGTCACCCATTCTTGCAGAGTCGATCTCCCAGGACGCACGAATGCAAAAGGGTTTTGGCTCTGCTCCTCTCGAGTCCGGAGCCGGTTGGGAGTGGCAAGTCCATCGCCCTTGTGCCGAGCGTTTGGCCGATGTTGTTTTCGATATAGAGCGGATGTTGTAAGCTAAATCCCGGGGCGTGAAGGAATCAGCACGATATGAATTTCCGTTCAAACCACTGATCGTCCGTACCACTGGGTTAAAGTCATCCTAAGGAGAACCGCGCGTTCGCCGGTCCGGACTCAAGAGACTTGCCGCATCCGAACTGCCATTACCGGAGCCCGGATTTGTCTCCCTAGCGGTTTGAGGTTCAGCGGGCGGGCGGCTGGACCGTGCGATGGCGGTCGCCCCAGGCGGCCCAGATCACGGGGATCAGACCGCCGATGAGGGCAAACCAGCCCAGAAAGGTCGAATTGGGAGGCGGCGTGCCAAAGCGGTCGGCGACATAGAAACCCGCGAGGACCAGCAGGAGGGCGGGAAGCGCTCGGCGGCCGACGGAATCGAGTGGCCGGGTGCCGCGCAGGTAGAGCACGGTGCCGGCGAGGTAAAGACTGCATTCGATCACCAAGGTGCCGGTGACGGAATGCCAGAGACCAAGCCCCACTCGCGCACGGTCTCCCGGCCACAGTGGCAGGTCGGCACGGTGCGTGATCCAGTCGAGCACCCAGTGGCTCACCACCAGCAGGGTCACCGCCAGGGCACCGGCGCGATCCCGGTTCCACGCGAAGTACCCTAGACCCGCCGCGAGCCCCCAGGCGATTACCATGAGGAGGCTGTGCGACCACGGGTAGGAGGTGAAATCGAGGGGATTGAAGGCGGTGATCCCGGGGGCAATGGCAACGTGCTCCAACCCGGTCAGCACGCAGACCGGCCAGACCAGGTCGGGGAGCTGAGTGGCGGCGAACAACACGCCCAGCGAGGCTTTCGGCGCGGCGCGTTTGGCGGCCAGAGCGACCGCATAATGTCCGATGAACATGGAGGGATGCGGTCCCAGTTCGGCCCGCGAGAGGAACGGAATTCTGGGTTAAGCAGTTGGTTCGTATGATCAAGCCCGTTTCCCCCAGCCGAGGCTAGGCGTGGTCCTTCGCCGTCCGGGTGGGAACAGCGGACTCCGGATCCGCGACCAGCCGGCCTCCACGGACTACGGCACCCAGGACAAGGCCGGCACTGAGTAGAACGATGTTCTTGATAATGTACTGCCCCTCCAGCGTGGGCGCGAAGGGAAAGGCGCTGAAGGTCTCGTGCGGAAAGAAAAACAACGGGGTCACCGTGCCGAGCATCTGCCCGGCCATTAACAGGACCGTCACCCGAAGGCAGCGGCCGGCCAGGAAGCCAATCCCGATCGTGACCTCCCACAGCGCCAGCAGGGGAAGGGACACCGACGCTGGCACGATCCCGAACGTCATCAACGTGATGGTCCGGCCCGCGAGGTCTTCGGCCGGGCTCAGGCCGGGAAAGAACTTGAGGCCGCCGAACCAGAGGAACACGACACCCATGCTGAGACGGAGGAATGCCACGCCATGGCGCGCCATCCAGCGAGTGAGCGTCACATCGAACCGGGAGAAACGAAGGTCGGTGGTTTGCATGCGGGGAGTGCGTGGGGGAGAACGTCGCAGAGGTCGGGCCCGAATCCCGCTCACCGGGGCGGGCCAGCCAGGATCCTGATTTGATGTCGGGCGCAGGCGGCCATCACCTCGGCAATCTCTTCGTCCGAGGGAGGCCCGCCGGGAGGCGCCTGCCGACGGCCGAGATCGTGGAAGAACTCCACCATGGAGCGGTCCAGCACCACGGACATCGCGGCCACCTGGTTCCCGGTGTTCCGATAGTTGTGGGGTGCGTGGGGTGGGATGGTGACGACCGTGCCGGCGCTGGCCACCACCTCGCGCGGAGGCATGGAGGCAAAGATCCCAAACGTCACTTCGCCGCTGAGCACGCGGAAGACCTCGGGTGAAGCGTGGGTGTGGGGAGGGGTGCCGGATCCGGGCGGGACCTCGACTTCGAGCAGGGAAAGGGCGGTGCCAGGCACTTCGCCCAGAAACGTGATGCGATCGCGGACCACCCAGACAGATTCGGCCTGGGCGGGAGTGGTGACAGTGACAGATGACATGTTAAGTTTCCTCCGAAATGGGTAGGGCCCTGGTGGATGCGCGGGTTCGTCCGCTGGCGCCGCCGGCACCCTCGCGCACTGCGTTGGCCAGAATGGTCAGGGCCCAGGAGACCGCGTTGCCGGCCTCGGCGCCGCTGACGCCGGCGTAGTCGCGCATGGTTTCCCAGGCCGCCGCGCTGTAGAGGGCGTGGGCGATACACTCCAGGTTTCGACGCTCGGCGGGAGGCGCCGTGCGGGTGACCTCGCCGAGCGCCTCGCGAAAGGCCAGCTGCCGCGCCGGGACGCTCGCGAGACGCATGTCGCGCCCAGCCTGGGTGTGCAGGCTGGCGCGAATCAATCCCTCCTCCGCATCGAACCGGGCAAACGTGTCCTGCGGTGCTGCCAGAAGCTCACTCAACGAGGCGGGCAGGGTTTTCGCAGTGACCTTGTGGTTGATCCACACCCAAAACGACGCGAGCAGGGCCTCCTTGGTGGGAAAGTGCCGGAAGACGGTGCGACGCTCGATACCGGCCAGCTTCGCGATGCCCGCGAGCGTGAACTCCTCTTGCGGGCGGCTTTCCATCCAGGTGGCCACGCCCTGCAGGATCTTCTCCTGCGTCTCGCGGGCCTGGGCGGCCCGGAGCGGACTGTGGTAGGAACGCGTGGCCGGCTTATTCATGTCACTAACAGTGACACGAATTATTTCCAAGTCAAGCCTGGAGCCGGCCGGGCGGACAGGACCCACGAGCGGATCGATCGTCGAAGTCTCCTGTGTTTCAGTTGGAGGTGGGGTCGGGGACCCATGGGCGTTGACCTTGGCTGAGCGCCATGGGGGAGGGCCTTTCTGCGATCGGTGGCGCGACGCCCTCTTTCGAACGCATTTCTGCCTACGTTGGTTGAACCAAGGGTCTACCATCCTTCTCCGAGGCTAGTCCCGATCGGTCAGCGCCCCCGCCTCCGAGAGGATCCTTTCTGCTTGTTGAGGGGCAGCTTGCGATTCGCTCGTTAACTTGACGACCACGCGCGGCTGCGGGATTCGCGGTTCACGCGCGGCGCTTGGGTTCCTTCGTATCGGGAGATGAGTGAATTCAACCCCACCGCCCTTGGGATCGTCAGGGTGAGGGGCCTAGCCCGCGCTACCGGTCACTTGGTTGGACGGAAAGAGATGTGGAAAATAGGTCTCGTGGACCTTTGCCGGCAGGCCCAAACGCACCGGGGACTTGGGCGTCGTTGACACCAGAAGTCCCGCCTCGATGGCGAGTGCCAGCACGGTGCGGCCGGTGCGGTCACCGGCGCCCACGATGCGCGCGGCTTCGCCGCGGGGAAATTCGCCACGAAGCAGTGCTTCGCGCAGGAGTGGAAATACGCGGTCGGCCTTGGGAGCGACCTGGGTATCCACCACGTGGACATAGTGCTCAATGCGCCGCTCGAGTCCGTCGAGATCAAGCACCTGCTCCATGAACGCCAGTTGGTCGGCCATCACATTCAGGATGAACTCGCAGAAATCCCAGAGCGCGCGCTCGCTGAGGTGTCCGCGGCCATCGTCCGCGCTGGTCGTGCTGCGCCCTTGGTCGGCGTTGGACAGACGCTGATAGTACTCAGCGCGGTTCCGCGCGAGGCCGCGCGACAACGACCACAGCCCGCCGCCGTCGATGCCGAGTTGTCGGATCACGGCGTCCGAGAACAGCCGGACCACGCGTCCATTGCCGTCGCGGAAGGGGTGAATCCACGCGAGGCGGTGGTGGCTGGCGCCGATCGCGATGGTCCGATGGACACGCGAGAAGTCCGCCGACTCGTAGCGCCACTGAAAATGGCTGAGCAATCCCGGGACAAGCTCGTGCGGCGGACCAATGTGGGTGCCGACTTCCACGTCGCGGTCCCGGAGCTGACCGGCCGCGAGCGGTGTTTTTTCGCCCTTCGCCGTCGTTGCCACCCGCATCGCTTCCGGGAGCTGTGTGTAAAAGTGCCGGTGCAGGTCGCAAATGAAGGTGGGAGCGAACGGCGAAGTGGGCTGCGCCGCCGCCCACCGTTGCACCTCCAGGTGGGCCAGGGAGAGCTGCTGCAGATCGCGCGTTTTCGGATCGGCCGAGAAGTCCCTTTTGAGTGCGGCTTCGATGTCCCGCACCCGTGTCTGCTGGCCCTCGATCAGGTTCGAGTAGTAGCAGTGCATCCACCGGGTCAGCTCAGCCACCTGAGCGCGCAACGGCTCCCTCAGCCTGATTGAAAGGCGGGCAGCTCGTTCGACGATTGTACACGCCAAGTCCTCCAGAGGCCGGAGCTTCTGGGTGGGAATGACGGGCTCAATCGCCGTTTTGGTGAGCATTTTTGCCGAAGTTTTTACCGATCAAATAGAATAGTTATACTGTTTATTACAAGTAGTTAAGTGCAAATTTCGAGGTGGAATGCCATACAAATTGCCGATATTTTTGCCGATTAGACTGTCCCACCAATCCAGGCCGAGATGGGGCGGACGGGCGAGGGTGATATGCGGGCGCTTGGGTTGGCGAGTGACGCCGACGCGACTGCCGATTGCCTTCAAGGCTGGATCGACGAATTTGTCGCGACGGAACATGGGTTGGGCGTGCGCGGCTGGATTCGGGACAGCAGGTTGTGCCAGCCTTCGCACGGTGTTCGCGTTCAGATCGGACTTTCCGCAGAGACGGTCGCGAGCCCTCGGCTGGCGCGCCGGGATGTGGCCGCGGCGTTTTCGGATCGCGGAGGAGACGCCTATGGATTTGTCGTCGACCTATCCGGGAAGAAGACGATCGAACGCTGTGCGGAGCGCCTGACTATTTTGGGTGTGACCGAAACCGGAGAATCGCAGGAGATTCCGTGGAGTCCACCGGCAGCCCGCGCGCGTGACTCCTGCCTTTCCGGTTGCCGGGAGCGGTCCCAAGTTTCCTAGAATTGTCTCTCCAGGTAAGCGTGTGGGAAACGGGTGAGGCAAAGAACAGCAGAAAGCTCGAACCCTAGATTTCGCAGGCGATCCTGTTCGGTCTCTACCAGCGCAGGTGCAGCAAGGTGTTCAAGAAATGAACGGGAACGGACGCCCCGAGGATTGCGACCTCGGCGACGGGAAGTGGGGATGTCGGAACGCCGAAGTTACGGAGGGGACGCTTCAGGGCTGCTCCGTGAACGCTGCGGATCCGTCAGGTAGCGCGCCGCCCGGTCCGGATCGGTGCGGATAAACGCATTCACTTTGGTCGCCTGCTCCGGGGTCAGGGACCAGCCCTCGGCCGTCGTTCCTTGGAGCTGCTTCTTTTGGTCTGAGGCCGGAGCGGCGCGATAGCTCTTATTCAAGAGTCCCACCCGACGCCCAGCGGCGACCGCTTCGGCGGACGATTTGTCAGTTGGCGTCGCTGCGTAGATTCGATCCGCACACTCGCGGGCCTGCGCCGCCCTGACCAGATCGGGCAGGGAGACCCGTTGCGGGTCAAACTCCACCAGGGTGACTTCGCGGCCCTCGAAAAAGCCGGCCTCGGTGCGCTCGACCCCGTCGATTTGTCCCAGCTGCATTTCCCCGATCCAGAAACAGGCCTGGGCAAAGGCTATTTTCTGCCGGGGTGAAGGCGCGGCTGTCCGCCGTCCGGCCATGAGCTGCAACGCCTCCGAGGCAGGCAGCCCGGCCTTCTCCAGGCTGCTCATCATCCGTCGGGCGAGAGCAGGCACCGTCCAGACTTTGTCCTCGCGCGGGATCAGATCCTTACCGTCCGCCGAGAGGAAACGCACCACCTGGAAGTTCCACGCCGGTTCACCGTAGCGCTTGAGCACGGCCGCCGCTTTGCCCGGCTGATTGTTGGGAATGAAGACGGGCACAAAATGGGCCTCGATTGCGGTGACCATCCTCGGATCCGCCAGTACCTCGCGGCCGAATTGCTGGCAACCCGAGCAGCCCGGCACTTCCTGGAAAAGGAGAAAGACCGGTTTGCCCGTCGCCTTCGCGCGCGACAGACCGTCGTCCAAGTCACGCACCCAGGACACCCGCCCGATCTCGATCGGCGCTGCCGACGCTTCACCCGCCCTCACCCCATCCGGCCACCCGGCCACGAGGACACCCCAGCACGAGAGCAACCCGACGCGCATCCTTGTTTTCATTCGTAGGTGAGAACCCGCACCCAGCGATTTATTCCATGTGGGCACAGTCTCTCGGTCGTTTCTAGACAGTTATTCACTCCTGCAGCCCGGTGAGGACGCCGATCCGCCCCTTCGAGAGCCTTCGAAAGATCACGAAGTGACGCTCGTGGCGAAAAGCAAAGATGCCCGGCAAAGCCTTGGTGAGCGGGCCCCGGCAGCCACCCTCAGCCCGTCGCGAGCTTGAGCAGCGCGGCCGCGGTTGCCCGTGCTGACCGCGCCGAGCCGGTCTCGCGTGTGCCGTGCGCGGCGACGATGGCGCCGTCGATCAACAGACTCAGCGTCTCCGCCAGTGCCGCCGGGTTCCTGGCCCCGGCTGCCTCGCAGAGCTGGGAGAGCATCTGCTTCACTGCCACTTTGTGGTTCCACGCGGTGCGATGGATCGCATGCGTGGCCTCGGGATACTCGCTCAGCGCGCGGATGAAGATGCATCCATTGAAGTCCGCGCTGCCGAACCAGGACTCCAGCCAATCAAACACCGCCAGCAGGCGCTTCGCCGGGGACTTGCCCGCCGCCTCGACCGTCGCGACGATCGACGCGCGGAGTTCCCGGTCCCGTTTCTCCAGCAGCGCCACGATCAGCTCTTCTTTGGAGGCAAAGTGATTGTAGAGCGTCATCTTCGCCACACCCGCCTCGGCGAGGATCGTGTCGATGCCCACCGAACGGAAGCCGTCCCGGTAGAACAGCCGCCACGCGGTGGCCATCAGATGCTCCCGTTTGGGGGACGATACTTCCGGTTCCAGCATGGTCCCAGTCTGCACCCGCGCCGGGCGGCCGCAAGAGAATAGACAGGTCAGTCTATTTTGTGCTTGCGATCAGATAGACAGGTCTGTCTAGTCCCTGCATCGCCATGGCCCACCACTTCCTCAGCACCACGTTCACCCCCGATGTCCTGCGCGCCCAGGAGGCGGCGTATGGCCGGTCCCAGAAGATCCCGCCCGCGCCTGGTCCGGACGAGTTGGGAGCGCAGGAGGAGGTCTTCATCCAGCGCCGCGACAGCTTTTATCTGGCGTCCGTCAACTCCGACGGCTGGCCCTACATCCAGCATCGCGGAGGCCCGCGCGGCTTTCTGAAGGTGTTGGATCCGCACACGCTGGGTTTCGCCGATCTTTCCGGCAACCGCCAGCTCCTCACCACCGGCAATGTCGCGACCAACGACCGCGTCGCGCTCTTCCTGATGGACTACGCGCGCCGGGAGCGCCTGAAGCTCCTCGGCCACGCGACGGTGATCCCTGCGAAGGAGGATCCCGCGCTTGCCGCCGAGCTCGCGCCGGACGGCATATCGGTGAGGCTGATCGAGCGACTGTTTCGTATCCGTATCACGGGTTTCGACTGGAACTGCCCGAAGTACATTACGCCCCGCTTCACCGCCGAGGAGGTCGAGCGCGCCGCCGCGCCACTCCGGCAGCGCATCGCTGAACTCGAGACTGCGCTTGCCGCCAAGCGGTCATGATCCGGGTCCTCGAGGAGTTCCGCGGTCAGCGCGCCCCGCTGCCGCCCCGCCTGCCGACGCGCCAGATCGCTCTGGCGAGCCTCGGCGCCGCGGTCGCCATCGCCTTCGTCGGCGTGCTGGCGCACGCGACGCGCCAGCCGTTGCTCCTCGGCTCGTTGGGAGCAAGCTGCGTCTTTCTCTTTGGGCTGCCCGAGGCGCCGTTCTCCCAGCCGCGCAATGTGATCGCGGGCCACGTGCTCAGCTCACTTGTCGGACTCGTGCTGCTCAAGACCTTCGGGCCTCACACCTGGGCCCTGGGTCTCGCGCTTGGGGCCGCCGTCTTCGCGATGTTCGCCACGCGTACGTTCCACGCGCCGGCGGGCTCAAACCCGGTGATCGTTTTCCTCACGCAGCCCGACTGGGGATTCCTGCTCGCGCCCACCCTGCTGGGCGCGCTCGGAGTGGTCCTGGTCGCCCTGCTGTTTCACCGTATCACCCGCCCCGGCCGCTACCCGCTCTACTGGTTCGGCCACGACGCGCCACGCGCCTGAGCGCCGTCACTTTAGGCCGGATACCTCGGCCTTATCTCCAACCCAAACAAGAAAGAAGTCTGCTGCCCTCATGAAAACCGCACTCATCGTCCTCTCCGATCCCAACGCCGGCACCGAAGAAGCCCTCGGTCGCGTCTTCAATGCCCTCGCCGTCGCCCACGAGTTCAAGCAAGCCGGCGCGACCGTGCAGGTGCTGTTTGCCGGCGCCGGCACCCGCTGGCCCGCGGTGCTCAACAAGGCGGGCCATCCCGCCCACGCCCTCTACAAGCAGGTGCTTGACACCGTTGCCGGCGTCTCGTGCGGCTGCGCCGATGTCTTCGGCGCGGACGATCAGGGACTCGCCCGCATCACCACCAACGCCGTGCCCGGCACCACCGGACTGCCCAGCGTGCTCGCCCTCCAGCGCGAAGGCTACCAGGTGATCACGTTCTAATCCTGCCCGCGATCACCGCTGCGGTACGCGGGACGAAATGGCTTGGTCATTGCAGGACGACTCCGACGTCGCCGGCCGTTTTCAACCCTGGCGCCCAATCGCCACGCTCCTCAGTCCACGGCCAGATCTTCACGCAACCGAGCCGGCAGATTCATGCTCTCATGCAGCACGGAGATGACGCCGAACTGCCCCTTCGAGAGCCGCCGAAAGAACACGAAATGATGCTCGTGGCGAAAATAGAAGAGGCCCGGCAACGCCTGGTCCCTCAGGGGTCGCCAGCGAGCGGGCTCGTCCTGGACACGCTCAATTGCGGTCACCAAGCCGCGCACGTACTTGTCCGCCTGGGCGGCCACACCCGGCTGGTTTCGGAGTAGGCCCAAACCTCGTCCGGCTTGCGCCCGGGGCCTTGAAGAGGCTAGCGGCCACGCGCTTTGCGTTGAGCTTTTGGCTTCCTTTACTATCTCGGAGGCGTCAGAGGGGACAAACTCGCTCTCATCGGCGGTGGCACCGGCTTTCAATTCTTCCCGCAACCAACGCCAGCTGGATTCCTCGTCCGTTCATGTCCACCCGTCGAACCAGATCCCGGATGTACTCGCTGGCCGACGCATAGAGACCATCGCCTGCAGACCGGGATTGCCGCGAAGCGCTGCAGCTCGCCGGAGGCACGAAGCGTTGATGCCCTCTGCCATGCAGGGACAAAGCCAAATTGTCCCACACAAAGTCGATGCTGTGGGACAGCGCTCCTCGGCAGGATGCGTCACGCCCGCAACTCGGGTGGTGCCAAAGCGAGTTCCGTGGCTCACCAGGAAGAAGGCGCACTGCTCACACAGACTGCTGATCGTAATCAAGTCCGTCTGCGCCAAGCTCCTGATAAGAACTTTTTCATCCATTTGGGTCACTTGGGGCATGATTTAACGCTTGGGGTGCTAACCCATCAGTCGGATCGTCTGTTACCTATCTGCGCGGATCATACCAAGCGGGTGATTGTCGGAAAAATGTCAGAAGAGTGCTGCTGAAATCACGACCAGTTGTTTGAAAAAGTCGGAATATCTGTCGGGTGTGAAATGAAGAGTAGCAGAAATTGCTCCTAAATTGCGCCAAATTATCTGGTATGGGGTTTTAGAAATCATCGCCGAACAAAAGTTGGAGGCCAAAGATACGGACTCCGTCGCAATTGCGTGCGGCGTTGGGACGGATCGACGAAAGTCTTGTCGCCGGCCCAATCTGCACGATGACGAAAAGCGCGGATCGCTCCACTCGTAGAGTTGTGCTTCGCCTACGAGCGCGAATCCGATCCGAGGAAGCCAACATCTTGCGGACATTGGAAGAAATCAGTGCGAACAGGCAAGCTCAGACGCTCCGGCCGACGTGGAAAAATGGGAAGCAAAACTGGAGGCCAGTAACGCGGATTTCAAGAAAGCGAAACGCAAGTTGGAGAGCCGCCGCGAGGCGTTTCAAAAAAGTATTTCTCGCTTCGGGCCAAGGCAGGGCTGCAAACCCAATCCACGTCGCAAAAGAGCCGGAGCTGCGCCGAAGCTATGTCGCCGCGATTAATGCGAATCGGCGACCATTACCCCCAGCAAAGACCTTGCAGAAACTTGCCAGGAAGCTTTCCGGGGTGGACGTGGCCGAACTACTGGCCTGATTTCCGGGAATGACTTCGCCGCGGATAGCTGGACCTTTAACTGACGATACGGTGATTGATGCGGAGCAGGTCGGCAGCATCTCACCAGGTTGGTGTTTCTTCCAGAACAAATCGACGATGTAGATAGTTTTGCTGGCTTCATGGGTCCAGAATATCGCCCGCAACCAGCCCTGCCGGTCAATGCGAAGCCGCTGAGGCGTAGTTCCATCCCATCCCCGCACGGTTCGAAGCGCAAGGTCCGCGACGTCCGGGTGTGGGCGTAGCAATGCGTCGTTCCCTCGGCAGTTGCTCGGCGGTGAGAAGTTTCTTCCCCTCCCGTTGCACGCGGCAGAGGCAGAACGCGATACCTGACTTTGGCCCAACCCCACGTGGACTCATTGTGGTCACCTCGCGAAGCCTGCCCAATCTTGTTCCATCCGGTGCGGGTGACGACTTTGCGTAGGTGCGGGGGGTTTCGTTGTGTATCCATCCTGACTTGATGGCATTCTTGATGTCGCGGGGAAATTCGACGGCGGGCTCTCCTTGGCCAGCTTGAAGGTGTCGTCCATGTCGGCACTGCGCCAAGGCGTGAGTGCCGTCACGGGCTTCATGCCAGGCTCAAGAGCAAGGATCTTCTCGGGGAAGCTATCCATTTGAGCTGATTGAGCAGTTCGGCTCCGCCTCGGGATTTCAGGATCGCCTTTATTCCTTCCTCGCTGTCGGCACCCGTCAGTGCTTCCGGTCTCGATGGACGATGAACTCAGGGTCGGCGACGATGAAGCCAGGGCCGCCGAGACTGGAATCATCTCGTTTTTCCTGAATAAGTTGTAGAACAGCAACCAAAGCCTCATCCTTTAAGATTGGCTGCGATGTTTAGGCCTGAGGCCTGGATGACAAGTTTGAAACTCACGACAATACCACGACAGGTTACGTATGTTTTGTCAACCCAATTCACTTCCGAGCGTCGAATGATTTCAATTCACTGGGTTTAAATGCTTTAAGCATGGTGAAGTTCCCCTGTCGTTTCTCGGTCGAGGCGACTTTGCTAGATAGTATGCGATATTCGTGGCAGCATCACCTACTTCTGGCAGAACTTGAGGTCGAGAGTATAGCCTGCTATCCCGCTCAATACCCTCCCGCCTCCGCCAAGAGGCTTCAAACAGTGGCTTTCGCGGGTTAGGGAGGTCTGGGCAAGGCGTGACGCGCAGCAGCGCGCGCGGCTCCGGGATCAAGGTGCCGGTGGGCATCAGTGAGCGTTTCCCAGTGCCGGTGCGATGCGAGTTTGTTACTGAAGTTTGACGACAAGCACCGGCTCCGATTTAAATCGTGGATCAATCGCAAGACGTCAAGTTGATGTCTTCGTCCTCGGCCAGCGAAGGCTGGAGGAAGCGAATCGAGCCCGCGAGCGCGGAACCCGGGTCCCTCGCTGGACAGCCAGATCGCGGCCACGGCTCATCGTCATGGTGTGATCCTGGTCACCCGAAACACCGCCGATTTTGAAAAATCAGGCGTGAACGTGCTCAATCCCTTCGCGTAGAATCGGACCTGCTCAGGCGTGCGGGCTACGAGCAATGCGAAGTCGTCCGGTCACGACTCTTGCCTAGGCCGTCTGCCGCCGATGCGCGGACAGAGGAGAGTCACCGGCGGAGGGGAGGAGCGAGCCGTTTCCGTACAGCACGATCCGTGCATCGTGTTCAGCCTAGCTCGGTTGCGTAGGGGAGAGATGAGTTGGTTATTGCAAACCGGAGTGTTCATCAGAAATTTCCGCTGGCGTTGGCCGTTTCACCGGCGAATCTCGCTATGAACCATTGGCAGGGCAGGCGATGAACCGCGCCGGTCCTTTTTCGCCACTCCACATTCCCACACCGTCAGCCGCGTCTTCCAGGACATGGGCACGCCACGGCCATTCCACCGCAGTACCGGACGGAGCCTCAGGGCTCCCCGGCGACGCCATCGCTTGCATGAATGATGCCACCCTCATGCTCGCGGCGGTCGGGAACGGAGAGCCGGAGGCGGCGGAGCGATTCCTTGTCGTCGTGTATCAGGAACTGCGGGCCTTGGCTTCCAATCGCATGGCGCGGGAACGGGCCCCCCAGACCCTGCAACCCACGGCGCTGGTGCATGAAGCCTGGCTGCGGCTGATCGCTTCGCGCAACCCGCGCTTTGCCAATCGGGCTCACTTCTTCGCTGCGGCGGCCGAAGCCATGCGGCGCATCCTGATCGACCGGGCCCGGCGGCGGATGGCGCAACGGCATGGGGGTGGACACGAGACGGCCGAACTCGACGTCGAGGGAATCGTTGCCACACAGCCCGACGAACAGATGATCGCGGTCCACGAGTCGCTGGACGCCATGGCGCAGCTCTATCCCCGCCAGGCTGAACTCGTGAAACTCCGCTACTTTGCGGGGCTGACCCTCGAGGAAACGGCGGAACTGCTGGGCGTTTCGCTCTCCACGGCCAAGAACGACTGGATGTTCGCCCGCACCTGGCTGTTTCGGGAACTCGAACGCAGGTGACTGGCTATGCAGGACGCGCGCGCACGTGAGATCGAAATTTTTGCCGAGGTCCTGCAACTGCCGCCGGGTGAGCGCGCCGGTTTCCTGGCCAAGGTGTGCGGAACGGATACAGCGCTCCGCGGGCGCATCGAAGACTTGCTGAGTGCGCAGGGAAGAATGGCCGACTTTCTGGAGGCCCCCAACCCGAACACCGGCTTCAGCGTCGGCGCCGCGAGGCCGATCGAGGCGCACACCCGGGTCGGGCGTTATCGGTTGATTGAGAGGATCGGAGAAGGCGGATGCGGGGTGGTGTACCTCGCCGAGCAAGACGAGCCGATCCGACGCCAGGTGGCATTGAAGATCATCAAGCCGGGCATGGATACCCGGGAGGTGATCGCGCGGTTCGAAGCCGAGCGCCAGGCACTGGCCCTGATGGATCATCCGGGCATCGCGAAGGTGCTCGATGCCGGGCAAACCGAGTCAGGCCGTCCCTACTTTGTGATGGAATTGATCCGTGGCACCCGGATCACCGACTACTGCGACCAGCAGTCGCTCGCGACAGAGCAACGGCTGCGGCTCTTCGTGCAGGTCTGTCATGCCATCCAGCACGCCCATCAGAAGGGCGTGATTCACCGTGACATCAAGCCGTCCAACATTCTGGTGACCACCAGCGCCGAAGGCGTGCTCCAGCCGGTCGTCATCGACTTTGGCATCGCGAAGGCGACCGTTGGCATCAACCTGACCGACAAGACGCTGTTCACTGCGGTGGACATGCTGATCGGGACGCCGACCTACATGAGTCCCGAGCAAACCACGGTTTCCCGGTCGGATGTGGATACGCGAGCTGACATCTACAGTTTGGGTGTCCTGCTGTATGAGTTGCTGACCGGCACGACACCCTTCGACGCGGGTGAGTTGCTGCAGCTCGGCATTGACGAGGTCCGCCGGGCGATCCGCGAGCGGGAGCCGTTGCGACCTTCTACTCGCCTGAGCCGGATGACGAGGAACGACCTCACGGGCGTCGCCCATCAGCGCAGGTCAATGCCGCCCACGTTGATCCGCGCCGTCCGCGGCGATCTCGACTGGATCACGATGAAGGCCCTGGAGAAGGACAGGAGGCGCCGTTATGGAACCGTGAATGGGATGGCGCAGGACGTGAATCGCTTCCTCGCCAACGAGATGATTTCAGCCCGTCCGGTGAGTGCGGCCTACCGGCTCAGGAAAACGGTGGTCAGGAACAAGCTCCTGTTTGGCGGCCTGGCCGTGACGGGAGGTTTGCTAGTGGGGAGCCTGATCGCAATTTCATCCTCGCTCGCCAAGGAGCGGCAGGCGCACGCCGAGGCCGAACTTGCGCGCAAGCAGGCGGAGGCGGACCGTGCGCGGGCGGTGGCCGACTCCACCAGCAACCGCCAGTTAACCAAGTTCTTTCAGGACATGCTGCGCGCGGTGGGCCCCGCGTCGTCGCGGGGCCGCGATACGGCGGTGCTTCACGAAATCCTCGAGTTGACGGTCAAACGGGTCACCACCGAGCTGGCTGACCAGCCGGCGATCCGGGCGGAACTCCAGACCGCCATTGGCAACGTGTATCAGGAGGCACAGTTCTGGCCGACGGCAGAAAACCTGTATCGTCAGGCGCTGAAGGGCTTTCGCGAGGGATTGACCGAAGAAAATGAGCAACTGGCCGCGGCGCTGGGTCATCTCGGATTTGTGCTCATGCAGACCCGACAGTTGGCTGAGGCGGAGTCGCTCTTCCGCGAGGCGTTGAGCCTGCGCCGCCGTTTGGGAGGGGCCGAGCATCCTGCTGTTGCCACGGCGACCAACGATCTGGCGCGTGTGTTGTGGCACGCGGGGCGAACGGAAGAGGCGGGCGCCATGTTCCGCGAAGCGCTGGAGATGCGCCAGAGGCTGCTGCCCTCTGACCATCCGGAGATCACCGACTCGCTGTCCCTCCTGGGATGGATGTTGGAAGCGCAGGAGCACACGCTCTCCGAAGCCGAGCAACTGCAACGCACCGTGTTGAGCCGGTGGCGAAGCGCCGAAAGACCGCCTGGCACCGCCACCTATACCGGGACGATCGCGCTGGGCCAGACCTTGCGACGGATGGCGAAGCTCACCGAGGCGGAGGCGATGTTGAGGGAAGCCGTCAGGTTGGGCCGCGAGAACTATGGCGAGAGGCACCCCAATGTGAGCAACAGTCTGGCCGGACTTGGGCTGGTCCTGCTCCAGCAAGGTAGATTCGGGGAAGCGGAGACGATGTACCGCGAGGCCACGACCCTCGCTCCCCGGATCAGAATGTCACTCCTCCAGTCGCCGATCTTTGACGCCATTTCCGGACTCTGCACGCTCAGCGAAGTCCGCGGAGATCTCGCCGACGCGGAGACCTCGGGTCGCGATTTGATCAAAGTCTCCACGATCTGGTTTGGTGCCGAGAGCCCTTTCACTGCGGCGGCGCTCGGGCGTCTGGCGAGCGTCCTGATTTCGTCCGGCCGGGTGGGCGAATCCGAACAACTCCTTGCGGACCTTCCGCCCCCGGAGCTTCTGGGTACGCCGGCCAGCGGCCCCTTTTTCATGGCGCGGGCGAACTGCCGGGCCCGCCAGGGGAGATGGGCGGAGGCTGAGGCCGATGCGATCGCAGCGGTGAAGGTGCTCACCCGGGATTTCGAGTGTCACCATCTGCTTGCAGCGGTGCTCGTGGCCCGGGGAAAACGGGAGGAGCTGAGGTTGCACTGCCAGACCCTGCTCGATCACTTTGGCGGCACCTCCACCGCGACGGTCGCCAGCCGCCTGGCGCTGGTTTGCCTGGTGGTTTCTTCGACCGCGGCGAACCCCGGGATGGTTGAAAGGCTGGTTGAAACGGGGGTCCTCGGAAAAATGGAGGGACCCAGGGCGAACTACGCGCAGGTGGCCAAGGCGCTCTCCGAGTACCGTCGGGGACGCTACGCGGGTGCCATCGAGTGGGCGCAACGTTCGCTGCCGAGCCGGAATCTGGATGTTCGGGTCATGTCACTCTCCCTGCTGGCGATGGCTCATTCCCGGATGGGGAACACCACCGCCGCCCAGGTATTCGCGGATGACGTCGCCACGTTGGTGGAGAAGTCGTATCCAGCGCGTGACAGCGGCGATCTCGGTGCAGATTGGAAGGAAGGGATCGCCGCCGAGGTGGGGTCCGAATGGAAAGGCGGGGTGTTTGCACGCGCTTTACTCGAGGAGGCGCGGGCGGTGATCGAATCGAAGCCGAAAACGACTGTGAACGCAGGTGACTCAGACCATGGATAACGCGAGAGCACGTGAGGCCGAAATCTTCGCCGAGGCGCTGGGCCTTCCGCCCGACGAGCGGATGGCCTATCTGACCCGGGCCTGTGGTGAAGACCTGGCGTTGCGTCAGCGGGTCGAGGACTTGCTTGCGGTGCAGGGCAGGGTGGGGGACTTCCTCGAAACGCCCGGTCCGGACTCCGGCTTCAGCATCGCGGCGGCGCCGGAGGAGCGGAGCGGACGGGTGGGGCGGTATCGTCTGATCGAGAAGATCGGCGAGGGCGGATGCGGCGTGGTCTACCGGGCCGAACAGCACGAACCGGTCCGGCGCGAGGTGGCGCTCAAGATCATCAAGCCCGGGATGGACACCAAGGAGATCATCGGGCGCTTCGAGGCGGAGCGTCAGGCGCTGGCGATGATGGACCATCCCGGCATCGCGAAGGTGTTCGATGCCGGACAGACCGAGTCGGGCCGGCCGTTCTTCGTGATGGAGCTGATTCGTGGGGTGAAAATCACCAAACACTGCGACCAGCATTCGCTCTCGATGGAGGAGCGTTTGCGGCTCTTTGTGCAGGTTTGCCACGCGATCCAGCACGCGCACCAAAAGGGTGTCATCCACCGCGACATCAAGCCTTCCAATGTTCTCGTCACCGTCACCGCGCAGCACACCCTGCAGCCGGTGGTGATCGACTTCGGAATTGCGAAGGCGACCGTCGACACGCGGCTCACGGACAAGACCCTCTACACGGCCGTCGACATGCTGCTCGGCACGCCGACGTACATGAGCCCGGAGCAGAATGCGCTTTCACTGGCCGATGTGGATACGCGCTCGGACATCTACAGTTTGGGCGTGCTGCTCTACGAGTTGCTGACCGGGACCACGCCGTTTGACGCGGGTGAACTGTTGCAGCTCGGCGTCGACGAAGTCCGCCGCGCCATCCGCGAGCGGGAGCCGCTGCGTCCCTCCGCGCGCCTGAGCAAGATGACGGGCGAGGAGCTGACCGCCATTGCGAAGCGGCGACGTGCGGAACCACCGACCTTGGTGCGGACGGTCCGTGGCGACCTCGACTGGATTGCGATGAAGGCGTTGGAAAAGGAACGCGCGCGTCGCTATCCGACAGCCAATGACTTGGCGGCCGATGTTGCGCGCTTCCTCGTGGACGAGCCGATTTCGGCCCGTCCGGCCACCGCGCTCTATCGGCTCCGGAAGACAGTCGCCCGGCACAAGCTGCTCTTCGCCGGCTCCGGGGCGGTCGCACTGCTGGTGGTGGGCGCCCTGCTCGCCGTGTCAGTTGCATTCACCCGCGAACGCCGGGCGCGCGCCGAGGCCGAGGCGGCGCGCGCCCAGGCGGAGGTGGATCGCAATGCCGCGCAGGAAGCGGCCGCGCAGAGCCGGGAGACCACGGGGTTGCTGGTGCGCACGTTCCAGACGGTCAATCCTGGCAATGCGCAGGGCAAGGACACCGCGTTGCTGCGACTCCTGCTCGACGATGCGGCCAAACGCATCGACACGGAGCTGGCGAAGTACCCCGGGCCGCGTCACGAGCTTCAATCCACCATTGGCTCGGTTTACGCCAACCTGGATCTCTTTGATGCCGCCGTGCCCTTGTTGGAGGCGTCGGTGCGTTCGGCCCGCGAACGCTACGGTCCCGTGGATGCGCAGGTCGCTGATGCGAGCGAGAAGCTCGGGCACGTGTGGATGAAGATGAATCGGTACCAGGAGGCCGACGCGGCCTACCGTGAGGCGCTTGAGATCCAGCGGAAAATCCACGGCGACAAGCCCCATCCGGATGTCGCCGATCTCCTGCGCGCCCTGGGCGGTCCGGCGTGGGGTCTTGGACGGCTGGACCAGGCCGAAGTTTATGCCCGGCAAGCGTGGACCATGCTGCAGGCCACGGTCGGGGAGGATCATCGCGATTCGCGTTCAACGATGAACTCGCTGGCCGCCTTGACCGAGATCCGCCTTAACCTGGTCGATGCTGAAGCCCTGCAGCGGAAATTGGCAGCCTACCACCGCACGCAGTCGAACAAGGTGTTCCTCGCAAACACGCTCGATATCATCGGACGAATTCTGGGCAAGGCGGGCCGGCCCAACCACGGGGTCGAGTGGGTGACCGAATCGCTTCAGGTGCAGCGCGAGGTGGGCGACAATCCCAGCTTTATGCGCGTGCGCTCGCAGCGCAACTTGAGCAACCTCTACCTGCTCGCTGACCGTCTCCCGGAAGCGGAAAAGGCGCTGGCCGACGCCGAGGCGACGCTGCGGGCCATGCCGGCCACCGAGTCCGCGGATCTGGCGCTGACGCTGGACCAGAGGGCTCTGCTGGCGGAGCGACTCGGCCGGCTGGAGGAGGCGGAGCAGGCGGCGCGTCGAGAGTGGGACGTCGTGAAGAAAATGCGACTGGAACATCTCAGGCTGGATTGGCTGGAGAGTCTCGCGAGCGTCCTGGTGGCAGGTGGTCGGGCGGAGGAGGCCGAGGCGCTGTTCGCCACGCTGCCCGCCGCCGTCACGACTCCGGATATCAAGAACGACTCGTTTTTCAGTGCTCGCTCGCTCACGCGGGCCCGCTTGGGGCGCTGGCAGGAGGCCCTGGCCGACGCGCGCCTTGTCTATCAGTTTTCGCCCACCGATCCGCTGGCGGCTTGGCGGCTGACGCCGCTCCTCGTCGTCACCTCCGATCGAGCGGGCTACGTCGCCCACGTGGCGGCGACGTTGAAGCAGTTTGGTCCGACCCGGACGCCCGTGGTTGCTCTCCGCCTGGCGTTCGACGCCTTGATCCTGCCGGATGCGGCCGCGGAGGTCGCGACGACTCAGCGCCTGGCGGATACGGCACTTGGCGGTGAGATGGAAGGCAACTGGGCGGCCCACGCCGAACTGGTGAAGGCCCTTGCCGAGTACCGCAGCGGGAACTTCGCGGCTGCCCAAACCTGGGCTGAGCGCGCCGTCCGCGGCCTTCGCCCGGATCTGCGTGCGATGGCCGAGTCGCTGCGCGCGATGTCCCTTCACCGGCAGCATCGCACCAATGAGGCGGCCGTCGCGCTCGCGCAGGCGCAGGAAATCGTGGCCGCCCAGCTTCCTCCTGCGGACGCGAAAGACTTCGGCGCTGAATGGCGTGAGCATGTCCAGGGAGATGGGGGCGCGGATTGGAAAGGCTGGATCTACAGTCACACTCTCCTCAGCGAAGCGAAGCGCGTGATCGCCGGTGCGAAACCAGGCGAGACCGCCGCGGTTAGACCGCGGATCAATCCCGCGCCCCGCTCCTGAGCGGGCGGCGGTCCGATGGAGAGAAAATCTTCCGGCGGGTGTTGGCCGTTTGCCGCCGGAATTGCGCACTAGGGAGTGAGCGGACGATCCGTACGAAGCGGATCGCCGGGCTCGAGTAAGCCACGCACTCCCATGAACCACTACCAGAAACTCTACACCGCCGGTGACACCGCGGTTGTCTTCATCGACCACCAGCCGCAGATGACCTTCGGGGTCGCGAACATCGACCGGGCCACCCTGATCAACAATGTCGTATTCCTGGCCAAGGTCGCGAAGGAGTTCGGCGTGCCCACCGTGCTTACCGGTGTCGAGACCGAGGGATTCAGCGGTTACCTGTGGCCCCAGCTGCTCGACGTGTTTCCTGGGCAGGCGGTGGTCGAGCGCAGCTCGATGAACGCCTGGGACGACGCCGGGTTCCGCAAGGCCATCGAGGCCACCGGCAGGAAGAACATCCTGCTCACCGGGCTGTGGACCGAGGTGTGTGTGGCCTGGCCCTGCATCGAGATGATCGCGGCGGGCTACAACCTTTACGTGGTGGAGGATTGCTGCGGGGCCACTTCCGTGGTGGCGCATGACGCGGCGCTGTCGCGCATGGTCCAGGCCGGCGGTATCCGCCTCACCACCATTGCCGCGCTCCTCGAGTGGCAGCGGGACTGGGCGCGAAAGGAGCACTACGGCCCGCTCATGGACATCATCAAGGAACACGGCGGCGCTTACGGGGCCGGCGTGGAGTACGCCTACACGATGGTTCACAAGGCGCCGCAGTCGGCGAAGCAGCCCCAGGTGGTGGCGAAGCAGCCCTAGTTGCGACCGGGCCCTGTGCTGCGGAGGAGGGAGCTGCCATGCCGATCCATCTTGCCATTACCCGACGGGTGCGACCCGGCTGCGAAGCCGAATTCGAGCGATCGATCCGGGAGTTTTTCCAGGCCTCCCTGGTGCAGGACGGCGTGCGGGGCGTGCATCTGCTGGCTCCCCTGCCCGGGTCGGGCTCGCGGGACTACGGTATCCTTCGCACCTTCGCGAGCGCGGGTGACCGGGCGGCATTTTATCAGTCACCCGCATTTCAGGCGTGGGAGCGTAAAGTGCAGCCGTTGACGGAGGGCGTTCCCCATCAACGGGAGCTGCACGGGCTGGAGGCCTGGTTCCGGTCCGAAGGCGCGCCGCCGCGGTGGAAGATGGCGCTGCTCACGTTCGTCGGCGTTTACGGCATCACACTCGTTCTGACCCTCACTCTTGCCCCGTGGCTGAGCGCGTGGCCCCTGCCGCTGGGCCATGCGGTTTTCACCCTCGTGGTGGTTTCACTCCTGACCTGGGCGGTGATGCCGGGCCTCGCTCGGATCGCTCGGCCCTGGCTGCACCCTGTGCGCTCCTTTGCATCGCCATGATCTCAATCCAACCCGCTCCTGAACTGATCCTGCATGGCGGCCGCATCGCGACACAGGATGAGTCACGATCAATGGCCGAGGCGGTGGCGATCCGGGACGGACGCTTTGTCGCCGTCGGTACGGACCGCGAGGTGCTGGCGCTGCGTGACGCGCACACGCAGGTTATTGCCCTCAATGGACGCACGGTGATCCCGGGCCTCAACGACTCCCACCTGCACGTCATCCGCGGCGGCCTGAACTACAACTTGGAACTGCGTTGGGACGGAGTGCCGTCGCTCGCGGACGGACTGAGAATGCTGCGGGAACAGGCCCTCCGCACACCGGCGCCGCAATGGGTGCGCGTGGTGGGGGGATGGAGTGAGTTCCAATTCGCCGAGCGGCGTCTCCCGACCCTCGACGAACTCAATGCCGCCGCGCCGGACACGCCGGTTTTCGTTCTGCACCTTTACTGCCAGGCGATGATCAACCGCGCCGCGCTGCGCGCGGTGGGCTACGATCAGCACACGCCCAATCCGCCCGGAGGTGAGATCCAGCGCGACCAGGCGGGCAACCCGACCGGGCTGCTCATTGCCCGGCCGAACGCCATGATCCTTTATGCCACGCTGGCAAAGGGGCCGAAGTTGCCGATCGAATACCAGTACAACTCCACCCGCCAGTTCATGCGCGAGCTGAATCGCCTCGGTTTGACCAGCGTGATCGACGCTGGCGGAGGTTTCCAGAATTACCCGGAGGACTACGAGGTGATCGACACCTTGCACCGCCGCGGTGAACTCACGCTGCGGATTGCGTACAACCTCTTCACGCAGAAGCCGCAGAAGGAGAAGGAGGACTTCGCCCGCTGGATCCGGATGGCCAAACCAGGCCAGGGTGACGACACCTTCCGGCTCAACGGGGCCGGGGAAATGCTCGTGTTCAGTGCGGCGGACTTCGAGGACTTCCTCGAGCCGCGACCTGACCTGACGTCCCGTGTCGAGACCGATCTCGAGGAGGTGGTCTCACTGCTCGCCGCGCATCGCTGGCCGTTCCGGCTGCACGCGACCTATGACGAGTCGATCACACGATTTCTCACCGTGTTCGAAAAGGTGAATCGCGCCTATCCGCTCAACGGCCTGCACTGGTTCCTCGACCACGCCGAAACGATCAGCGACCGCAACATCGAGCGGGTGCGGGCCCTGGGGGGCGGCATCGCGGTCCAGCATCGCATGGCGTTCCAGGGCGAGTATTTTGCTGCCCGTTACGGCCGCGCGGCCACGGCCCACACCCCGCCCATCGCCAGGATGCTCAAAGCCGGTGTGCCGGTCGGGGCCGGGACTGACGCCACCCGGGTGGCAAACTACAATCCCTGGGATTCGATCTACTGGCTCGTCAGTGGTCGGACCGTGGGCGGATTCGAACTTTATCCCGAGGAGAACCGGCTCAGTCGCATGGAGGCCTTGCGGCTCTACTCGGTCGGCAGCGCCTGGTTTTCCAGCGACCAGGGCAGGAAGGGCTCGATTGTGCCCGGGCAACTGGCGGACCTGGCGGTGCTCTCGGAGGACTACTTCGCCGTGCCGGAAGAGCGGATCAAACGGATCGAGTCGGTGCTGACCTTGCTGGGTGGCAAGATCGTGCACGCCGCGGAGGAATATGCCGATCTGGCGCCGCCGCCGCTCCCGGTCATGCCCGACTGGTCGCCGGCCCGGCATTTTGGCGGTTACGGGGCGCCAAAGTTTGTCCGCCAGCGGGAATCGTACAGCGCGCACGCGGTGGGATGCGCCTGCCCAATCCATCAGCCGCATCCTGTGGGCTGCCGGTGCCCGTCGCACGGATTTCAAGCCTCGGACGTGCTGACGCGCCTGCTGAGGCAGGCCAGCGGTCCGGCGGATCGGGTGTTGGGCGCAGAGCCTGGTGGCTTCTTTGGCTCCGGTTGTGACTGCTTCGCCTTTTGAGATTACCTATGAAAGCAACGATTTGGAATTCGCCCATTGATCTCTCCGAGACGATCCGCCTGCAGATCGTCCCGCTGCTCAATCGTCAGTTGGCCGATGCTATCGACCTTACATTGCAGGCCAAGCAGGCGCACTGGAACGTGAAGGGTCCGCAGTTCGTTTCCCTGCATGCCTTGTTCGACGATGCGGCCGAGACGCTTGGGGAACTGGCCGACGAACTCGCCGAACGGACCGTCGAGCTAGGAGGGGTGGCTGATGGCACCTTGCAGACGGTTTCGGAAGCAACCCGGTTGCCTGCCTACGACCGGGAGCTCCTCGCTGGAACGGACCACCTGAGGGTGCTGGCGACCGCGATGGCAGCCTTCGCCCAATCAAGCCGCGGGGCCATCGATGAGGCGGCCGCTCTAGGCGACGCGTCAACGGCGGACCTGTTCACCTCCGTTTCGCGAGCCGCCGACAAACTCCTTTGGAAACTCTCCGCCCACGCCGCCTCGCACACCTGAGTCCTTCACGTTTCTCATGAAAACCGTACTCCCCACCCTCCAACGGCGGCTCCTGCGAGCGGCCCTGCCCGGACTGCTGATCGTATCCGCCTACGCACGCGAGACCGCGGTCACGGCCCCGACCCGCCTCGTGGAAACCCGGGAGGGTCGAACGCTCGCCTATCGTTCCCTTGGCGCTGGACCGACGTTCCTGCTGTGCAATCGATTCCGCGGTACGCTCGACACCTGGGACCCTGCCTTTCTTGACGGCCTGGCGAAACACTTTCGCGTGATCACCTTTGACTTTCGCGGCGTGGGCCGTTCGACCGGTGAACCACCGGCGACGATCCGCGCCATGGCGGACGATGCCCGGGAGCTGATCGAGGCGTTGCGATTGGGCAAGGTGGTCCTCGGAGGCTGGTCGATCGGTGGCCTGGCGGCACAGACGGTGGCGACGATTTATCCGGAAGTGATCAGTCACCTCGTCCTCATTGGGACCGGCCCGGCGGGCAAGACTGAGTACGGAATCGAGCCCATCTTCTTTGATCATGCTCACAAGCCGGTGAACGACCTGGCGGATGAATACGTCCTGTTTTTCGAGCCGAAATCGGAGGCCAGCGTGCAGGCGGCGAAACGCAGCCACGACCGCATTGCCGGTCGGACCAGCGATCTCGACCTACCGGTACCGCAGCCGGTGTGGCCGAAGTTGCACCAGGCCGCCGCCGAATTCTTCGCCGATATCCATGGATCCCGCGACATGCTGAAGCGGACGAGGCTGCCCATCCTCATCCTGCATGGTGATCATGACATCGTCTTCGCGGCCCAGAACTGGCATGCGCTCAATCGCGAAATGTCGACGGCCCGGTTGATCGTGTTTCCCCAGGCCGGCCACGGGCCCCAACACCAGTATGTCGACGAGTCGGTCGCTTACATCACCGCGTTTGTCGGCGCCAGCAACTGACCCATTTCCGCTATGAGTGCAAAAAAACTGACGGGAAAAGTCGCCGTGGTGACGGGAGCCTCCAAGGGCATCGGCGCTGAGATCGCCCAAGCCCTCGCTCGCGAGGGTGCCGCCGTGGTGGTCAACTACGCCAGCGCCCAGGCCGATGCCGAGCGGGTCGTTGCCGCCATCGTCGCGGAGGGCGGCCGGGCGATTGCGGTGCAAGCCGACGTGTCGCAGCGCGCGGACGTCGCCCGACTCTTTGCCGCGGCGATCCGCGCGTTCGGCTCCCTGCATATCCTGGTGAACAATGCCGGTCTCTACCGTGGTGCGGCGCTGGCCGACATCACCGAGGAACTGTTCCACCGGCACTTCGACCTCAATGTTCTTGGGTTGATCCTTGCCACGCAGGAGGCGGTCAAACACATCGGTCCAGAGGGTGGCAGCATCGTGAATACGAGCTCGGTTCTGAGCACCCTCTCGCTCCCAGGGAACGGCGTCTACAACGCCACCAAATCCGCAGTCGACGGCCTGACCCGGACGTTCGCCAAGGAACTTGCGCCACGGAAGATCCGAGTGAATTCCGTGAACCCGGGGTTGGTGGAAACGGAGGGCCTCCACGCAACGGGCGGGATGAAACACAGTGACCACGTCGCGGTGTTGACGCCCCTGGGCCGGATCGGGCGTCCGTCGGACATCGCGCCGGGGGTGGTCTTTCTCTGCTCGGACGATGCCGGATGGATGACCGGCGAATCCCTCTATCTCACCGGCGGCTTGCGTTAACCGAATCCCTCTATGAATACGAAACCACGAACGATCGTCCTGGTGCATGGCCTTTGGGTCACGCCATTGAGTTGGGAACCCTTCAAGCGATTCTACGAGAACCTGGGCCATCGCGTCCTGGCACCGGCCTGGCCGGGAGTCCTGGGCAGCGTGGACGACATGCGACGCGATCCGTCGAGTTTCAACGGGATCGGCGCCGGGGAAGTGGTTGCGCACTATGCAAAGATTATCCGCGCACTTCCGGAACCGCCGATCATCATGGGCCACTCCTACGGCGGTTGCATCACGCAGCTCCTGATTGATCAGGGCCTCGGTGCGGCGGGAGTGGCGATCGATTCGGTCCCGCCCAAGGGCATCCTGTTGCTGCCCCTGTCGACCAATCTCTCGCTGCTGCCCGCCTTCTTTCAGCTGAGCACCTTCCGCACGACCTTCATCTTCACCTTCAAAAAGTGGTGGCAGGTGTTTGCCAATACCCTCACGGAGTCCGAGGCCCGCGAGGCTTACAGAACCCAGGTGATCCCCGCTCCCGGACGCGCAATCTTCCAGGCGGCGCTGGCGAATTTCACGAGCGGTGCGGCCACCACCGTTGATTTCCGCAATCCGCACCGCGCTCCTTTGCTTTTTATCGGCGGTGAGAAGGACGTGATCATGCCCGCGTCGCTGAGTCGGAAGATCTACCGCAAGCACTCCGTTTCACCGGTCAAAACCGACTACAAGGAGTTCCCGGGGCGCAGCCACTACCTCATTGCGGAAGAGGGCTGGCAGGAGGTCGCGGACTACGCCTTGACCTGGGCCGTGCAGCAAAACAGCCGCGCCACGGTATCAACTTCACTCCCTTGAAAACAAATCGATCCAGGCCCCGAGCGTCCGGCGACGCGACCCGTCGGCGCTTTGTCATTCAAGGTGCGTTCCTCGCCCTCGCGGCCGCGGCGCCGCTTCCAGCGTCGCTCACATCAATTTCAACCCGTTCCACGTCAACCCTTCCTCTTCTTCCGAATACCATGAGCACGATCACCACCAAAGACGGCACCACGATTTATTATAAGGACTGGGGCACCGGCCCGGTCGTCAGTTTCAGCCACGGCTGGCCACTGACTGCTGACGCCTGGGAAGCCCAGATGTTCTACCTCGCCTCCAGAGGCTACCGCTGCATTGCCCACGATCGTCGCGGTCACGGGCGCTCCAGCCAGCCTTGGGATGGCAACCACATGGACCAGTATGCCGACGACCTGGCCGAGCTGTTCGAGAAACTCGACCTGAAGGACGTCACGATGGTCGGTCACTCCACCGGCGGCGGGGAAGTCGCCCGCTACATCGGGCGCCATGGCACCCGCCGCGTGAAGAAGGCCGTGCTGATGGGCGCGGTGCCGCCGATCATGCTCAAAACCGCGGCCAATCCCGGCGGCCTGCCGATCGAGGTCTTCAATGGCTTCCGCCAGGCGTATCTCGCCGATCGGGCCCAGTTCTTCCTGGAGGTCGCGACGGGGCCGTTCTTTGGCTTCAATCGTCCCGGCGCCAAAGTATCCGAAGGTCTGATTCGCTCCTGGTGGACCCAGGGCATGATGTGCGGCCACAAGAACGGCTACGATTGCATCAAGGCCTTTTCGGAAACCGACTTCACCGAGGACCTGAGAAAGTTCGACGTGCCGACGCTCATCATTCACGGAGACGACGACCAGATCGTGCCGATTGGGGCTTCGGCGCTGCTCACGCACAAGCTCGTGAAGCATTCGATCCTCAAGATTTATCCCGGCGGTGGGCACAGTCTGGGCGACACGGCCAAGCACCAGCTTAACGCCGATCTCCTCGACTTCCTGAAGTCCTGACCCGTGCCCGTCATGCGCTCCCGGTTCTCACTGGTCATGCTCCTGATCGCTGTGCTGCCCTCCCAGGCCGAGGAGGTCGCTCGGACCCTCTTCGTGAGCCAGGGGCCGCACGTTGGCGGGCAAACCGTCCGGCTGGAACTCGTCGCGATCAATCCGGCGGGACACGAGGTGCCCTTCACAACCGAATCGGTGGTGCGGGGGACATTGGCCCTGCAGGGCCGGTCGGTGGCAGTGACGGTGGAGTCAGCGGGAGCCGCTTCGGCGACAGTTCCGGCCCGTGGATTTGCGGCGCGGGCCTACCACCTGAACCTGCCTCGGGACGCCAGCGGTGAGGCGGTGCTGTCGCTCCCGGTCGCCGATGGCCCTGCCTTGCGGACCGTGCTCACCATCGAACCCGCGCGGGCGGTCTCCTCCGCCGCAGCCCCACCACCGCCGTCAGCGGGTCCGATCGAGCGTTTGCTCGCCACCGCTCCGGCCGTTTCGGCTGTCTCGCGGAACTTCACCGGGCGCTTTCTGCCCAACCTCCCGGTCTACTTCATCTATGGGGACGAGGACCAGGCGGCGAAGTTTCAATTCAGCTTCGACTACCGGCTGGCCACCTTCGGCGATGGAGCGGGCGATGCGGCGCCGGCGGTGCATACGCTTCGCGTTGGGTACACGCAGCGGTCGCTCTGGGACATACAGGGTCGATCTAGCCCCTTCTATGACACCAGCTACATGCCGGAGATTGCCTTCAACAGCGATCAGCGCCTGCCCGCGCAACAATCGCCGGTGTTCACCTGGCTCGGGTGGCGAGCCGGTCTGCAGCATGAGTCGAACGGACGGGAAGGTCTGGATTCCAGGAGTATGAACACGGTTTATTTACGCCCGCGTTTCGTCCTTGGCCGGCTAGGCAGTTGGGCGTTCGTGGTGCTGCCGGAACTCCAGGCCTATCTCGGCAGTTCGGGGGAAAACGCCGACATCAAGTCCTACCGTGGCTACGGCAAGCTGCGGTTCTACTTCGGCCGCAATGATCGACCTACGCTCATGTTCACCGGCTGGACCGGAAAGGACCTCGACCATGCCAGCTATCAGCTCGATCTCGCCGTGCCTGTCCGACTGCAGTGGCTCCGGCTCGAGTCGTATTTCTATGCCCAGTACTTCAACGGCTACGGAGAGTCGCTCCGTGCCTACCGCAGCCAGTCCGAATCACTGCGCGCCGGCTTCGGCCTGGTGCGGTGACGGCAAGGCAGAATTCGAGCCGAAGCCGTCAGGTGGTGGGGAGACCCGCCCCAGGTCGCTCGCGGCGACAGCAGCTTCGGCCAATCACTTTTGAGCCCGTGAAGGCGCACCCGCGGTACGGCCTAACGTTTGGGAGGACGGTTGGCGGAGCATGGTCGCGTGAATGTCCTCAGGCGGTTGCCGGGGAGGTTCGACCGAAACCCAGCCGTTCCTTGACAAATGCTGCCCGTCATTCGCAGCGGAGCGCGAGGATCGGATCGAGTTTCGCCGCTCGGCGGGCGGGCAGCCAGCAGGCGAGGACGGAAGTCGCGGCAAGTACGGTGGCGCTGGCGGCGAAGGTCGCGAGATGGAACGCGGGCACGCCGAAAAGGAGTGCCTGCAACGCGCGACCGATGCACCACGCGCCAACGAAGCCGAGACCCACGCCCGCGGCGAGCAGGCGCAGACTGAGTGCGAGAAGTGATCGCGGATCTGTCGCGGCTCGGCCCCCAAGGCGAGACGCACACCGATTTCGCGGCGGCGTTGGGCCACGGCGTAACTCACGGTTCCATACGTGCCAACCGCTGCGAGAAGCAATGCGCCCAAGGCGAACAGGCTTGCCAGCAACGCGGGTGAGCGGCGAGTGGCCAAGCTGTCGGTGATGCGCCGGTCCATCGCCCGCAGATCGCTGAGCGGCAGCTCGGGGTCGAGTTGGCGGACGATGCCGGCCAAGGTCGTGCCGAGGGTGGTCTCCGGCAACGCGGCGCGCACCACAACGAAAACATTGAAATCGGACCGATAGCGGAAGGGAAAATAAACGGCGCCCGGGGGCGTTTCCGCGAGACCGGCCTGTTTTACCGCGCCGACGACTCCGACGATCGTGAATCCCTCGGCCTCGGGTCGCTCGCCAGACCCGTCAAAGAGCCGTTGGCCCAGCGCATCGCCCTTCGCCCAGTGTCGGAGGGCGAAGTCTTCATCGACCACACACACCCGCCCGTTGCCGTGCGAATCGTCCGCCTTCAGCACGCGGCCTCGCAGCAGCGGGATGCCCATGGCCGCGAAATAGTCGCCCGTGACACCATACGTGTAGTACCCGCGCACGGACTCGCCGGGGCGCGCCACGTAGCCTTGGACCGTGATCGCACTTTTGACGTTGTTGCCCGCCAGCGGCAGTCTCGTAACGACGCCGACCGCGGCCACGCCCGGCCGCCGGACAACTTCCTCCGCCAGCCGATCCGCAAACGCGATGAGTCGCGATGGATCGTCATAGGTTCTTGCTGGCAGCGTCAGCGCTCCCGATAACACGTGCTCGGAGCGAAACCCGGGAGAGACGGCCATCACGCGATGCAGGCTGAGGCCGAGTAGGCCGGCGCCTGTGAGCAGGACGAAAGCGAGCGCGATTTGCGCGACAACCAAACCATGGCGCAGCCGGCGTGTCGCCCGATTCTCCTGTCCACCGCGGGGCGATGAAGGGAGCACTCCGCCCGGATCAGGGCGGAGGTGAAACCACACCACGGGCACCGCGAGTGCGAGACCCAGCGCACCGCCACTGAGCCATCCGATCATCGCGGTGCGCGCGCCAAACGTGAGCGATGTGCCGAGCGGCAGTGAGTCGCCTCCGAGCACGCGTAGAAGTCGACCCCGAACGCGGCCAAGATGATGCCACCTGTGGCGCCGAGCAGGGCCAGCAAGACGGTTTCGGCCACCGCTGCGGTGACGATGTGGCGTGACGCCGCGCCCAGGGCACGGCGGACAGCCACCTCATGGGCCCGGCCGCTGGCGCGGACGAGGAGCAATCCCACTAGGTTGATCGAACTCAGCAGCAGCAAGAGCAAAGCCCCTGCTTGCAGCAGCAGCAGCAGGGGCCGGACAGCCCGCACATGATCGCGTTGGAGTGGCACGACCATGGACCGGAAGCCGGCGTCGGCGATGAGCTTCGGCTGGGGGTAGGTGGCGGCGACCGAGGCGTCATGCGCATCGACTTGCGCCTGCGCTTCCGCCAGCGTGACCTGGGGCCGCAAGCGCGCGATCATTTCGATCGAGTTTCCTGAGTGCCGCGCGCCGGGACCGCGGCTCGCCAGATCAGATGTGAGCGGCAGGTAGAGTTTCGCCGACGAGGACAGGAAACGGAAGTCCGCCGGCAGAACGCCGACGACTTCCCTCGAAACTTCGTTTACGCGAATCGTGCGGCCGATTACGAGCGGATCTGCGTTGAAGCGCTCGCGCCAGCAGGCGTCCGTGAGGATCGCGACCCGCTGGGTTTGCTGGGTCGCCTCTTCCTCGCGAAAGGGCCGGCCGAGTTGGAGCGGCACGCCAAGTGTGGCAAAAAATTCCGGTGTTACCCGAGCGATCTCCGCCCGCTCGGTTGCGCCGGATTCACCGACCGCAGCCCTTTCGGCGCGGAAGAGCGAGAGATCGGAGAAGGCCGCGATACGTCCGCGCCGTTCATAGTAGTTGGTCATCGACGCACCGTCTCGCTCGACCCCCGCTTTCGGATAGCTGTTGAAGATCGTCACAAGTCGCTCCGCCTGCGGGAACGGCAATGGGCGGAGCAGCACCGAGTCGATGAGGGCAAAAAGCGTGAGATTGATGCCAAGGCAGAGCGCAACCGTCGCCACCGCGGTGGCGGTGAATCCCGGGTTCTTGCTCAACGAGTGCACGGCGTGGTGAACATCCCGAACAAACCGTTCTACGGAGATGAGTCTCCGCTCATCGCGACACTGCTCCTGGAGTTGCGCGACTCCGCCGAACTCCCGCTCCGCGGCGTAACGCGCTTCGTCAGGATTTACGCCGTCGGCGATCTTCTCCTGGATGCGGCGTTCAAGGTGCTGCCGCATTTCCTCGACCATCTCGGCTTCGAGATTCCTGCGGCGGAGAAGTCCGGTCAGGCGCGCCGCCAGGTGGCGAAACGAGGTCATGAGGTGCGGAAACGTCGAATCAGGGAAACCTACGCCTTCTGCATGACCTCAGCGATGATGGCAGAGAGCTGGTCCCAATTTTGCTGCTCGGTTTCGAGCCGCTTCCGGCCGGCCTTTGTCAGCGAATAGTATTTCGCCTTGCGGTTGTTCTCCGACGCCGCCCATTCGGCCTTGATCCAGCCTTTGCCCTCCATCCGATAAAGCGAGGGATAGACCGAACCTTCACCCAGCTTCAGTGCATTCTTGGATAGCTGGCCCAGTCGGTCGGAGATGCCCCAGCCATGCATTTCGCCGCGGGCGAGCACGCGCAAGATCAGCATGTCGAGTGTGCCTTGGAGAAGATCGATTTTGCTCATGCGGCTCCCTTCGACACTCGAAGGAGCGGGAGACCCTTCGTATGTCAAAGGGAAAGCCAATCCCTATCGATTCATTCCTGGTTCACACCGCTTGAATGGCCGTGTTCTGGCAACGGCACTCGCGGTCCGGAAAAGCGCGCGCCGATCGATGCGCGGAAAAAACGTGTGCGCACCGCTGGCGGGTGCGCACACGGGGTCGGACTCGATCTGAGCCCGCCTACCGGTACTCTTCGCCGGTGGTGGCGTTAACGATCTTGAAGTTCTCGACGTGGTAGTTCGGGTCGGCGCGGAAGGCCAGTTTGACGCCGTAGAGCTTTTCCACGCGCACGAGGAGGTCGGCGTCCTCGCTGCGGAGGCGCTCGAGGATGCTGGGGTGCACGAGCACGCGGAGGCTGTAGTCCTTGCCATCGTTGCGGAGCTGGATCCGGCGGGCAACGGAACCGAGGCGGCGCTGGAGCTCGACGGACATGGTGGTGGCGCTCTTGACGATGCCGCGTCCCCGGCAATACGGGCAATCCGTGTAGAGGTTGCTCGAAAGCGACTCCTGCTGGCGCTGGCGGGTCATCTGGAGGATGCCGAGCTGCGAGATGGGCAGGATGTGGTTCTTGGCTTTGTCCTCCGACATGCACTCGACCATCTTCTCGTAGACGCCATTGCGGTGGCGCCGCTCCTTCATGTCGATGAAGTCGCAAATGATCAGACCGCCGAGGTTGCGCAGCCGGATCTGGCGGGCGATTTCGACCGCCGCCTCGAGGTTCACGGCGTAGATCGTGTTCTTTTCGTCACCGGACCGGTTCTTGTGCGAGCCGGTGTTCACATCGATGGCGATGAGGGCCTCCGTTTCATCGATGATGATTTCGCCGCCGCTCGGGAGGGTGACCTTGCGGTGGAAGGTCTGCTCGATCTGTCGCTCGATGTTGAACCGTTCGAAGATCGGGATGCTGTCCTTGTAAAACGCGATCTTGGACCGGGAGCGTTTGGAAATCAGGCCGACGAGGTCGGCGGTGCGTTCGTAGTCGTCGCGGTTGTCGATCAGGACGCGGTCGACCTCTTCGGTGAGGAAGTCGCGCACCGTGCGTTCCACCAAATCAGGCTCCTGGTAGAGTCCGGCGGGGGCCCGCTCGGATTGCATCTTTCCGGTGATTTCCTCCCACTTTTTGAGCAAAAGGTGCAAATCCCGCACAAAATAGCGGGCTTTCTTGCCCTCGCCGGCCGTGCGCACGATCACTCCCATGCCTTCGGGAATCGTCAATTCGTTGATCAGCTGCTTGAGCCGCTTGCGCTCGTGGATGTCCTCAATCTTGCGGGAAATGCCGCAGCCGTCGGAGTAGGGCGTGAGGATCAGGTAGCGTCCGGGGATGGACAGATTGGTGGTTGTGCGCGGGCCCTTGGTGCCGATCGGGCCTTTGGTGACCTGGATGACGATCTCGCTGCCCGGGGGGTAGAGATTGGGGATGTCCTTGACCGTCGGTTCCGCGGGACGCGGGGCGGCGTCCTTCTTCTTATTGACCCGGACCACCTCGACCGAGGAGTCGGCGGCGGCGGGCAGCATGTCCCAGTAGTGCAGGAACGCGTTCTTGGAATAGCCGATGTCGACGAAGGCCGCCTTCAGGCCCGGATCGAGGTTCTTGATCTTGCCCTTGAAAATGCCGCCGACCATGCGGTCGTCGGAGTGACGCTCGATTTCAAACTTCTCCAGCCGACCGTCCACGAGCAGCGCCACGCGCTTCTCGAGCGGTTCCGAATTGATGATGAGCTCGCGGTACGAGGTCTTCTGCTTCTGAAAGACACTCAGGATCTTCTGAAGCAGCGGGCGCTGCTTGGAACGTTCCTGGGCTCCGTTCTTGAGCTGGGAGGAGTCAACCTCCGGGGCATCGGTGATCGGCGGTGGATTGGTCAATTCCGCATCATAGTGTGCGGGATCGGCTGGCTCGCCATTGTCGGCGGAGGAGGATGACGACTGCGATTGATCGCTCATGGTGGTAGTTGTCCTGGTTTCGGACGGGGCACCCGTGGGCGACAGTTGCGGCGCAGGAAATTCTGGCAGAGCGGTCGTTATCGCGGAAATGGATCACATTCAAGTTCATGTGAAATCCTTTCGAAAGCGATAGACGCTCTGGACCAGTCCTTGCAGCAAGCAGCAACTGAGCATAAAGGTGCCACCGTAGCTGATAAAGGGAAGTGGTATGCCCGTGATGGGCACCAGCCCGATGGTCATGGCGATGTTCACAAACACATGCACGCCGAACAGCACCGTCACGCCAAGGGCGAGAAGTGTGCCGAAGCGGTCTCGAGCGAGACCAGCGATGCGTATGCCATTGAACATCATTACGCCAAACAGACTGAGAACCGTGAGGCTTCCCAAAAATCCCATCTCCTCGGCGATGACCGAGAAGATAAAGTCATTGTGCGCGACCGCCGACGGCAGGTAGCCCAGCTGGGCTTGCGTGCCCTGGGTCCACCCCTTGCCGGCCAACCCTCCGCTGCCCACTGAAATGAGCGACTGCTTGAGGTTCCAGGCGTCCTTTGTCCCCGACGGATCGATCACATCGGGCGCGGCAAAGGTCAGAATGCGATTGCGCTGATAATCCTTGAGGGGAAACCACGTGTGCGACTCGTAGCTCCCTTTCTGCTGATGGAAGTCCAGTTTATTGGCTTCCATGTACTTAACATAGCTGAAGCTGTCCCAGGTCACCAGCCCGACGACCACCAGGAACGCTCCCAGTACGCCCGCGAAAAAGCGGGTCGAAAGCTTGGAAACGAAGAGCATGGAGAACACCATCGGGGGCAGCACGATCACCGACTTTAAATCGGGCTGGCGCAAGATAAGGAACATGGGCAACCCCACCGCAAGGGCCAATTTACCCAAGACGCCAAGGGATTGGCGCAGGGTGCCGACGGGCGAACGGATCAAGACGCTGGCGGTGAAAACCAGGACCGCCGCTTTGGCGGGTTCGGACGGTTGAAAGGTGAAAAATCCAAAATCCATCCAGCGTTGGGCTCCATAACGCGCATCGACGAACCCGGGAATGGGTATGAGCACGAGCACCAGCGGAATGAGGCACGCGATGTAGTAATAGTGACCGATGCTCAGCCAAAGCCGGTAGTCGACCAGCGATACCGCCAGGTAGACGCCTGCCCCGGCGGTCAGCCACACCAACTGCGTGATCCAGTTGTTGAGCGAGGTTGAAAACTGGGCGCTATAGATGAAGGCCACGCCGATCGTGCTCAGCGCGGCGATGGCGAGGGGTGAAATCAGGTCCCAGCGCCCCCGCGTGGTGGGTTTGAAGACGCTGAGCAGGGCAAGGGGGGCGGACAAATTCACGTACGCGTCCAAGAAAGGTCCCGCGCCGTTGACCGCAACTCCGCGCAGTGTGGGCAGGTCGGTTTTTTTGTGGACGGTCCGCTGATTTGGCCAGAAACGCCCCGTGCAGGGTCATCGGAGGGGCTCCGGTCCCCGGGTCTGGGAGAAAGGCTTGTGCTTTGTTGCGTCACATTCACGATTCCGGACCTCGTGACTGTGCGCGCCGCCGACTTCGCCGCCCTTCTGCCTCCCGAGAGCGACTCGCTGTCGTTGCCGGTAGGCCTCGCCGTGGCAACCGGGGTCGGGTTGGGTTTTTTGGTGGCGTGGATCCTGACGCGTTCGGTCCGCCGGCTTGCCGCCATGGAGGCAGCGCAAATGGTGGAAGTGGCCAAGCGACAGGCCGCGGTGGCCGCCGAGGAAGCAAAACAGAAGGCAGAGGCCGAGATTCAAGCCCGTCGGGCGGAGTCAAACCGCGAGTTCGATCGGCGGGAAATCGAGAGTGAACTCAAACTGCGCGAGATTCGCTCGCACGAGGAGTCCCTCGCCCTGCTCGATTTCCAGCTGGAGCAGAAGCAAGAGCGGCTTTCCCGCGAAAACGCCGCGGTTAAACAGGCGCGGGACGCCATGCGGGCGCTCTCCAAGTCACTGCGCAAGCGACTCGAAGGCATGGCGGCGATGGACGCCGAGGAAATCCGCAAGCAACTGCGCGAGGAAGTGATGCTGGAGTGCCAGGACGAGCTGCGCGCCCTGCGTCGGGAAGTCCTCGAGCGCTCCGATCAGGACGTCGAAAACGAGGCCAAACGCATTCTAATCGCCTCCATGCAGCGGCTGGCGTCGCGGCCCAACAACGACATCACCGCCACGATCGTCCAGCTGCCGAACGAGGAGATGAAGGGACGCATCATCGGCCGGGAAGGGCGCAACATCAAAGTGTTCGAAGCAGCGACCGGAGTCACCCTGCTGATCGACGAATCTCCGCAGATGGTGCTGATTTCCTCGTTCGACCCGGTGCGGCGCGAAATTGCCCGGGTGGCGCTGGAGGGGTTGGTCCAGGACGGACGCATCCATCCGGCGAGCATCGAGGACTTTGTCAAACGGGCGCAGGAGGATGTCGGCGTCCAGGCGACGCAGGCGGGCGAGGCGGCAGTCCAGCGCCTGGGCATCAACGGATTGCATCCGGAAGTGATCAAGCTGCTCGGTCGCCTGAAGTACCGGTTCAGCTACACCCAGAATGTACTCGATCACTCGGTGGAGGTCGGGTTCCTCTGTTCACTCATCGCCAGCGAAGTCGGGCTGGATCCAAATTTGGCCAAGCGGGCCGGCCTGCTGCACGATATTGGCAAAGCGGTGGACGGCGAATACGAGGGCAGCCACGCCCACATCGGCGCCGACTTCGTCAAGCGGCATGGCGAGACGCCGATCGTGGTCAATGCCGTCGCGGCTCACCATGAGGAGGTGAATCCAGAAACGGTCTACGCGGGACTCGTCATCCTTGCTGACACCGTGTCCGCAGTGCGTCCGGGCGCGCGGGCCGAGTCGATGACGAACTACCTGCAGCGGCTGGAGCGACTGGAGAAACTGGCGTTGTCCCTCGAAGGCGTGCAGCAGGCCTACGCCATCCAAGCCGGACGCGAAATCCGCGTGGTGGTGTCGCCGCAGCAAGTGACGGATGAGCGGGCCCGGGAGCTGGCCAAGACGCTGCGCAATCGGATTGAAGAGGAATTGCAGTATCCGAGCACGATCAAGATCACGGTCATCCGGGAATCGCGCTACACGGAAACGGCCACCTGAGCCGGGCCGTGTCTTCTGACTTTCCGTCCCGGTGGGTTTGCTCCATGTCTCGCGCATGGCTGACTTGAAGCTCCTCGAGGTTTTTCCCAATCCCGCGCCCCAGCGCGACTTTGTCATCGAGCACACCCACCACGAGTTCACGTCGGTCTGCCCGATGACGGGACACCCGGATTTCGCCACGATCACGGTGCGCTACGTCGCCGACCGCAGCTGTGTGGAACTGAAATCGCTCAAGCTCTATTTCCACGGTTTCCGCAACGAGGGCATTTTCTTCGAGGCGGTGACGAACCGGATTTGTGACGACCTCGGTGAGGTCCTCAAACCCCGCCAGCTCACCATCATCTCCCATTGGAAGGCGCGCGGTGGTTTTACGTCCATCGTGACCGCGGAGTGGCAGCCCATGAAATCGAAAACCGCCAAGCGCCGGCGGTGAAGGGGGAACGGGATTCAGGGGGACGGATTCGGAGAGGGGACCACGAATGGACACGAATTTCGGTGTGCCTGACCACTACCGGCGTGAAAGCTCAGAGGTCTGCGGTTGTTCCCTCCTTATTCGTGTCAATTCGTGTCAATTCGTGGTCGCCCCTTCCGATCTCAGCCTTCGTTCAGCGCGGCCACGACCTGGGCGTGGAGTTCGGGGCAGGTGGCGATGGTGGACGACGCGGGGTAGGCGGGGCCGCCCTGCCAGTCAGTGATGATGCCGCCGGCGCCGCGGACCACCGGCACCAAGGCGGCGATGTCCCAGGGATTCATGATGGGATCGAGCATGACATCGGCCCAGCCGCCGGACAGCAGCAGGTACCCGTAGCAGTCGCCCCAGGTGCGCACCAACCGGGCCTGGCGGGCGAGGCGGTCAAAGGCCGGGCCCTTTTGGAAGGCGCCGGGATTGAACGGGTCGCTGGTCAGCAGCGTCGCTTGTTCGAGGGAGGCGCAGGGACGCACCCGCACGGTGCGCCCGTTTAAGGTGGTGGTGGTGCCGTCGCCGATCATCAGTTGCCGCAGGATCGGCTGGTGGATGAGGCCGAGAACAGGCTGGCCCCGGTGCAGCAGCGCGATTAGGGTTCCGAACAGGGGACAGGCCGTCATGAAGGACTTGGTGCCGTCGATCGGGTCGAGGACCCAGACCCATTCGGCGTCACCGCGGTCGGTTCCGAATTCCTCGCCAATCACGCCATGATCGGGAAACGCCTGCGCGATGCGCGCCCGCATCAATTCCTCGGCGCCGCGATCGGCCGCGGTGACCGGGCTGAGGTCGCTTTTGGTTTCCACCGTAAGGGTGGGATTCGCGAAGTAGGGCCGGATGAAGTCACCGCTGGCTTCAGCCAGGTCGAGGGCAAAGCGTTTGAAGGCTTCGGGCAGCATGCGCCAAAGAATTCATCGCTTTCGCGTGGAATCGATTCCCATTTTCCAATTCCCCTGTTTTCTCCTCAAGTCTGCGCCGCGTATGTCCTGGACTGAACAGCCGATTTTTTTCGTCGATTTCGAAGGCAGCCGTGCCAGCGGCATCCTTGAGTACGGGGTGGCCACGGTGGTTGGCGGCCAGATCACCGAGACGCGCACTCGCCTCTGTCGCGCGGCGGGCCGGATCAGTGCCGAGGACTCGGCGGTGCACGGCCTGACCGAGGCGGAGGTGCAGACCGAGGCGCCTTTTTCGGACGATTGGGATGTGTTTGCCGACCTGCGCGAACGCGGCCCGCTCGCGGCCCACTATGCGGGGGTCGAGAACGGCCTGCTCAAGTCCGTCTGGCCCTACCCGCGGGCGTCGACCAACTTCGCCCGCCCGGGCGAACGGGTCATTGACTGGGGACCGTGGATCGACACGGGCGCGCTCTACCTGCAGCTGTATCCGAAGCTTGGAACAGGAAAGCTCGGCGCGCTGGTTGCCGCGGTCGGCCGGCAGGGGGAGCTCGACGCGTTGGGCGCTCGGCACTGTCCACCTGCGCGCCGGCGCTACCACGCCGCGCTCTACGACGCCCTCGCCGGGGCGCTGCTGCTCTGCCTGCTCGCCCGCGATCCCCAGCTTAGCCGGCTCTCCACCACGCAGATCCTCGCGCTCAGCACGCTCGACGGCGAAAAACGCGACGGCCTCCAGCAGGGCGAACTGTTTTAGGCCGGGATTCGCAGGGTGGTGACCACGGTTCCCGCAGCCGCGCATGCGCGTCAACCTAAGGATCGGGCCAGGGAAATCGCAGCGTTCCTGTTGGAGGTGGTCCCGCAGTCGCGGGATCGACGCCGGTTGCGCGTTGTGATCACCGAGAACATTCGGACGCAGTTGCGCGCGCACTGTCCCCCGGCGCCGTCGGAGGGGCGCCTTCCACCGGAGGCATTTCTGCCTGCCTTGGTCTCGCCGAGAGCGTACCGTGTGTCCCTAAAGTGGGCGCTTCTGGGCCGGCGACTCCACCTCACCACGGGATCCCTTCCTTATTCGCGCGAGGCACCTTTCGATCCGATCCTTACGTCGACGCCCAGGCGCGACTGTGGGAGTCATCCCTCGAGCGGGCCGCCGCCGCCAGCCTCCGACACTCGTCATGGGTCATTCGACCTTCGTCATTCCAGCCCGCCCCGGGCTGGTCCGCCCGTTGCCTCCAAAGCGGTGGAGCAGGATCTCCGGGCTGAGGTCGGACATCGAGGGCACGCGCCAGTCGGCATGCGACACGTCGTGGTGCGCGGTGGAGACGTTGGGCACCACCACGCACCAAAGGCCGGCGCGTTTGGCGGCGAGCGAGCCGGTGTGCGAATCCTCCAGCGCCACCGCCTCGTGGGGGCGGAGTCCGAGTTGATTGACGGCGAAGCGGTAGAGGTCGGGCTCCGGCTTGGGTGATGCCACATCCTCGCGGCAAGCGATGAGCTTGAATCGGTCGAGCAGGCCGAGCCGCGCGAGGTGTCCCTCGCAGTGCGCATGACCTGAATTCGAAGCGAGCGCGATGGGCCACCCACGAAGGCGCGCCGCCTCCATCAGTTCCACCACCCCGGGCAGCACCGGTTGCGCGAGGATCCGGATGCGTTTGTACACCTGCATCTCGGCCTCGAGTTCGCTCCGGTTGGCGGTGCGCCCAAACGCCTTCCACGGATCGAAGGTGTAGTCGGCGTGACCCACACTGCGGAGGAACAGTTCCCGATCGAAGGGCAGGTCGTGGGCGCGGTGCACGTCGGCGTATCCGTCGATCAACGGGGTTTCCGTGTCGAGAATGAGGCCGTCGAAATCAAAAACAAGAGCGCGGAGCATGTGGGTCGGACGCGTGGTTCGGGACGGAAACCGGCCAGACAAGGCCAGGTCGGGTGATTTTGCAAAAGCAGAATGCCAGGTTGCGCGACCCTGCTGCAGGGAAGGGCGGCGGGTCCGGGTGACTTTTCACGCGACACCGGCCGCCGCGATCCCCAGCATCGGGGCTCTTTTGAACTCCCTGCTGCGCTCCTACTCCTCCGGCTGTCTCCGCATCCTGTTCGCCGCCGTGCTGTTCGGCGGCTGGGCGGGATCGCTGCTGCGCGCCGAGACCGGGTGGCCGCAGACCGTCAAGGACGCCCTGGGAAGGGACGTCACGGTTGCGGCCGAACCGCGCCGTATCGTGTCCCTCACCCCGGGCAACACCGAGATCCTCTTTGCCATCGGGGCGGGGGAGCGGGTGGTGGGTGTGACCACCTGGTGCAACTATCCCGCGGAAGCGCGGACACGGCCGAAGATCGGAGGCTTTGCCGCGACCACGATTCACCTGGAGACCCTGGTTGCGCTGCAGCCGGACCTGGTGGTGGCGGGGGACGAGACGCAGCGCATGGTCATCGAGTCCGTGGGCCGGATGGGATTTCCGGTCGTGGCCGTGAAGGTGCGGGAGTTTGAGGGACTCTACACCGTGATCGAGCAGTTGGGCCGTCTGACCGGCCGCACCGCGGCGGCGACGGCGTTGACCGACGCCATGCGCCGACGGGTGGCGGCGGTGGTGGAGCAGGCGGCCCGCATCCCCGCCGACCGCCGGGTGCGCGTGTATTGGGAGGTGTTTGACGCGCCGGTCATGAGTGCGGGGAAGTCCAGCATGATCGGCCACCTGATCGAGCTGGCAGGGGGCGTGAATGTGTTTGCGGATGTGCGCGAGGAGTATCCACAGGTCAATACCGAGGCGGTGGTGGCGCGTGCGCCGCAGGTGATCCTCGGTCCCGACATGGCCGACAACGGACCGCTCACGGTCGAGCGACTCCGGGCCCGCCCGGGCTGGTCGGCCATCCCCGCGGTGCGAAACGGCCGGGTTCACATCCTGCCCGCGGATCCGACGTCGCGTCCGGGCCCGCGTCTCGTGGAGGGCCTCGAGCTCCTGGCCGCGATCCTGTATCCGAAGCCTGAAACCGGAGGTGGGCGATGAGTTGGGGTGCGACCCCGGCGGAGCCGCCCGCCCCGCCGCCCGACACCGCGGAAGCGGAGCCGCGCCGCCGGCGCTTCCGGGGCTGGGCGCTCGTGCTTGGGCTGGCGCTGCTGGCGAGCATGGCGGCGAGCCTTTGTTTCGGCGCGGTGACCCTGACGCCGCGGCAACTGTGGGCGGCGTTGTGGGATCTGCCGGGAGCTGATGCCACCCAGCGCATCATACTCTGGGACCTCCGCCTGCCGCGCACAGTGCTGGCGGCGCTGGTCGGCGGTGGACTGGCGGCGGCGGGCACTGCTTTCCAGGCCCTCTTTCGCAATGCGCTCGCCGATCCGTATGTCGTGGGTGCCTCGAGCGGCGCCGCGCTGGGGGCGACCCTGGCGCTGACCCTCGGCTGGTCGACCGGGTTTGCCGGGCTCGGACCGCTGCCGCTGGCGGCTTTTCTCGGGGCGCTGCTGGCGGTGGCGGTGGCGTTGCTGCTGGCGGAGAGCGGCGGGTCCGCATCGGTGGCCTCCCTGCTCCTCGCCGGCACCGCCCTCGGAGCAATGCTGTCGGCGGCGGTGTCCTTTCTGCTCCTCTGGCGTGATCAGCCCTGGTTTCAGGTGTTCAACTGGCTGCTCGGCAGCTTTTCCGGCCGCAGCTGGGCGCATGTGGCGGTGTCGTGGCCCTACTTTGCCGTGAGTTTTGTGGCGCTGTGGTTCATGGCCCGGCCCCTCGACGCGCTCACGCTGGGCGAGGAGACCGCGAGCAGCCTGGGTCTGCCCGTGCGGCGCGTGCGCATTGGAGTGATCGCGGCGGCGACCCTGGCGGCGGGTGTGGCCGTGGCGGTCAGCGGCATCATTGGATTTGTCGGTCTGATCGCCCCGCACATTGCCCGCCTCCTGTTTGGGGCCGGCCACCGCCGCCTGCTCGTGGCCAGTGCGCTGCTCGGGGCGATCCTCCTGGTGTGGGCGGACATCGGGGCACGCAGTGCGCTCGCCCCGGTCGAGGTGCCGGTGGGCATTGTCACGGCGGCGCTGGGCGGTCCCTTTTTCCTCTATCTCCTCCGACGCCGCGGGGGGCGGCTGGCATGAGCGTGGTGCTGGAAGCGCAGGGGCTCACCTGCGGCTATGGCGGGTGTCCGGTGGTATCCGATGTGTCACTGCAGATCCGATCCGGCGAGGTGCTGGCTCTGATCGGTCCCAACGGATCGGGCAAGACCACGCTCCTGCACACGCTGGGCCGGCTGCTGGCGCCGATCGCCGGCGAGGTCCGGCTGGAGGGCCGTTCCATCTGGGAACGCCCGGCGCGCGAGGTGGCGCGGGCGGTGGCGCTGGCCCCGCAGCGGGCGGTGCAGACGGCGTGGCCATTGACCGTGGCGGAGGCGGTGTCGCTCGGCCGGGCTCCGCACCGGGGCTGGTTTCATGCCTACACCGCGGACGACGGCCGGTCGGTGCGGCGGGCGATGGAGCGCATGGGGGTGACCGGGCTGGCTGGTCGCAGCGTGTCCACGCTTTCCGGCGGCGAGGTGCGCCGGGTGTTGCTGGCCCGGGCTCTGGCGCAGACCCCGCGGATCATGCTGCTGGACGAGCCGGCCACGTACCTGGATCTTCACTACCAGGCGGAGCTGCTCGGGCTGGTGCGGGCCCTTGCCCGCGTTGACGGTCTGGCGGTGGTGCTGACTGTGCACGACCTCGCCCTGGTGTCCCCCTGTGCCGACCGGGTGGCCCTGCTCGCGGGAGGCCGGCTCCAGGCCGTGGGCACCCCGGCCGAGGTGCTGCGCGCCGAGGTGTTGGCGCCGGTCTACGGCCCCAACCTCGACGTGCTGCCGCACCCGCGGACCGGTGCGCCCCTGGTGCTGCCCCGGGCGCCCGAGGGTGAGTGATCCTTCCTCCGGCTAGAGCCAGTGCTTCCGGCGCATGAAGGCCAGCATGCCGACCGTGCCCGCGAGGGTGAGGGCGGCGGAGGCCAGGTAGCCGTGCTTGCTGCTGAGCTCGTACATGTGCTCGAAGTTCATGCCGAACCAGCCGCTCACGAGCAGCACCGGGATCGTCAACGCGGTGATGCCGGTCAACACGCGGATGCCGGCGTTGGCCTCGTGACTGGATTTGTTGAGATAGACCCGAAAGGAAAGAATGAGCTGTTCGGCCCAGGCGCTCGCCTGGGTTTCAATCCGGACGAGGTCTTCGGACAGGTCGCGCAGGTACGGCACCATGACCGACCGGATGAGTTTGGTTTTCCCCTCGGCCAGGTTGGTGGCGATTTCGCGCTGCGGTCGCACGATCTGGCGAAGCGCGGAAAACTGCTTTCGCAGCGCGACCACCCGAGGAAAGAGATCGTCGGCCGACATGTCCTTCAGCACCCCTTCCTCGATCGCCTCGAGTTCCTGGTGCAGCTTGTCCATGGCGGGCTGGTAGGCCTCCACGATCAGATCGAGGATGCTGTGGGCGAACCGGTCGGGGCCGCGCACCTGAACCCCGGTCGTGCGGCTGTAGCGTTCGAGGGTGGCCTGGATGGGGCGCAGGGGGTGCCGGTGAAATGTGACGAGGAAGTTCCGGCCGAGAAAGATGTCCACCTCGGTGGTGGTGAAGTGTTTTTTCTCCGTCGACGCCACCGCATGCATGACCAAGTAGAGGTAGTCGTCGTACTCCTCGAGTTTGGGGAAAGGAGAGTCCGCCACGCAGTCCTCGATGGCCAGCGGATGGAAGGCGAACGTGGTTTCGAGGATCTGCTTGATTTCGTCGTCCGTCGGCTCCGACAGATCGACCCAGATCAGGACCCCGGCTTCGGCCCGCAGGGCCGCGAGCGACTCCAGCGGCGGATTCTGGTGCGCAAAACGCGTGTCTCGAAAAACGAGGGTCGTGATCATCGGTGGGGGCGCCCGATTCAGATCCAGCGGCGCCGTTTGCACCAGCGCCACATCAACAGCGTGAGAATCAGGGTGAGCACAATGACGCTGGGGTAGCCATAGGGCGACTTGAGTTCGGGCATGTGCTCGAAGTTCATCCCGTACCAGGTGCCGACAATGGTCGCGGGCAGGCTGATGGCGGTGAGGGCGGTCAGTGCCTTGATGCCCTCGTTTGCCTGGAAGCCGGATTTGTTCAGGTAGAGATCGAACGAGATCAGCAGCTGGTCGGCGAACGAGGCGGCGGTCTCGTCGATGCGGATCAGATTGTCGCGCAGGTCGCGAAAGTAAGGCAGCATGATGGCCCGGATCATCTTGGAATCACCGCGGGCGAGCCGGGAGATCATGTCGCGCTGCGGTCGCACAATCTGCCGGAGCAGGGCGATTTCGCTGCGCACCTGAAGCAGCTGCGTGGTCAGGCTGGCGTCCGAGGCGGTGAGCACGGACTCCTCGATCTCCTCCAGTTCGGCGCGCAATTCGTCGGTGACGGGTTTGAAGTGGTCGACCAGCGCGTCGATGATGAAGTGGGCCAGCCGATCCGGTCCCCGTGCGACCACGCCCGTCGCCTTCACGCACCGGTCGATCGTGGACGCGATCGATTTGAGCGGAGTGACGTGGTAGGTCACGAGGAAGTCCTTGCCGAGAAACAGGTCGAGCTCGGTTGTATTGAACTTCTCGGTGCGGGTAAAATCGACGGCGTGGGTGACGAGGAACATGTACTCCTCGTAGTCTTCCGATTTGGGCAGCGAACTCGGGGCGCGGCAGTCTTCGATGGCCAGCGGGTGAAACTGGAACACCCCCTCCAGAATCGTCTTGATCTCCTCCTCGGTGGGGTTTTGCAGGTCGACCCACAGGATCAGGCCCTTGTCGGCTCGCACGAGCCGGAGGGCTTCGATCTCGAGGTCCCGGCCGACCAGTTTGCCGTCGCTGAAGACGAACGATTGAATCATGCGCGGCCCGATGGTGGGCCCGCGCCGAGCCGAGGCAAGCGCGCCGAGGCATTGAACCGCGCTCGATTGGATTTGGAGCGCCGCGACCGTTCCTGTGCGCCGGTCGAAAGATCCAACCGCGTCCGGTTCGGTGCGCAAATCTCAGAATTCGATTTGACGGAGTTCGGACCCGTTACCATAGGTTGTGGCCAGTCGGGAGGTTTCATACTACGGGTTGTGGTTGATAAGGTGTTGATAAGTTCCGGTGGTTTTTCGTGGCCGGAATGATCGATCCCTTTGATCTCGTGGGTGGGGACCTGTTCGCGCTGCCCCTTTTCCTTCACTCAATTCTCCGGTTCGCTCGATGCACAAGACATTCACGGTTGGTTCCAAGACGTTCGTCCTCGATCAGGACAAGGCCGAAGCGGCCTTTGCGGCCAAGAAGGTCATCAATGGTCGCGAGACCATGACCTTCAATCTGCTCCCGCTGAAGTACCAGTGGGCCTACGATCTCTATCGCAAGATGAAGGCCAACCACTGGGAGCCGGAGGACATCCCGATGGGCAAGGACATCGAGCAATGGCGCGATCCCAAGCTGGTGTCGGATGTCGAGCGTTGGATCATCCGCATGGGCATTGGTTACTTTTCGGCCGCCGAGGGCATTGTCGGCGACAACATCCAGCATGTGGTGCGCGAGCTGGTGACGGCCCCCGAGCTCAAGCTGGTCCTAGGTCGTCACGCCCACGAGGAGAACATCCACGCCGACTCGCTGCTCTACATGATCTCGTCACTCGGCATCAACCCGCATGAGTGCGAGGCGATGTTTGAGGACGTGCAGACGATCGTGAAGAAGAACGAGTTCGTCACCAAGATCTCCAAGGACCTGCGCCGCGACCTCGACCTGACCAAATCGGAGCACAAGCGGCTGCTCGCCAAAAACATTTTTGTCTTCGGCCAGTGCATGGAAGGCACCCAGTTCTACGGCCTCTTTGGCATGGTGCTCTCCCTCTACCGGCAGAACAAGTTCCCGGGCATCGGGCAAATGTTCCGCTACACGCTGCGGGACGAGAGCAATCACATCGAGGTCTTCCGCAATCTCTTCATGGATCTCATCGAGGAGAACCGGGAGATCTGGACGGTGGAGTTCAAGGAGGAGCTGCGCGCCACCATGGCGGAGGCAGTGCAGCTGGAAAAGGACTTCATCCGCGACTGCCTGCCGGTCAACGCGGTCGGCCTCGCGATCGACGAGTTTCTCCAGTACATCGACTACATTGCGGACCGGCGCCTCGAAGGCACCGGACTCGCGGCCTTGAGCCCCGGGGTCAAGAACCCGCTCCCGTGGCTGGCTGAGATGATGGACATCAAGAAGGAGCAAAATTTCTTCGAGGGTCGCGTGACCGAGTACCAGAAGGCATCGGCCCTGGAAGTCGCCCACGACGACGAGCTCTGAGAAAACGGCAGGAAATTGAACCACGAATTGACACGAATCGACACGAATGAATGCAGGCACCCTGCGGTTCGTGGGATCGATTCTCCCTTCGGCAAACGGGTGTCGGGTTAGCGACTAATCCCGGCTCCCCCCGATTCGTGTCAATGCGTGGTCATTCGTCTGATGGGTGACGTCTAGGCGCGTTCGCTTCCCGCCCTTTTCGTTGGAGGGCGCCAGATCGTGGGAGCCGCTTCAGAGCGGTGAACGATGGACGAGCCGGTGACCCGTCAGCGTGACCTTTTCGAAGACTTCGTTCGGCGGACCACTGGTGCGGACAGAGCCGCGGTGCAGCACGACCACGTGGTCGCACAAGGCGAACAGTTCATCGGCGTCGTGGCTGACATAGAGCAGCGGTACGCCAAAGTCGTCGCGGATCCGGGCCAGGCACGGAAGAATCGCCCGTTTGTGCGCGTCGTCGAGACTGCTGAGCGGCTCATCCAGCAACAGCAACCGGGGGGAGGCGAGCAAGGCGCGGGCGAGGGCGACGCGTTGGCGCTCTCCGCCCGATAGTCCGGCCACGTGGCGATCCAGGAGATCTGCGATGTCGAGGGCGTCGAGCGTGGCCTCGAGGGTCAGGGTGGACCGGCTCGCCTCCCGGGAGCGACGGCGCCGTCCGTAGTCGAGGTTTTTCCGCACCGAGAGGTGTGGAAACAGGGCGCCGTCCTGCGGCAGGTAGCCGATGCCGCGAGCCTCGGGCGCCACGTGAATGCCGTATGAGGGATCGTCCAGCACCTGGTCGTCGAGTCGGATGGTGCCGGACTGAGGGCGGCGAAGTCCGGCGATCAGTTCCAGCAAGGTGGTTTTGCCCGCTCCGGAATCGCCAAAGAGTCCCACGGCGCGGCTGCTCAGCGTCAGGTCGACGTCGAGGGTGAACACCCCGGCGGACGACTGCACCCGCTCCAGGACCAGTTTCATGACGTTAGCATGATGGGCGCGGTTCGACGGCGGAAAGCGGAAAAGTGGGGGAGGATCCGGTGATCATTCGGCTCGCGACCGATTGCGACCGCGCAGGAGCGTTTCGCTGAGCGCGACGGCGGCGAACGCCAGACTGACGGAAATCGCGAGCAGGACAAAGGCGCGATCGTCCTGGCCGAGTTGGACATGGTGATAGATCCCCAGTGCGAGGGTCACGGTTTGACCGGGGATGAATCCCGCCACCATCACGGTCGCTCCAAATTCCCCGAGAGCGCGGGCGAAGGCGAGCACACCGCCGGCCCACAACCCGCGGGCGGCGAGGGGGAGCGACACGGTGAAGAACACCCGCCACGGTCCGGCGCCGAGGGTGCGAGCGACTTGCTCGAGCCGCAGCGGCACTTCTTCGAACGCCACCCGCGCGGTGCGGACCAGCAGTGGCAGCGCCATCACGGCAGCGGCCAGGACCACGGCGCGCCAAGTGAAGACGATTTCCAGTCCCAGCGTGCCTTCGAGCCAGCCTCCCAGGGGACCGCGCCGACCAAAAACCTTGAGCAAGATCAAGCCGGTGGCCACCGGTGGCACGACCAAGGGCAGCGCGACCGCGGTTTCAACGAGCGTCTTTCCCGGCCAGCGCTTGCGCGCCAGCAACCAGCCCAGCGCGATTCCACCGGGCAGGATCAAGGCGGTCCCGAGCGCGGCCACGCCCAGGGTAAAGAGCGTGATATGCAGGATCTCGCTGAAATCAGAAACCGCCAGAATCACTCCTCCTACGACGCCGGCCGCCTTTACCAGCGCAAGCGTGGAACGCGTGGCCGTGCAGCTTTGCCCATGGACCCTTTGGTTTCACCGCGTCGAGAAACGCGCGAATGCATCGCGATCGAAAGGAAGGCCCGGCTCGCCCGCCGCCCGCCCCTGCTCCCGGTGACGGTCAGCGAAAATCGCGCCGCCGTCGGCCCCGTCCTTTGCGCCGATTTTTTGGCGCGGCGCTCTGGTTTGAGATTGACCCTTCGGGCCTTGCGCCTCCGACCCGCTCGCGGGGCTTGGGCGCGACGTCGCAAAACCCTCGGTTCCATCGCATCCGCTTGAGCCGACGAAAGCTGCGAATCCCGCGAACATTTTTCTCCCCATGCCGAGGCCCGTGCTGTGCTCTCGTTGCGTCGCCATCGTTCCAGCCTGTCGTGTCACGCCCGCGTTTGATCCAGGGATCGTCTTTTCGCCCGCTTTTCATCGATTTTCTAGGGGAATTCCCCTGCCCGAAGATCGGCCGGGACCACTATGGGTTGTGGTTGCGTGCCAAAGTGCCCTCTACGGGTGGTGAAAATCTGGAAAATTCTCTACACGTTCGCTTGACGGCATCGGGGCTCGGCGACTGTGTTTTCCCCCGCGAATCAAAGACCCTGCATCGGAACGCCGTCGCCGTCTCTTGCCACCACGCCGCCTGCACCCGCAACCGCTGTTTTTTTCGTCGTTCCCGCACCTCTTCCTTCGCCTCGTCCCATCTTCCGCGCTCGGCGCCGTTGTCACGTGAGTCTCTCGACTCGCGGTGACGGCTTGGAGAGGCGTTGGTTTCCCGAGTTTTCCCTTTCGTTTTCGCCCGTTCGTTTCGCCGTTTTTCTTCTGTCCCTTCGTTTTTCACCGCCCGCTGTTTTCGACTCCTGTCCCGCCCATCGTTTGTCTGCCTGCCCGCGCCTTCCCTCACACCTCGGATGAATCCCTCGCTCTCCCACGACCTCGCGCTCAAGCGCACTGTTCACACTCCTGTCGAAAAGAAACCCCATTACGCCTGGCGCGACCTGCTGGCGACCGAGGCGCTGTCTGTTCCTGAGATCACTCTGCTCTGCCCGCATGGTGAGGAGCGTTTTGATGCCAACGAAGTGGCGGACACCCTGGGCAAGGCGTTGACGAATGTGCTGCTGGCCCGCGGAGAGCGCGACATCTTCACCGCGGCCAACCGCGGTTGGGTGGTGGGCATTGTGCGCGAACTCGTGGCCACCCTGACCACGCAGGCGCGCCGGCAGTCTCCCCTGCGCCTGACGTTGAATGCGCTGTATGAGCTGATCGAAAAGACCCTCGTCGACAACAATGCCTACGATGTGGCGAAGAGCCTGCTCCTGAATCGGAGCCGAAAGCTCGCGGTGGATCGCTCGTCGGCCTCGCCGAGCCATATCCGCGTCATCCGTCGCAATCACCAGGTCGTTCCCTTTGTCGAGCAGAAGATCGAGATCGCGATCCGCAAGTCCTTCCTGTCGTTGCAGCGTGATTCATCGCCCGCGGTCGGGATCACGCAGGCGGTCGCCGCCCGGGTGCATGCCTCGAAGCAGACCTTTGTCCACATCGAGGAGATTCAGGACATGGTGCAGGAGGAGCTGATGAAGGCAGGACACTACAAGGTGGCCGAAGCCTACATCCTCTACCGGGCCGAACGCGCTGTCGCTCGTGATGTCACGTCGCCCACCCTGGAGCCGAGCGCCGAGGCGGCCGCCGCTGCGCCGCATGCGCCCGGCCAGGAGACCATGGTCGTGGTCAAACGCGCGAATGGGGAAACGTATTTCTGGGATGGCATCGATCTGCGCAAACGCATCGAATTTGCCCGCATCGGACTCGATCTGTGCCTGACGAATGAGCAGATCGAAGCCGAACTGCGTCGGTCGGTTTTCGACCAGATCGCCCAGCGCGATCTCGACGCCACGATCATCCTCAATTCGAAGACGCTGATCGAGCGGGACGCCGATTTTGCCAAATTTGCCGGTCGGATCCAGCTCACCTATATTTATGAGGAGGTCCTGGGCTGGGACATTGTGCGCGACGGTATTGGTTCGTTGCGCGCTTTTCACCAACGGGCGTTCAAGAAGTACCTCGACCACGGCGTGGCCATCAAGCGCCTGAATCCCCGCCTGCTGGAGCTCGATCTCGCCAAGCTCGGAGCCGCGCTGGATCCCTCGGCCGACCTTGAATTCGACTTCCTTGGCATCCAGACGCTCTATGATCGCTACCTGATCATCGACAAGACCCGCAAGCCGTCGCGGCGCATTGAGACGCCTCAGTTTTTCTGGATGCGCGTGGCCATGGGCCTCTTCCTCGAAGAGCCGGCAGCGGAGCGTGAGAACCGGATCACCGGGCTCTACGACCTCTACAAGAACCGCCGCTTCTGCAGTTCGACGCCGACCCTGTTCAACTCCGGCACGCTGCATTCCCAGCTGTCGTCGTGCTACCTTTACTACGTCGACGATTCGCTGGAAGGCATCATGTACCGCGGCATCGCCGAAAACGCCCAGTTGTCCAAGTGGGCGGGCGGCCTCGGCGGATCCTGGACCGCGGTGCGCGGCACCGGCGCCTACATCGGCGGCACCAATGGCGAGTCGCAGGGCGTCATTCCCTTCCTCAAGCTTCACAACGACCAGCTCGTGGCCGTCAATCAGGGCGGCAAACGCAAGGGCTCGGGCTGTGCGTACCTCGAGACCTGGCACAACGATATCTTCGAGTTCCTCGAACTGCGGAAGAACACGGGCGACGACCGGCGTCGCACCCACGACATGAACACGGCGAACTGGATTCCCGATTTGTTCATGAAGCGCATGGAGTCGCGCGGCGCCTGGACGCTGTTCCGTTCCAACGAGGTCAAGGACCTGCACGATCTCTACGGAAAGCGCTTTGAGGAAGCCTACCTTCGCTACGAACGGATGGCGGAGGAAGGCAAGATCTTCGGCCAGAAGATCGAGGCCTTGGAACTGTGGAAGCGCATGCTCTCGATGCTCTTCGAAACGGGCCACCCGTGGATCACCTTCAAGGACGCCTGCAATGTACGTTCGCCGCAGGATCATGTCGGCGTCATCCACTCGTCGAATCTCTGCACGGAGATCACGCTCAACACCTCCAACGATGAGACGGCGGTGTGCAACCTCGGGTCGGTCATTCTCGACACCCATCTTCTGCCCGACGGTTCGCTCGATCACGCCAAGTTGCGTGAGACGATCCGCATGGCAGTCCGGGCGCTCGACAATGTCATCGACATCAATTTCTACCCGACCAAGGCGGCTGAGACCTCCAACCGTCGTCACCGGCCGATCGGTCTGGGTGTGATGGGTCTGGCTCACGCGCTCTACCTGCGCGGGCACGCCTTCGCTTCCAGCGCGGCGGTGGAGTTCAACGACGAGGCGATGGAAGCCATCGCCTACTACGCCTACGAGGCCTCTTCCGATCTCGCGGCCGAACGCGGCACCTACTCGTCCTATCAGGGATCGAAGTGGGACCGCGGGCTGCTCCCCCAGGACACGATCGACCTGCTCGAGCAGGAGCGTGGCGTTGCGGTGGAAGTCCCCCGGGGTGGCCGACTCGACTGGTCGCCGCTGCGCCAGAAGATTGCCGCCCAGGGTATGCGCAACAGCAACGTGCTCGCGATCGCACCGACCGCCACGATTTCAAACATCACGGCGACCTCGCCCTGCATCGAGCCCACCTACAAAAACCTGTTCGTCAAATCGAACCTCTCGGGCGAGTTCATCGTTTTGAATCCGTTCCTCGTCAAGGACCTCAAGTCCCGCGGACTCTGGAACCAGGAGATGATCGACAACCTGAAGTACTTCGACGGCGAGTTGAAGGACATCGAGGCGATTCCGTCGGACCTGAAGGCCAAGTACCTCACCGCCTTCGACATCGATCCCAAGTGGGTGGTCGATGCGGCCGCCCGCCGGCAGAAGTGGATCGATCAGTCGCAGAGTGTGAACCTCTGGCTCCGCGTCCCGGATCTCAAGAATCTGAGTCACATGTATCGGCATGCCTGGCACGCCGGTCTCAAGACGACGTACTACCTGCGCACGCTCGGCGCCTCCAACATCGAGAAGGCCACCGTGGCCTCGAAGAAGGAAGTCCGCATCGGCACCGGCACCAGCCCGTCTCAAGTCGTCGCCGCACCCGAAGCGGTCATCGCCGACTCCCCGATCTCGGACTTCAAGGCCGCAGCCCCGGCGCCGGCACCGGCCGCGTCCAAGCCTGCCTTCACCGCCGAGCAGAAGCTCGCCTGCAGCATCGAAGCGATGCGCAATGGCGGCGAATGCGAAGCCTGCCAGTAGGCCTCGCTGAGCTCCGTTTCCCTCCCGGCCCCCCCGCCTCGACCGGCCGGGGGGCTTTTTTTGTTCGATCCCGAAGCAGGGCGAGAGCCCGCTCCCACGAAGGGACGCCTTTGATCGTCCGGGCACGCGGGCGGATCCGCGTGCGTGTCGGTGGTGTGGCTGCCCGGTTCGTGCCGGTGTGAACTATCAGGGGCGAATGGCTCCGCCAGAATGGCACCTTCTTGAAGGGGGAGGCGCTGACTGTGGAGTTGTCATCCTGTATGCGATTAATTTGCTGTCGCTAGTGAATGTCCAACGCTTTCTGAGTCGGCCCCGGGGGCTGATCTGGGCCTGCGTCTCAGTCCTGTGTGGGGGGCTCTCCCATGCTGCCGATTCCGCGATTCCGGTGGTGCGATGGGCGCCCACCACGGCGAATCAGGTCGAACGCACGATCGAAGTGACCCTGGGAGGCGTGCTGCAGCTCGAGGCCGACGTGCAAGGCGCAGACGCCACGGCTCGGATCCGCTGGTATCGGGACGGGGTGGTCGTTTCCGGTCCGTCAGTTCTGACCTCCTCCCGGGCCGCGCTGGTCGTGCCCGAGATGTCACCGGACAAGAGCGGATCCTACTGGGCGGAGGTGGAGAATCCGTCGGGTCTGGCCCCGACCTCGCGTGCGATTGTCATGGTTCGTCCCGCTGAAGTGCCGGTCATTTTCGGCGCGCCACCGGCGTCGCTGATCATGGGACCGTTCACCCAGCTCACCTTTTCCGTCGGAGGTTCGTTTCCGATGACCTTTGCCTGGCTGGACAATGGCGTGCCGATACCCGATTTCACCGGCCCGACCTTTGCACCCCCGCTGTCGGGGAAGGGTCCCTACACGCTTCGCGTCACCAACGCCGCCGGCAGTGTCAACAGCGCGCCGATCCGGATCGTTCCGGCCGCTGCCCCCGTGCCGCCCCGGTTTCGCGTGCATCCGGGAGCGGTGACCGCCGCGATCGGAGAGACCTGGGAGACTGACATCCGGTACGATGTCGATGAGGGCGGCGATACCAGCGGAATCCGGTACAAAGTGTTTTTGAAGGGCGTGGAGGTGACCTACCCGGTGCTGGCGGGGCGGCGGGTGGCGGCGGACCAGGCTGGCGACGTGCGCGTCGAGGCGACCAATGCGGCAGGCACTACGGTGAGCGAAACCGCCCGTGTGCTGGTGTCACCGGCCCGGTCCCCGAGTCCACCGCGATTCACTCTCCACCCGGCGAGCCAGACCGTGACGACCGGTTCCAGCGCGCTGATCAACCTCCAGGTGGAGCTCCAAGACCCTGCGGGGGTAACACTCCAGTGGAGACGCAACGGCCAGCCCCTGGACGGGGCGACGGGCACCACCCTGACCTTCTTGTCCACCACCGATCGCAGCGGCACCTACGACGTGGTGGCGACCCACGCATCGGGAACCACCACCAGCGATCCCGCTGTGGTGGAGTTTCTGCCTCGCGACGGCTACCTGGATGCCTTTGCCGCGCACCCCGCCACGGTGGCCGGCGGGTTGGGGAGTTTTGTGGCGTTTCGCTTCCAGCTCCAATCGGTCTATCAGCCGGCGGGGTCCCCGGGCCTCCCGGGTTTCACCGTGTCCTGGTCGAAGAACGACGTCCCCCTTCCCGACCAGACCGGGACCGTCCTCTATCCGAACTTGGCCACGGCGGCGGATCTGGCTGCGGCGTACCGTGCGGTCCTGACCTTCGCCGATGGGCGGCAGGTGAAGAGCCGTCCCGGCTACGTGCGCGATGTCGCGACGGGCCTTCCCGCCGAAATCCGCGAGCACCCTTCGGCCGTGACGCCCCTGTTGAGTGCCCGCATGGAGTTGAAAGTGGTGGCGCGTGGGGAACAACCCCTGTCGTACCAATGGTTCAAGGACGGCGTGGCTCTGCCCGGGGAGACGCGATCCTTGTTGGAGAGATCGGAAGTGGCGACGGCCGACGCGGGGCGTTACACGGTGAGGGTGGGCAACCGATTCAGTGAGATCGAGTCGGAGGCGGCCCGCGTCGTCGTCGCTCCGCTGTCGACCCCGAGAATTCACCGCCAGCCCGAAGCCCAGATCGCACTTCCGACCGGGTTGGAGCTGGTCACCCTGGCAGTTCAGGCCGGATCGGGTGAAAAACTCGTGTATCAGTGGTTCAAGGATGGAGTGCGTCTGGCGGGTGAAGAGGCGCCCGTGCTTGAGTTCCGGACCTTTGCGCCCGAGCGTGTCGGAAAGTACCGGGTGACCGTGACCAATGTTTCCGGACTCTCCGTGACCAGCGACGAGTCGCTGGTCACGGTCGCGCCCGGAGATGAGACGCCGGGCTTTGTCGTGAATCCGATCGGCAGGTCGGTTCAAGAAGGCGAGGCATTGACCCTGGTCTCCCTCACTCGGGGTTTGAGCCGGCGTGAGAGCGGATCGAGTCCGGTGCCACGCTACCAGTGGTACCGCGACGGACAGGCCATTCCCGGTGCCACGGCCGCGAGCTACCGGGTGGATCGGGTGGTCGCGGGCGATGCCGGAACCTACCAGGTGGAGGCTGAGGATGGGGTGCGACGCGTGACCAGTGCCTCGGCTTCCGTGGTGGTGGTCGCGCGGACCGTGGCGCCCCGGCCTCCGATCGTGGTGTCGTCCCCGGTCGCAGCCTCGGTGTTCGTCCCCGGGGGCCAACGGTTGCGATTCGAGGTCACGGTGCTGCCCGAACCGAATCTGACCTTCGACTGGTTCCGAGACGGACACCCGATTCCCACGGTGTCTGGCTCCACGTTGGAGATTGCCTCGGCGCGGGTTGCGGATGCCGGCGTTTACACCCTCTTCGTGCGGAATGCGTCGGGCACGGTGCGCGCCTTCAGCCAGACCGTGCAGGTCAGCCCTCCCTCGATCCCGCCCCGGTTGCTGGTTCCTCCCCCGGAACGGGCGGAGTCGGTGCTTTATCAAGGCCTTGTCGTGATTCCCGATGTTGAGGCATCGGTGCCAAGCACCTCGTTCCGGTGGCTGCGCGACGGAGTTCCGGTGCAAGGGCAGCGTGCTGACGATCCAAGGCTGACCTTGCTGGCGGATCCAGCGCTGGCGGGCTCCTACGTCCTGGAAGCCACCAACACCTACGGCACCACTCGAAGCGCGCCCATGGTGGTGACACTTTCGATGGATGCGGTGGCCGGTGCCTTTGCGGGAACACCGAATCTGCAGTTTGGGCAGCCGGGGTTCCCGACGGTCACCGACCAGGGAGTGTTGGTGTGGCGGCGACCGGAGGGTACAACGACGCTCCTCAGCCTTGCGGGTGACCTGACGACCGCGACCATGACGACGGGATGGTATGAGAATATCGGATTCGATGCCACCGGCACGGGCCAGGTGCGCCTCAGTCCGGCCGGTGTGAACCCGGAGGTCTGGGGCACCCTGGTCCTGCGAGGCACTGCGATCGAAGCGACCGGAGTGTACAGTGTGAGACCGCTGACCTTGCAGGCAGTCGTACCCGGTGGTTGGGAGGACGTGGCGGGAGTGTTTTCAGCCGATGCCGGTGGACTCCAATTCCGCGCCATCCTGGCATCGGGTGGTACGGTGGGGCTCCTCGTTCGTTCCGAGGCCGGGGCGGCGGGGATCTTTGCCCAATTGGTGGAAAACGAATCGAAACGTCGCCTTACGGCGGCGAACTCACCCTTCGAAAGCCTCGAGGTGCGTTATGACCGGGGCACGGACCGTCTGGTGGGAACGGTGACGCGCCGCGGCCAGGTGGCGCAGGCGTTTACCCTGCCGCGCATCGAGGGACCGTATGCGGGGCGCCTGGTGAATGTTGCCACCCGCGGTTTCTCCGGAAATGGCGAGCTGGGATTGTCGGCCGGGATCGTGGTGGCCGGGCAGGGGAGTCGCACCCTGCTCCTGCGCGGGGTGGGCCCGACGCTGGGTGGATTCGGGGTGGGACAGGCGATCTCGGAGTCGCGCCTCGAATGGTACGCCGGAACAGCGTTGGTGGCCTCCAACAGCCAGTGGGACGCAACGGAAGGACCACAAATCTCCCTCGCTGGCGCCCGGTCGGGGGCGTTCCCCCTGACGGCAGGTTCCCGCGATGGAGCCCTGCTTCGTACAGTGTTGACCGGATCCTACTCGGCGCGGGTGGTGCATCCACGCGGAGTCAACGGGGTCGCCTTGATCGAGGCCTACGATGCGACCGAGGAAACGGCCCTTGCCTCGATCCGCGTGGCCAATTTGTCCAGCCGCGGCTGGGTGGATGCGGGGGAAAATGTCCTGATCGCGGGCCTTTCGGTGGGCGGGCAGCAGGCCCGACGGCTGTTGATCCGCGCGGCCGGTCCGGCGTTGGCGCCGTTTGGCGTGACGCATGCGCTGGCCGATCCGGTGCTGCGCGTGTATCGCAACGGGGTGTTGGTGGCGTCGAATGACACCTGGTCCGACGCTCCCACCGGAACGAACCAGCCCACCCTCCAGGCCGTCATGCAGTCGGTCGGCGCCTTTCCTTTCGCGACCGGTTCCAAGGACGCGGCGCTCAGCGTGTTGCTCCCTCCGGGCGGATACACGGTCCAGGTCTCGGGCCGAGCGGGGACGAACGGGATCGCGTTGGTCGAGCTGTACGAAGTGCCGTAACGAATCATTTCCTACAGAATACGCCCGGTGGGTGTTCCGGGTTGAAAAGCCCACCTCGATGCAACATGGGTGGGCAAGTCCCCTTTATTCCCCATGGCTTACTTGCGATTTCTTTTGGTGCTGGCGGCAACCGTTGTCGGGTTGGCTTCGTCTCTCCAGGCGAAGGATCCGTCCGTGGTGGCGGTGTTTCGGGCGGATCAGGAGCGGCTCGACGCCATGATGTCGGGCAATGTCTCGGCGCTGGCCCGGGTCCTCTCCGACGAACTGGTCTTTGTCCACTCCGACGGACGCGTTGAATCCAAGGGCGACTACGTGAAGAACCTGCTGGCCGGCGACACCGCCTACGAAAAGGCCGGCACCGCTGATGTCCGCACGCTCGAACCGGCCAAGGGCGTGGTCATCCTCATCGGCGCCCAAACCATGCGAAAACGCCTGGGTGGGACCTGGTCCGATGTCTCGCTGCGGTTCATGTCGGTCTGGCGCAACGAGGACGGCGACTGGCGCATGGTCGCCTGGCAATCCATGCGACCCTCCGGCAGCAGCGTGGTCCCAAAAAAGTAGCCGGCTGGACGGGCGGGGCCTGGTGGACTCCGGTGGAGGTGGGGTCGCCGACCCCGCGAGAAATGGCGTCGCTCCCAGATCATGGGGACGGTTCTTACCATCGCGGGCTTGCTCGGGTCGACCCCGTGTGTTGCGCTGAGTGCACGATGATCACAAGCGGCGTGCGCCGGTGTCCCTTGAACCACGAAAAGCGCGCCCGGTCGGGAGCGGGGTGAGCCTCCATGCCACGGCAACCGCGCATCGAGTATCCCGGGGCTAATTTCCTGGTGACGCACCGGGCGGCTCGTCGCCGGGCCTCCTGGGATGTGGAGGTGGGCCCTTTGTTCGAGGCCTGCTTGGCGGAAGCAGCGGTGCGTTCCGGCTGGATCGTTCATGCCTGGCAGCTGGGCGGCGGACGGGTGTACCTGGCGCTGCAGACTCCCGAGCCCACGCTCTCGGTCGGGATGCAGTGGCTGTGGGCCACGGTGGCGGCGCGCCTTGCGGCCCAGTTTCCGGGGACGGGTTCGGTGTTTCACGATCGCTACCGATCGGTGGTGGTGGAGCCGGGGGTGATGATGGCTCGGGTGTGCCAGGCCATCGATGCGGAGTCACTTCGCGCTGCGGCTCGGGGGGGACAGGGGTTCAGCAGCCTCCGGTTTGTCGCGCGTCCGGAGGTGTGCCCGTCGTGGTGCCTGCCGACACTCGGACTTGCTGCCGCCGGTCTGGCCGACAGTGCGCCCGGGCTCGAGGAGTATCGACGCGTGCTCGCCGTCACGGGCGGGCGGCAAGGTCGGCAGGGAACGCAAGGGGAGCCGCTTCCCCAGCTCGATCGCGGTTGGGTGCTGGGCAGCGAGGATTTTCGACAGAGGATGCTCGACCGACGGGGCGGCGGGGAGCCCCCAAGAAGCCCGGACGACGAGGAGCGAAGCTGGGCCGCTCACCTGGAGTCGCTCCTGAAGCGACTTCCGGCCGAGGCACGCACGGACGAGCGGGTTTCGGCCGTGTGGCGCGCCGTGCTGGCCTACCTCATGAAGACGCAGACCACGGCAAAGAACCAGTGGTTGGCGACGGCGCTGCGCATGGGCTCGTCGACGTTTGTCAGCAAACAAGTCGGTCTTGTCCGCCAGGGTCGCCGCGGTCCTGAGGCGGCGCGTTGGCTGGCTGCGCTCAGCGCACCGACCCCCGCGCCAGAAGCGGGTCCTGCCAGGTGGGAATCGGACGACGACGCGTGGCGGCGGATTGAGGGAATCGGCTAGGCCCTCGCGCCGGATGGGGCAGCCACACGTCCCGTGGCCGCGCATCCTCGTCAACCTGACCCCGATCCGAGGTTGGCGTCCGGTGGAGGTGGGGTCGTCGACCCCGCGGGGATGGGCATCGCGCGAAGAAAGCGGACAACAGAGGCGGGACTGCGGCGGGACGGTGGCCGCCGGCATGAGAGACGAGGTAGAAAGCGTCAAAAAACCGCGGCCCTGTCCAGGGCCGCGGTTGAGAGAACATGACGGAGTGAGTGTGACCTAGACCATTGCCACGGCGCCCGGAATCGGCACCGCGCCGTAGAGCCCGGGCCCGGGGGCCGGGTTCTTCGGGAAGATGTCCAGCTTGGATCCGCTCACCAGCCAGGACCACGAAATCTCGCGTCCCGTGTAGGCGGCGATGCGGCCGCCGATGGCGGTCAACGTGCTTTCCGCGACGCGGATGGCGTCATTGATCGGCTCATTGGCCCGGATGCTCTTGATCAGATCGGTGTGCTCCTGCACGTACGGATCCATCGGCGGGCCCGAGAACGTGTAGGGCTTCGCGCCCTTGATGGAACTGTTGGGATCGGACACACCCTTGGTGCCCACCAGCCGCTCGCTGACGCGCGTCATGGTCTTGGGTGCGTGCCGGCAGTAACTGGAGACCCGCGCTCCGTTGGCATACTCCATTTCCACCGCGAAATGATCCCAGATATTGCCGGGGATGTTCCCGCGGTTCTGGCGTCCACCCATGCCGGCAAACTTGACCGGAGGACCACCGAACGCCCAGTTCATGACGTCGATGTTGTGGATGTGCTGCTCGACGATCTGGTCGCCGCAGAGCCAGTCCCAATGGTACCAGTTCCAGCACTGCCATTCAAAGTCGGTCAGTCCGGCGAGCCAGTCCTTCTTTTCGCGGAACCAGATGCTCTCGCCATTCCAGTAGCACTGCCCGCCGACCAGTTCACCGATATCGCCATCGTGAATACGTTTCATCACCTCGAGGTAGCTGGCCTGGTGGCGCCGCTGCGTGCCGACGCCCACGCCGAGCCGCTTGGCCTTGGCCACCTTGGCCGCCTCGATGACGGTGCGCACGCCGACCGGATCGACCGCGACCGGCTTTTCCATGAAGATGTGTTTGCCGGCGGCGACGGCGGCGGAGAAGTGACTCGGGCGGAACCCCGGGGGCGCGGCGAGGATCACCATGTCCACGTCGGTCGCGAGCAGCTTTTCGTGGCAGTCGAAGCCATTGAAGCAGCGATCCGGAGCCACCTTGAACTTTTCGCGCGCCTTGTCGGTCTGGCGTTGGAACAAGTCGGCCAGGGCGACGATTTCAATGCCGGGGGATGAGTCGAGGCAGTTCTGCGCGGCTCCTGTGCCGCGCCCGCCGCAGCCGATGACGCCGACGCGGATCCGGTCGGATCCGGAGGTGGCGCCGAACGCGCGAGGAGCGGATCCGGCGGCAAGCGCGGTGGCACCGGCGGTGATGGCGGAAAGCCGGACAAAATCACGGCGACTGAGCGAGGTGGGTTGAGGCGATTGCATAGGATTTCGAGGTTGGCGGGAAACAGGGTATGCCGTAGCGGGGTTGAGGACCCTGGCCCAAGGTGAGGTTTCTAGAGTGAGGGCAGGAGTTTGGCAAAGGGAACTTATCAGCATTCCTTGGCTTCCCCACCGCCTTTTGTGCCGGGTTCGGCGCTACGATTCCGAGGAAGATGAGGTCGGCCACATCGCGGCCCCCGGCTTCGCAGTCACGGATGTGGGTGGGAGCGGAATCGATCCGGGCTCGCACGGGGGCGCGGAGGCACGGGGGAGGAGGCTGCTGGCCTGGGTGGCGGGTGGACGCTGATTTACAGTGTAAACAGTGAAACACTCGGCACGGTGGCGGCGGGGGGTTGTGGTGGGGAACAACCGCTTCACCCCGCGTGCGGCGGATCCCGGCGGACCGGAGTTGCCGCACGCCTGCCGGCGTTCGCTTGTCCCCTCTCTGTTCATGATCACCCCTTACGACTACGGCATCATCGCGTTCTACCTGTTGTTCATGCTGGCGGTCGGGTTGGTCTTCCGTCGCATGAGCAAGGACACCTCGGACTACTTTCGAGCCGGTGGGGCGATGCCGTGGTGGTTGACGGGGGTTTCGGCGTGGATCTTCAGCTTCAGTGCCTGGACCTTCACCGGAGCGGCCGGCAAGGTCTATGAGGCGGGCACGCTCGTCCTCGTGGTGTTCTATGCGTCGATCCTGGCCCTGGGGGTGGCCCTCGTTTGGACCGGCCTCCGGTTCCGTCGCATGCGGGTCATTACCTGGATGGAAGCGGTGCGTCTCCGCTACGGCCCATTCACGGAGCAGTTCTACACCTGGCTCAAATTGCCGCTGCTGCTGCTCTTTGCCGGCATCAGTCTGAACGCCATCGGCGTGTTCATGTCCGCGGTCTTCCATGTCGAGATGAACACGGTGCTGGTGGTGCTCGGGGTGGTGGTGACCCTGGTGGCCTTTGCGGGCGGTTCGTGGGCGGTGCTGGCGAGCGACTTCGTGCAAGCCTTCCTCGTCATGACGATCACGATCTGCACCGCGGTGCTCGTCCTCGCGCGTCCCGAGATCGGAGGACTGGGCGGGTTGATCGAGAAAGTGCCGCCGGTGCACTTCAACTGGACCGAGACGGTGCGGCCGGAGTTCATCCTGCTCTGGGTCGTCGGCAACCTCTGGCTGAAGTTCTCCGACGAGAACAACATGGAGCGCTCGACCATGTACCTCATGACACGCAGTGACCGGGATGCCCGGCTGATGGTGCTGATCCCCCTGATTGGCACCCTGCTCGGACCCCTCATCTGGTTCATCCCGTCGATGGCAGCGACCATCCTGCACCCGAACCTCGCCGCGGATTTCCCCGGACTGAAGCAGCCGCACGAGGCCGCCTTCGTGGCGGTTTCGCTCGACGTGATGCCGCAGGGACTGCTCGGCCTGCTGCTCTCGGCCATGCTTGGCGCGACGGTCACCAGCATGGACGCCGGCCTGAACAAGAACGTCGGCATCTGTATCCGAAGTTTGTATAAACCTGTCTTCCGGCCGCGGGCCTCGGAGAAACACCTGCTGATCGCCGGGAAGGTCTGCACGCTCCTGTTCGGCGCCGTCATCATTGTGCTGGCCCTGCTGGTGAACCGGTTTCGCGACACCAACCTTTTCGATTTCGTCAATCAGCTGGCGGCCAACCTGATCATGCCGCTCGCCTTGCCGCTCATCTACGGCCTGTTTTACCGTCGCACTCCAGGCTGGTCGGCCTGGAGCACGGCGCTGGTGGCGGGAGCCGCCTCCTGGTGGCTTGGCGCCACGGTGACCCCCGAGGTGTTTCAACAATGGATGGGCTGGACGAAACCGCTCACTCACGACGAGGCCACCTACCTCCGGCTGGCGGTGACGACGTTGGGAGGAACCGTGTTGGTCGGATCGGGCTGGTACTTTCTGACCAGCCTGTTCTACCGCGGCGCCCCGGTGGCGGAGCGCGAACGCATCGACGGGTTCTTTCAGCACCTCGAAACACCGATCACAGGTCAGCGGGCGGGCGGATTGCAGACCTCGGTGTACAAGCTGCTGGGCGCCCTGTGTCTCGTCTATGGAAGCTTCATCCTCGCCCTCGTGCTGATCCCCAATTCCTGGGCCGGGCGCCTCTGCTTTGTTTTCTGTGGCGGAGCGCTCTTCGGGGTGGGGGCGACGCTCTACCGTGTGGGCAGGCGTCAATCCAGGCCGCTGCCGGCGTAGCCGGAGCGGGCGGGGAGAGGGGGAGGGTGCCGATGGGAATGCGTGCGTTGAAACAGAGACGTTAGCTTTGGAAATCGACGTGGCGGAGACCCTCTAGGTGGGTGGTGGATTGATGGAGGGCGTTCCCGCGACTGCGGGAACGCCCTCCACCGGAGTCATTCCTGCCCACTCTGGTTGAACAGGAAGGCACCGTCTGTCCCCAAATTAACGCTCATGGGTCGGGGATTCGCGCGGCCGTCACAAGGCGAAAAACGGCCGCGGGAACGCGTCTTTGTCGGCAGATCCGGTCCCGTTTTGACACAAAGGGTATCCCACCATCCGTAGACGAATTAGCTTCATTCATGTCTACAAAATTAGGCTAATTCAGTTGACACACTTGCGGGGACTGGGAATCGATCTGCCCCGGTTCACTTCCCCCTATGCCCACACAAAGGTACACTTCCGTTGGTTTTCTGGCTCGTTTCGCCGCTGGAGCGTTTTGCTCCTGCGTTTCCCTGTCCGCACTTGCCCAGACCGCAACCGCGCCGGCCGCGGCGGCACCGGGCGGAGACAAGCCGATCGAACTTTCGGCCTTCGAGGTGGAGATGTCGCAGTCTGCTGGCTACAATGCGACCAATGCCGGCAGCGCGCTGAAGACCGGTGAGCGCTTGTTGCAGATCCCGCAGTCGGTGTCGGTGATCACGCGCGACATGATCGACGACGTCGGGAGTTTCAGCACTTCGGACACGCTGAACTACTCCGGGGTGGGAAATTTCTACCAGGGCGACTCAGCGGTGATTCGCGGCGTGCGGGCCGGCATGATGACGGACGGGGCAGCCGACACGAATTTTGACAACATTTCACTCGATTCCATCACCGTGCTGCGTGGCCCGATCGGCGTGCTCTATGGATTCCAGGGCACCTTGGGCGGCGCGGTGATCAAGAACACCAAGACCCCGCTGGCCAAGCCGCTGACGACCACGAATGTCAAAGTCGACCAATACGGCTACATGCGGGCGGAGTTCGACCAGAGCAAGCCCCTCGGCACGCTCGGCAAGGCCAAGGTCGCCTACCGCCTCGCCGCCACGCACCAGATTGGCAACAACTTCCTCGATCGCATGGAGGCGAACCGGAGCCTCATCTTCGGTGTGGTTGAATTCAGCACACCGGACAGCGTGCTCCGCCTCAACGCCCAGTGGCAGGCGCTTGACCAGTATCCGCACAAGGCGAACTTCCTCGCCCCGGACGGCAAGCCGTATGCCGGCGCGGGACGTGAGGAAAGCTACCAGCCCGAGCAGACGCAGAACAGCCGCTACTTCATCTTCCGCGCGCAGTACATCCAGCGCGTGTTCGACAACTGGGGTCTGACCATTCGCGCGGTGTCGTCGCGCCAGCAGAACGAACCCATCGGGGTCACGCTCGCCGCCGGCGGCATCAACTACCAGACGGGCCTGGTCGGAATCACCGCACGGCGGAATGACTTCGACCGACAGGACTATGCCGGCACGCTCGACATCAAGGGCGACTACCGGGTGCTGGGCTTCAAGACCCAGACGATGACCGGCCTGCTCTTCACCTCGCTGTCCAATTTCGGCAGTTTCCAGGGCGACACCAGCATGGGTCAGCGCAACGGCCAGACCGGAGGTACGTTCTTTGTGCCGATCGACCGTCCGAATGTCGGTTCGTGGAACGTGCTCAAGGCGGGCGACTATGTGCTGCCGACGCTGCCGGCGGGCACGACGACGGTGACCGCCGCTTCACCCAACCAGGGCAGCACCGCCATCACCTACACGTGGACCGAGTACCTGCAGCAGAACATCGAGCTCTGGCCCGATCGACTCACCCTCGTGGGCAGCATCGCGCACTCCTACAGCACCTCCCGCAATGAGATCAAGGTGGTCCCCAGCGCCGCGATTGCGAACAAGGTGACGTCCCACTCGACCCAATCGGGAAATCCGCGACGCGTGGGCGCGGTGTTCAATGTCAGCAAGGACATCGCACTCTATGTGCTCAACAGCCAGTTCTTCGAAGTGCAGCTCTCCCGTCTGATCGACGGCGCCTTCACGCCGCCGCGCATCGGTGACGGCAAAGAAGTGGGACTGAAGGCCGACCTGTTCAACGGTCGCCTCTCCGCCACGGTCTCGGCCTTTGACAACAAGTACACCAACAATGCGATCAGCGCCGGCACGGGGGTCGTGTCGCCGATCACCGGCCTGCCGTACTCGGTGCTGGTCGAGGGCACCTCGACCAAGGGCTGGGACCTCTCGCTCTTTATGACGCCGACGCCGAACTGGCAGACGACGATCAGTGTGACCAACTCGAAGGTGAACAACCCGGCCAACGTCAATGGCTATGGCCGTCTGCCCTTCTCGTTCCGCCACTTCTACTCGTTCCTCACCCGGTACGACTTCAAATCGGGTGCGCTCAAGCCGTTCTCCGTCGGTGGCGGTGCCTGGTATTCCACCGGCCGCGTCACCGCGTCGGGCACCTTCATCTATCCCAATGGCCAGAATTTCGAACCGGGCACGCTTGGCAGCGACGGCAACAAGTCCGTGGCCGACGGCGGCCAGGCCCGTGCGTTCGTCGAGTACCGCGCCAACCGCAACTGGACCCTGCGTGTCGATGTCGACAACCTGTTTGACGAGCTGACGATGGTGGGCTCGCAGGCCGCCTTCATCGTCGACGTCAGCCCTCCCCGCACCGTGTCGTGCCGGGCCACCTACCGGTTCTAGACCGGAGCTTCAGGACCCGTGATTGAGCACCGCACTTTCTCCACGCGAAATGTGAGCGTGGAGAAGGGCGACGGCCTTCTCGATCTTTCGTTCCTTCAGCGCCGCCACGATCGCCCGGTGCTCCCGCTCGGTGTCCTCGTAGTCATTCATGTACTCCCGGGACTGGCCCAGCCGCACATGGAAGAGGGGGATGTGGCAGTGTTCGTAGGCGCGTAGCAGCTTGCTGTTGCCCGCCGCGGCCACGATGAGGTGATGAAAACGCCGGTCCGCCTCGCAGGCACCCGTGTGGTAGCCCTTCCTGACCATGTTCGCGAAATCGTCGCAGGTGACTTCGATCTCCCGTATCTGTTCCGTGGTGATGCGGGACTCGGAGAGCCGGAGCGCCGCCACTTCCAGCACCTCGCGAATCTCCCGAATCTCCCGAATGTCCGACGGCTTCATCGCCGCGACAAAGAACCCGCCCTTGGCGCCGCGCGCCAGCAGTCCCTCCCCGTGCAGCCGGGTCAGCGCCTCGCGCATCGCCATCCGGCCAACCCCCAGCTTGTCCGCCCATTCCTCTTCCTTCAGGCGCTCCTCAGGCCGGATCTCGAGAATGAGGATCCTCCGCCTGAGCTCCTCATAGGCCTGATCGGACTGGTTGGATTTCGCCATGGCGTGTCAGCTAACTGGGGCCAAATTTGTTGACAGAAATGAGCAGTGAAATTGTCTATGGATATACACACGCGACAGAATAAGACGTCCACTTCGAAATCTCGACCCATGGAAAAATCGGTCGCGATCCTCGCTCAGAATGAGCAATGGATTCCAGGTGGAGTGGTGTCGCTGAACCGCAAGGTGGACCCCAACCTCTGCTTCACACGCGGACGGGGCAGTCACGTCTGGGATGTGGATGGCAACGAGTACATCGATTACCAGGGCGCATTTTCCGCGATCTTCCTTGGGCACAATGACCCGGATGTGAACGAGGCCGTGGCGGCCTCGCTGCGGGACGAACGCGTCCTGATGGGAGCGGGACCGACTGATCGCGAAGGCGAGCTGGCCGAACTGATCTGCGGTCGCGTGCCGGGCGTGGACAAGCTCCAGATCACGAACACGGGTTCGGAGGCCACCTACCATGCCATCCGCGTCGCTCGCGCCCACACCGGTCGCGATGACATCATCATCATGCAGGGTGGGTACAACGGATGGCACAACGACGTCGCGGCAAACGTCATCAGCGACCTCAAGGCCGTCGGCCCGCGCGTCCAGCCGGGGGAGTACCCCTTCGATCCCATCTCCGCCGGCATCCCGGTGTCGCACCAGCGCCACGTGCACATCGTCAACTTCAACGACCTCGAGTCGATCCGCTACGTCGCCGCCCGCCACCCGATCGCCTGCGTGATCCTCGAGCCCATCCTGCAGAACATCGGAGTGGTGAAACCAAAGGCTGGATACCTGCAGGCCCTGCGGGCCCTGGCGGACGAGCTGGGTTTCCTGCTCATCTTTGACGAGGTGAAGACCGGTTTCCGGCATGCGTTCGGCGGATACCAGAGTCTTTGCGGGGTCATGCCCGACCTGTGCACCTTCGGCAAGGCCGTGGCCAACGGTTATCCGATCGGCATCATTGGCGGGCGCTCGTGTTACATGGACTACTTTGTCCACCCTGTGAAATCGCGGAGGGTCCTGATTGCGGGCACTTACAACGCGCACCAGGTGCCGCTTGCAGCCGCCATTGCCACGGTGAGGAAACTCCTCTCGCCCGAGCACGCGGTGTACGCCCACCTTGAGCGGCTCGGCGGCGAACTCGAGGCGGGCCTGAACGCCCTGCTCTCGCGCACGGGTCGCGCCTTCCACGTCGCCCGCCAGGGGTCCGCGCTCTGCGTCTACTTCATGGACCATGCGCCGGTCGACTTCCACGACCTCGCCACGTGCAATGACGCCGCCTTCGACAAGGCCTGGCGGCTCGCGCTGATTGAGCGCGGCATCTACCAGTTCCCGCTGCCGAGCAAGCAGGCCAGTCTTTGTTTTGCGCATACCGCCGACGACATTGCCCGCACGCTTGAAGCCGTCGGCGACGTGCTTGGTTCCATCGGACACGCCGCCTGAGCCGGACGGACGTCTTTTCACTCCCGCCCATGGTGCCGCACTCCCTCACGCCCGGCGACTCATTGCTCACTTCCGTTTTTAAGGGCGAGATCGGCCTTGCCCGGGAGGACATCACCCCTCCACCGGGCATCTACGCGCGCAATTGGGGGCTTTCGCGCTATGACACCGCCGACGGCGTGCATCGTCCCTTGACCGCCACCGTGCTGGCCCTGGTGGGCAAGGGTGACGCGCCGCCGCTCCTGCTGGTGGCGGCGGACCTGGGGTGGTGGAAAAGCCGTGACGATGAGCGACGCGTACGCGGCGGTCTGCAGGCGGCCCTCGGGCTCAGTGAGGCGCAGGTTCTGATTTCTCTTTCACACACCCACGCCGGGCCGAGTCTCTACAGCGACGACGCCGGCAAACCCGGCGGTGAATGGATCGGGCCCTACCTGGATCGGCTCCGCGAACGACTGATTGCCGCCGCGCGTGCGGCGATGGCCGTCCGGCGCCCCGCGCTGCTCTCATGGCGCTATGGTCGGTGCGATCTGGCGCGCAATCGGGATCTGCCCGAGCCCGGTACCGCCCGCCATGTCGTCGGCTATCATGCCGAAGGCAGCGCCGATGACACCTTGCTGGTGGGGAGGATCGAGGACGCGGCCGATGGACGCCTGCTCGGCACCGTCGTCAATTACGCCTGTCACCCGACGACCCTGGCATGGGACAACCGCCTGATTTCCCCGGACTTTCCTGGAGCGATGCGCGAGACGGTCGAGGCAGCCACCGGAGCCCCCAGCTTGTTCCTTCAAGGCGCCTCGGGCGAATTGGCGCCGGCTGAGCAGTACTGTGGCGACGCGGCCGTGGCCGACCGCCATGGCCGCCGTCTCGGTCATGCCGTCCTGGCGGTGCTGAATGGCTGGTCGGAGCGGACCCAGGTCTTTGACCGCGTGGTCGAATCCGGCGCGGCGCTCGCGGTGACGCGTCCCGCCGCCGTGCTGATCACCGATGAGGCGAGCGCGTCGGTGCAGCCCGTCAGCCTCCCGCTGAAACCGATGCCGACCGTGGCGGAGATTGAAGCGAAGCTGGCCGGTTGCACGGACCGCGCGCTGGGCGAGCGTCTCTGGCGGCAGCGTGGGGTTCGACGCATGGTGGGCGATGGCGCCGCCCTGGACCTGCCTCTATGGATCTGGCGGGTAGGCGAGGCCTGGGTGGTGGCCAGCCCCGGTGAAGCCTATTCCCAACTGCAGACCGAGGTTCGCCGGCGTTTTCCCGGGAGGCCGATTGTGGTGCTCAACGTCACCAACGGTTACGCCGGCTACCTGGCGCCCCAAGATCACGCCACCCGCGACCAGTACTCGGTCTGGCAAAGCCCTTTCACTCCGGGGGCACTTGAGACCCTCGTCCTCGCCGTCCAGACCCGGCTGCTCCGCGCCCTGGAAATGCCGGCGGCGGCCCCCCTCCGACCCCCTTCACCATGAGTCTGTTTTTCTCCCCTTCCTTCGCCTGCAGTTCGCCCGTCGGATTCCGGAGCGTGCGAAGCCTCCTGGTTGCTCTCGGTAGCCTGGCGGCGTTCCTCGGCAGCGAGGCCGCGGTGGAGTTCCCTTCCCGGGCACCGGCGTACCTCGTGACCAGCCCGGCCTCCGATCTGGAAACGCGGGTGGTGTCACAGCTGGCCGATTATGCCGGCCGGGTGCTTGGCGTACCGGCCCGGCGTGTTGCCAGCATCGAAGAGGTTCCGGTGGGTGCACCCGCCATCGTACTGACGCTCGCCGGCCGCGGCCCCTGGGCGGACGCCCGGGTGGCGGCGGATTCGCCCGAGGCGTTCAGCCTGGAAACCCGCCGCACCCAGGGACGCGACATCGTGGTCGCGACGGGCCGCACCGACCGTGGCCTCAAGCGGGCGGTGCAGCGTCTGGTGATGTGCAGCGAGCAACGTGCACCCGGTCTGGTCATTCCCGACCTCGCACGGGTGGAACGTCCCTGGATTCCGCGCCGCGAGTGGACGCTGTGTGCCTGGAGTCCGGAGCTGGTGCGCGGGCTTTTCCACAATCCGTACGCCGACAAACGCATGAACGTCTGGCTCTACAGCGACCGTCAGGTGGCGGCGTATGTCGAGATGTTCGACTGGTTCGGGTTCAGTGGTTCCCAATTGATGGATACGGTGGCGAACTACGCCGCGGTGGGTTCGGCCGAGGCCTATCACGGACGGCTGCGGATGTTCACCCGCGCGCTGCGCGAGAACGGTCAGGACATCACCCTCTGGGTCTGGGCCTCGCAGTTCAACGACTTTGGCTGGGTCGACCGCACCGTGGTCACCACCCCGCAGCCCGGAAAGACCGCGTTCACCGACCCGGCCGTGCGGGCCACCTTTGAGCGTTACTATGACGGCTACGCCGAGCTGGCAGGCGACGTCGACCTGTTGATCGCGCACTTCTACGACCCGGGCACCCTCAAGGACCGCGCGGATGTCTTCAACTACATGGGCCTGCTCAGGGACAAGTTCCGGGCGAAGAACCCGAAGGTGAAGCTGGGGGTGGACTTCTGGTACGCGGACCAGGAGGTCGGTTACATGCAGCAGCTCGTGGAGCATGGGTTCAAGGATGTGCTCTTCCTGGAAAACACCATGCCTCACACCTATCCGCCGGGACGGCGCGAGGAGCTGCACGAGGCCGCCAAGGCCCGCGGGCTCGAGATCGGTGTCTGGGGCTGGCATACGGCCGAGATCGAGTCGGACCAGATGCCAACGATGCATGTCAATGCCCAGCTGCTCAGCAAATTCTACCGGGAGATGAAGGCCGGGGTGAACAAGATCCATCCGATCACCTACTGGTCCGAAATGGAGGCCTGCCACCTGATCAACATCTTCACGATGTACTGCGCCGGGCAGCTCCTTTGGAATCCCGACCGCGATCCCGATGAACTCCTGCGCGAAGTGGCCGAGGGCATTTGGGGTCCGCGCAACGGGGCGGCGGTCCTGGCGGCGCTGCAGCTCATCCAGGACACCCGCACGGGTCCGTCGTGGGACACCTACTGGTGGTCGCTTCCGACCCATCGGCTGGGAACCGCCGATCCGGCGGACGACCGGCGTCGCGCCGACGAGGCGATTGCCAGTCTCGAAGCGATGGAGACGGACGCGTCCTACGTGCCGAAACTCCCCCTGCCGTTTCCGCCGGCGACCTTTGTCGAGCTGATGCTCCCGCACCTGCGGCAACTGCGGGCGTTCGCCGATTTCCGTATCCAGTTTTCCGCCCTCACCACCGACGCTGCCAAGGGCCTGTCCAAGGAGGACCTTCGCGTCCGGGCCAACGCCATCTGGAAACCCATTCCCGACTACTCGACCTGGATTGGTGCCTTTGGCCCGCCGGAAGCGATGACGCAGGAGAAGATGCTCATGGCCTTTGCCAAGGAGCACGGCCTCGTGCTCACGCCGCCGGATTGGATGCGCTGGCGCGACGCCCACCGCCAGCTCCAGTCGTTGCAGGAGCGTCAGCGCGCGCTGAGCACGCCCCTGCAGGTTGACATCAACGCGCGGCATCTATCCCGCGACTTTTTCTGGTCGGTGGAAAAGGGACGCGACCGCTTCCAGCTCCTGATTGACCAGGGGCTGGTCGAGAAGACTGGCGCCACCACCTACCAACTGGCCAACTGGGAAAACTACCGCGGACGCTGAACCATGCGCGTGGAACTGGGCATGGTGGATTTGTTGGTGTTTGGTGGTTACCTCGTCGCCGTAGGCCTACTCGCTGCCCGTGCGTCGCGCGGCCGCAACGACACCCGACGCGAGTACTTCCTCGGGGGCGAAAAACTGCCGTGGTGGATGGTCGGGGGAAGCATCGTGGCGGCGAACATCAGCAGCCATCACTTCATCGGGGTGATGGGCGTCGCCTACCAGCATGGGTTCGTGGCCATGACCATTGAGTGGGGCGCGATCCTGGTCGGATTCAACGCGCTGCTGTGGATCTTCCTCCCCTACTACTTGCGCAATGGATTCTACACGATGCCGGAGTTTCTCCAGCGTCGCTATGGCGGGGCGGCGCGAGGGCTCTTCGCCGTGCTCATCCTGGTGACGTACGTGTTCGTGGAAATTGCGGCGGTGCTCTACTTTGGCGCCTTGGCCCTACACGAGCTGCTGGGTCTCTCGGTGCACCTCTGTGTGCCGGTCATTGCGCTCATCACCGGGATTTACACGGTCACGGGCGGACTTCGTGCCGTGGTCTGGACGGAGATGTTGCAGCTGGTGGTGCTGCTGGTCGGCGGACTTTCGCTGGCGGTGGCGGTCCTTCATGCCGGCGGCGGGTGGGCGGCGTTTTTTGCCACGTCGAAGGACTGGGACATGATTCGCCCGGCCAGCGACCCCGACTTTCCGTGGACCATGTACCTGGGCGGCCTGCTCTGCATCAGCATTTTCTACTGCGCGGCGAACCAGTTCATTGTGCAACGTGTGCTCGGTGCGAAAGACGAGTGGCATGCGCGGATGGGCGTTGTCTTCACGGACTACCTCAAATTCCTGCTCCCGCTGATCATCGTCGTGCCCGGCATCATCGGTCCCAAGCTGTTTCCCGGACTGGAGCGTCCCGACATGATCTTCCCCACGCTGGTGGCGAATCTCCTGCCCCAGGGCTTGGTGGGTCTGGTGCTGGCCGGACTCGTGGCGGCGGTCATGTCGCATGTCTCCGGCGCCTTGAATTCGTCGACCACGATTCTGACCGTGGACTTCTATCAGGTCTGGAAGCCACGCGCGACGGAGGCCGACGCCGTTCGTTTTGGACGGCGGTCGGGCATCGTGCTGGCAATCCTGGGCGTGGTGGCGGCCGAGATCCTCACCTCGCATTCGGATCGGCCGGTCTTTATCTACCTGCTGAGCGCCTATGGCTACGTCACGCCGGGCATGGCGACGATGTTCCTGGTCGGCATCTTCTGGCGCCGTGCCACCCAGGCCGGGGCGGTGACGGCGGGTGTGCTGACGATTGTGTTGTCCGTCGGACTGGAGCTGCTCTTTCCGAGCCTGCCGTTTTTCAACCGAACGGGCATTGTCTTTTGGGCCTGCATGGTGGCCTGCGTCGGAGTCAGCCTGGTGACCCGGCCGAAGCCCGAAGAAGCCCTGCGCGGACTGATCTGGACTCGGGAGAGCCTGCAGCTCCCGGCGAACCAGCGCGAGCGCGCCCGGGGCTGGCGCAGCCCGGCGCTGTGGTGGGCCGTCATCACGGTCGTTGTACTCTACTTCTACGTTCGTTACGCCTGATTTGATCGCATTCCGCTTCCGCCTCGGCGCATGAAAATCACAAAAATCGAGACCCTCGTCTGCCACGCGCGCATGCGCAATTGGATCTTTGTGAAGGTGCTCACGGATCAGCCCGGGCTCTGGGGCTGGGGAGAGGCGACGCTGGAGTGGCACACGCGATCCGTGGTCGGTGCGATCGAAGACCTCAGCTCGCTGCTGATCGGCGAGGATCCGACGCGGATCGAGCACCTCTGGCAGATGATGCACCGCCAGCACTTCTGGCATGGAAACGGGATTGTGCGCGGGACCGCGATCAGCGGGATCGACATCGCGCTCTGGGACATCCTGGGCAAGGTCCACGGCGTGCCGTGTCACGAACTCTGGGGCGGCCGAGTGCGTGACGGGGTCCGGCTTTATTGTCACCTCGGCGGCGGCCGGATGGAGGACTTCTATCAGGCGCGACCCGACGATGCCGCGCGTTTTGCCGACCTCGCCCGTCAGGCGGTGGCCGAGGGCTTCACCGCCTTCAAGGCGATGGCCGTGCCGGAGACACAGCCGATCGAGGGCCTGCAGCCGGTGCGGTACGCGGCGGCCTGCGTGCAGGCCATGCGCGAAGCGGTGGGCGAGGGCATCGACATCATGGTCGACTGCCACGCCCGCCCATCACCGCGGATGGGGCACCTCTTTGCCGCCGCGCTTGAGCCCTTTGGTTTGTACTTTCTGGAGGAGCCGTGCTGGCCGGAGTGCATGGACGACATGGCGGCCATTCAGCGCAGCGTGCGCACGCCGATCGCCACAGGCGAGCGGTTGGTGGGGCTCGCGCCCTTTCGGGATCTCTTGGAGAAGCGCGGGGCGAGCGTGCTGCAGCCCGACCTGACGCATTGCGGCGGCTTGACCGAGGGACGACGGATCGCCGCGCTGGCGGAAGCCTACCGGGTCGGACTCGCCCCCCACAATCCCCAGGGACCGGTGAGCACCGCCGCTTCGATCGAGTTTGGATTCTCGACCCCGTCCTACCTCATCTGCGAGTCGGTCCATGCCGATGTGCCGTGGCGTCACGAGGTGGTGGATCAGGGGTTCACCGTGGAACCCAAGGGTCGCATTGTGCGCCCCAATCCGCGACCCGGGCTGGGTGTCGAAATCAACGAAGCCGTGGTGAAGGCGCATCCCTTTGAACAGGAAATCCTGCAACGCAGTTTTTATCGCGATGGAAGCGTCGGCGACTGGTAAACGACCCCTTGACGGTCAGGTGGCCCTGGTCAGCGGCGGCCTGGGTGACATTGGCCGCGCCACCGCGCGGGCGCTGCACGAGGCGGGCGCGCGCGTTGCGATCAGCGACCTTCCCCCGGTCAAGGTCGCCCGGGCGCTGTCACCGGAGTTTCACTACACTCGGGTCGATGTCTGCGATGCGGCGGAGATGCGGGCCTGGCTGGACCGCGTGGAGCGGGACGTCGGCACACCGTCCCTCGTTGTCTGCAACGCCGGTCTGGTCGTGCCGATGGGGGCGTTGGACACCACGGAGGCGGTGTGGGAGCGCACTCTGGCGGTCAATCTGACCGGGGCGTTCCTGCTCGCGCAGCTGGCGGCGCGACGCATGGTCCGTCGCCGACTGCAGGGACGCATCGTGTTGGTGGGGAGCTGGGCCGGGCACGTGCCCCACGCGCAGATCACGGCCTATTCGGTGGCCAAGGCGGGACTCCGGATGGCCATGAAGTGCCTGGCGGTGGAGCTGGCGCCCGCGGGCATCCTCGTCAACGAGATCGCGCCGGGCATTGTCGATGCCGGGCTGAGTGGAAAGCTGATGGCCCGCCGCCGCGGACTGCGGGAGAAAACGCGGCGCAAGATCCCCGTCCAGCGTCTGCTGGAGGCGGGAGACGTCGCCCGAGGCGTGGTGTCACTGTGCCAGCCGGAGAACCGTCACATGACCGGCTCGGTGTTGTTGATGGATGGCGGCCTCTCGCTCAAGGGTCCGATCTAGCCGCGACGGGACCGACTGGTCCCGCCTCCGTGGTCTGCCTTCTTCGCGCGACGACAATCCTCGCGGGGTCGGCGACCCCACCTCCACCCGTCGCTGACCTCGGATTGCGCTTTCGTTAGCGCCCAAGCGCCGTGGCGGGATCACCCTCGATCTCACTCACGTCGTCCAGTTTCGCGCAGTTTGACACCGAGGGGTCCGGTGGAGTGGGGTAAGGAAGCGACTACGACCATGATCCCTCCCCTTTCCCTGGTTTTGCGTGCCGGCTGCGCCTTGGTTGGGCTGGCGCTGGGGGGCGTCCAGGTGGGTGGTGCCGAACCGGACGCCCCGCCCTTCAAACAGCTTCGGGTGGGCACGGTGGTGGTGTCGCTGCCTGCCGCGTGGACGCGTCGCGGACCCGACCTTCCTGTCTGGCTTCACTTGCATGGCGCCCCCGCGGTGGTGGAGGCGCAGTTTGCCTCGATCGGCGCGCCGGGAATTCTGGTGAATGTCACCCTCCCAGGGCTCTCCAAGGTGTACGCGGATCGCTTTGCCGCGCCCGGGGCCCTGGCCGAACTCTTGGCTGCGGTGGAGGCGGCTCTTCGCGCCGAGGCCCCGGAGCCCGGCTGGCGTCTCGGGGAGCTGACGGTGACGTCGTTCAGCGCCGGGTTCGGCGGAGTCCGCCAGCTGCTGCGTGAACCGGCGGCGTTCGATCGCATCACGGCCCTCGTGATGGCCGACTCGATTTATTGCGGCTACACCGGAGACCCCAAGGACAAGCAGGTCGATCCGGCGCTGATGGAGGGCTTTCTCCGCTTCGCCCGACTGGCGGCGGACGGGCGCAAACGGATGGTGATCTCCCACTCCGCCCAGGTGCCGGAGGGGTACGCGAGCACGACTGAGACGGCGGACTTTCTCATCCGGGCGCTCGGAGGGAGGCGAGTCGAGGAGCCAGCCGCGTGGGACGGTGGGCTGCAGTTGCTCAGCCACTACCGGATGGGCGGCCTGGAGATCCTCGGCTTCGCCGGGGTCGGACCCGAGGACCACATGCGCCACCTGCGCGGGCTGGGACTGCTGCTTGCGCGGGTGACGCCGAAACCGTGACCGGACGACGCTGGCGCGTTACGGTGTGATCTCGCGATAGGTGCCGTTGTTCACGACAGTACGGAACTTCGCGGATGCGGCGATCCATTGGCCGATCGCAGCGTCGCTGACCATGGTGTCGAGCATCGCGGCGAGGCGTTGGGACGAGGGAGCGTTCAGGGACACCAGATGGGTGTAGGCTTCGCGACCGGCCACGACCCGGTAGGCATTGATCTTGATGTCCTTCAGGCCGCGGTCATCGAGCAGCTTGCGCAGGTCATTCAGGGCATTGAGGTAGCCGGCTTCGTCGCTGGCCATGATCCGGGTGTTGTAGAGCCAGGCGCCGGCGTTGGTGCCGTCGAAACGCACCGCCTTCAGCAACACGCGAGGCCCGAGCGTGCGCACCGTGTTGAGGTGGGAACGGCTCTCGAGCAGCGCGGGCTCTTCCTCCGTGCGCTGGTCGTTGGCGGCCATGGTGGCAAAGGAGTCCGACGCGATCACGGCAAACACCGCGCCGGTGTCCTTGCCGGCGGATTGGCCGGAATAGAGGCGGATGTAGTTGTCCAGTCCCAGCTTGGATTTCGCGATGGCATTGTTGCGCGCAATCCAGAGGGAGTACGTTTTTGCGTCCTTGGTCTCGATCTCATTGATCGCAATCACCGGCAGGGAGGCACCTGCATCCGCCGCGGATGCAGTGGACGAACCGATACAGAGCAGCGTCAACAGGGACGCGACAAGCGAGTGTCTGAATTTCATGATGGGGGTGGGATGTGGGCTGGAACCTGCGCCTTTCTCGCAAGATTGGAGAAGGGGCAAAAGCGGGGTGCGAACCGGCCAAATCCGGTTCGGGTTTGGGAATTTGTTAATCCTTATCCCTATGGAGGTTAGCTACAAGGCAATTCTGGCGGGCATCCGGCTCAAAACGGCGCACGCGCTTGCCGAAGGGCGTCGCATGGGCACGGTGGCTGGCATGACTTGGCGTACGTGGACCCGACTCTTCCTTGGACTGGTGCTGTCGGCATTCTTGGCGGGACTCGCTGATCTGCGGGCGGCGTTCGTCCTTTCCGGGCAGATTCCGGCACCGCTGCGGGGTGACGGGCAAGTGGAGGTGGAGCGGGAGTCGCTTGAAGCCCGCTCCACGCAGCGGGTCGCATCGGCGCAACTGGAGTCGGGCGCTTTTACCCTTTCCGTAGAGGCCGAGGCCGGGCTTTTCCGTCTCCGGGTGGGCGCGACCCAGATGGCGTTTGTCGCCGGCAAGGGACAGCACCTGAAGGTGGTAGGCACGGAAACGGGGCGCGATCTGAAGTTGGAGGGTGGACCTGACCAGCTTCTCTTCATGGCCTACGAGTCCCTGCGCGCCGCCTCGCTGCAACGGCATGTGTTGTCGGTCCGGCAGGCGATCCAGGCGGCACGTTCGCGGGGAGATTCCGCCCAGGTGGACCGGCTGACCGAGGCCGAGGTGGAGGGGTATCGCACCCACCGGCGGGAGTTGGTGGATTTCACGATTTCGCGGCTGACGGACTCGCCTGCCCTCTATGCCGCGTCATTGCGTTGGGACGGCGACCATCGCCGCGCGGAGCTGGCGACCGTGGTGCGCGCGTTTATCGCCCGGAATCCCGGGCTGGAGATTTCACGGCTGATGGAGGACCGCCTGCGGGGCTTCGAGGCCACGGCGCTCGGTGCCGAGGCCCCCCCGCTCGCCGGGACGGGACCGAGCGGTGGCGAGGTGTCACTGGCCGGACTCCGTGGCAAGGTGGTCTTGGTGGACTTCTGGGCGTCATGGTGCGCCCCCTGTCGGAGCGAGAATCGTCACTATGCCGCGCTGTATGAAAAGTATCGGGGGGCAGGATTTGAGATTCTCGCGGTTTCGGTCGACCACGATGCCCGGGCCTGGAAATCGGCGATCGAGAAGGATCGGGCGGCCTGGCTGCACGTGTCGGATCTCAGCGGATGGAGGAGTCCCCTGGCAGCGCGGTACCAGGTGACCGCCCTGCCGGCCAGTTTCCTCCTCGATCGCGAGGGTCGTATCGTGGCCAAGGACCTGCGGAGCTCGGCGCTGGCCGCCGAGTTGGAACGACGCCTCCGCAGCCCCTAGCCGGTCCCCGTTTTGCCGGACCGCGGCTCTCGCGCGTGCCTGGCGGGGCTACTTCGACCGGGCGGTGACTTCGCCGAGGCGACGGGTGAGGAAGCGTCGCTCCGCGTCATTCTTGACCCATTCGAGTGCCTGGCGGTAGTGCGTGGCGGCTTCCTCGAAGCGCCCGAGTCGCCGGAGCAGGTCGGCGCGGATGGCGGGCAGCAGGTGATACCCGGGAAGATCTATGGCCTCGAGCCGGGCGAGGCCGACGGCCGGACCCTCCGCCATGGCGATGGCGACGGCGCGATTGAGTTCGACCACCGGGGAGGGTTGCAGGCGGGCGAGCAGCCCGTAAAGCAGCACAATCCGCCGCCAGTCGGTGTCTGCGGCGCGAGGCGCGCCCGCGTGCACGGCCGCGATCGCCGCCTGAATCGTGTAGGGACCTGGTCGTGACGAACTGAACGCCTCCTCCACCCGGACCACCCCCTCGGCGATGGCGTCGCGATCCCAGCGCGTGCGGTCCTGGTCCTCCAGCAGGACGATGTCACCCTGGGCGTCGGCGCGGGTCAGGCGCCGCGCGTCGTTCAGCAGCATGAGGGCGAGCAGGCCTTTCGGCTCCGGCTCCTGAGGCAGCAGTTCCACCAGCTGACGCGTCAAGCGAATGGCCTGGGCGCAGAGGTCGCCCCGCACCACCTCAGGACCGAAACTTGCGGAGTAGCCCTCGTTGAACACGAGGTAGAGGCAGGCGAGCACGGCTTCCAGCCGCTCGGCGAGTTCGTCGTCGGCCGGCACTTCGTAGGCGATGCCGGCGACCTTGATCTTTGTTTTGGCCCGCACCAACCGCTGGGCCAGGGTCGGGACCGGGACGAGAAACGCGCGGGCGATTTCTTCGGTGGTCAGTCCGCCGACGGTGCGCAGCGTGAGGGCGACCTGCGCTTCGGGGGCGAGTGCCGGGTGGCAGCAGGTGAACATGAGCCGAAGCGTGTCAACCGGCTCGGGGGCTTCCTCAACCGGGGCGGAGACCATGCGGATTTCGTGCTGGCGATTCTCGGCGAGCGTCTTCCGTCGCAAGTGATCGATGGCCTTGTGCCGGGCGGTGAGGATGAGCCACGCCACCGGATTCGGAGGCGGCTGGGTGGGCCACTGGACGTGCGCTGCGGCAAAGGCATCTTGGAGCGAGTCCTCGGCCAGGCTGATGTCGCCCACGACCCGGATGAGGCTGGCCAGGATCTTGCCGTAGTCGCGGCGGTAGATTTCGTCGAGGTTCACGGATCAGAGGGGAACCGGGACGGCGAGGTACGGGGATGCCCCGACTGCGGACGGGCAAAGCAGGTGACCCTGAAGTCCGGTGCATGCGATCGTTGCTGGGTCCATGGTCAGCGGGGAGAGGATCCGGTTGATCCTCCGCATGGGAAAACCCTTTCTGAATCGTTTGCATCGGCCAAGCATCATCCTCGTGACTGCGGGAGAAAGCGGCCAGCAGGGCATTGAACCACGGATGGACACGGATGGACGCGGATACAGTCCGTCCAGGCAGGTGAGGGGGTTACCCGCTCGCAGGCCCGGTTTGTGCTGGTTGGGGCGTGGTCAAACGGCGAAGTAGAAGGCGGATACGCGCTCATTCGCAGCGGGAACCGACTGGACGCACCTCCACTGAGCCGCCGATGCGCAGCACCGGGACGCGAGCGGCGACCTTGAGGGCGTCGTCGAGGGAGGGGCAGTCAATCAGGAGAAAACCCGCCAGCACTTCCTTGGTTTCGGCAAAGGGTCCATCGGTCACGACCGTTTTCTGGTGGTTCATGCGGACCGTCGTGGCGGTTGCGGGCGCGTGCAGGGCGGCGCCCGCAACAAACTGGCCGCGCTTCACGGTGTCATCGGCGAGCCACTGGGCTTCGTCCCAAATGTGGTCGCGTTCTTCGGTGGAAAGGGCGGACCAGCGGATATCATCCCGATAGATGAGCAGGGCGTAGTGCATGGTGAAGTGGACGGGTGGACGTTCATGGTGAGTCGAATGACGCACCGCGAAATCGACAGTTGTCGTGACGTTCGAGCCGCAATCGGTGCCCTCCGAAGCCCCGCAAGCCTTCCGTCGCTGGCAGGTTACGCCGCTGCTCGCAGCTGGACCGTCCCTGGCCCAATCCTCTATGGCTTCTGGGCGTTCAGCGACCAATCGTAAGAAAGGTACTTCACCGTCCAGGCGTCGGGATTTGACTGGATCGACCTCCGTACCTCCTCGGGTGCGTACTGAGCGGCGCGGCGCAGCACGGTGCGTTCGCTTTCGCCGAAGTCGCGACGGTACCACTCAAAAATCGACGAGAGCCAGGCCGTTTTGGACGCAAGATCGAAGCGATTGCGGGTGCTGTCGGCGAGAAACTGGCGCCCCTGGTCATCCAGCTGGGCCGCGAGTGAATCCGCCTCGTAGGCCTCCGGGCGCAACTCCGGACAGGATCCGGAGGCGCAGTTGAGGGCAAAGTGGACGCGGGCATCCTGGAACCTCCGCCGGATCACCTCGTGCTCGATTTCGTTCAACGTGTACGTCTTGCCGCCGACCTGGGCGAAGCGGATGTCCCAGGCGGTCGATTTCCTTAACCCATCCGGCGTTCCGGCCTTGGCGTCGCCGATATCCTTGATGCTGCGATTCGGACGCTGGTCGAGGATGAGCTTAAGGGTGTAGGCATTGTAGGCGTTCAACCAGAACGCCAGCCGTTCATTGTCACTGGGCAGCTTTGCCGGGTCCGTTTCCGCCAGTTGCGACAAGTAGCGAGTTAGCCGTTCGTCCTTGGCAAGCCGCTCATAGTCAACAAGTCCATTTTCCACATGGGCCGACAGCACCTGGGTGAAGAGGCGATGATCCGGCGCGGAGGACGCACCGAGGAGTGCGTGGCAAATCCAGCCCAAAGCCAACCCCCCGAGCCAACGGATCATGGCTGTTGCTCCCGGAAGGGGCTGGTGGACGTGAAACCCATGAGACCGTGCCCCAAGGCGGGCGCGGGCCGGTGGCGCCGGAGCGCATTCACGAGGGGGGCGGGTGCAACCATCAGCATGGGGTGGACCCTACCGCAACCGACGCCGCAATGCAACTGGGCTGGGGTAGGGTGTTTCCATTTGATGGCAGGCGCGGGTATGAGGCCGGGAAATCAGTCGGCCGGCTGATTCTGCCGTTGGGAGCCTGCGGTGGGTTGACGCAAGGCTGGGATGGGAAGAACGTGGGCCATCCCCAACCCCTGACTTTCTCATGCTGCTCCGTCCTTTGTTTCTCCTGGCGTTCCTGTCGTGCGTGAGCGCCGTCGGCCTGTCCGCGCAGACCCCGGCCGCCAGCGTCGGCACGCGTCCGACCTTGCGGGTGCTCGTGGTCACCGGTGGCTGCTGCCACGACTACCCCGCGCAAACCCAGCAGCTCCAGCTCGCGGTGAATGCCGTGGCGAATGTCACCTGGACGGTGGTCAACGAAGGCGGCAAGGGGACCAAGGCGCAGATACCCCTCTATGACCAGCCGCAGTGGTCCAAGCCCTACGATGTGGTGGTGCACAACGAGTGTTTCGCCGACACGCAGGATCCGGCGTACCTGGCCAAGATTGTGGCGGGACACCAGAAGGGCGGCGTGCCGGCCGTGGTGGTACACTGCGCCATGCACTCCTACCGGGCGAGTGAGACGGATGCCTGGAGGGAATTCCTCGGCGTGACCAGCCGGCGCCATGATCACCAGAGCCGCTATCCGGTCCGTCGGGCTGTGGAAGGCCATCCGGCCTTGCGCGATTTTCCCGCCGAATGGGTCACTCCGATGGATGAGCTCTATGTCATCGAAAAACTCTGGCCCCGGGCGAAGGCGCTCGCGGTGGCGAAGAGTGAAAAGGACGGAAAGGACCACCCGGCGGTGTGGGTGAACGACTACCAAGGCACCCGGGTGTTTGGCACCACCTTTGGTCACGGCCTCGCCACGTGGGAGGATCCCGTTTTCCTCAAGCTCCTTGCCGGCGGCGTACTGTGGGCGGCGGGCAAGGAGTGAGTCGGGGACGTATCCAGCCAGCAACTGCGGTCGGGCTCTAGCGTCGCTTGTGCGCGTGGGTCAGCACCTGGGCCAGCGCGATCTCCACCTTGTTGCGGGCCGCGTTGATATTCATGCGCAGCGCCTTGCGCGCGGCTTCCGGCTGCTTGTGCTGGGAAGGAAGTTCACCAGGGCAGAAACTGAGAGGCGGCGCCCAGTTCGTTGCACCGAATCCGCTGCCCTGCAGATGCGGAGGCGAGGGCGGCTAGGTTGAAACGAAGGGTCTGAGCGCCGGCTTCCAAGGAACAGAGTCGGGCGGGTTTTCCTTCTATCTGGTCGAGGAAGGCATTCGCTTGGGCGAGGGAGTGCGTGTCGCGGTCGAGGGACGGATGCTCCCGCCAGTGCCAGTCGCGGTCGCCGCTCGTGAACGTGCCCCAGCGCTGCCGGTGAAACTCGATTTTCACGCTGCCTCCCTGGGTGTTGAAAATCACGATGGTCTCGTTTGGAGCTTGAAACTGATTGAGGGCGTACGACACGAGGACTCCGTGGTGCTGGGAGCAGATATGCACCGTGTCTTCAACCTGAACCCCCGGGAGGGCCAGATGGGCGCACTCACAGTAGACGCGGTCGGTGGGCCCCACAACGCTCTCGACCCAGTTCGCCAGGTGGGTGAGGGCATCCTGAATCGCGCCCCCTCCGGTGTGGTGATCTTTGTAGTACGTTTGGGCGTAGGCGGGCCGCATCAGGTGGAACGGCTGGCCACTGACCACGGCGACCTGCTGAACCGGGCCCAAGAGTGCGGACCTCAGGTACTCGCGAGCCTCGCTCAGAAACGGGTAGATGTGGTAATTATAGGCGAGGGCTGCTTCACGGCGGCTGAGCCGATGCTCTTCGAGCAGCTCCGCGACACCATCGAGCGACTGGGACAGCGGTTTTTCGATCAGCACGTGCAATCCGGCAGCAAGTGCTCGCCGAGCCATGACAACATGGAGGTGCGCAGGTGTGCAAATGGCGGCGGCGGTGAAGTCGCCTGAAGCTATCGCCGCCTCCCAGTTGTCCCGGGTTGGCACACCGTACGCCTGCTGGACGCGTTCTCGCAACGTGACGCTGACGTCGCAGCCTGCGACGCGGGTGCGATGGGTGTTGAGGAAGCCGCGCAGATGACGTTCGCCAATGCTGCCGCAGCCGATGACGAGAGTAGAATGAGGTTGGTTCATGGAGATGAAAGCAGGAAAGAGATGCCGCCGAACGCGGCCGACCAACCCCGGGGCAGATGACCAGAAGGGCATTTGCTCGGGGCTAAGGATACAGTGTATGCAATAAGTTTGAACGGTAGAATTCTGACGGAGGCCGTTTGGCTTTAGGCCTTGCTTCTTTTTGTATGCAAGGGATGCTACCGCTATGAAAGGTGTTAATTCCGATGAAGCCTATGAGTACATCCGGCAGCGGATCCTGAGCGGCGAGTATCCGCCGGGCAGCACGCTCACGACCAGCCAACTGGCGGAGGACATTGGGGTCAGTCGAACACCTGTGCGTGACGCGTTACGCCAACTGGAGACGGACGGACTGGTGGTGATTCGAGCTCACTTTGGTGCGAGTGTGCGGAGCGTGACCTTCAAGGAGTTTCGAGAAATGTGCGAAATGCGACTGGCGCTGGAGAGTTATGCCGCGGGATTTGCAGCCACGAATCGGACGGACGAGGAACTGCGAGAGATGGGGGCGGCGATGGAGGAGATGCGCCGGATAACGGAGTTGAACGAAAAGATGGGGGGCGGGGATTCGATGATCAGCGATCTGGTGCGCGAGGATATCCGATTTCACATCGCGATCCTGACCGCGGCGCGAAATGACGTCATTCGCAAGGAGATCATGCAGCTGCACCTCGTGAACCGAATTGTTTCGGCTCGGGGTACGGCGATGCTGCGTCCGGTGGGCGATGAAAGTACGGCGAACCACCGGGAGGTGCTGGAGGAGCACCAGGCGATTCTCCGTGCGATCGGAGCCCGGGATGCGGAAGGGGCAAAACAGGCCATGCATCGGCACATCCATAAATTGATCGAGAAGCAGATCTCCTTGCGCGAGCGCTCCGAGGCCAAACCCAAGACAAAGCCCCTGACGGAAGAGGAGCTGATCTACTCCACCTGAACTCAGGTGGGACGGATGTCCTGGCACCGGGTTTCACCAACTGGTCCATCCACCATCGACGGCCAGACTTTGGCCGGTGACGTAGGAGGCCCCTTCACTCAGCAAGAAGAGGGTGGGGCCCACAATTTCCGTGTTCTGCCCGACGCGGTTCATGGGTGACTTGGCGCAGAGGCGGGCGATGAAGCTGGGTTCTTCGCTCTGAAGTCTCGGATTCGGAAAGGGGCCCGGTGTCACTGCGTTGAAGCGAACGCCGCCGGTGCCGTAGTGAACAGCGAAGTACCGCGTCATCTGCAGGAAAGCCGCCTTGCTTGCGCCATAGTCGATCGGGTTTGGGACAAGAGGTGCGGGGTACATGGAAGGATCGGGAGCGACTACACCATACATGCTGGAAAAGAGCACGATGCTCCCCCGACCGCGGACTTTCATCCGCTCGCCGAGCGCGCGGCAGAGCAGGAAGGTGGTCGTCAGGCTAAGCGAAAAAGTGCGTGTGAGATCGTCGGGTGACAGCTGCTCCAGGCGCTTGCCGGCGGAGGACAGGTAAGCGAGGTGGGCGACACCGTCCGGGAGTCCATGGGCGGCGACCAGTCGTTCAACCATCGGTTCAATGTGAGAGGCGTCCGACAGGTCCCAGGACCAGGGGACGGTGCGCGCGAGCGAGCGCTCGCGCACCAAGGCGTCGGCCTTCTGCGCCAGATCGATGCAGACGACCTGCTGGGCGACGTGATCGAGCGCGGCAGTGATGGCCGATCCCAGATAACCGGCTCCGCCAGTCACCCAGACGGTCTTGCCCTCAAAGGAGTTCCAGGAGGATTGCATGGATACGGGGTTAGGGGTTGGGGACGTTCCGGTAGAAGTGAGCGAGTCGGGCGTCCATGTACTCGTTAAGTCCCATCACATCCGCGCCGACGCTGATCATCTGGTAGCCTTCGGCAAACAGCTCGGCGAACGGCGCGATCGGTTGCGACATGGCGAACTTGCCGTGCTGGCGCGCCGCCCGGGCAATCTGCGCTCTCGCCCGTTTGACCTCTGGGTGGTCGGGTTGAAAGGTCTGGCCGATGCGGTGAGAGAAGTCGCCGGGTCCGAAGTGCAGAATGTCAAAACCCGGAACTGCGGCGATGGCGTCGACCTGAGCGAGTCCTTCGGGCGACTCGATTTGCAGAATGATGAACCGCTCCTGGTTGCCGTTGGCCAGATAGTCGCTGGTACCGGCGCGGCAGAATTGACCATCCGCATTTCCGCCGTCGATCGGACGCTTTCCCAATGGGTGGAACCGGGTCCATTCCACGATCTGGCGTGCTTCGTCGGCGCTGGTGACGTGGGGAACCATGATGCCGGTCGCATCGGATTCGAGCGGCTTGACGAAGTCGCTGTAACTGCCTTTGGCCACCCGGACGATCGTGTCCATGTCATGCAGTTTGGCGGCGCGGATCTGGTGCTCCAGATTCAGCCAGTCGTTCGGCACATGCTCATGGCAGAGCCAGGCGACGGGGAAGCCCGCGAAGCCCGCAATCTCCACCACGCGGGGATCAACCGTATTGAGCTTCATGCAAGGTGCCACCCCTCCGTTGCGGAGAATGGCGAGCAGCCGGCTTTTTCGCAGTGCCTTGCGAGTAGGAAGGGAAAGTGGGAGGTCCATGGGAGTTCGGGATGAAATTACGGTCTGGAAATTCATTGTATGCAATAAATCCAATGTCAATACGAAGTAATCTCTGAACCTTACCCGCGGCGCAATTAAACACTTAAAATCAGGGTGGAGCTCCGTTTCACACCGAGTGTACCTAGTCCTCAGTGGGATGTGCGAGAAAGGATTGAGTTGAAAAACAGGACTTGACGAGGAATGCAGGATGTACTGTATGCAATACATTCAATCGCGCCGGTGTGAATGAACCCAACCGACTCGGTTTCCCCCATGACCTACACTTTTCGCGTTGCACTCGTTCGGACGTTGCCCGCATGGGCCCTTTGGCTAGGATTTGCGCTGATGGCGCCCGCACTGAGTGCGCAGACTGGCGGCGAAGTGGAAGGCCGCGTGATCAATGGGGCGACGGGTAACTACCTCAATAATGCCCGGGTGATGGTGGCGGGGTCCCAGCTCGTAGCGTTCACAGATGATGCAGGACGGTACCGGTTGGCCGACGTGGCGCCGGGTGCGGTCAAGATCGTGGTTTCCTATACGGGTTTTCAGGCCCAATCTGCCACGGTGCAGGTGGGTGAAGGAGCCAGAGTGCAGCAGGATTTCACGTTGCTGCTCGGCCTGCGCGATGCTGCGACGGCGGGTGAGACTGTACTCGTTCTCGACAGCTACACCGTCAGCGAACGTATTCTCTCCGGACAGGCGCAGGCGATGAACGAGCAAAAGCAGGCGCCGAACATCAAGACCGTCGTTTCCCTCGAGGAGTTTCCTGACATGGGAGAAGGCAATGTTGGGGAGTTTATGAAGTTCGTGCCGGGCGTGGCGCTGAACTACAACCCGCAGTCGCCGGCCGAGGCGTCCATTCGGGGCATGCCTTCGTCAGGCACAATTGTGACGCTAGATGGCATGTCGATGGCGTCCTCCGGCGCCAATGGACGCGCCTTCGATCTCGCGCAGGGCGCGGTGGGCAACGTCGATCGCATTGAAATCACCAAGGTTCCCACGCCCGATATGCCGGCGAACGCCGTGGGTGGGGGAGTCAACATTGTCAGCAAGAGTGGATTCAGTCGGAAGAAGCCGCTGCTGACCTACAATGTCTTTGGCACCTACACCGCCCTCGACGGGATAGAGAGCCCGGGCTCGGCCTCCACACGTGCGACGCGGCCGGATGGACGGTCGAGCACCTCGCGGTATCATCCCGCCTACAATCTGTCCTACCTGCTTCCGGTGAACGACCGCCTCGCCTTCACGTTCGCGCTGAGCGAGTCGATGCGATACAATGACTGGCAAACGCTCCGGCCGGTCTGGGACAAAGTCCGACGGGTTCAAAGCTCGCAGCAAAACACCCACGCGCCGTTGGAGGAGGACAAGTTCCTCGCCTCCGGTTCGATGGAGTGGCGCATCAGCCCCGAACACACCGTGCGTCTCAGTGCGCAACGCACCAAACAGGAAATCACCCTGCGCCAGCACAGCATCGTAACAACCTCCGGGGCGGGGTCGACGCGGGGCACGCTCGAAAATGGCATGAGCTACACGCAAGGCGCCGCAACACGGGTCGGTTCATCCTCGGAGGCGTTCGGCTGGAACAACCAGTACAAGCCGCTCACCCAGTTCACCGGACTCTACAAATTCCAGCGGGATGCATGGAAATTGGACCTGGGGGGATCGTTCTCCAAGGCAGGCATTTCACTGCTCGACACAGACGACGGTTTCTTCAGCAACATCAGCACCACGCTTTCGGGCCTGGCGGTGCGGTTTGAGGGTGACAGCCTGGCGCCGGAGCGACGGATTCCAGTCATCACCGCGACGCGGGCGGCTGGCGCTGTCAACCCCTACGACGCCGCCAACTATACGATCAACAGTGCCACGGCGTCGAATCGGCGAATCCACGACGAGGTCTCCCGGGTCGCGACGAACCTGAGCCGGGAGTTTGAGGGTGGCCGTTGGAGCGCCATCGTGAAGATTGGAGGTGCCGTAGAGCGTCGTGACGTCGATGATACCAGCGCCGCCCAGACCTATACCTTCACCCCGCCCGGTGGGACTGCGGGCAGACTTGCGGCGAACCACGATGTCGTGGACGAAAGCTATTCCGCCGGGAGGTACTTCACCGATGCGATGGGGAATGACGTAAGCATCCGCTTCATCAGCCCCGCCAAGCTCTTCCAGCTCGCCCAGGTGAATCCGACCTGGTTTGTGCTGAATCAGCCCGCGGCGCACACCGCCAAGGTCAATGCCACCAAGGAGCTCGTCGAGACCATCACCGCTGGCTACGTGCGCGCCGACCTCAAGCTCTTCGACAACCGACTTTGGCTCGTTGGCGGGGTGCGTTATGAAGCGACGACTGACGAAGGCCGCGGCCCACTCGACGCAATTGGCAACACCTACCGGCGCGACGCCAACGGCAATCTGGTGCTTGGACCCACCGGGGCGCCGATACCCATCACCACGGACGCGCTGCAGGTGGCCCAGCTCCGCTACACCTTGCTCGGCACGCAGGTGAAAAAGAGCTACGATGGTCTTTACCCGAGTCTGAACACCACCTTCGCGATTACGGATACGCTCCTGGTCCGTGCCGCCTATGCTCGCACGATCGGCCGGCCCAACTTCACCGAAGTGATTCCCAGCGTGGTCGCCTCCGATCCCACCACCAATCCGGACAGTCGTACCGTGACCGTGGTCAATACGGGCCTCAAGCCGTGGACCGCAGACAATTTCGACCTCAGCCTGGAAGCGTACGGGATCAAAGGGGCGGTGGCGACCGTGAGCCTGTTCCGGAAAGACATCACCGACTTTTTTGGCCAGCTTCGCACGGCGGCGACGCCCGCCTTGCTTGAGGATCTTGGCCTGTCCGACGAGTACCTGACCTACGACGTCATCACCAAGCGCAATGCTGGTGACGCGACGCTGGACGGTGTGGAGCTGAGTTATCGTCAATCAATCGACGTCTTTCTTCCCGCGGCGCGGGGTCTTCAGGTCTACGGCAACCTGACCTATATGGACTTGGATGGTCCCAACGAGGCCGACTTCGTCAATTTTGTTCCCGTGACGGTCAACTACGGCGTGAGTTTTACGCGGGCGCGCTTCCGCGGCGACGTCAGCGTAGCCCACTTCACCGAACGTCGGATTCAGCCCGCGGCCACCAATGCCACCACCGAGGCCAACAGCTATCTCTACAATCCCTCCAATACCAGCGTGTCGGCATCCCTGGAGTATCGCTTCAACCGGCGCTACACCCTTTACGGCAGTGCACGAAATCTCTTCGCCAAGCCGCTGGCACGGGGCACCTGGGCCGAGACCACACCGGAGTTTGCCCGGGTGGATCAGTATCAGTTTACCGGGGCCATGTTCTCCTTCGGCGTGAAGGGTAGTTTCTAGCCGGTCATTCGTGCGCGGAATCCCATGACCCGAATGCGGCCTGACCCTGGTCATGGGCGCCGCTGATTGAATTCATACTGTAGTCGAGTTTCAACTATGTTTAATTCCTCTGTACTCTCTCGCACGATTTACGGTCTTGCTGGCTGTCTCGGCTCCGTTGCAGCTTGCCAGGCGGCAGCCCTCTATGCCGTGCGGAGCGACGGCGAGCGTGCTGTTTCCCGAATCATTGCCAGGGATGTCTGCGCGTGGCCCGCCATGACCAGGCTGGACGACGGCACGATTCTCATCGCCAATTTCAACCAACCGAGCCACGGACGCATGGTGGGAGATGTGGATACGTGGGCGAGCGTCGATGATGGAAAATCCTGGGAAAAACGGGCGCCTGGGGCTCCCCACTTGGCTGGCACGTTGTCGAATCGTATGAATGTGGCCTTCGGCGCCCTTCCCGGTGGCGAAGTTCTGCTCGTTGCCAGCGGTTGGTCATTGAAGACCGATGCCAGCACGCCATCGGGACTCCAGATCGACAAGATCCTTCGACCGTGGGTGAGTCGCTCCCTCGACGGTGGACGCACTTGGTTGATTGATCGTGAGTCGTTTCCAGAATTTTCTCCCGGCGGCGGACATCAGATTCCCTTTGGGCCGGTGCAGATGGGCGCGAGCGGCGATCTGCTCGTGCCCGTCTACGACAACATCCCGAATCCACAATCCGGAAAAACCAAGTGGACCCATGTCTACGTTTACCGCAGCCGCGATCGAGGGAAATCGTGGGTGGATCCGGTAGTGATTGATGCGGAGTCCAGCTATAACGAAACCGCCTTGCTGCATGTCGGTGGGGGGCGATGGCTTGCATTTTGTCGCACCACCCACCTTGTCGCCTATGAGTCATCGGATGACGGACGTACCTGGGCGAAACTGGGGCCGGCCACCGACAAATCCTGTTATCCCGCCAACGCGATCAGGCTGCGGGACGGGCGGATCCTGCTGTGTTACGGCAATCGCGCGGCGGGAGACCCTCGCGTTGAGGCGAAGATCAGCTCCGACCGGGGTAAAACCTGGTCCGCCCCGGCCCGCGTCGCAGAGGTACTGGCTGCTCCCAAGCCGGGCCTTGAGGACATGGGTTATCCCAGTTCGGTGCAGCTGGCCGATGGCAGTCTGCTCACGGCTTACTATGCCAAGCGTAGCCGTCTCTATGACGGGTATCACCTTGCTGTCGTTCAGTGGGACGCGGCCAGGACCTTTGACGTGGCTCTGCCCTGACTGCGCAGGCCCCCCGACGCGAACGGACAGGATGGTTCGTCCGGTGCACCTGGAACCTGGCGGGTGCCCGGAGGCACTTGCGCCAACCTAGATCCAACAGCCTCATGAGTTCCAATTCCCCGCGTCACTCGCTACGCTATGCCTGGCTGGTGGTCGCGCTGCTCGGCGTTGTGGGCGCCTTGAACTACCTGGATCGGATGATGATTACGACGATGAGGAAGTCGATCGTGGAGGCCATGCCGATGACGGACGCGCAGTTCGGTCTGCTCACGTCGGTCTTCTTCTGGATTTACGCCCTGCTGAGTCCCGTGGCCGGGTTTCTCGCAGACCGGTTCAGCCGTGCGCGGCTGATCATTGGCAGTCTCTTCGTCTGGTCGGCGGTCACCTGGCTTACGGGCCATGCCCGCAGCTATGAAGAACTGCTCCTGTCGCGCGCGTTCATGGGGATCAGCGAAGCCTGCTATTTCCCGGCGGCGTTGGCCTTGATTGTGGACTATCACCGGGGAACGACTCGATCGCTGGCGATCGGCGTGCACATGGCTGCGATTATGGTCGGGCAGGCGCTGGGTGGATTTGGCGGATGGAGCGCGGAGCGCCACTCCTGGAGTTTTCCTTTCAGCCTGCTGGGCGGCTTCGGTATCGCCTATGCGGTGGTCTTGTTGCTGCTGTTGCGCGATCCATCCGCTTCGCCGGCCGACCAACGGAAGGCGGAACTGGGGTCGCGGGTGCGGTTTCTGGAGGCGCTTGCGAGCCTGTGCGCCCTGCCGGCGTACTGGACGGCGCTCTGCTTCTGGGGATTGTTGGGAGGAATTGGTGGTGTCGTGGCGGTCTGGATGCCGACCTATTTCCAGGAGCGCTTCCAGCTCACGCAAGGGACGGCGGGATTTTCGGTGACCGGCTGGCTCTACGCGGCCTCGTTTGTGGGCGTCCTGCTGGGCGGTGTGTGGGCCGACACCTGGGGCAGGCGGCGGGCGCGCGGGCGGATTCTGGTGCCTGCGATCGGCGCCTGCATCGCGGCTCCGGCGATCCTCCTGCTGAATACCGCCGAGGTGCTCCCGGTCGCGATCATGGGACTGGTCCTTTATGGGACGACGCGCAGCTTTTCCGACACCAACATGATGCCAATCCTCTGTCTGATAGCGGATCCGCGGTACCGGGCGACGGGCTACGGGGTACTCAACCTCTTTTCCTGCACCGCGGCCGGACTGGGCATTTACGCCGGGGGGGCCCTGCGCGATGCCCGGATTCCCCTGAACACGATCTTTCTGATGGTGAGTGGGGCTCTGGCCTGCTGCGCCCTGTTACTCTTTTCCCTTCGTATTCCCGCGAAAGCCGCCATCGAAGCAGAGTCCCCATGAGCTTCACCCGCATGCTCGTCGTCGTCGTTGGCCTGGCAGCGACGTGTTGTCTCTCGCGGGCTTCCACTCCCGGGGAGCCGCCGGGCGATTTGCCGTGGACTTCCTGGAACCTCCATGGAGTGGTTCCCACGGAGTTTGCAGTGTCGGAGTCCATGGTGCGGTTTGACCGCAAGGATGGATCCACCGATCCCTACCTTTCGCGAGCCATCGTGTATGGGAGAAGCCACTTCACGGTGAAGGTTCGTTATCGCACTGACGGTGTGCTGGCGCCGACAATCCTGATCTTTCTCCCGGCCGAGGTGGATGTCCGGCCGCTGGCCATTTTTCGTCTGCCCGCGACCTCAGAGTGGCGGGAGTTCGAAACGGATTTTGTCGGGCATGCGGCTCGACAGCCTGTTCTGGAGCTGCGGCTCTATCCCGGCACGGTTGAGGCGGGTCGAATGAAAGCTGGTGGGCTTGCGCCTCTTGGTCACCATAAGGGATGGGCTGAGTTTTCAACCCTGTCCTGGACGCGCGAGGCGAAACCGGTCGGCGAATTGAGCCGAGGTTCGCAGGCCTTTTCCACGAGCAAGGTGGAGTTCAAGCGGGCGGGAGAACGGCCGCTGTACGTCCACGTGGATCGTCCCGAGAAGCCCATTTCACCGGTCGCGGTGATCTGGTTTCATGGCGGTGGTTTCATCGGGGGTACACCCGATAACTGCCGTCCGCAGACGACCTACTTGGCGAGTCGGGGTATCGTCTGTGTACGACCCCAGTATCGCCTCGTGCAGGAGGGCGGAGATGCCGATGTGACGCTTCAGGACGCAGTCGATACATTGGCGTGGATCCGGAAGGACGGGCCTGCGCTGGGCATCGATCCTCGCCATTTCCTGATCGCGGGCACGTCGGCGGGCGCGGTCCTGGGATCGGTCCTGTCTCAGCGTACGCCTGGGTGCCTCGGTTTCATTGGCTTGGCCGGCTACTATGATGCGATGTCACCGGGAGACAGTGCCGCCCTCGATCCACGCTCGGCCTTTTTTGCCTATGGCAAGGATCCGGCGATCTGGAGGCGGATCTCGGCGATCCACCAGATCAACCGAAGACCGCCTCCACCGGCTTTCTTGATCCATGGGCTCCTCGACTCGACCGTGGATTGCCAGCAGTCGGTAGCTTATGCGCGGGCACTTGAGGCAGCGGGGGGCAGAGTCGAACTCGTGATTCTCCCTTGGCTCAACCACATTCCAAACTTGGTGTCCGACGATGTCTTTGAGCGCGTGGAACGTTTTGTCCGGGATCGGCAGACTGCCGTGACGACGGGTTCTGCGGTGGAGTGAACCAGGCTCACGGGAATCGGCTTGCCAGGCGGACGGGTTGGTCAGGCGATGGGTTGTGGATGTCGAGACACTCATTGCGGCACTGAAGCACGATCAACCGGTTGAGGTGAAGGCTGCCCTCATGGCATTGCCCGACCAGCGGGAGGCGCTGGTGGAAAGGGTGCCGGCCGAACTGGACGCGCTGGCCCGGGACCTGACCGGGTCGAATCGCGAGAACATTCTCCAGCAGGCCTTCTGGTTGGCCTATGTCGCCGGGGCGCTCCAACTCTCGTCGACCCATGCGACGCTGGTCCGGCTTGTCCAGCAGGGCATGGCCGGGGATGACGAGGTTTGGAGTGATACGATCACCGACGACTTGCCAAGGTTGTTCGCCGATACCTATGCCGGCGACGTTGGGCCCCTGCGCGGTCTCGCGACGGATCGAACGCAGTCGGGATTTACGCGTCTGGCGGGGGCGACCGCGATGGGTATTCTCTGCTGGCGCGGAGTCATCCCCCGGGACCAACTTCATACCTTCTTTGAGGCGATGGTCTCGGACGCGCTGGCGGACTATCAGGCGCTGGCGGACTCGACCGGGGATGCGGCCTACTCCGAGGACGATCTCTGTACGTTTGCGACGGGGCTGATGATGCTGGCTGCTTTTGAACTGAGTGACCCCGCCCTGAAACCGATTATCTGGCCGATGGTCGCGTCTGACCTGTTCGCCCCCTGGATGGTATCGGTCGAGGAACTGGAAGCGGGGTTCGCCAAGGGCGCCGACGCATCGAACCCGTGGGCCGACGTTATCTGCGCCGACGGCAATCTCTGGCCGGTGTTGCAGCCTTGGGCCTTCTTTGACGAAGTGGAGGGACGGGCGAGCGAGGACCCTCTGCCCTTGAGCTATGAACCGGCGGATGGCGAGGACGTGGACACGGGGCGGGATGACTGGCACGATCCGCTCCCCTTGGTTCCGCCGGAACCTCCGAAGCCGGTGGTAAAACCTCCCAAGGTCGGTCGAAACGACCCGTGTCCGTGCGGCAGCGGAAAGAAGTTCAAAAAATGCTGCGGCGCCTAAGCCTGGATACAACCGCTGTCAGGATCGGCTGCGCCGGAGCGCCGACACCGCTTGTGGGTTGATCTGTAAGTAGCTGATTGTTGGTGGGAAGGGAATGAATTTGACCGTGTTTGCGTGCGTTTTCGAGGGGGCAAGGTTTAGGGGTGGAACAATGAGATGGCCGCCGGCCATGCGCTGATTTTAGAGCGGTGACGGCAACCATGATTGGCGCGCCTTCTTGCGGATGATCCTGTTTTGATTCAGAGCTTTGGATGTACCCCAGCAGAAGGCGCAGCGCCGAGCTATCGCCTCACCCCTTTTGCCGATCCTCCCCGTCCGATGTCATCATCGTCTCCCCTCCAAGATCCTGCACGCATGGCGGCGATTGCGGAGGCTGAACTGCTTGATCCTACCCCTGCGGAAGCCTTCGACCGGGTGACCGCGCTCGCAGCCCACGTGCTGGGGGCGCCGATCAGCCGCGTCAGCGTGGTCGTGCACGACCGGCAATTCTTCAAGAGTACCGTCGGTCTGGATATCCGCGAGACCCCCATCGACCAGAGTTTCTGCCAGTACGTGGTCGCGGACAACCGTCCCTTGCGCATCAATGACGGACCGGAGGATGTGCGGTTTTCAAACCATCCCGCGTTCACTCAACTCGGATTGCTCGCCTACCTTGGTGCACCCCTCCGCACCCGCGACGGCCATGTTCTTGGTTCGTTGTGTGTGGTCGATACGAAGCCACGCCGGTGGACGGAGAGCGATGTCACTCTGATTTCCCACCTGGCCGAGATCGTCATGACGGAGGTGGAGCTTCGCCGGGAAATCAAACACCGCACCCGAATCAGCCGCCAGCTTCAGGAGCAGATTACGCTTCTGGAAGCCATCGTCGAAGGGACCACGGACTCGCTCTACGTGAAGGACCTCTCCGGCCGCTACCTCCTCGCCAACCACGCGGGAGCGCAACTCTGCGGCCGTTCCCGTGCTGATGTGGTGGGCCGCACCGATGCGGAGCTCTGGACCGGCCCCATGGCGGAAGCCGTGACCGCCAGTGACCGCCGAGTGCTGGCCCACGGGCAGATCGAGACCTTCGATGAGCAGCTTGAGACGAGAGAGGGTCCCATCGCATTTTCCACCACCAAGGGCGTGTGGCGCGGGCCTGACGGCGCGCCGGCGGGCATTTTCGTCATTCGGCGCAATATCACTGAGCGCATCAAGGCCGCCGCCGAGAGCGACCTGCTGGCTGAGATCATGCGCACCAGCATCGGGGCCATCTGCGTGCTCAATCCGCAGGGCCACATTCTTTTTACCAACGACCGTGCCGAGAGCATCCTGGGTGTGCGCGCCAAGGATATTCCGGGACGCACCTATGACGCCCTGACCTGGCGCCACACCACGCTCGATGGCCGGCCGCTTCCCGACTCCGACCAGCCCTTCAGCATTGTTATGCGCACCGGGCTGCCAGTCTTCGACGTCCGCCATGCCATCGAATGGTCCGATGGCCGCCGCCGCGCGCTCTCCATCAACGGCGCGCCCGTCAAGAATGCGCGCAATGAGATCACCCGCCTCGTTTTCCTCGTCACCGACATCACCGACATGCTCGCCGCCGAAGCGGCCGCCCGGGCCGCGGCGGAGAAGTTCTCCAAGGCGTTTCTTGCGAGTCCCGATCCGCTGTGCATCACCCGGCGACGCGACGGGGTGATCGTCGAGGTCAATGAGGGCTTTGTCCGCCTCTTCGGACATCGTGTCGAGGAGGTTGTCGGCCGCACCACGACCGAAATCGGCCTCTGGGCCGACCCCTTGAAGCGTGATGAAGTCCTGCGAAGACTCGCCTCCCAATCGAGTCTCCGGGACTTTGAGGTAACCTTTAAGGACTCCTCCGGTCGGCTCATCGAGTGCCTGTTCTGCTGCGAGACCTTTGAGATCGCGGGCGAGCCTCACTTGGTGACCATCGGTCGCGACGTTTCGGGGGAACGGCAGGCAAGGCGGGAGCGCCAGTCGCTCGAGGCCCAGCTCTGGCAGGTGCAGAAGATGGAGGCCATCGGCACCCTGGCCGGCGGCATCGCCCATGATTTCAACAACCTGCTCACCGGCATCCTTGGTCACGCCGATCTGGCGCGGCTGGAAATCCCGGACGATCATCCCGCCGCCTTGAGCCTCGCCGCCATCGCGGAAGGAGGGCACCGGGCCAGCAACCTGGTGGGCCAGTTGCTCACGTTCAGCCGCCGCGACGAACCCAATCGCACTCCGGTGAAACTGGGGCAGGTGATTTCCGAGGCGATGCGACTCCTGCGCGCCAGCCTGCCGTCGGGTATTGAGATTTCGACCACGCTGTCGGATCCCGGGCCCACCGTGCTCGCCGATGCCGGGCAGATTCACCAGGTCGTGATGAACCTCGGCACCAATGCCGCGCACGCCATGGGCGAGCGCGGCCTGCTCTCCGTCAGGCTGGAGGAAACCGTGGTCGACGGCGAATTTGCCGAGCGCCATCTCGATCTTCCGCGGGGACGCTGTGCGCATTTTTCGCTTCGCGACACCGGTCACGGCATGGATGCCGCCACCCTGGGCCGGATCTTCACGCCCTTTTTCACCACGAAACCCATCGGACAGGGCACCGGGCTGGGTCTGGCCGTGGTCCACGGTATTGTCAGGGTACACGAAGGCGGCATCTGGGTGGAGAGCACCCCCGGTGTCGGCACGACCTTCCACATTTTCCTGCCCGTCCTGGCGGAGCATCCGACGTCGGGTCCGATTCCGCCGCGGCCGGCCGACGTGGCGCGTGGACAGGGTGAACTCATCCTCGTGATCGAGGACGAGCCCTTTGTCGCCAGCTATGCCGCGTCCTCCCTCCGGCAGCTGGGTTACACGGTGGCGGTTCACACCGATTCCCACACCGCTCTCGCCGATTTCGCGGCGCGGGCGGCGGAGTTCCGGCTCGTCATCACGGACTACATGATGCCGGGATTGACGGGGGGCGAAGTGATTCGTCGCATCCTGGACGTGCGACCGGAGCTTCCGATCATCCTCGCGACCGGATACGCCGCCGGCATCAAGGCGGATTCGGCCCGTCAGATCGGCGCCTGCGAGCTGCTGCAAAAACCGTTCGCCCTCGAGGCCCTCGCCGCGGCGGTGCGCCGTCACCTGCTGCCCATCGGTCCGACCTAGCGCACGAAGGTCCGCTTGACTCGGCGCGAGGTCTGGAAATAGGGGATCCAGATGGCCGCGGCGAAGAGCGAGCGCATCAACTGGGTGTATGCCTCCTGGGTGCTGGTGGGATCCGGGGCCGATTTGATCAGTGAGTTGCTCCAGAGGATGAGGAACGTGGCGACGACCTGGAAGGCCAGGTAGACCTGCATGCATCGGGGGAAAAGGTGGGAGCGGCGGAAGAAGAGCGTGATCTGCAGGGCGTTGAAGAGAAGCAGGACCAGGTTCAGCACCATCTCGAAGGGTGCCACGAAGGCGAAATTGGCAACGTGGCTTGACGAGTCCGGTGTGGTCAGTGCCTGCCAGACCGCGTGGTTGAAGTAGGCCGAGTGGCCCGTGACAAAGGTTGAACCGATTATGAGCGGACTGATCAACAGTCCAAAGCCGACCAGGATCAACCATCCCCCCAGCCCCTCCAGGTTGTCGATGCCGGGTCGACCGTACGCTGTGGCGCTCGGTGTGGGAAACGGAGGCGGTTCGGCGGGCGGAGTCGGATTGCGCCGGCGTGCGATCCGCCAGATCAGCACAATGCCAGCTGAGAGCACTGCGATGGCGAGGCCCACCATAGGCCAGTTCAATGGATACGCGGCTCCCGCCTGCAGCGCGGGGTTGTAGCTCAGTCGATACCCCAGCTCTGCCTGGGCGAGCTGAATGTTGGCCGCAAACGCCTCCAGCTGGTTGACAGGCACCTGATTCTGCTGGCTGCGCCAGGTGTGGCTGAGCTGAATCACGCGTGGTGTCGGGTTCTCGACCTTCACCGTGAGGTCAAAGGCCGGATCCTTCACCGTTCGGTTCGACGCCTCGACGGGCCAGTCTCTGGGCAGATGAATCGAAATGTGCTGCTCCAGGTACAAGGGGTGGGCCACATAGTACGGGTATTTTCGCTGACCGAGGCTTGGAATGCGGCAGTGATCCCAAATCGATCCCGGTTGAAACTCCGCCTGCAGCGTGGGGCCGGTTCCGGCCGGGGAAAAGAGAGACTTGATTGTGTAAACTTCGGTGACCGTGAATCGGTTGCGCGCGGCGTCATCCTTGAAGGTGACCGGTGCGGCCGAGGCGATGCCCGGATAGTACCGGTTGTAGAAGTCCTGGCTCCCGCGACCGATCTGCTCCGGGTTGTTTTCCGCGAAATAGGCGCGGATCGACTGGGCGGCCCTGCCCTCGTAGCGAGTCAGGACCGTGAGTTTCACCGGCCCGTCGATCGACTCCACGCTGAAGGCCTCCTGCACTATCGTGCGCGAGGTGTCACCCGGTCCAAGCCGGACCGGCTCCAGCTGGGTGGTGCCTGCGGCGATACGAAGGCAGGCGCGATAGCTTCCGACGTGACGCTCGGCGGCGGCGGAGCCGCGCTGGTAGGTCAGGGTGGGGTCAAAGAGATGATGGTGACCGCCAAGTTCGACCGCCACAACCACGTGATCGAAGGCGTAGGGTGAGGGCAGACGCCGGGTCAGGAGTTCGCCGCTGTTGCTGTTGACGAGAGCCGGGACGGCTGTGATTCCGAGCCCGCGCAGGAGAGCGACGAGCAGCCGGGCCTTGTCCTTGCAGTCGCCAAAGCGACGGCGCAGCACTTCCTCCGGGGCGGAGGGACGATGCGAGCCCGCACCCATTTCGATGCCAAGGTAGCGGATTTCCTGTTGCACGAAGTCGAGCGCGGCGACTGCCAGCGTTTCGTCGCTGGCCCCGGCCCGCCTCAGGTCCGTCACCACCGCGTCGACCAGGGGCGTCGAAGCGGCATCGTCCGCGTACAGAGGACGCGCCCAGGCCACGACCTCCGACCAGGTGGCGAAGTCGGAGACATCGAGGAAGGGAAAGACGACATGCTCGGCCGGAACCTGATCCTCGGGTTGCACCAGCGGCAGGTCGGTCGCTCTCCACATGAATTCCTCCTCCGTGGCGTTCAGGTCGCGACGTTGGATGTCGGGGTCCGACTCTCCGTGAATACGCGACTGCAGGCGGTTTCCCCGTGGCGCCACGATGCGATAGCGAAACTCCCGGACGGGCAGCGTCCAGCCGAGCCCGGTGCCGTCGATGAAGTGCCCGTCAAACACCGGATTACGGCCTCGCAGGGTGTAGGCGAGGTCGATGACGTCACCAATACGGACATCCTCGAGGATGATCAGGGCGGACCGGTCCCCGTTGTACAGCTGGCGGTCGAGGTCGCGTTCCTGCTGCAGGACCTGCACCCGGCTGAGGTCGAGTTTGTCAACGGACGTTTCCCCCCGCACCAGTCGGAGGTGGTGCAGGGTCAAGGTCTGGTAGCTTGGATCGAAGGTGATGCTGACCTGCGAGCCGTTTTGCCGTCCGCTGTCGGACACGATCTGATAGGCCCGGCGCCGGTACGTTTCCTGGCTGGAGATGCGGATCTGCTCATCCAGGAGCAGGTAGTCCAGTCCCGAGGCGTGTGGCTTGGCCGGCCCGGCGGGTCCGAGTGCGAACTCGTCGACCCAGGAAGCTGGAGCCTTGACTTCAACCCCGGGCTGCGCCGACAGGCGGACCGACAGGTTCACTCCCACCACCAACGCCAAGGCCAGAAACGACCACCCAGATGTAAGCCGCATGCGGCGGGTACACTGCAGGGCATTTGCGCTCAGGTCCAGCCTGGGATAGGACGCGGGTGCCGGTTGGAAGAAGGGGAACCGTGCCATCCCCGGACGCGCGGTGAGACTGGCGTTGCCTGCCGTGTCCCTTTCATCAGCGTGGCGCGTGTGAAACGGCGCGCATTTCTGCAGACGATCGGTCTGGCCGCGGCGGCTTGGACGCGAGGACGGGCGGCGGGTGAAGACACCCTCCCCATTCAGACGGTGACCGGTCCCGTTTTACCTCAGAACCTCGCACTTGCGCTCACGCATGAGCACGTGCTGGTCGACTTCATCGGCGCCGATCAGGTCTCGCGTTCGCGTTATGAGCGCGACGCCGTGGCGCGGGTGGCCCGACCCCACCTGGTTCGTGCCCGTGAGCTGGGCGTGCGCACCCTCTTTGAGTGCACCCCCGCTTTTCTGGGTCGGGATCCGCTGCTTTTGCGACGATTGAGCGAAGAGACCAGACTCCGGCTGGTCACCAACACCGGCCTGTATGGCGCCCGTCAGAACCGCTTCCTGCCCGACTATGCCCACACTGAGACCGCCCGGCAGCTCGCCGCCCGGTGGATACGTGAAGCGACGGAAGGGATCGAGGAAACCGGCATCCGTCCTGGGTTCATCAAGTGCGGGGTCGATCCGGCGCCCGAGCTCAGCGCGGTGCACGCAAAACTCGTCGACGCCGCAGGCCTGACGCACGTGGCGACCGGGCTCAGCATTGCGATCCACACCGGAAGCGGTCCCGGTCTGGCCCAGCTTGACCGTCTCCGCGCGCTGGGCGTTTCTCCCGAAGCCTTCGTCTGGGTTCACGCGCACGGCGCGACGGATGATGTCCTTTTCGCGGCGGCCGACCGCGGGGCCTGGCTTTCGTTTGATGGGCTCAACCACCCGACGTTGGTGCGTCACCGCAATCTCTGTGTTGAAATGAAGCGACGCGGCCACCTTGAGCAGGTGCTCCTTTCGCACGACGCCGGCTGGTTCGACCCTGCCAAGCCCGATGGTGGACCGTTCCGGCCCTTCGACGTGATGTCGAGGTTGTTCCTCCCCAGGCTCATTGAAGCCGGCTTTACAACGGCGGAGCTCATGACGCTCCTTGTCACCAACCCAGCCCGGGCCTTCACGCCGCGACGGCGGTTGGTGGGATGAGACGACGATGGAGTCCCTTCAACGACTGACTCTGCGACCCGCCTCCCGGATTTGGTGGGTGCTGATATGCCTGGCCTGGCGGTGCGCCGTCGGGGCAGCCGAGATTGCGTCGAAGCCCACCGATGATCTGACAACGCAGCTGGGCGATGGTTATCGTGGCATCTGGTACATGAACCAGCCGGTGAATACTGCGTTTCGCTACAAGTACAGCGGGGGCTTCGCAACCTATCCCCAGCAGCACGTGCCCATCGCGATTTATGCGCCCGAAGTGCGGAAGACCTTCTTTGTCTACGGAGGATCGGCGGGAAATGTCTCCCGGTCCAGCGACGAACTGCAGCATTATGTTTCTTACTACGACCATGCGACCGGTACGGTGCCGCGGCCGGTGCGTGTACTCCAGAAACGCACCGAAGATGCGCACGACAACCCCACGCTGTCGATCGATGGTGCGGGTTACCTCTACGTATTCTCGTCCGCGCACGGGACGTCGCGTCCTTCGTACCTTCACCGCTCGAAGCGACCCTACGACATCAGCGCGTGGGTGCTGCTGCAGACGACCAATTTCTCTTACACGCAGCCCTGGTACCTGCCGCAGTCCCGACGGTTTCTCTTCTTGCACACGCTCTACCAGGACGGTCAGCGCACCCTGAATTGGAAAACCTCCGACGATGGGGTACGGTGGGGCGAGCCGCACCGGTTGGCGCACCTTGAGCTGGGCTGCTACCAGATCTCGTTTCGGGACGGTGACACCGACCGGGTCGCCACGGCGTTTGACCTGCATCCCGATCATGGTCGCAAAGGCAAGGGACTCAATTACCGCACCAATCTCTATTACCTCGAAACCCGCGATGCCGGCACGACCTGGACGACGGTGTCGGGTACGGTGGTCAGCCTGCCACTCACGTCGGCGGACAACCCAGCCTTGGTGCGCGACTATCGGGCGGAGGACCTCAATGTCTACCTGAAGGACCTCGCCTTCACCGCCGACGGTCATCCCGTGCTGCTGTACCTCACATCGCGAGGGTTTGAACCTGGCAGCGGGTCCGGACCCTATCAGTGGTTTACGGCCCGCTGGACCGGTGAAACCTGGGTTTACCGGCCGTTCACGGAGTCGGATCACAACTACGACCACGGATCGCTCTACATTGAGGCCGACGGCACCTGGCGCGTGATCGCCCCCACCGCCCCAGGACCCCAAGCCGGCGGCACGGGTGGCGATATGGTGATGTGGGTGAGCTCCGACCAGGGCAGCCATTGGACGAATCTGCGTTTGCTCACACCTCATTCCCGATTCAACCACTCGTATGCCCGGAAACCGGTGAATGCCCATCCCGGGTTCTATGCACTCTGGGCCGATGGTTCGCCGCTCGAACCCACTCCATCGGCGCTCTACTTCGCGACGCGCGACGGCCAGGTCTTCCGCCTTCCGGAACGCATGACCTCGTCGACGATGAAGCCCGAACGCGTGCCGTAGTCGGAGTGAATGTCCACTCATGCTCCGGATCCGCGTTTGCTGGTCCCGCGGCCGTTGAGCGATTTTTTCCCGCGACACCAATCCCCGCGGGGTCGGCGACCCCGCCTCCAACAGACCGCGCCTTGGGTTGGGTCGCTGCTACTGAGGTAGATGAGTAAAATACGAGGGGGTTGGCGTGCGCTGGCTGGAGTGAGGGTGGGGACAAGATTGGAGTTTTTTCAACGGGACTGTGGTGCCTGTCACAAAACGCAGCGCTGCTTCGTCTGGATTGGTGATGAATACACAGTCTCTCCCAATTCCCGCCAGCACTCGCAGCCTGAAGGTCGTCGTGATTGGCGGCACCGGCTTGATCGGATCGAAACTCGTTGCCGACCTGCGTCGCCGGGGGCATCACGCCGTGGCCGCTTCGCCGTCCTCCGGAGTCAATGCGGTGACCGGCGCCGGCCTGGTGGAAGCCCTGACCGGCGCCGATGTCGTGGTCGATGTCGCGAACTCGCCGTCCTTCGACGACGAGGCGGTTTTGGCGTTCTTCGAGAACTCCAGTCGCAATCTTCTCGCCGCGGAAGAGAAGGCCGGGGTGAAGCATCACGTGGCACTCTCTGTTGTCGGCACGGATCGGCTGCTGGCCAGCGGATACTTCCGCGCCAAGATGGCCCAGGAGAAGCTCATCGTGTCGTCGAAGATCCCCTACACGATTGTCCGTGCGACCCAGTTCTTTGAGTTTGTCGGTGCCATTGCCCAGGTCGCCACCGAAGGCAGCACCGTGCGCCTGCCACCCGCGATGATGCAGCCGATCGGGTCCGACGACGTGGCCGCACTGCTGGCTGACGTGGTGGTCGCAGCGCCGGTGAACGGCATGGTTGAGATCGCGGGCCCCGAACCGATTCGGCAGGACGCCCTGGTGCGGCGGTTCTTTGCAGCCACCGGGGACGCCCGTAGGGTCGTGACCGACGCCAACGCCCTTTACTTTGGCCGTGCGCCGGTCGACGACCAGAGCCTGACGCCCGGTGATCATCCGCGCCTGGGGGCGGCGCGATTCGAAGATTGGCTTGGGCGCACGCTCGTTCAGAAGTGAACGGTGCAGGGTTCCCACCCGCCATGATCGAGACCTTCACCCGCCACCGTCAGCTCCTGTTCGGGATTGCCTACCGCATGCTCGGCAGCGTGTCCGAAGCCGAAGACGCCCTGCAGGAGGTGTGGTTGCGCTGGCAGAAGCAGGACGCCGCGGGCGTCCGGTCGGCCAAGGCTTGGTTGGTTTCCGCGACCACCCGGCTGTGCATCGACCAGCTGCGCTCCGCCCGACGCCAGCGCGACGAGTACTACGGCATCTGGCTGCCGGAACCGCTGATGATCTCTCCCGACAAGTCTCCCGACCTCGCGGCGGAGGTCGGTGACTCGTTGACGATGGCCTTCATGCTGATGCTGGAGTCACTGGGTCCCGACGAGCGCGCCGTGTTTCTCCTGCGGGAGATCTTTGATTATGACTATGCTGAGGTGGCGGAGATCGTGGGCAAGTCCGAGGCGAACTGCCGGCAGATCGTGCGACGGTCCAAGGCCAGCCTCCAGACCACGCCGAGGCAGTCAACCGCGCCGACCGAGCAGGCGCGCCAGCTGGTCGAGCTCTTCCTTGAGGCGGCGTCCACCGGGAAGGTGGAGGAGGTGCTCGCGTTGCTGACGGAGCAAAGCGCGGTTTACAGCGACGGCGGCGGCAAGGTGAAGGCCGCCGGCCGAGCCATTGTCGGCGCAGATCGCGTCAGCCGGTTCTTCCTTGGCATCTGGCCACGTGGACTGGCAGGCATGGAACGGCAATTCGTTCCGATCAACGGCGGTCCCGGCCTGCTCATGAGCCTGAAGGGAGTTGTTCACTACGCCTTCTCCTTCGAGCTGACCGGTGATCGGGTGAAAGCAGTCTACCTCATCTGCAATCCGGATAAACTCCGTCACCTCACACCCGTCCCGATTCCCCAACCGCGGACAGGGCCAGCAGGCCCTTGAGCGCGGTGGGGTCGGTCACGGTGGTTTTGGCCACAAATCCACGGGCGTGCGTGTAGTGCACGCCCGGGTGTCCGGCGAGCCGCGTGAAATCGAGACGCGGGTTGTCGCGGTAACGCTCGAGCCCATACCCCGACCCGCGGCGATCCGGGCTGACGATCCCAATGACCTCGGCGCCGAGGCCGCGGTTTTGGATGTAGGCGTCGAGTCCGAACGAAGGATCTTCAAGTGCGGGCTCGGTGCGCGGGTGGAAGAGGATTCGTGCCGGGCGTCCGGCCAGCTCCAGCGACCACACTTCGGCGTGCCGACCGAGGAAGTCGATACGCTCGCGCAGGGACCGCACGTACCCGACGATGTCCTCGCCGATCCATCGCATCAGCTCCCAGAGGGGCTGTCCGGGTTCGAGTCGCATGCAAAGCGCAAAACGACGCAGCAGGGTGGCTTGGGCGGGCGAATTTAGCCGGGCGAGGGTATCGCCGGAAAGGCCGAGCCACGTCGCGGTCTGAATCGGACCGCGCGAATCGAACCACTCCGCCGTTTCCAACCAGTCGCAGAACTGCCGCGCGTCCTCGTAGAGTCCGAGGTGCTGCAGGACCAAAGACAACGCGCAGGTGGGTGGATGGTCTTTGGGCAGCTGGTGATGATCGAAATTATGCAGCGCCGGCTCGTGTCGGAGTCCCACATCGACGACACAGACCGCGGCCGAGGCCAGGTCCTCCGCCGTCGGCTCCCGGCGGACGATTGGCGCCGGGTGAATCGCCAGCAGCACGCTACAGGCAAGAAACTCGTCGGTGTGCGCGCCGCCGGGATGGGTGAGGAGAAGTTCGAACGAAGTCATGGAGAGGAAACGGCCCACGCTGACGCTCACCAGCCTCACCGCAATCCCGGAGGACTGACTACGATCCGCCGCCGCTACTCGATCACCTCATACACTTCAATCAGCGCCACACCGCTGGCGCTGGTTGAGGAGGAGACCTGGGCGGAGTACAGGCCTGGGGCGAGCGTGATGAGCACCGCGGCGTCCCTGCTGCCGGGCATAAAGGCGAAGGCGCCCGCCTCCTGGGCCGTCGCGGCGAGTTGCACCGCGGTCGCTGCAGTCTGGCCGTTCTGCGCCGTCAGCGGTGTCTCCCAGTTGTCGTTCCGGGCGATGAGCGCGCTCGTGTGGTCAAAGAGCCTGAGGAACGGATCGGCCAGCGCCCCGCTGACTCCGAACCCGGACAGTCCCGGTCCGGCTGCCCGGATCAGGACGCGTTTGGGAGTGTTGCCGGTGACCACAAAACCGCCCACGAGCACGCCCTCGCCGGGAGCGACGTGGCCGCGGCTCGACAGGTTGATCAGCCTCTGCTGACGGCCCGAGGTCTCGCTCAACTCGTAGATTTCCGCGAGAGCCACGCCGGCGCCACCCTGGTCCAGGACCAGCATGGTGTAGGCGCCGGGCGGAAGGGTCGCTATTGCGGCCGCATCCTTGCTTTGCGCGGCGAGCGCAAAGGCACCGACGCGTGCGCTCGCTTCGGATACGCTCGTACCGCTCCAGTTGTCGTTCTCAAGCAGCAGTTGCCCTGTACTGCTGAAGACCTGGAGTTTGGGATCGACCAGTGCCTGGTTGACGCCAAAGGCGGCCAGACTCGGGCCAACGGCCCGAAGCAGGAGGCTCTTCGGTGAGGATCCTCCGATTACAAAGCCGGTGATCAGCGTCCTCGAGTCGGCGGAGGAGACCAGGGCCCGGGAGGAGAGATTGATCAGTCGGTCGGTCGGAGCCGTGGTGGAGGCGAGTCCGGCAAAGACTTCCTTGATTCCATCGGCGTGGGTCACCGTGACTGCAATCGAGGTCTCGACGGCCTGGATCGAACCTCGCAACGTCGATGGGCCCGCGTTGATCTGGAAAGCGCCCCCGGACTCCAGGGTGCTCTCACCCGAGTACGTGCCCTCACTGGTGAAGGCCAGGGCAAAGACCCGGCCCTGCTTGCCGACAATGGCGTGCAGGGAACCGGAGGCGGTCGTCGTCGACATGGCCGAATAGGTGCCGGACAGGTCGGGGGTGATGCCGGCACCGGGCTCAACCGAGGCAGAGAAGTTCAGACCCAACTCCACCAGGCTGCCGCTGAGCATGCCTTGGGTGATGGTTCCCTGGAAGGTCAGGGGAGTGGTGGCAGCCACGGGCGCGAGGTCTTTCATCGCCGTTCGAGCTGCTGTAGGGTCTGGCACACGGGCTGCGGATGGCAGACTCGGGTTGCGCGTGGCGGTGCCCGAAAAATGGCCGGAGGGATCGATTCTAAGCACGACGACGAATCCTTCACGCGTGGCAGAGAGGTAGATCAGGAGGGTGCCGGTGCCACTGCCGGGCAGGAAGCTTGCCGCCAGCCGGTCACCGCTCGTGGTCGAGCCGAAATAGACCTGCGGACCCACCGATGCGACCGAGAAGGTGCGGACCACCGGCTGGGCCGCCTCATAGACGGCATTACCGGCCTGGCTGGCCTGCACCAGCACAGAACCGGGAAGGCCTGTGAGTGACACCGTGCCACCTGACACGGTCGCTGGGCCGCTGAGTACCGCGAAGGAGACTGGCAGGCCCGAGCTTGCTGTCGCCACAAGTCCGAAATTGGCATCACTGGTGGTCTTATCCCCGGGAGCGGCGAACGTGATGGTCTGCGCGAGTTTGTTGGCGCCGACGCTCCGATCGACCGGTGTTGCCGCTTCGTAGTTGCTGTTCCCTGCTTGACTGGCGCGCACCACCACCGGCCCGCCGCCGGTCAGGGTCAAGGTTTGACCAGCGATCGTGCCTTCTCCGGAGACCACGGTGAAGCTCACGGGCAGTCCGGAGCTCGCCGTCGCCTGCAGCGCCACGGAAGCGCCCACCGGAACCGAACTCACTGCGTCAAAGGCAAGACTCTGCGGCGCCTTGGCGATCGTCAACGTGGCGCTGGAGGAGCCGGCGTGGTTGGGGTCGATGATCGTGCCCAGCACCGCGTAGGTCCCCGCCTGCACCGGCGGGGTCGTGTTTCCATTGTAAGTCACGGCCGTGGCGAGTCCGGTGGGCGACGTAGTGACCGATACACTCCGGGCTGCACCGTCATACGTCGTGTTCAGACCCGAAAGCGCCACGGTTGCCGATTTCTTGCTGACGACAAAACTTCGCTCGACCGGCAGGGCGGGTTCAATCGTTCCGTTGCCCTCTTGAAGGGCGCGAACGGTGACGGTGCCGGCGCCGCTGAGGGTCAGGACGTTGCCTGCGATCGAAGCCGGTCCGCTGACCACGGTGAAGCTCACCGGCAAACCCGAGCTTGCGGAGGCGATCAGGGCAAAGGGCGCGTCACCAAAGGTCCGGTTGGCCGGGGTCGGAAACGAGATTGTCTGCGAGGCGTTGGCGATGACCAGTGTACCTGTCGTGCTGCCTTGATACGTCGCGTCGGTGAGGGTGGCGACAACCGGATAGGAGCCGGGAGCCGTCGGAAGCACGCTGCTCCCACCATAGGTCACCTGCACTGAGAGTCCGGCCGGCACGGTGGTCACCACTACGCTCTTGGGGCTGCCGTCAAAGGTGGCGGTGAGCGCAGAGAGCGTGACGGTCGCCACGGCCTTGCTGACGACGAAGCTCCGATCCGCGGTCGCAGGATTGAAACTGGCGTTGCCGGCCTGGGTGGCCCGGAGGGTCACCGTGCCTGCGCCGGTGAGGGTCACGGTACGGCCATTGATACTGGCGGGTCCGGAGACCACGGAGAAGGAGACTGGAAGTTTGCTTTCCACCGAGGCGCTGACTTCGAACGGAGCCGACGTGGTCAATTTGTCCTCAACGGTGGCAAAGGTGATCGATTGATCGACCTTGCCGACGACCACGGTGACGATCTCGCTTGTGACGGAGTTGCCCGCCCGGTCCGTGACGACCACCCGGTAGTCGCCGGCCACTGTTCCCGCCGCAATCGAGGAGTGCGAAAGCGTCGCCCCCGTCGATCCGCTGCGCTCGTTGTTGTCACCTAGCTGCTCATTGTCGCGGTACCATTGATAGCTCAACTCATGACTATCGGTTGCTGTCACACTGAGCGTCAGCACCCCATCGGGAGGAAAAGTGCCGCCCGACGGTTGTGCCGTGATGGTCGGAGCCAGGGTGTCGATCGTGACTGGGAAATCGGAGGAGACAGAACCTGAATTGCCGGCGGCGTCGGTGGCAAAGGCGGTGAAGAGGTAGGAGCCGTCTGGCAGTGTTGTTCCAGCGTAGTCAACGCTCCAGGCCCCGGCACCATTGACGGTGTTAGTTCCAATCACACCGACGCCGGTGCGAACCAACGTGATGCTCGCACCGATCTCGCCTGTGCCGGAGAAGACGAGTGTTCGGTCGTTGGTGATGCCGTCGGAGTTCAACGGACCATTGTCGCTGGTGATGGCGGTGATCGCGGGCGCATTCGGCGTGGCCGAGTCGATTTCCACCAGGAAGGCGGCCGAGGGTGTGCTGATGTTGCCAGAGGTATCGGCGGACGTGGCGGTGAAGGTGTGCGTGCCTGCGGCGAGCGTGGTGCCGGTGTAGTCGAAACTCCACGCACCCGCGCCGTTTGCCGGGGTGGTGCCGATCAACGAGGCGTTGCGGTAGAGGGTGACCGTGGTGTTTGCATCCGCTGTTCCGGTGAAGATCAGGGTTGGATCGGTCGTGATGTGATCGGTCGCGCTCGTGCCGGTGTCGTTGCTGATCGCAACGATGGCCGGCGGATTGGGCGCGGTCCCGTCGATGGTGACGCTTGCCGTGGCTGCGGTGGAGACGTTGCCCGCCGCATCCAGGGCAAACAGAGAGTAGTAGTTCAGCCCATCGGAGAGCCCGGTGTCGATGTGACTGGTTCCGGTGGAGTTCGCGAGCACCGCGGCGCCGGCCACGGTTGAGTTGGGAAATCCTGAGAGCGAGCGCCGCAGCGTGACCGAGGCAAAGTCGGTCGCTGGATTGACCCAGGTGAGCGAGGCCGAGGCACCGGAACCCAGGGCAGTGAAGGAAGTCGGTGCGCCCGGCGCGACCAAGTCCAGAACGTAGGCCTGTGAAGCCTGGGTACCCGTGTTGCCGGCGGCGTCAGCCATCCGGACCTTGAGCGTATTGCTGGAGGAGAGAGTCTGTCCGGCCAGTGAGAAGGTGTTGGCACCGACGGTGCTGGTGGCGGTGGCCCAGGTTGAACCATTGTCCAGTGACACCTCAACCCGCTCGTTCGCGACGACATTTGCGCTCAAGGTGCCGGAGATCGATTGAGTGGTGAGGTTCGTAATGAAATCGGAAGAACTTGCGCCGGAGTCGTTGGAGAACGCCAGGGTGGCGACGGTCGTCGTCGGAGCGGTGGTATCCAAAACATAGGCCTGACTGAGCGCCGTCCCGGCATTTCCGGCGGTGTCGGTGACACGGACTCTCAGGGTGTCGCTCCCGCTCAGCGTGACGCCAGACCGTGAGAACGTGTTGGAACCCACCGAACTCGTCGCGGTGGTCCAGGTGGAGCCGTTGTCGAGGGAAACCTCGACGATTTCCCCTGAGACCAGGTTTGCACTCAGGGTGCCGGAGACGGTCTGCGCGGCAGTCCTCGTGATGAAGTCCGTGGCGCTCACACCCGTGTCGGCGGAAAATGCGACCGTTGAAACCGTGGAGGTGGGAGCGGTGGTATCCAGGACGTAGGCTTGCGAAAACGGGGTGCCGCTGTTGCCGGCGGTGTCGATGACGCGGACCTTGAGTGTGTTGCTTGCAGTCAGGGTGACGCCGGACAGCGAGTAAGTGTTGGAGCCGACCGAGGTCGTGGCGGTCGTCCAGGTGGAACCATTGTCGAGGGAGGCCTCGACGATTTCCCCTGAGACCAGGTTGGCGCTCAAGGTGCCCGAAACGGTTTGGGCGGCTGTCCTTGTAATGAAGTCGCTGGAGCTCACCCCCGTGTCTGCCGAGAAGGCTGTCGTCGAAACGGTCGTACTGGGAGCGGTGGTATCCAAGACGTAGGCTTGCGAGAGCGTGGTGCCGCTGTTGCCGGCGGTGTCGGTGACGCGGACCTTGAGTGTGTTGCTTGCAGTCAAGGTGACGCCGGACAGCGAGTAAGTGTTGGAGCCGACCGAGGTCGTGGCGGTCGTCCAGGTGGAACCATTGTCGAGGGAGACCTCGACGATTTCCCCTGAGACCAGGTTGGCGCTCAGGGTGCCGGAGACAGTTTGGGCGGCGGTCCTTGTGATGAAGTCGGTGGAGCTCGAACCGGTGTCGGCGGAGAACGAGACTGTGGCGACGGTGGTGGCCGATGCGGTGGTATCGAGCACGTAGGCCTGACTGAGGGCCGTGCCGCTGTTGCCTGCACCATCCGTGACGCGTACCCTGAGGGTATCGCTGCCCGCGAGGGTCTGACCGCCGAGGGACCAGGTGTTGCTGCCGACGGACGCGGTGGCATTGGCCCAAGTTGAGCCATTGTTGAGGGAGACCTCCACCGATTCGCCGGAAACGAGGTTTGCGCTCAGGGTGCCGGAGAGGGTCTGGCTTGTTGCGGCGGTGATGAAGTCACTCGCACTCGATCCTGTATCCGAGGAGAATGACACGCTGCTCACCGTGGTCGTGGGGGCGACCGTGTCGACCGTGGCATTGCTGGAGTCGGCCCGAGTCGTGGTGTTGCCTGCGTTGTCGGTGACCGTGAGCGAGACATTGCGGTTGGTGGTGCCATTGATTGCCCCGGCGGTGAGCGTGTGCGTGGCGGTCCAGGTGCCGGCTGAGTTCGAGGCCGCGACGGCGGCTCCGCCGCCAAACTGGCTGAAGTCCACGGTGACAGAGGAGATGGTGTCGGAGTTGTTGTCGCCGGAGGCGGTGTTGTTCCAAGTTGCGGTCACCGTGTCACCGATCTTGAAGGCTCCGCCGGTGCCACTGGCGCCGCTGATGCTGATCCGGGCGTCGGTCACCGTCGGTGCGATGTTGTCGACCGTGGCGTTGGTGGCGTCGGCGGTGGTGGTAGTGCCGTTGGCGTTGGTCGCGCTGACAGACACATTCCGGTTGGTGGCATCGATGGCTCCGGCCGTGATGACATAGCTTGCGGACCAGGTGCCGGAGGAGTTGGTGGCGGCGACGGCGGCGCCTCCTCCGAATGAGCTGAAGTCGACGGTGACTCCGGTGATGCCGGTGTTGTTGTCACCGCTGCCGGTGTTGTTCCAGGACGCGGTGACCGTGTCGCCCACCTTGTAGGCGCCACCGGTGCCGCTGCCGGAGGAGGCGAGCGAGATCTTGGCGTCGGTGACCGTCGGAGGGGCCAGCGTGATGTTGTTCAGAACGAAATTGTCCATTCCCCACGCGAAGTGGTTCGAAACATGGCTGGTGGTGAGCTCGGCATAGGTGATCCCTTGAAACGTGGCCGAGGCCAGCGAGACCGACCAGGAGAGGCTCGAGAAGTTCGCCGTGAAGGTCTGGCTCCCCTTGTTGGTGGTGATTGTGAGGTTTTTGTTTTCACCGGCGATGTCGACCAGGGTGAAGGAACTTAGGTCGAAGACCTTTCCTCCGGAGACGGAGAGGGTGACCTTGGATTCGTAACCGACGCCGGAGGCGACGGCCATGACTGTGCCTGAGGTGTTGGCAATTCCGCCACCCCAGACGTTGGTGTCGCTATCGACGACAAAGACGTCGTCCACCGCCGTGATGACCAGGATGTCGGAGCCGACCGTTTGCTGCACGGTCTGCGTTGAGGATCCGGAAGCGCCGGTGAGGTCAAAGGTGGCGGCCTTCAGCGGCAGACCGAGCAGAAGAAAGACCAGGCTCTGCGCGATGGCATGAAGTGCGGCGCGCGCGCGCGGGGTGAACGAGGTGGTGGCAGTGGACATGGAAATGCGAGAGGGATCGATCAGGGGAAAAGGGCTGGGTTGATCTGCGATGTGTCAGGCAAGCCCGCGAGGGGACGAAGCGGACGCGATAGGATCATCGCCCGGGATGTAGACGCCCGGGACCGTGGCGCCTCGAGGGTGCAATTTTGCCCCTCGCAGGTCGTGTCCAGCGGCGGAATGGCGAAGCGGGGTCATGCTCTCGCCCGGATCAAATGCGATGCACTCGAACGGCCGCTCACGGGCCGTAGATAAGAGTGCCGGTCGCGATCGGGGAGATCATTCATGCTAATGGGTGCGTGCTGGACCAGTTCGACGCTTCCTCCCTGCAGCTTAAGGAGTTTGCTCGGACCGACTTTTTCGCGGTGGTGGAGGCGGGCGATGGGCAGGCGTGAGGCTCCTGCCCGCGGGAGGGATTGGGAACCGCAACGGGGCTCGCGGAGTGCCGCCGAGGCGCCAGATCCGGCTAACCGTTGGGGTTGAGATCTATATTCGGCTTCTCGGCCCGATCTGTGCCCTTCTCATTCGGGACAAACGAACGGAATTCTGCGGGGAAATCGGGGCCGCTGGCTCGCAGATTCAAGCAGCACGCACCCCTCCGGCGCCTTACTCAGTATCCGGTTTGCCAGCAAAATTCTTAGGACGACGACGAGTGCGCCCAGTACTGCCGTCGGGCCAACGGCCCTAGAGCTCCGCCCGGCGACGGAGCGGCCGAAAACTGAAAAAGGCTTGCGGCGTTGATAGGCGTGTCGGCAAAGAAGGGGCATGGTGAATGAGAGCCAGACCTGGTGGCGGATCCTTGGGGTGACTTTGGCAGCGGCGGTGGCGCTTTTGTTTTCCTCGTGCGCGACAGCTCCGTCGGGCAAGGAGCTGCCGCTCGAGATGAGTGTGTCGTCGGCCAACTACGTCCGGTCGTCGAAACGGGAGCTGATCAAGTCCCTGAACGCCCGCGACAACCTGAATCCCCCGATCGCGGCGACGCCGCTCGTGCCGTTGGCGGAACCCAAGACGTACCTGTTTTTTCCGGGTGAGACCTTTCAGTCCGACCTGACGTTCGAGCAGGTGTGCGAGCGTTTGCTCAACCCGCTCGCACGCAAAAAGTACCTGAACTACGGCCTTGAGCGGGAGTCCGGGCGTCCCGTTCCGCGGGAACCGGAGCTGGTGCTTCGCGTCAGCTATGGTCAGCGCACCTGGCGTCTCGGGCAGATCCGGTTGGAAAATCTCGCCTGGAAGGATGGACTGGTGCCCGGGCATGGCTCTGGTCATGCCCCGGGTGGAACGGTCGTCTGGGATGCCCGGGCGGGAGGCGACGATACCGTGCTCTACGACCTGGATCGGATCATGCGGGAGAAGGCGGAGTCGCAGAGCCGCTCCGGTGACGCCCCTCCCACTTCACCCTCGGACTTTGCCTCCCTGGCGCAGCGTGAGCCCACCCAGGAACATTTTATCGTGGTGATCGACGCGTTCAACCTCGCCGACATCAAACAGAAGGGTGTCAAGGCCGAGCGGGTCTGGACCACGTTCATCGCGCTCCCGGTCCGCGGACAGCAAAAGTTCTCGGACGTACTGGCCTCGATGTTACGCGTGGCCACACCCTATTTTGGCGAGACCACCACGGGCATGCAGCGTTTCGACGATGCGCGGGTGGAGGTGCTGGTGGGTACTCCGGAGGTGGTGTCGGAGCCCGCGACGCCGCGACCGGAGACGCCGTAACCGGAGTGACCGACCCCCTGCGTGGGGGATCAGGAAGTGGGGGCCGCCACCTTGCGGTGAGTCGGCTTGGCGCTTGGGCTGCGAAAATCAGGGCCGGACGATACTCCGGATTTGGTGGGCGCCGGGGGACGCTGGCCTTTGACGAGGGACTCGAGCTGGTCGACGACGTGATCGAGAGCAAACGCCTGGGAGTTCAGCTCCTGCGCGGCGGCAGCGGATTCCTCGGCGGTGGCCGCGGTCGTTTGCGTGGCGGAGTCCATGTGCGTGATCGCCGTGAGGACTTGGGTGATGCCCTGGCTCTGCTCGTTCGAGGCGGCGGCGATTTCGCCCACGAGATCGTCCACACGGTGCGCACTCGTGGCGATCTGACGGAGATTCTCGTCGACTTCGCGACTGATGGAGACGCCGCGTTCGCTCTTGGAAATGGAGTCCTGGATCTTGTCGGCCGTCTCCTTGGCCGCCGTAGCGGAGCGCTGGGCCAGTGCGCGGACTTCGTCGGCGACCACGGCAAAACCGGCTCCTGCTTCTCCGGCGCGAGCGGCCTCGACGGCGGCGTTGAGCGCGAGAAGGTTGGTCTGAAAGGCGATCTCGTCGATGGTCTTGATGATCTTCGCGATGTTGTCGGACGACGACTTGATCGCATCCATCGCCTCGTTCATCGCCTTCATCCTGGCCGTGCCGGTGTCGGCTGCGGTGCGGGTCTGATTGGCGGACACTTTGGCGGAGCTGGCGGACTCGGCGTTGCGCTTGGTCATGGCCGAAATCTCCTCGAGTGAGGCGTTGGTCTCCTCGAGCGACGCGGCGAGTTCCGAGGCCCCCTGGGCCAGCGTCTGACTGGCGGTGTTGATTTCGGTGGCGGCGGCGCTGACCTGCTTGGAGCCGTTGGACAGCTCGGACGTGACGCCGGTGAGGACTCGGTTGGTGCTGCGGGTAATAAGCCAGGCAATGAAGAGTCCGGCGATCAGCGAAGTCGATACACCGACGATGATGACCAGACGGGTCTGCTGAATACTGGCCTCGGAGCGTGCGGTGGAGACGCGGCCGAGCTCGCGGCTCTGTTCGACGGCGGAGCGCAGTGCCGTGATGTAGGCCTGGTAGACGGGATAGAGTTCGTTTTCGAGGGCAGCGCGGGCTTCGTCGGTGCGACCCTCGCGGCTGAGGGCGAGGATCGAGACTCGTTTGTCACGGTACGGGGGCCGACTCTTCTTGATGGTCTCGTACGTGGTCTTCTCCTCGGCGGTGACCAGGAGTGCCTCGTATTGTTTGTAGAGTTCGGTCAAAGCGGCGCTCTTGGCCTCCATCTCTTTTTCGATGGCCAGCTTGCGCTCGGTGCTGGTGGCGAGGTGGTGCTGGGTCGTGTTGATGAAGTTTTCCTTCACCAGGGATTCGACCTGACTGAGCAGCACGATACCGGGAATGGAACGTTCGGATACCGTGCCAGTGGCTAGGTGGATGGATTGGATACGCGAATAGGCGAGCGCACCCAGCGTGGCCGTGATGAGAATCACGATGCCAAAACCGGCGGCAAGCCGGCGACCAATGGTCCAGTTAATTTTCATAGGCGCAGCGGAACTGACGGAAGTCCGTCTCTTTGCGGCTAATTACGGATGGAGGCGGGCTGACTTGAGGAACGTGAATGGAATCCATCGGCGCCAATCAGCTTAAGGCTGCTGTTTGCCCCAAGCAGTTGCGGGACGGTTGCACGATGCGCCAGGGTGGAAGGCGATGGGTGTCGAAACCGATGCTGATATAACCGGTTATAATTGAGCCGGATAGGTAGTGGTGGGTTCGGCGGGGCTTGGTGACGGGAAAGACGCGTCGCTCCTGCTTCAGGGAATGCCGGCTAAGAAAAATGCCGACCCTTCCTTGATATCACTCTGACGCGCGCCATCGCCTACTTCCGCGTTCCAATGCACGGCTCTTGCGCCTGCGGACCTGGTGTCGTTGACGCGTAACAGGGACGCTTGCGGTGAAACCTCCCGCCGGATTGCGCGGCGACCCCCGGTCAATCAGGGCTGGGTTGTGGACTGCAGCAGGCGGCGAAGCTGCCCGGCCTCAATCTCGTCGGCGGGGACAATCACGCCGACGCGGGCGAGATTGGCTGCCAGCGCATCGCTGGTGTCCAGGTAGTCGCTCATGGCTCGCCCTGGCGGCAGATACCCTCCTGGCATCACGGAGCTGTCTGCCACCGGCCATCCGGTCATACCTGTGGCTGCCGCGGGTGTGTTCCACCGGAATGCTGCCGCTGAGGTGAGTCGTGCCGGGTCGAAACCTGAATCCGCCCCCGTCACGGTATCGACATTGGCGCTGTTGAGCACGAGCACGCGACCCACCGGCTCGGTCCCCGCCGTGATGGTGATCGGGGTACGGACGTCGAGAAACCGGCTGTGTTCGACGCGCACGGCGGCGTTGGATGTCGCCGCCACGCCCATGAGTGAAAGTCCGGATACGCCGCGTCCGGCCCGGCTGTCGGCGAGCAGGTTGAAGACATGGGCATTGCCGAAGCGCATGCGTGGCATGCGCTGGTCCACGTTGACGTATCCGTTGTGATGAAAGGTGACATTGAGATGGCCGGTGTCGAATGCCGCCGTCGAGGTGTCGGCGGAGTTGCCGACGAGGTTGGATTTCTTCTGGAACGTCTCGCGCCGGAGGAGCTCCGCCGCCGTCGTGGTTGCACGCAGGGAATTGTAGTAGGGGAAGGCGGTGCGGTTCGCCTCGAGGTAGTCGAGCTGACGCCGCACCCAGCGCACGGTCTCTCCGCTGACGGTTCCTCCGACTTTGCACCAGGAGACCGTGACCAGGTCGGAGCCCCGGACGATGTCGAACAACCCGTCGTATGATTTTTCGAAATCACAGTGATCGATCCAGATGTGATGCGCCCGGGCGGTCACGGTCCCTCCGCTGATGGCACTCGTCACCACGAGGTAGTCCCAGTCGTTGCGGTCATACTCGCCGGTCGTGGCGTCGTCCCACTCCCAGAGCTCGCGAAACCGGAGGTTGCGCAGGATCACATTGTTCTTTCCCGAAATGCTGAGCGAGCCCCGGCGAAAGCCGCCGCCGCCGTAGGCCGAATAGATCGTCTTGTTGGAACCGATCGTGAGGGTGCCGACGGTTCCGTTGGTCCGTCCGGCCGTAAAGAGGTCGGGGTGGGCGATGGCGGTGGCCCCATTGTTGGCGCGCCCGAAGCGGGACAGGTCCAGCATGGTCTCAAGTTCGATCACGAGCGGAGTGTCGCTCGAAAACGCGGCCTGCACTTGGGACGCGAAAGCCGACCCGGCGGCGGTGATGACGGCGTCGTCGATGCGCCAAACGTTGCCCGTGCGCGCAACCGGATCGTACGGGGTCCGTGGTTCGCCGCCGCCGGTGAGCGCAGCGAGACCGTGGCCGGCAAGGCGCCCAAAGCCCACCAGTTCAAACTCGTGCGACGGCAGCGTCCGGTACTGGCCGGCCGTGTCGTAGACTTCAATCAGGACGGTGCCGGGCTGGCTCCCCGTGCTCGGGGTCACGTGCGCGGTGTAGGCCCCCTGCGCTCCGGCCAGCACGAGCGCGGCATCCTTCGTGGGGCTGGCCAGGGCGAATGCTCCGGCTTGTTGTGACACCCCGGCGACCAGGGCGGGGTTGGCACTGGCGACCCAGTCGTCGTTGTATCCGAAGCTCACACTCTCGCGAAACACCTCGAGCTGCGGATCCCCGAGGGCGTCGTTGACTCCGAAGGCCGCCAGCGACGGGCCGACCCCGCGCACCAGCATGCGGTTGCGGTCGCTGCCGGTCACGACAAAGCCGGCGATGAAGGTCTCAGCCCCCACTCCAGCCCTCGCCCGGGCCGAGAGATTGACGAGCCGGGAGGTCGAGGTGGGTTCCGCATCATAGACCTCCACCAGCGCCACTCCGGTGCCACCTGCCGTGGCCGGCAGTGCGTGGGCGGTGTAGCTGCCCGGATCCAGGGACAGCAGCAGCGCGGCGTCCTTGCTGCCGGCCACGAAGGCGAATGCCCCGAGGCTGCCGGCCGTCGTTTGCACCTGGGCGGCGTTGGGTGCGGTGTCCCAACCGGAGTTTGACGCGAGCGAGTTGCTGCCTTGAAAGACCTCCAGCCGCACCGCGGTGAGCGCACCGGTGACACCGAAGGCACTCAGCGCCGGACCGGCGGCACGGATCAGCACGCGTTTGGGTGTGTTCCCGGTGATGACAAACCCCGTGGCGAGCACGTTGCCGACGCCATCGGTCGATCCGCGGGCCGAGAGATTGACCAAGCCCCCGGCCCGCGCGATCGAACCCAGCAATGCCATCAGGAGTGCGCTGCAGAGGAGCGTCGACGGACTCATGGACCTCACTTCAGCAGCCTAACCGCACAGAACACAAGGAACACAGAGAGCGCTGCGTAAGATCTCGGAAAAACCAGAACGGCAAGGCCTCACTCGCGAAGTGAGGCGTTTGTCGGTGGTTTGAAGGGATCGCGTGCCTGTCTCTGTGCTCGTTGCGTTCGGGAGGCGGGTTCAACTGTCTCCTGGCGGTCAGGGCAGCTCGTAGAACTCCAGCAGGGCATTGCCCGTCCCACCGTCCGCGCTGGTGATCTGGGCTGTGTACAGGCCGGGCGCGAGATTGATGATGAGCGCCGAGTCGGTCGCACCCACCGTCAGGCTGAACGCGCCTGCTTCCGCAATCGCCGCGGTGATCGCGGCGGCGTCACTACTGGTGCCGACGTCCGCGTTCTGCGCCACCAGCTTGCTGCCGGCGTAGAGTGAGAGGACAGGACGGGCGAGGACGCCGGGAACCCCGGCGAGCGCCAGGCTCGGACCCACGGCGCGAATGAGCATGCGCTTGGGTGCACTGCCGGAAACGATGACGCCCGCGACCAAGGTGTTGTCCCCCGCACCCGCCTGAGCCAGGGCGGAGAGGTTGATCAGGCGCTGGCCTCCTTCGCCGGCGGTGAGGTCGTAGACTTCCACAAGACCGACGCCTCCGGCGCCGGCGGTCGCGCTGCTGAGCGTGGCCGTGTAGGCACCGGGGTTGAGTTTCAGTCGCAGGGCCGAGTCGGCCGCACCCGCCGCCAGCGGAAACGCACCGCCCAGGGCCGCGCCTGCCGCGATGTCCGTGGGGTTAAGCGCCGTGCTCCAGCGGGTGTTGGAAGCGATCAGGACGCCGTTGGAGTAGAGGTCCAGTTTCGGTGTCGCCAAGACATTGCCGACGCCAAACGTCGAGAGAGTCGGCCCGACTCCCCGGATCAGCAGGTCGACCGGGGCATTGCCGGTGAGGACAAAGCCGATGGTGGAATTTCCTCCGACCGGCACGCTGGTCCGCGCCGAAAGTTCACGGAAGCGCAGTCCGCCCAGGGTGGTGTCGCTGACCCCGCCATACGTGTTGCCTCCCACGACGCCGGTAAGCACCCCGTCGACGATCGAACCGGTCAGAGCCTGCCCGCCGATGGTTCCGGTCAACCGGCCGGCCGCGTCGACCGTGGCCGTTCCGGATTCGAGGCGGGTGCCACTCTGCGTGACCACGTAGGCCTGGCCGCCAGCGCCCACGATGATGTGCTGCACGGCCGATCCACCCACCAGACCGGCTTGGTAGTAGCCGGCGAGCGTCGCGGTCGGTCCGGAGCTACGAGCCCCGGTCAGTGCCGCACCGTTGAACGTCCCCGCAATCGCACCCGTGGTGCTGGAAAGCGTGGCGTCGACAACGCCGGTGAGATTGGCCACCAGCCGGACCCGGCCCTGGGCATCCACGGAAACTCGGCGACTGATGAGTGCGCCGCCGTAGTTGCCAAGGAACACACCCGAGCCGTCCGCCCGCACCTGGAGGGCGAACGTGCCGCCACCGGCGATGGTGCCGAAGTAGGTGCCCGTAAATGCGCCGGACGAAACGGTCAGTGCGACCGGAGAGGTGGTCACCGAGCCGGCCGCGTTGGTGACGCGCACCGAGTAGCTTCCGGTCGCCGTGGCTTGAACGTTGGGCAGCACGAGCGTGGACGCGGTGGCTCCGGTGTAGGCGGGAGCCCCGACCGGAACGAAACCGGTGACTGCGTCGAGCGTCAGCGTGATGGGCGCGGCCGTGGTGTTGAGGAACATGAAACCGAGCTGGTTGAACACCGTGGCCGCCGGCGGAACGTCGGGGTTGGTGTACGCGCTCTGACTGAAGCCGTCGCCCGCCAGCCAGACTCCGGCCACGGTATTGCCCGAGTTCGTGCCGAACGAAACACCCGTCGCGCTTCGCACCAGGCGCAGCGTGAACGTGTAGGGAACGTTGTCCGTCAAGGAACCGTTGGTCTGGACGGCCGAACCGGTGCCAAGGCTCGCGAAGGCGGTGCCGGTGGCATTGAGCAGGCTGGGTGAGGAGCCGTCGCCATTGCGCCGGCGGAGCTCGATGGTGCTGCCGCCCGCCGCGCGGCCGTTGATCCAGGTGAAGTAGCCCGAATCATCGGCAAACGTCGATCCCGAGGTCGTACCCCGGTGATCGAAGAGGCCGACGCCGATGGCGCGCGTACCGGCGGCGATCGAGGAAAGGCCACCGGAAGCGGCAAAGCGCAGCGAGACTTCTGCGATGGTCCCGGCCGGTGCGCTGGTCAGGTCGATCGGCACGAAGTTCGTCGTGTACAGCGTCGCGCGCTGGCCAGCGGGAATGGTCACCGTCACCTTGCCATCCGCCGCCGGTGTGACCGGCAGCGAGGCGGTCTCGTCAAACGCGCTCCAGGCCAGCCGCGCCGGAGTCGGCGTGGCACCGGGGTTGGCGATCGCGACTCCGTCCTTGAACCACTGGTAGGTGGGCTGCGGTGCGCCGTTGGCGACGACCGAGAGGCGCACCGTGGAACCCGGATTGACGGTCTGGGAGACCGGTGCGACTTCGATGGTCGGGGCGATCTGCGGGGCCCATCCGCCGAGCACGAAGGCCGGGCTTCGGTACTGGGCGGCGGTGGCGGCATCCATCTGTCGCGACGCCGGCAGGCGTCGGCTCACGTCGGAGGTGGCACCGGAAAGGTCGGTCGTCTGATACTCCCAATACGAGATGTTGGGCGCGGTCGTGGCGTTGTTGAGCTGCCAGCCGACCGGCAGGATGTGCGGCCCCATCGCGCAGTTGATCCACACGCACTGACTGTAGGGGAAGTTGCCTGGGTTCGGATCGATCCGCCCGAGGTAATAGCGCGGCGTGGTGAGCTCGCCCGTCAGAGCGCAGTCGACGAAGACAAACCCGATCTGGTTCTGTCCATTGCGAACCTGGGTGTAGAAACCATCGTTGCCGAAGGTGTCGAGTCCTCGGAGTTCACAGCGTTGGAAGTACGCCGCCGCCGTTCCCCAGATGAAGTCCGTGTTTCCCTCGATGTAACTGTCCGTGATGAACGTCGTACCGGTGTTGCACAGCAACGTGTCCTGACGGCTGCGGAGGTTGACGCGGTTGATCGTCACCCGCAGGCCGTCGCAGACGAAGCACTCGGCCTGGGAGCCGCCCTGCGGCGTGGAGTTGACGATCGAGAGCGTCTCCAGGGTGAAGTCGTTCGCCGCAGTGGTGAACACCCCGCGGGTGCGGGTGCTGCCGTTCAGGTTGTTGTTGTTGGGATACGTAATGATCGACTGCGCCCGGTCCTCTCCCCGCACCGTGACCAGCGGTCGGTTGGCGCCGACGTAGACCTGTTCCACATAGGTGCCCTTCTTGACGGTGATGACCACGCGCTGGCTGTTGTTAACGGGGACGAAATCGATCGCCCCCTGCACGGTGGAGAAGTCTCCGCTCCCGTCGGCCGCCACGGTGACGGCGGTGGCGGTGGGTGAGGGCCCCGCCGTCTTGGTGGAGAAGCGCCAGGTGCCGCTGCTGGCGATGCCGCTGAAACTGGCGTTGGTGGCGTCGCGGAGCGCACCCGGTTCAACCACCACATGGTAGGTCTGGCCGTAGGCAAGGACGCCGGCGTGCGGGTAGATGCTGGCGGTGTTGCCGTTGATGATGACCGGGTAGTAGTTCAGCTGGGTCGTGTTCGTGCCCACCGTGCGCAGCTGGAACTGCGCTCCGAGATCGATGGTGTCCACCACCACGTTGTCCGACGAGCGCACGATCTGAATCCGTCCGGTCACACCGACCTTCGGCGCCCGGTCAAACGTGATGCTGAGCGGAGTGTCGATGGTGATGCCGGTTGCACCATTGGCCGGGAAGGTGGCGGTTGCCACCATGGACGAAGGAATCGCCAGCACGGCCGGAGCGCTGGTGACAGCCCCGACGGGGTTGACGATCCGCACCGAGTAAACCCCGGTGTCGGCCAACGTGACGCTTGGGATCGTGAAGCTGGGGTTGGTGGCTCCGGTGATGCGCACGCCGTCTTTTTGCCACTGATACGAGGGTGCGGGGGTGCCCGACGCGGCCACGGTGAACGTGACTGCCTGGCCCGCGCTGACGGTGGCACCCACGGGCTGCGAGGTGATGACCGGCGCAGAATTGACGGTGAGCACGGCCACGCTGCTGGTCACGGTGCCGGCGCCGTTGGCGACCACGACCGTGTAGTCTCCGCCGTCGGCCGGCGTGGTCTGGGCAAAGGTAAGGGTGGCGGTGGTGGCGCCTGGGATGGGTACGCCATTGCGGCGCCACTGGTAGGTGAGCGGAGCCGAACCATAGGCACTCACCGTCAGGGTGGCTGGCTGGCCGGCGTTGATGGTGGTGGCCGCCGGCTGTTCCGTGATCGTGGCCGGCACGGGAGCCGTGGTGATCGTGACTGAGGCGGCGGTGCTCGTCACGCTGCCGTAGGCGTTGGTGATGCTGACCGTGTAGCTCCCGGCGTCGGCGGTGGACGCACTGGCCAGGGTCAGGGTCGGACCGGTGGCCCCGGTCACATTAGCCCCGTCTTTTTTCCATTGATAAGCGAGCGGCGAGGTGCCGGTGGCCTGGACGCCCAGCGTGCCGGGCTGGCCCGGATTGAGGATGATGGAGGCGGGCTGAGTCGTGATGACCGGCGGATTGATCGGTGTCAGCCCCGTGACGGATAGGACTTCCAAAGTGACCGGTCCTGACGTCGTGTTCAGGAACATGAATCCCACCTGGTTGAACACCGTCGTGGCCGGGGGCGTGTCGGGGTTGGTGTAGGCCGTCTGGCTGATCCCTTCACCGTTCACCCAAATGCCGGCGCCCGAGGTGGTCGAGCTGGTGTTGCCGAGGGAAATACCGGGATTGCGCGCCATCAGGTGCATCTGGATGGAGTAGGTGCCACTGTCGGTCAGCACCCCGGCCGACTGCGTGGTGGTGCCCGTGCCCAGGTTGTTGAAGGCCGACCCCGTCGGATTTAGCAGACTCGGTGAAGAGCCATCGCCATTGCGGCGACGCAGTTCGATCAACGAGCCAGTCTGCCGGCCATTCAGCCAAGTGAAGTAACCATTGTCGTCGGCAAACGATGCCGTGCCGGCGTTGTTGTAGAGCCCGTAGCCGATCGCCCGGGTGCCGCCGGAAAGGCTGGAGAGGCCGCCCGACACGCGGAACGTCGTCACCACATACACTTCGTCCACCGTGGTGTTGGTCCACTCGATCGGACGGAAGTTGGAGGCGAACAACGTCACCCGCTGGCCGGCGGGAACCGTGATGGTCACGCCGTTGGTGCTGGTGCTCGCGGGCGCCGCCGCCACCGCGGTCTCATTAAAAACGCTCCACTGCAGTTGGGCGGAAGCGGGGAGGGAAGTGAGGCAGAAGGCCGCCAAGCCAATCAAGGCAGGCAGGCCGATTCGTAGAAACCGAAGGCAGGCAGGAACATTCATCGGGCAATAGGGCGAAAGCGCCGCGACAACACGCCGCGGATATTTCAGGGGAGGCCAACACTGCTGTTCCCTGAGGCATGGGTGCGTCAAACCAAAAAACGACACGTGTCGTTTTTTGACCCGATTCGCAACCTGTTAGGCGCGTATCGCTTGCACTCCACGCGACGAGCCCTATGACTCCGGCCCATGGCGAAACCGGGCAGAGTGCCGCATGTGATTCGATCGACCGCGGAGTTTGCCGCGCACGTTGGACTGTCGCGCAGCACCGTCTCCCGGGCGCTCAATGGCCATGCCGGTTTGAAGCAGAAGACGGTGGAGCGCGTACAGGCGGCGCTGGAGGCGACGGGCTTCATGCCGAACGCGCACGCGGTTAATCTCCGCGGGCGTCGCGCGGCGATGATCGGGGTGTGCATGGAGGATTTCCGCAACTCCACTGCGGTGGCCAAGGTGTCGCTCCTGCAGCAGCGCTTGCGCGACCATGGCCTGACCACGCTCATCGAGGTGCTGGCGCCCGGCTCCAGCCGCAAGACGCTCCGCCACCTCCTGTCGCTGCGGGTGGGCGCGGTGGTCTTCATCGGGCATTTTGAACCGGCCGACCTGGCGGCGCAGATCGACGAGCTCACCCACCGCGGAACCCCCCACCTGGTCATCGACGATCCCGGCCCGGGTGGCGCCAACTCCGTCTCCCTCGACCGCGTGCGGGCGATGGAGCTGGTGATCGAGCACCTGGTGGCCGCCGGCCACCGGCGTTTCGGGCTGATGGGGATTTCCGGTGCCTTTCAGACCGTGACCGACCGTCTCGCGGGGGTCGACCGGGCCTTGCGCGCCGCCGGCCTCGATCCGGCGGTGGCGGCCGTCTCGCTCGACGCCCAACACCTCCGCCGCGACCATTTCGAGTACGGCAGCCAGCTCGCCCGCAGTTTCCTGTCCTTGCCGAACCGGCCCACGGCGTATCTCGCCGTCAATGACGAAACCGCGGTGGGCGCCCTGCTCGAGTTTCAGGCTTCGGGACTGAAAGTCCCCGAGGACCTCTCGATCGTAGGTTTCAATAACCAGAACATCTGCCTGATGACCCGTCCGAAGCTGAGCAGCGTCGATCAGAGCATCGAGAGCACGGTGGACCTTTCCGTCAGCACCCTCGTGCGGAAAATTGGCACGACGCCGACCCGTCGCTTCACCACGCAGCGCGTCGAGCCCCGCCTGATCGTACGCGGCTCCACTGGCCCCGCCCCGCGGTGAATGTGCGGGGGCCAGGGTTCTTTCAGCCCGAGGCCTTCACGACGCGATACAGGTGAAGTCGACCTTCACGCGTCGGATTCGTCGTCGTCCAATTCCGGTGGCTTGATTTCCCGGAGCAGGCGATCGAGTTCGGCCTGGGTGGGATTGCGGAGGGAGAGCACGGTGAGCAGGGACTCCCCGGCCGGGAGCCTGACCTTGACCTGCGCGCCGGCGGGCAGTCCCAGCACCGCTGTGGCCAGCGGGGAGGAGTGAGGCAGGCATTCGATGCCGGTTTCGGGATCCGTCGCGGTTTCACCGTGGGTGGTCACCAGGAATGTGAACCGGTGCTTCCGCTGGCTGGCCACATCCTGCTTCTCCAGGGTGGTCACATGTCCGAGCTGAAGGGTGGTCGTGGGTTTGGTCAGCCAGCCGGCGGGGTCGACCTCGATGAAGGTGTTGCGGGAAACAAAACGGTCCAGCGCGGTCATCTTGCGATCCACCGCCCGGATCGCGTCCTTGGCGGCCTTGAATCCGAAGTTCTCGCGCAGGTCGCCCTGGCTGTGAGCCTCGACCTTGTCCTTGACCAGAGCCACGCGCTTGGCCTTGAGCGCCTCAAACTCCTCCGCGAGGACGCGGTTGTAGCCGGGCCGCACATATATCGTCGTGGCCTGTGGCGTGGGGTGACGGAAGATCCGTTTTCGGGAAAACGACATGCGACGCCGGCAGCAAGGCGCCGGGGCCGCGGGAAGGCAATCCGGGGTTGCCTTCGAGATGGGAGCGGGCGTGGCGCCTCCGGTGGCCGATAGCTTCACGCGACGCCGATCCCCGCGGGGTCGGCGACCCCACCTCCAACGGACGCTGCCTTTGGGTGCGCCTCTACTCGGTGACTTGCAGGCGCGACCGCGGGACCGTTCCGCATAGATACTAACCAGTTAAGCAAACACGGGTACTCACGGTACACGTGAATGACAGATTATCCTCCGCATCCGCGTCCATCTGTGTCCATCCGTGGTTTAAACAGCTGAGCCCAAACTGATTCAGTTAATCAAAGTCTTTTGCGTGGACGGCCACGGCTTTATATGTAAATTAATCGCATGAAGCCGACCCTCCCCCGATTTCATGGTTTCGCAGCCCTGATGGGTTTTTATTTGGTTTTTTCCGGATTTGCGCTGGCAGCCAACCGAGCGGAGCCGGCGACGCGCATGGCGGATCGCTTGATGTTTGTGACGACGGATCTGACCAAGGCGGGTGAGCAGGTTGCACCCCCGACGGCGGATCGTCCCACGTACTATGTGCCGGTGTTTGTGGGATACTCCGACATGTCGGCTCCCTGGGACTATTTTCAGCGCAAACCCGCGGAGGAGCCGATCCAGCGGGCCGTCATTGCCGCGCTGGCGAAGCAGCACTACCGCCTGGCCTCCCGTGCGCATCCTCCCACGATGACGATCGCGTTCGAGTGGGGGACCGTCACGCCAAGCTCAGCCACGGGCGAAGAAATCCGTACGCGGGTTCTAGGCGAAACCTCCAAGGATCCGGACTGGGTCGGACCCGTTTACCGGCCTGAAATGACGAGCCTGAGCGGGAAGCACTTCCTCATCATTTCGGCCTTTGCCTACCAGCGCAAGGTGACCCAGGAGAGCAACGTTCTCCTGTGGCGCGCGCACTCCTCCACGGAACACTGGGGCTACTACCTGGACGACGCCATCCAGCCCCTGATCGCCGTGGCCGCTCCCGAACTCGGACGCGTCGCGAAACCCGGCGCCCGCTGGTACGACAAGTACGGCCGCGTGGAAATCGGCGACGCGGTGGTGTACTGATCTGGCGTACACCGACGCAGCTCAATTGGCAATGCGGGCGCCTCCAAACCAAGGCGAGACTCGTTACCCGTTCGCTGACGTGGGGTAGGTCTCGATCTTGCCAAACCATGCGCACCGTGGTTCGTGCGCGCGGACCATTTCGCGTGAGTCACGCCTTTTATTATGCGTCGGGTATACCTTTACCTGTTATTCGTTCTCATCGGGTCCACATCGGGAAGGGCGGTCATCATCGGCAACTTCCCCGGACTTGAGCAGTTGGTCGAAGCCGCAGATGCCATCGTCGTCGTGCAAATAGACGACCACCTGGCGCCGAATCCTGATGACACTCTGTATTCAAGACATCGATGCTTCATTGTCCACAGTCTCAAAGGTCACATTGAGACCGGATCGAGATTGCCGCTCAAACTGATGACGCCGGGAATGGTCTTTGAGTCACCCTTCTCGGTCTATTCCGCACACCTGGTCTTTCTACCGCGGAGTGAAGCCGGCGACACGGTGGACTACCGCACGCTGCAAATCCACGGTTCATGCCTGCGCGTATCCCCCATGGCTGACACCAAAGGGTTAAAGGGGAAGTCCGTTGCCGAACAGGTTCGTTCGCTTATGGCTGAGTCGATTGCTTACTGGGACGAGCAACGCCGAAAAGAAGTTGCGCTTCAGAAGCGTGTCATGCAGTAGCGATCCGCCTGCGTAAGAGTCTCAGTTGGGGTGTGGTGTCCTGCGGATTGCCCCAGCCCCTCTGCAAGCCTCGTGATCGAGCGCCGCGCCCGCAGGTGTCCCGAACCTTTACCTACCTTCCCGCAGGTTTGTCCATGGGCTGGATCATGACGATCTGATCCTGCTTCAGGTAGACCACCAGGATGTCACCGAGGCGCTCCCACCTCGATTCACCGACGGAAAACCCCAGCGGGAGGTCGGGTGATCGGGCGATGAGGGAGTAGCGCCAGCTGATGCCGCGCACTTCGCTGGATTCGATCGGGAGGCTTTGCGGGAGGTAGTAGAACCGGCCGTCGATGTGGGGCTGCACGTAGGCAATGCGCAGGGCGAGCCCCGAATTCGCGCGGGGTTGCGTCGCGAAGGCCGGTCCGGTATTGATGCGGGCCCAAACAACCTGAAGTTCGGCCGGAGTCGGGGGGCTGGCTTCGGGCGGCTTCGTCAGCGAGATGCCGGTCAGGGCCTTGCCATCGAATGAAACCCGGAGCCGTGCCCAGGCCAGGACGTCCTTGGGATTGGCGTCGGCCCGGCCGAACAGGGGAAACAGCAGGTGCTCTGCAGCCTTCGCGAAATCTGAGATGTCGTACACCGCCTCTACTCGCGACTCGGTTTCTCCCACAAGGACATAAACCGTTTCACCTCGGAGATCGCTGCCGGGAGGCGACTCATTGCCAAGGGTCAGGCTCGGTGTCTCCGCGCGCACATTCGCGAGGCACTGAACCGTCGCAACCGCGAGGCCTGCGAGCACCAGAAGAACGGCAGTTTTCATGAGCAATCGCCGGAGACCCACCCCCGGCCCTTGAGAGAGTGGGCTACAATCGGGGTGAGGGTCAATCGGGAGAACGCGCTATCGCGTCAGCTCAAGCCGCGATCCAACTTGGCGCCGCGCTGCGGCCGGTTCACGCCAGGACGTCGTGGAGCACGTGGCCGTGGACGTCGGTCAGACGGCGGTCGATGCCGTTGTGGCGCACGGAGAGGCGGGTGTGGTCGATGCCGAGGAGGTGGAGGAGGGTGGCGTGGATGTCGTACACCTCGGTGACCTTCTTCCGGTCGAGGGGTTTGTAGCCCCAGGGGTCGCTCTCGCCCGCGACGATGCCGCCCTTGATTCCGGCCCCGCATAACCAATTGGTAAATACGTAGGGATTGTGGTCGCGGCCGACGCCGCCCTGCGACGAGGGCATGCGGCCGAATTCGGTGGTCCAGAGCACGATGGTGTCGTCGAGGAGTCCGCG
>JAXMHM010000018.1:0-163692 GCA_046346755.1 Opitutaceae bacterium | reverse complement strand
CTTTGCCGGAAAATTTGGAGGCCACGTCGCTTTGCGTGTATCCACTCATGAGCAGGACCCGGACCGCCGGGTCCGACTCGCGTAGGCGCCGCAGCGTCTCTTCGCCGTCGAGTCGCGGCATCGTCAGGTCAAGCAGGACGAAGGTGTACCGTCGTGGATTCTCCTGGAAGCGCTCCACGGCGTCCAGTCCGTCGGAGGCGAGGTCGACGGTGAACCCCAGCGACTCGAGCAGTCGCGCCGAAATTCCGCGCACGGTCTCCTCGTCGTCGACCACGAGCACATGACCCGAACCGCGCCACACGGGTCCTGCGATGACCGCCTTTTCGGTGGGCAGCCGCGGGGGCCCGTCTGAGCACGGCAGGAAGAGCCGGAAGGTGGTGCCCCGGCCAGGTTCGCTTTCGACCTTGATGCCGCCGCGGTGGCTGCGAGCGATACCCATCACTGCGGCCAGGCCGAGGCCCCGTCCCGTGAACTTGGTGGTGAAAAACGGCTCGAAGATCCGATCCAACGTGGCGGCATCCATGCCGCAACCGTTGTCACTCACCTCGAAATAAACGTAGTCGCCGGGTGCGAGGTCGGCCAGACGGAGGGACTGAAGTTCGTCACGGCCGACGCGAGCGAGCCCGGTAACGACCGCGATCACCCCGCTGCGCGATCCGATGGCCTCGGAGGCGTTGATCACCAGGTTCATGATCACCTGCCGGAGCTGGGTGGCGTCGGCCTGCACGTCGGGGAGGTGCGGCGACAATTCGAAGCGCAGCACGCAGCGTTTGGAGATGGAGAGCGAGATGAGGTGGGTGGTGTCCTTGATCAGCTGGTTGAGACTGAGGCGTTGGATGACAAAGTGGCCCCGGCCCGCATAGGCGAGCATCTGGTGGCAGAGGTCGGCGGCGCGATGGGACGAAGTCTCGATCAGCTCCAGGCTCCCCTGCAGCGGTGAAGTCGGCGGCAGGGTGGCCCGGGCGAGGGATGCGCTCCCGAGGATGCCGGTCAGCAGGTTGTTGAAGTCGTGGGCGATGCCGCCGGCGAGCACGCCGAGGCTTTCCAGCTTCTGGGTTTCCTGGATTTTCCGATCCAAATCCGCCTGCCGGGCTTCGGCCCGTTTTTGAGCGGTGATGTCGCGAGCCGATTTGGATACACCGATGACACGACCGCTGCTGTCGCGAATCGGCGAGATCATGATGGACACCTGCACGGTGGCGCCGTCCTTGCGCCGCCGCACCGCCTCGAAGGGAGGAACGATCTCGCCGCGGCAAACCCGCTCGTTGGCGGCGGTTTCCTCCCCGCCGGGGCCGTCCTCGTAAAGCAGGCCGATGGGCTGGCCGATCATCTCCGCGGCCGTGAAGCCGAATATGCGTTCGGCACCTTGGTTCCAATCGGTGACCCGTCCGTCGAGGGTCTTGCCGATGATCGCGTCCTCGGAACTGGCCACGATCGCGGCGTAGCGTTCGTTGGCGGCGAGCGCGGCCGTCAGCAGGGTCACATCCTGAAAGGTGGCCACGCAGCCCGTGGTGCGTCCGTCGCCGTCCTTCAATGGAACGGCGTTAGACAGAATATGGATACGAGTGCCGTCGGTCCGTTCCACCACCTCCTCGAAATCCACCACCGCCCGGCCTTCGCGGGCGCAGACTTGCATGGGCAATTGATCCGCCGAGAGCACCTGTTCTCGGTGCAGGACCCGAAACGTGGTAGGGGCGACCGACGGGCCGGCGGAGAGGGATGCGTTGGCTTCGCGGGGCAGGCCCAGCATGCGCGAGAGGGCGTCGTTCATGCGAATGGACTGGCAGGCGGGATCGTCGGAAATGCCGACTCCCACGGGCAGCACGTCAAAGAGTGTGCGCAGTTCGGCGAGGTGCCGTGAGAGTTCGCCGTTGAGCCGACTGACTTCGGACTGCGCCGCGCTGCGCTCCGCCATTTCGCGGCGAAGGGCGAGATTTGCGGCCTCGAGGTCGGCGGTGCGCACCCGCACCCGCTCTTCCAGGGATTCGTTCAAACGCCGCAATTCAGTCGGACTTGCGAGTTGCAGTGCGGCCGGCACGATCCGGACCAGACTGATGGCGGTGGCCACGGAGATGACGGCGGTGAGCGCCTTGATGCCGCCGGTCAGGTAGTAGTGACCGTGCCAGATGGTCCACACCTCGAGGGCGTGGGTCGTGCCGCAAGCGACGATGAACGCCGCAAACATGAGAAACAGGCCGGCGTACGGGAGGTCCCGCCGACGCCGGACAAAGTACAGCAGCGTCAGGGGTATCGAGAAGTAGGCCGCAGCGATGAGCGCGTCCGAGGACGCGTGCAGCCAGACCAGCCCGGGGGTCCATAGGTAGCATTGTCCATGCGGCATGAAACCAGTGCCGCATAGCTGTTCGAGCCAAGCGTTCATAGATGGTGGGAGTGGAGGAACACCTTGCCTGACCCTGACTACCGTTTGCCCTGCACGGATCGCAGGCAAAGAAAATCGTCGCAGGTTTGCTTTTGGTGTTGGCTTGCAAGGCAGGGCCTTATTGCAAGCCATCCCCTCTCTGTTCCCGACCTGTGATGCTCACTCGCTCAATCAGCCCATGGCAGGAAAAGCACCTTGATGGCTTGTTTGCTCCGGAGCAGGTCGACCCCCTCGGCGTACCGCGAAAGGGGGAGGGTGTGCGTGATGAGCGGCGCGAGGCGGAGGCGTCCCTCGGTGATCGCGCGCAGGGCCGTCTCCGCTGCGGCGCGATTGTGATCGCCATAACCCATCAGATGCAGTCCCGGACCAAAAAGGTGACGACTGCCAAAGCGCACCTCCTCCCGCAGTACACCGAAGAGGGCCACGCAACGGCGGGTGCGGTCCATGAGAAACTCGATCGACGCGGGCACGCCGGTGAGGTCGATGGCATCGTCGAGCGCGCCGACGCGCCGGGAAGCGGGCCAGCGGGTTGAATCCGGTGTGAGGGTGCGGTGGGCACCCAGACCCTCAGCCAACTCGCGTCGCGAGGCGACGGGGTCGAGTCCCACCACCTCGGTCGCTCCGTGAAACCGGGCCAGTTGCACCGCCACCAAACCGGCTGGACCGAGTCCGGACAGGCCGAGGCTGCGTCCCGCCACCCCGCCGAGGACGTGGAGTTGCTGGAACGAGACCTCCACGCACATGGCCAGCTCCAACGAAGCGAGGTCCGCCGCGGCGAGGGTGCGGGGAACAACGAGCAGGTCGTCTTCGTGAAACGTGTTGTACTGGGCGTAAAAGCCCTGACGGGGACGTCCGGTGTCGCGCCACGGAGCCACCCGATCCCCCACCTGCAGTCGCGAAACGCCCGGACCGAGGGCAACCACCTCTCCCACGGCCTCGTGCCCTGGCTGGCCGGCGAGGTAGGGGTAGGTCAGGGTCATGCCGGGAAACATCGGTTTGCCCCCGAACAGGTGCAGGTCCCAATGCGGGCACGTGGCGATGGCCTCGACGCGGAGAAGGACTTCGCCGGACGCCGGGACCGGGCAGGGCGCGTCTTTCCACGCGGCGTGGCCCGGGGCCTCGAGTTGCAGGAGCATCATGGAGGTAGGCGGGGTCATGGGGAATGTCGGTTGAGGGGGTGCGGTGACCGCGCGACTCAGGTAGTTCCGCGGGCGGAGGGCCAGTCGAGCACCACGCCGAGCACTGCGTCGCGTTTTGCGGCGATCAGGTCCCAGGCCTCCGCGGCGCGTTCCACCGGAAACCGGTGCGTGATGCAGCCCAGCGTGTCGAGCCGGCCCGCCGCCACCCAGGCGAGGGTCTCCTCGAGCCGGGCGGCGGTGGCTCCCGACGCGAGATCAAAGGAGATTTCGTAGTTGCGGAAGCACTCCAGCGCGGACTGGAGGTGGATCGAACCCGATGGACGATAAAACCCGGCGATGACCATGTGCCCGCCCCGCGCCATCAGCGGCAGGTGCGCGCGCAACGCGTCGGCGCTTCCCACGGTTTCGACCAGGATTTGCACAGGCGCCTTCACGGCGGCGCGCACCCCGGCCACGCCCTGATCCTCCCGGGCCAGCTCCGTGTGCCCGTAGCGCGCGAAGCGCGCCAGGCGTTCCGGGTGTCGTCCCACCATCACTACCCGGGCGCCCCGCTGAACGAGCGTCTGACCGGCCCACTGTCCGACCAGCCCGTCGCCGATGACAACCGCGGTGCTCCCGGGCGCCACGGGGGATCGCGAACCGCAGTTGAAGCCGACCTGGGTGAGCACCAGTCCCGAGTAGGCGACGGGATCGAGACCTGCGGGCAGCAGCATCACGGCCCCCTGACTGCAGACCGCCGGCGAGACGTGGCCCGCGAATTGATTTTCGATCGTACCGGTGACCCGGCTCATCGAGGCAAACACCCAGTCGCCCGGCTTGAAGCGGGACACGGCGGACCCGACTTGGCGGACCTTTCCCACCTTCTGGTAGCCGGCCACCCGCGGGAATGGCGCGGGGTCGCCCGGTTTCCAGGCGACATCGCCGGAGAGACGTTCCCCGCGCAGGAACGAGCCCTCGGTGCCATTGCTGATCCACGAGTGATGCACGTCCACCACCACATCGTCCGGCCCCGGGTCCGGGCTGGTGATGGGCTGAAATTTCACCGTGTTGGGGCCGGTGAAAACGACGGCGCGGGAATCCATGCCGCGAGTGCGGCCGAAGTGGCGGGCAGTCTCAAGTCCCAACCGACGGGCCGCGACTCACGGTCCAGGGACGAACTGCAGGGCGAACAGGGAGGTTCCTCGCATCTTGATGACGAGGCGCAGGGGCCGGCCTGCCAGTTCCGAGAGATCCGTGCCTCGGCCGAGCCATTCAACCGTGCGGTTTACAAAGTTGCCGTTGATGAACACGCAGTCGTCGACCGAAAAGCCAGGGATCGGTCGGCCTTGATCGTCTTCAAATCCAACCTGAGCGTATCCAAGTCCTCCGGTGTTGATGTTAAGGCTCAGTTGGCGGCCGGAGAAGACAATCGGCCGGGTTACGATCGTGCCCATTCGATCGTAGGGTGCGTCCGCGGACACGAAGCCGTCCAGTCGTTGGACCGACCGATAAACGCCGTTGCCTTCGGGCTTACGACGCGCCGGTGAATGGTAGTCCTCCTGTCCATAGAAGTACTGCCAGATCTCCTCACCCCGTCTGACCATGCCCTCTGCCATGTAGATCTGATGCAGCGGAGGGCCGCCGTCATACGATCCGATCGGAAGATAGGCTGGCGAGGGAAAGCGACGCCAGGAGACCCCATTGCGGCTCACTGCCAGCTGCGTCTCGACCAGTCCGGATCCAAGTCCGCGCGAGCGCTCCTCGTAGAGCACCCTGCGGGTGGCGGGTTGTCGCGGTTCCTCGTAGTCAAAGTACATCACGGGAAACGCAATATAGGCATCGGGTGCCCAGGGATACTTGTCGGCTTTGGGCACGTACACCCCACTGCCGGGCGGGTCGATCTTCGGGTCGGGCTGAAACACCGTCGGCAGTTCAATGCCGAAGTCGCCCGGAGTGAGGGGCCCGTTGTCCAGCCACCAGGGCTGGGGTGAACGTAGGGGGCGCACCGTCCCGATCTGCTGCACTTCCGCCTGGGTTTGCAGTCGAACCGGCCAGGGCCGATCTACGTCCGTGGTTTCTGCGAGGACAAACTCCCGGCGCGTCCCTCCGCCTTCGCTCAGGGGAAAGCCGGTGCGGTGATAGCCAACGTACACGCCCCGCTGATCGTCGTAGAAAAGACTCGATTGAGAGCCGGAGCGGAATGACAGCACAGCCTGACGGTGGCGCGTCCACGTCCACCCGTCCGGCGAAGTGTAGAGATAGACACCACGACCCTCGAGGCCGCTGATGTACTTCCACCGGTGCTCCGGTGGGCCGTTGGGGTCGATGATCGGACGGCCAAGTGGCGCCGGTTCCGCGATGACGATGTTGTTCCTGTTTCCGTGATGCAGTCCGGTGTCGGGCGCCGAGAAGTTCTTCCCATCGCGAGAAACATGAACCATCAGGTAGTCATCTGGGCCGCCGTTGAAGAGACGAATCAGACCGTCCTGGTCTTCAACGACGGTGAGGTGTTTTCGAAAGGATCCCTCAAGGCCTTTCATCACCCGCTCGATCTGGCGGGGAGGATGGGCTGCAAAGGAGATGTGTTCGCTCCACTCGAAAAGAGCGTCGTCGATGAACAGGTGCTTCCGTCCCTGCAACGGAACCACCCCGGTCCGTGGCAAATCAGGCGAGAACAGCAGCCGTTGCGTGGGCTGCGGAGTCTGCATGGTTACCGCAGGCGAGAAACTGCCGGGAGGGGGGAAATCCGCCGCATAGATTGCTCCGCGTGTGATGCGTAATTCATCGATCGCCCCGGGCAAGGGCCGCTCCCAGCGTCCATCGCGACCAACCGAAAGGTAGTCTTCATCCCCGGGCGGCAATCGTTTCAGGTTCAGGGGCATCGGCCCACCCTGGCTGCGTCCATCCACGAAATGGAGGAGGTGTCGCTCGGACGATCGGTAAACAAAGGCGTAGTGGTGCCATTGATTCGCGTCGCGCAGCGTCGAGCCGTTCGATGGAATTTTCGCCCGCACCTTTGCGGGCTGATTCTCCAATTCGAAACAACGGGCGGCAGCGTCGAGGGACAACCGGGTGACGATGTCGTTCTCCCCCCGCGGCCCCGTCCCCAGTTCAAACACCACGCCCGAGCCGGCTTCTTCGCGGGCAAGAAACCAAAATTCCACCGTCCAGTCAAAATCTCCCAGGTTGAGATCGGTGAGGGTGACCCGGGCGAAGCTCACCTCCTTGCGAATGTGATTCTCTCCTCCGGTCATGAGTGCGGCAAAGTGAGCGTTGTGCCAGCTCATCGGTTCCTGGGTCCGGCCCGGTGGGACGGGAAACCGATGCAAGGCCGCCGTCTCCTCGCCCGATGTCGGAATGACGACGGTTGGATACGGTTCCGTGGAGAGCGCCTGGCCGAATTTTCCCTGAATCACACGTCCTCCGAGACCGAGCACCAGAGGCGCGTCGATGCCTTCGACCGACTCAAGGGGCGTGCTTGGATACAGCCCTCGCGGTTCATCAAACAGCCAGAGCGCAACCGTTTGGGCTGCGGCGTGGGCAAGGGGACAAAGGAGCATCACAAGCCAGCCTCCCAATCGGGGCCAGGCTGACGTCCTCGAAGCGATCCTCCTCAACGTGGCCCGAGGGGTGGCGGTGCCGTAGGTCATGCAAGGGAACAGGGCGGAGCGGTCCGCGGTTTGTTCTGAAGACCGGGCGGAATCCGTCGCAAGCCCAATCTTGGGGCCTATTTCACCGCCCGGACTGGCACTCCGTTACCCCCCGCAAACCTGGAGGTGGTCTGGAGTCAGCCCCGTGGGCCATGTCAGGCTGCTGGATTGCAACCGGGTCAATGGACCGGGAGTGGCGAGTGCGAAGCAGGTCCCGCCGGGCGGTGCGTCCGCTTGACTCGTTCAGGGGCGTGCGGCCAGCAACGGCTGCGTCCACGCGGTCTCAAACTCGCCGGGCGTACTGCCGTCGGCCTTGGGTTTTGAGGAGATGACCTTGGCCCGCACATACAGTTCATCACCGCGCAAGGTGTAGCTGGCGGTCGTGCCGCTGCTCTCGGCCAGCACCGCGCCGATTTCCGCCGGGTACCGACGGTGGGGCAGGGTGCGAAGCGGAGCGGTGGGATCGGCGGGCGGGGTGAGTTCCTCGCTGCCTTGAGGATAGTTTTTGCGCGTGCCGAGAAAGACCGTGCGATAGGTCACGCCGGGTTCGGCCTGGATGGCAAGGGACAGCTGGGTGCCGGAGCGCGTGACCTCTGACAGGGTCACCCCTGAACTGGCGTAGAAGTCACCGGCTTCGAGCGCCCGGATGATGGACTCCGCCGTGAGGTGGTGAGAGCGCACCATGATCCAGCCGCGTCCGGGACGACTCTTGGCGGGCTCCTTCGAATGGTAGTTGTGCGAGTCGTCGACCGCGACGCCGAACATCGGCTCCAGTTTCAACTCGGCGATGCGACGGGTCAGCACCGCGTCCCACAAGGCGTCCATGCTGAGGTGGGTGGCATTGCCGTCATTTTCGACCTGGGGGTGGCCGTTGTAGACTTCGAAGAAGAGTTCGCCCTTCACCTCCATCAACTCCTCCGGGGTGATGCCCCAGCGAAAGTTGGGATGGTTGATGTGGGCGATCATGGGCTGGCCGGTCTTCTGGCGTTGGGCCCGCACGGCGTCGAGGGTGCGCTGCATAATGTCGGCGGCCCGTTCACTCTCCACCGGTGCGAGGTGGTCGCGGAGGTTGGTGACATTGATATGGACCGGCCCCGACCGCTCGGGAGCGGTTTCGGTTTTGGGGCGTTTCCACGAGGAGGTGACTTCCTCGCTGGGAATGAGCAGGAACCGCCCGGGCTCCTCGAGCAGCGAGCGGTACTCCGACAGCGGTTTCAGCCGGACCGAACGTTGTCCATCCGTGTCGCGAAATTCCACCCAATCCGGACCGAACCGGCGCAGGTAGGCCTCCAGGACCGCACCGCCACCCCGCAGGTTGACCGAGCCGCCGATGGACACGGCCGCTTTCAGCTCCAGCCAGCGTTGTCCCTCCTGGAGGACATTGTGGTCCGAAAGGGCCAGGAAGTCGTACCCCTTTTGTTTGTACCAGTCGGCGATCATCTCCGGGTAGTCGTCGCCGTCACTCCAGAGCGAGTGCGTGTGCAGATTGCCCTTCCACCAGCGTGGCGCGGTTGATCCGCCTCCGCCGGCGGTCAGATCGGTGCTGGACAGGGCGATCGCCACGATGGCGACGAGAGCGAAGGGCAGGCGGAAACGAAGAGGCGGCATGTGAGAAGCACAGACGGTGACTCGCGGGTCGGATCGGTGTCGGGGACGCGTCCAGAGTTGGAGCAAAGAAGCGGATAACGCCAGCACCGCGTGGAGGTGAAGAGCGAAGGTCGAAGAGAGAAGGTGCCACCGTCCTGCCCGAACAGACCAGCGCCATGCCTCCCGGGAACACACCGCGCGCCCGGGGAGCCCGCGGTTCCAGCCAGTCCAGATAGCTTCGACCGCAGACACTGCAGGCGACCCCTCGACCTTCGACAAAGGGCCGAAAACCCGATGATCGATTGCCGACGCTCCTCTCGCACCTCTGAATCCAGCGGTTCGGCGTCAGGAGCACGCGACCAAGTGGGAACGCGACGGGGGTTGGGCTCACTTCCACTTATAGCCGTATCCGTACGGCTGCGTCATGACTCGCGATTTACGCGCACCCACCCCAGGAGCAAAAACCCCAACCCACCAACCCAAAGTGGGGCTGACGCCTGTAACACACGCAGGAGCTGAGAATTACCATCGCCACCCAATAACAATTTGCCCATACTCGATTTGCGCCCAGTGTGCAAAATACTGACCCGGGGCCCAATATTGAGGCCTCGACCGAATCCGTCTTCGCGCCCAACCCGCAACCCACGCTCGCTCATTGGCCTCAAGGTTCATTTCATTGAATCCGCACTTGAAGCATTTAGAGTTGAAAAGGCGGAAGTAAAAACGGAGTCGAACATTATTCTCTATGGGCAAGCACTCCCACATCGAATGGACGCATCACACTTTCAATCCTTGGTGGGGTTGCGTAAAAGTCTCGCCGGCCTGCCAGCACTGTTACGCCGAGGCCTGGGCGAAACGCGTCGGCAGCAAAGTTTGGGGCCCCAATGCGCTGCGCCGCTTCTTCAGTGACGACCACTGGCTCGATCCCGTACGGTGGAACGCCGAGGCCGAGCAGGCGGCTCTCCGCTACCGCGTGTTCTGTGCTTCGATGGCCGACGTATTCGAACTGCGCAAGGAATTGGACGAGCACCGCGCCCGGCTGTGGAACCTGATCGAGGCGACGCCCATGCTCGACTGGCTGCTGCTGACCAAGCGGCCCGAGCACGTCAAGCGGCTGACGCGGTGGGGCGACACCTGGCCCGCGAACGTCTGGCTCGGTACCACCGTCGAGAATCAGGAGTGGGCCGACAAGCGGATGCCGCACCTTCTCGCGAACGCCGCCAAGGTGCGCTTCCTGTCCTGCGAACCGCTGCTGGGGTCGGTCGACCTTAAAGCTTACATCCCGGTGGGAAACCCCTCGCCGGTCCATTGGATCATCGCGGGGGGCGAGAGCGGGCCGCACTCGCGGCCGATGGACCCGGAATGGGTCCGCGACCTGCGGGACTTCTGCCGCAAGCGGAAGATCGCGTTTCACTTCAAACAATGGGGCCATTGGGCGCCGTCCGAGGCGGACGCGGAGCCCAAAGCGAAGAGGATGGAAGTCGGCAAGCACACCACGATGGTCGCCCTCGGCAAGGGCGCGGCCGGTCGTGTCCTAGACGGCAAAACCTATGACGAACTGCCCACAGTCGCAGCGTAGGCGGCAGGTAGGCACACCAATGACACCCCATGGCCGAAGAACAACCTCACCTGTTTGACCTGACATCCATCCCGATCGGCGACAAGAAACTGGAACTCAAGACGGCGGAGGCTCCGGTATGGACCGAGAACAAGGCCCAGCTGATCCAGCGCTACCTGCGCTACTTCGTGTTCATCACGAAGCATGGCACCTACCTCGATGCCTTTGCCGCCCCCCAGAGCCCCGACCACGCCGATATGTCGTGCGCGGCCAAGCTCGTGCTGGAGAGCGATCCCAAATGGTTCCGCAACTTCGCGCTGTTCGACATCAACAAGCCCGGAATCGAATACCTGAAGAAGCTGGCGGCAGCGAATACCGTCCCCAAGCGCGTCATCTCCGTCACGCAGGGCGATTCCAACGTCAACCTGCCGGCCTTTCTCGAGAAGAACCCGATCCCGGAGAAAGAGGCCACCTTCTGCCTGCTCGACCAGCGCACGTTTGAATGCGACTGGGCTACCGTGGCGGCCGTCGCGCAACACAAGAAGACCGGCAACAAGATCGAGATCTTCTACTTCCTCGCGCAGGGCTGGCTTGACCGCTCCATCGCGGCCCTCGGCAATCCCGACGAGGACTTGCTCAAGTGGTGGGGCAACGCGGATTGGAAGATTCTCCAGAAGAAACCCGGCCCCGAACGTGGCATCTTCCTGGCCGAGCGATTCAAGAAGGAATTCGGCTACAAATACGCCTACCCGTTCCCGATCTACCAGCGCGACGACGACTCGGGCGGCAAGGTCATGTTTTGGATGATCCACGCCTCCGACCACGAGGAGGCGCCCAAACTCATGGTCCGGGCCTACCGCAACGCTGTCACCGCCTTGGAAGCCATCGACCAGCTGATGATGGAGTTCGGTGTCAGCCCCGACGCAGCCAACGGGACCCACCCCTGAAACCATGCCCCGCCATCGCGCGAGCTTGCTGACGGAAGCGTGTGAACCAGGGCTCGGGGCCAGCGGTTCGTGGCGTCGGTATGCCACTACGCCTTCACCTTCTCAACCGAAAGCAAGTCACTGGAAGTCGTTCCCCGCATTTTGTCTTCGCCGTCTCGATCGCCGTCGTATCCTGGTGGATAGCGAGGCCCGCCTATTTCGATTCTTCGTTCATTGGAGCCTCATCGGTTTGAGTTGTTCGGGCTAGTATTTTCACTCCACCCGCAATTGTGCGGATGGGCTCTCTCTGGAGTAACCCATGGTGGCGGATGGTTGAATAGCCGTCGGCTCTTTACGGCTGAATTTTTCCTGGGCGAAGTCCCAACAAAAACGATTCGGCCGGCAAACAAAGGACATCATCCCGCTTGATGCGCTCCTTCCCCCGGTAGACGAGGTAGCGCTGACTTTGGGGATAGTCGTCGGCAAAATTCTTGAGCGCCCGCAAGTCGTCTGAGCGCACCTGGGTCGAGTTCTTGACCTCCACCGCGTAAAGTCCCGATTCGCCGTAGATGACAAAATCGACCTCGACCTGCGAACGGGTCTGCCAGTAGTGCAACTGGTGATTCCCATCCGAATAGTCGCACCACGCGCGGAGGTGTTGTGCGACCAATCCCTCCAGCGCCAGTCCGTCGATTTCCTGGGGGGCATCCAAGGGGCCGCTGGGCCGATTGGCCCGAAACACCCCGGCATCGAAAAAATAGAACTTTGGGTGCGCCGCCAATTCACGTTTCGCCCGCTTGGCAAAGACGGACAAGCGGAAGCCCAGCAGCAAATCCTCCAGGATTTCCAGATAACCCTCGACGGTCTTCCGGCTCACCTGACAGTCGCGGGAGACGTTGCTGAGATTGAGCACGCTGGCGTGCGAGAAACTCAACGCCTCAAGAAAACGTGCGAACGAACCGATGTTCCGCACGAGCCCCTCCATCTGCACTTCCTCGCGCAGGTAGAGACCGTTGTACGCCTTCAAAATGTCGGTTGGATTCTCAGCGGCCCACACCAGCGGCAACATGCCCTGACGCAACGCTGCTGTCAGCGAGAACTGTTTGCCCAACTCCGCCGCCAGATAGGGATGCAGATGCTTCTGCGCCGCCCGTCCGCCCAGGAGATTTACGCCCTGTCGGCGCAGCTTCCGGGCGCTCGAACCTGTCAGAATGAATTGCTGACCGGTTTTGCGCTCGATCAACAGGTGCACAACCTCCAGCAAATCAGGCAGCTTTTGCACCTCATCAATGATGACCTGGGGTTTGTCCCGGTTGCCCTCCACGAGTTCGATGAGGCGCTCCGGCCGGGCGGACAGCAGCCGCAGCGTTTCCGGATCCAGCAGATCGATCCGCAGTGCCCGGGGATAGTGACGGGTGGACCACAGCGTTTTACCCGTGCCGCGCGGCCCCAGTAGGAAAAAGTGTTCCCGGCCCGGTGTGAAGATTCGCGGAATGAATGCCATTCTGCGTCGCAAAATGGCGGAACAGATGCCGATTTCAAGACTCTTCCGCAGTCCCCTCCGGCCGCGAGCTCGCTGCGCGGAAGCGGACGGAAAAACGAGTTCTGTCTCCGTGGATGTCTCGGGTCGCCGGGCGGCGAGGACCCCGGAGCGGCAGTCGTCCCCAATCGCCGATTTTGTTCACGCCGCGAGCTGCCTCTCAGTCGGTTGCTGACCGAAGGTGTGCAGCCGGTCGGCGCAGGAACCGATGCGTGGTCGCGATGGCAGCTCCTGGGGCTGGGGAGGAGGGCGAGGTGTGCGGTGAGCCACTCGTTACGCTTGGGCTGGACCCGGTTCGTCCCATCGACCAGAAGTGGGCTCATGCCAGCGTATCAGGTCGAACGATCCATTGCGGTTTCGGCGCCACCCTCCCGGGTGTTCTCAGTGGTGGCGGATTTCAACACGTGGTCCACCTGGTCGCCCTGGCTCATTGCCGACCCCGGAGCTTCCGTCCGCGTCTCGGGCCCGCCCGGGAGCGTGGGATCAGGTTACGCGTGGTGCGGCGACGTGTCGGGGGCCGGCGAGATGGAGTTCCGCAAGGTGGAGCGCGACCGGCGCCTGGAGATCGAACTCCGCTTCTTGAAGCCGTTCAAGTCGAGGGCGAACGTCGAGTTCGAGCTGCAGCCGAGTCCCGCCGGGGCCGTGCTGACCTGGCGCATGAGCGGGAGCCTGCCGTGGTTTCTGTTTTGGATGATCCCGATGCTGAAGACGTTCGTGGGTCAGGACTATCATCGTGGACTGCTGATGGTGAAGGACTGGATCGAGACCGGGAAAATCGAGTCCAAGACCACCCCCCACGGGATCACGCCGGTCGGGCCGTTGCGCATGTTCGGGGTGCGCGCCAGCGCTCACCTGGAAGAGGTGGGCTCGATCGCCCCGCCCGCGATGGATCGGTGCGAGCAGCTCTTCCGAAAGCATGGGCTGCCGGTGACGGGCGAGGGCATCGCGGTGTACCATCGCCTGGCCGTAAAGACGGGCCGGCTGGACTTCATCATCGGCCACCTGGTGCCGGATTCGGCGACGCTGCCGACAGGAGCGGAGTTGGCCGAATGGCGCCTGCCGGCGGTTCGTGCGTTTCGCGTCGAGTTCGAGGGGGTGCATCATCACCTCGGCAACGGCTGGAGTGTCGCCAACCAGATCACGCGTCACCGCAAGTTGAAACAAAGCAACGCCGGGGCCTTCGAGCTTTACCGCCCCCTCGCGCCGGGCGCCGCGTTGGCCAATCGAACGGTCGACATCTTTCTGCCGCTCAAGGGCTGAAGTTCGCCCGCGCACCCCCTGGGATCGAGTGGGGCGCCGGGGTAGGTCGCTGTTCTCGGCTTGGCGAAGCGAGCAAAACGCGTTCATCGTTGGCCGATGCGAAGACCCCTCGTGCTGATCGTGCTGGTATTGGCGGCGCAGTGGACGGCGGTGCGCCTGAACGGGGCGGCCGGGGCCAACTGGTCCACCTACCTGGGCGACAAGGGAGCGAGCCATTACTCCACGCTCTCCGAGATCACCCCGCAGAATGTCGGCCAGCTCGAGGTGGCCTGGATCTGGAAGTCAGGGGATGCCCGGGACAACAAGACCCAGATGCAGTGCAATCCGCTCATCATCGACGGGGTGGTCTATGCGACCACGCCCCAGCTGAAGGTGGCGGCGCTCGATGCGGCGACGGGACGTGAGCTGTGGCGCTTCGAGCCGGTCGATGCCAATGGTGTCAATCGCGGGCTCGCCACCTGGTCGGAGGGCAAGGAACGTCGGATCCTCTTCAGTGCCGGACGCTGGCTGCATGCGCTCGACGCGCGCACCGGCAGACTCATTCCCGATTTTGGACGCGAGGGACGGGTGGATTTGAGTGAAGGGCTTGGGCGCGACGTCAGCGGGCTGGCGATCCAGGCGAACACCCCCGGGGTGGTGTATCGCGACCTCATTGTCATGGGAATGCGCGTGGGGGAAGGTCCCGGCCCGGCGGCGCCGGGGCACATTCGGGCCTTCGACGTCCGCACAGGCAAACTGGTCTGGAGGTTCAACACCATCCCGAGTCCCGGCGAGCCTGGCTACGAAACCTGGCCTGCGGACGCGTGGACGCGGGTCGGCGGAGCGAATGTCTGGGCTGGTATGACCGTGGATGAAGAGCGGGGTCTCCTGTTTTGTCCGGTGGGTTCAGCCGCGTTCGACTTTTGGGGCGGCGATCGCCACGGCGACAATCTTTACTCGAACTGCCTCGTGGCGCTCGAAGCGGCCACGGGCCGGCGCGTGTGGCATTTTCAGTTTGTGAAGCACGATGTGTGGGACCGGGATCCCCCGGCGCCGCCGACGCTCCTTACCGTCCGGCGCGACGGTAAGGAAGTGCCGGCCGTGGCGCAGGTGACCAAATCGGGACACGTCTTTGTCTTTCACCGCGAAACGGGTCAGCCGCTCTTTCCGCTCGAGGAGATCCCGGTGCCCAGTTCGGATCTGGCCGGTGAATTGACCGCCACGACCCAGGTTTTGCCGCTCAAGCCCGCTCCCTTCGCGCGCCAGTTGTTCACGGCCGATGAAGTCACCCAGCGCACCCCGGAGGCACGACGCGCCGTGCTCGAGCGTTTTTCCCGGGTGAGGCCGCACACCCGGTTTGCGCCGCCCAGCCGCGAGGGCACGATCATTTTTCCCGGTTTTGACGGCGGGGCGGAGTGGGGAGGAGCGGCGGTGGATCCCGAAGGTGTGCTCTACGTCAACGCCAACGAAATGCCCTGGATTCTCTCCATGATTGAATCGGGTGGGGGGACGTCGCTCGGCCAGCAGGTGTACCTGCAAAACTGCACGGGCTGTCACGGGGTGGATCGCAAGGGCAATGCCGCGGCGAACATCCCGTCGCTTGTCGATCTCAAGACCCGGCTCAACCGGGAGCAGGCGCTCGAGGTGGTGACGAAGGGTCGCGCGGTCATGCCGCCCTGGGGATTCCTCAGCGAGAAGCAGCGTGAGGCCGTGGTGGGGTACTTGCTGGGTGAGCCTGAATCGCCTGCTGCCAGCCGCGCCGGAGCCGCACCCGTCGCTCCGGCCCCGGCGACGCCGAGCTGGGTCACGTATGTTTCCGATCAGGCCAAGGGCGGTTATGTCCCGCCGCCCTACACGCACACGGGCTACAACCGCTTTCTCGATCCCGACGGTTACCCGGCCGTCAAGCCGCCCTGGGGCACCCTCAATGCCATCGACCTGAACACCGGCGACTTTCTTTGGCGTGTGCCTCTCGGCGAATACGCGGAGCTCTCGGCCAAAGGAGTGCCCCCGACCGGGACCGAAAACTATGGCGGCCCTCTCATCACGGCCGGCGGTGTGCTGTTCATCGGCGCCAGTCGGGACGAGCATTTCCGGGCGTTCGATCGCAAGACCGGACGCGAGCTGTGGAAGACGCGCCTCCCGGCCGGCGGCTATGCGACACCCTCGACCTTTGAGGTGGGTGGCCGCCAGTACCTGATCATTGCCTGTGGTGGAGGCAAGATGGGTACGCCGAGCGGTGATGCTTACGTGGCGTTCGCGCTGCCGAAACGCTGACCACGCCGCGCCCATGCCGCTCTACTTCAAGTACTACTTCTGGCTGCTCGCCATCTCCGCCGTGGTCTTTCTCCTCGAGCGGCTGGCGGCGGCCCGGAGGCTGTCTCGCAACCTCAGCCCTAACCTCGTATAGCTCATTATACCAAGCCGAGTCGTCGCAAGAATTCATATACGCGTCTCCAGAGGGCCTTCTTTTTACAATTTAGCAAGGGGCGGGAGGTTGTGAGACAGCCTCCGGAGCGACGCCCTCCACCAGACGTGAACCGCGGTTTCGCCGGTTGAGCCGGCACCTTCTACGACGGATCCTTACCTTCACGGGCATGCGCGACTGTGGGATCGCCCTCCCTTTCGGCGAGGTGCACGATTCATGGCCGTTCGATCTAGACTTGCTGCAGTTTCCAGCGGCCCTTGCGAAAGAGCAGGGCGCTCCAGATGGTCAGCACGGTGAAGGAGACCGGCACGGCGATGAAGACGCCGACCGGGCCGAGCCGGCAGGGCACCGCCAGCACCCAGGCGAGGGGAACCTGGCCGAGCCAGAAACAGAAGAAGTTGAGCCGCGTCGGTGTCCAGGTGTCGCCTGAACCGTTGAAGGCGCCCTCAAGGCACATCCCCGCGGCGTAAAGTGGGAAGGCGAGACTGACGATCCAGAGGGCCTTGACCCCGTGGCCTCGAACCTCGGGGTCGTCGGTGAAGAAGGAAATCAGAGGCTGCGCGCAAACCACGAAGATGACGCCGACGATCCCGAGGAAAATCACATTGTACTTGGTGGCCAACCTCACCGCTGCCTCCGCCCGATCGGGTTGTTTGGCGCCAAGGTTCTGTCCCGTGAGGGTGGCTCCCGCATTGGCGAGCCCCCAGGCGGGCATGAGCGCGAAGACAATCACCCGGATCGCGATCGTGTATCCGGCAAGCGTGGCGCTGCCGAACGTGGCGAGGATCTTGAAGAGCCCGACCCAGCTCGTGGTGCTGATGAGCAGTTGCAGGATGCCGTTGCCGGCGGTGCGCAGGATGGCATGAAGCTGGGCAAAATCGGGTCGCAGGTGCTCCAGGCGTAGGCGGATCCGGCTGCGATTTCCGGTGAAGTGCCACAGCTGGTAGAGCACACCCACGCCTCGGCCAATGTTCGTGGCGACTGCTGCTCCGGCCACACCCATCTCGGGCAGGGGGCCCCAGCCAAAGATGAAGCAGGGTCCCAGCACGATGTTGAGCCCGTTGGCGAGCCAGAGGGTGCGCATCGCGAGCACGGCGTCACCGGCTCCCCGGAAAATGGCATTGATGAGAAAAATCAGGAACACTGTGATGTTGCCCCCGAGCATGATGCGCGTGAAGGACGACCCGAGCGTCACCACCGCCTCATCCGCTCCCATCAGCCTGAGGATTTGCGGTGCCAACGAGGCGAACGCGAGTCCGATCACCAGGGATGTCACGGTGCCCAGGACCAGGATTTGACCGGCGGCCTGCGCGGCGCGTTCCGGGTCCTTTTCGCCGATGCGACGGGACACAATGGCGCTGGCGGCGATGGAGATGCCGATGGCGACGGCGTAGATCAGCGTCATGATCGACTCCGTCAGTCCAACCACGGCGATGGCCTCCTTGCCCAGGCGCGACACCCAGAAGACGTCGACCACCGCGAAGAGCGACTCCATGACCATCTCCAGCACCATGGGGACCGAAAGCAACAGCACGGCCCGCTCGAGCGGTTCCGCCGTGTAGTCGTGGTGTTGGCCGCGAAATGCCTGTAAGACAATGCGCCACAGGGAGGTAGGCGCGGAGGGCGCCGGTGTGGCCGGAGGCGGTGCCCCGGCGGGAGACGGTTCGGACATGGGTGTGGGAACGGGCGCCGGAAGAGCGCCTGCCTGGAGTCGATCAGACCCGTCTCAAAACGACACCGTCGAGCAGAATTTCAAGGGGGTCGCGGGCCTGCGGGCCTGGCCGGCGAGCCGCCTACGGCTTGTCGGGCCCGTCGGTGATGGTCAGGGCCGCGGCGTCGAGGACCCGGCGGAGGTTTCCGTGCGTCAGCACAAGACGGCGCGAGTTCAGGCCGGCATTCAGGTAGGGCCCGTCGAAGAGCGGCCAGGTCCCGGTGTCGAGTTTCCGGCCGTTGACCACGGGGACCTTGCCGTAGGTGAATGCGACGGCCTTGCCGCGCAGGGTCGTGAACTTCACCGAGGGCACCGGGTCGAGCCGGCTCTCCAGTGGCAAGGCGCGCATCGCGGCCTGAAAGGCCTCAAAACTCGGGAACTCCGAGGCGCTCGCGGCCTGCACGACGGTGCCGTTGCGCAGGTGTTCGCTCACCAGCAGCCGTCCGCCGAGATCCCGACGCTGTTTGGCCCAGCCGCTGTTGAAGTGCAGGTAGGGAATCCAGCGATACGGGGCAAGGGGCCGGTAGGCGAGGTAGGCGTTGCCGCCCCGGGCGAAGATCCAGCCCGAGGCGTCCTCGGTGACGTCCCGGAGATCCTTGGAGAAAAACCCGTTGATCTGGGGAAAACGCTCGCCGGCCGGGATGTGGTAGAGGGCGATGACGGTGTCGAGGTCCTGGAACACCTGTTCGTAGGGCGAGCAGCCCATCACCTTGTCGGGCGAATCGTACGACGGTTTACCCTCGAACGTGACCGCCTTGACCATGGGTTCCGGGTACGTGGCGAAATAGGTCTGGAGCACGCGCGGCGAGGAGTGCGGGTGGAGCGAGAACATCGTCGTGTGTTTGCCGCGCGGGTCCGGCTCCGCCCAGGTCACGTCCCAGACGTGCGTCTGAATCGGGTCGGCCAATCCTCCCTGGTAGGATCCCACGGCGTAGTCGCGCCGCATATAGCTGGTCTTGTAGATCGGGGCCCATTCGACGTCGCTGTAGCGCCAGCGACGCCGGGTGCGCTTGTGGTCGCGTTGCACGTAGTCACCGCTGCGGTCGACGGCGATGCGGTAGATGACCTCGGGAACCTCGTACGAGGCGCCGGCGAAGGCGAAGTACACGCCCCAGATGGCGTAGGCCGCGGGCGGCGGGGTGTTGCCGAAGGCGAGCCAGCTGAAGTGGGATGCCATCGCGTTCCAGCGCTCGATGACCGAACCCTCGTCGGTGCGGGCGTTCGGTCCGCGCAGCACCCCATTGAGCGTGGTGGAGGCAAGTTCGGCGAAAATCCAGTCGAGCATGATGTGCCCGCGCTGGCGCATTTCCGGGTCCCGGGCCCAGGTCTTGAGGAAGAGCAGGGGAATGAGGTACTCGCCGACATAGTGGGTGGGGTTGAACTCGCCCTGGCCCACGGTGGTGGCGAGGTCCATCCAGTTCGTCAGGTAGGCCTTGGCCTCCGCTCGGTTCTCGGCGGAGCTGAGACCCGTGTACCATTGGTCACCTGTGTCGTCGGGATAGAGCTCATTCATCAGGTAGAGCGACACGTAGTACATGACGAAGTGGTTCTCGGTGTCGCCGCGGATCTGTCGCGACGTGCGCCAGGCCTGCCGGATCGAGGCCCGGGCCTCGGGCGAGAGCAGGTCGCGTCCAGTGTAGGCCAGGCAGACGGTGGGGAACATCCAGAAGGGCCCGGTGCCCGGCTGCTGCATGAGCTCGATGACGCGACGCGAGCAGCCGTCGACATCCTGGCGGCGTATCAGACGGGCCACCACCTCGGCGATGTCGAAATTGGCCGGATCGTCGGTACGGTACTTGGTGTCACCCGCCACCCAGTCGATCACCTCATCGAGCCGCGCAAGGTAGGCGCGTCGGCGTTCGGCGGCGTCCTCGACCACCCGGGGCGAGGGCATGGGGCCGGAGAACGAAGGCTGCGCCCGCAGCGGGGCAAGGGCGCAGAGCAGCAGGCAGGCGAGGGAGAGAAGGTGTTTCATGACTGAAGGGCGGTGAGCGGGAGTGGAGGGTCGCGCCGTGCGCGCGTGCCTGGATTGGACCGTTTTCGACGTCAGGCACGCGCGCGAGGAGCGGCCGGACCAGGAGGCGGCCGGCGATTTATTTCTCTCGGGCAGCGGTGGCGTTGGCGCGGGGGACGGTGATGAAGGCATTCACCCGCGAACCGTCGAGGGCTTCGCGGGTCCAGGTGCGACCGAAGTCCTCCGAGGCGAACAGGGTCTGACCGACCACGCTCGCGAGCAGGCGTCCGGTGGTGGGTTCGATCCCGACGCGCCAGACCTGATGCGGCTCGGGCAGGCCGGCGTTGCGCGCCTGCCACGTCTTGCCGCCATCCTCCGTGGCGAGCACGCCGTGAGCCCAGCTGCCGATGACGAGGCGCTGCGGCTGAGTGGGGTCCATGGCGATGTTGTAGAGCGCCTCGGAGGTGGGGACGGTGGGGAATTGTTTCCAGGATTCGCCGTTGTCCTGGGAAGCCCAGGCGCCGTCGTCCTGCGTCACCGCCACCCAGATCTTCGGATCGTGCCAGGACTGTTGGAGTTCATTGACCGTGCCGCGTGTGGCGAGCACCCGCTTCCAGCGCTGTGCGCCGTCCTTCGTCAGGTAGATGCCGAGCTCGCAGCCCGCGAGCACCCGGCCCGCGCGCATGCGATCGACCTTGATCGTCTGGGTGTACTTGCCGCGGTCGGGCAGTCCCTTTTCCCGTCGTGTCCACGTCTGCCCGCGGTCGGTCGATACGGCGATGCCGTTGACAAAGGCCAGGTAGACATGATCCGGCGCGTGAGGATCAACGGCGACGTCGCGCGCCTCGGTGATCTCCCAGCCGGTGTTGATCTGCCAGGTGCGGCCCCCGTCCAGCGTGCGCCAGCAGCCGTTTAGGGCGGAGGTGTAGATCACTTGCCGGTCCCGCGGGTCGAACGCGACGGCGGACAGCGTGGTGTCGTTGTAGCCCACGTGCGCCCAACCCTGGGTGGCGTCGCGTTGGAAGACGCCATTGGTGGTGACGATTTTTGATCCGACCACATAGTTGCGGTTGAGAGTGGCGCAGATGAAAAAGTCATAGGCGGGTGCGGCGACGCCGGAGACGGTCGAGACCAGTCCCGTGAGGGCGAGACGCCAGAATCCGGGGCGAAGAACAGAAGTCGTCATACGGGAGAAAAGGGCGGGTGGGGGAGGGAGTTCGGCGAGGCGGCCCGGTCCGCCTGGGGGAAAGTCCGAGGCGGGACGGAGGCGGGGCGGATTGCGCACCCTGCTTCTGACTGGCCCACGGCAGGTTGGGAATCACCAAAAATCGCGATTTCGGTGTGACCGGGGACAAATGAAATTTCGTGGCCGAAACCCCCTAGGCACAATTCTGAACCGCGGCTGCGGGGTCTAGGCCAATAACCGATGCGACAGCCTGGTCCGGGCGTGGTAGTCTGGAGGCATGACGCGAGCGTGGCAGAGTTTTTTCTTCTTTCTGGTGCTGGCACCCGTGGCGGTGCGTGCCGCCTGGGCGGACCTGCGCATCGGTGTCACCGAGGACTCGGTCGTGTCACAGGTCGGGGAACCGCTCTTCTGCAATTTCTCACGCGGCTGGGCGACGTGGATTTATGATACCGGTGGATACGTGGCCTTCGAGTCTGGCCGGGTCGTGTACTGGCGGGTCCCCCGCGATGCGGTGGCCGCCGCGGTGAGCGCGCCGGCAGGTGACGCCGTGCCTCCGACGGCTTCCCTCCGGTTGGCACCGTCGGCCGCCCCCGCCCCCGCCCCCGCGCCCAAGCCCCGGCTGGTCCCAATCTGGTCCTCCCGCTGGCTCAGTCCGCGACGCTGAGCGGACCTGGACGCCGGATGGCGGTCGCTTCCGGATCGGTTCTATTCCTGCACGCGCGGCGTCAGGCGCGGTGGGCCCTGGCGGGCGGAATCTCGGGCGAACCAGGCAGTCCAACCATCGAGCAACGAGAGGGCCGGCGGCTTGAGTTCGCCCAGGCGCTGGCGTGAACCGATTCGTTCCGCGTAGCGGAGGTAGGCGTCGGGACCCGGGGGGATGACGCGCACCGCCTCGAGCTGGCCGAGCTGACGGCACCAGGCGTAGTGGGGATTCTCACACAGGAGCCGGTCGACCATGCCGGGGTCGGGCGCGGCGTGGTCCGACTGCCAGAAGAGCACGTAGTGTCCGCGCGTTCCGTCCGACTCCGGGGCCAGCAGCACAAAGGCGGCCGGGCCTGGTGAGCGGTGGACAAGGCCGGCGAGCACGCCGGATACAAACTCCTCCGCCAGCTTTTCGCCAAAGCGGTCCGAAACGACGCCGGCCCGGCCGACAAACTCGAGACACGGGGTGGCCGCCTTGCGACCGGTGACCTGTACCCGGTCGCCCAGGCGGTAGCGCCAGAGCCCGCCGCCCGTCGTGAGCACCACTTCGTAGCGGGCTCCTTCCACGAGTTGGTCGAGGGGGTGGAGGCGTCCCTCGTCGTCGAGGAACTCGTAGACGTGCGAACCCACCGCCAGCGGATGGGTCCCCTCGAACGGAACGCTCACGACCCCCTCGGTGGCGAGCAGGCCCTTGGGTTGGATGACCACGCCGGGAAAACGCCGCGCCACTTCGGCGGCCGCCACCGCGGCGTGGGCCTGGGTCCAGCAGCTGATCACCGAGAGACGGGGCCAGAAGGCCGCCGGCCGATCGGGACCCAGCCGGCGGAGGAACCGGGCGCGTTCCGGGTGTGACTTCAGGCCCAGCGCGATCAGCAGCGGTCCGGACACGGGGCGCGTGGAGGGGAGTTTTCCGGATTCCAACACCGCCAGCACCTCGTCCCAGTGCCGTTGCAGGGAGGCGAGGAGCAGGAGGAGAAACGAGGGATGCCAGACCGAGATGACGCCGAGATTCTCTCGGCGCAGGAGACAGACCGCGGTGAGCAGAAAGAACGTCTCCCGGTCCGAAACGGTCCGCACGCCCGAAGGCACCGCCAGCGCGGCGGTGACGAGACGCTGACGCACGCCGCCGAGGTACTGGCTGTCGTCCTCGAACCCGATCGGCACCACGGAGTCGGCCCGGGAGTCCGACGGCGGGGAGGGTGAAATCGCCCAGTAGGAAGGGCCCCGCAGGGCGCGGGGGTGCGAGAGGTACAGATCGGACACCCAGGGGCCGATGGCGGCCTGAAACTCGCGCTGAAGGGTGGCGGTGAAGGGGATGAGTTTGCAGGCACCGGAGGAGCCACTGGTGGGAACCAGGTGCGTGACAGCATCATCGGTCAGCACTTTCGGTTCGCCGCGACGGATGCGGTCGATCGCCGGCGCCAGGTCCTCGTAGGTGCAGAGGGGAACCTGGCGACGGAAGGCGGCGGCCGAATCGATCCGGTCGAAGTGGTGGGCGCGTCCAAACTCCGTTGCGGCGTGGCCTGCGATCAGGCTGCGCAGCCGTTCGTCCTGGGTGCCCACGGGATCCCGCAGCTGGCGCAGGAAACGCCGGCGCGATCCGACGTTTGACGCCAGCCAGCCGAGGTTGGCCAGCAGAGGGATCATGGCGTCGGGTGGGCCACCATGCGTTGCCCCGCCGGGGTGAGATTCGCCGCGGATAGCTCCGTCAGGCAGACGAGTTCATCCCCCTGCAGATGTCCCGGATTCTGCTGCAGAAAGAAGGCGACGTGAGGATCGCGGTCCCTCCCCGGAGGAACCGCACGGAACGGCGGCCGCAGCCGCTGCGGCCGCGCGAAACGAACCACGCCCCGGTCGGGCAGGTACGCCGGCCCGAAGCGCTCTCGGGCCAGGGCTTCGAGCAACCGGGAGGCCGGTGCCGGCGTGGATCGGTCGTGGCGTGGAAAAAACTCCCGCCAGAACACCGGCAGGAACCGGTAGGTCCGGAATCCGGAGGAGAGCAGCAGCCAGTAGTAACGTCCGTTCGGATACGATCGCCGCAGCCGGTTCACGGTCGTGATCCAGGCGCGGGCGAGCAGGGGGCTCTGCCAGGCTTCGGGGTCGACGATGGTGTCGCCCGAATAGACCACCGAGACCGCCTCGCCGTCGACGCGCGTTTCGTAGACCAGCAGCGTGCTGAATCCGACGAGTGCGGGGCCGCGCCGGAGCAGGATGACGTGGCTTTTCTCATCGAGGTCGGCCGAGAACTGGACCGGATCGACGCCTTCGAAGTGACGGTCGAGCAGCGCGCGGAGTTCGCCCCGAAGCGATGGGGTGAGGTCGGTGCGGTCCCAGACCTGGGAAACGAGGGTCTCGGGTGGAGCGTTCACAGCAATGCGACCTCTGGATCCCACGGCGGGGCGGGTGCCGGGCCGTCCGCGGACGGCTCGAAGTCCCAGGTGACCCGATAGAGCGTGCTCGCGGTGCGCCGCGCCCGCATGGCACCGAAGGCGCGGTCGCGCGCCACGTCGCCGGTGCCGTGTCCAAGCACGACGTAGTGCAGCCCCCGTTCGCCGGCCTGGGCGCGGGCGTAGTCGACCCAGGCGGAGAGAGCAACGGTGACGTGGGCCGTGCCGAGCTGCGGGCTGACAAAGGCCTGGCGCAGGGTTCCCCCCGGAGGCGGCAGGCGGGGAAGCCGGCTCAGCGTGGCATAGGCGTTGTAGGCGTGACGCAGCAGACCGAGGGGTGACTGATAGCCGTCAACGGTGATCTGCCGGAACTCCCGCTGGTCCCAGAGGGCAAACGCGGCGACGCAGCGCGTTCCCTCCTGCAGCAGGGAAAAGTCGCCCCCTCCGAGCCCGTGGGCAGACAGGCGGTCGAGCAGGGTTTCGCTCCAGACCAGAGCGAGCGGGTGGGCGCGCGCCAGGCGGTTCAGCGCGTCGGCCAGTCCGGCGGGACCGAGGGAGGCTCCGGAGACGACGCGGAAGCCAGCGCAGGCCAGCGCGGTCTCGGCGCGTTCCCGAAGCAACGGGGCGGCGCGGGGGCCTGGAGCGTTCAGCACAAACGTCGTGTAGCCACCGACCCGCATGTAGACGGGCAGCCCCGCCCGACGGTGTTCCAGCACGCTCCGGGCGCGGGTGTTGTCGTCGAGGATGCTGGTGAAGTAGAGCTCGGCCGGCCGGGAGGCGAGGGCGGCGGCGAAGGCCCGGAAACCGTCGCGCACCAGCGCGCCCCGGCTGACCGCGTCCGGGGCGAGGCGCAGGTGGGCCAGGTAGCCGCAGCGGCGCGGCTGACCGTGGACGAACCGGTCTTGGACGGTGCACCGCCCGAGGGCCACCAGCCGCCCGGCCTGGTGCGCCACGAGGAGCGTCTCCTCGGCGCCGCCGATGCCCGTGGCCGCGAAGTAGGAGGGATCCTGGGTGAGCCGGAGCCGGATGGCGCCGTCCATGGGGGCGGAGTGCAGCAGGCGGCGCACCTCCGCGTCGTCCTCGGGACGCAGGGTCCGGAATGTCGTGGGTGGATACAAGGCCTTCACTGCGCCGGAAGCAGCGTGCCCCGCCAGGCTTCGTCACCCAGCGGATAGTGGTCGCGCAGGCTGACGTCGTTGCGGTGCAGCGAATTGATCAGGTAGAAGTTACGCCACATGAAGCCGTTCGAGCGGTTGACCGGATCGAACCCCCGCCGGAGGATGCTTGGCCAGGAGTAGAACCGGCGCCGGGCCGCGACACAGCCGCGCTGCAGTGTGTCCGGCTCCATGCCCCGCGGCCGAAAGGGGATGCGGTTGTAGCTGTAACGGTCGTCCAGCCACCACGTCTCGTAGAGCATGCGGTTTTCCTCCACCAGGCGCTGGTAGAGCGGCGTTCCGGGAAACGGGGTCAGGTGATTGAAGGCGGCGATGTAGAACCCGTGCTCCTGGGCGAAGGCCACGGTGGGGTCGAAACTCTCCGGGGTGTCGCCGTCGTAGCCGAAGATGAACGTACCGTAGACTCGGATACGGTGACGCCGCAGATTGGCCAGGGCCTTCTCGAATCCGCCCCGCTGGGTGTTGAACACCTTGTTCATCGCCTTCAGGTTTGATGGATTGAGGCTCTCGAAGCCGATGAGCACGCCCTGGCAGCCGCTGCGCACGAGGAGATCGAGGAACTCATCGTCGTGGGCGGCGTTGATGCTGGACTGGCTGACCCAGCGCAGGCCGAGGGGGATGAGGGCGCGGAAGAATTCCTTGGCCTGGGCCAGGTTCGAAGTGATGTTGTCGTCGACGAAGAAGAACAGCTTCTTTTCGTGCTTCAACCGCGAGAGCTCCTCGAGGATGTCGTCGACCGGCCGGCGCGTCTGCGTCGACTCGAAGACGGTCTGCACCGCGCAGAAGTCGCATTTGAAATGACACCCCCGCCCGGCCTCGACCAGGCCGATGGGCAGGTAGCGTTTGCCGCGGAAGATCGACCGGTCCGGACGCAGACCGGCGAGTGAAGGGCGCGTCTCCTGACGGTAGCGCTTCTGCAGGCGCCCGTGCCGGGCGTCGTCGACCACCAGCGGCCAGGTCAGCTCCGCTTCGCCGATCACCACCGCGTCCGCATAGCGCGCCACCTCGTCGGGGCAGAGCGCGGCGTGAAACCCGCCCATCACGACCGGCACCCGCCGCCGACGGTACTCCGAGGCGATCTGGTAGGCGCGTTTGGCGGTGTAGGTTTCGACGCTGAGGGCGACCAGGTCGGTCGGTTCGTCGAAGGGAATCGTCTCCATCCGGTCGTCGTAGAATCGCACCTCGACGTCCCGGGGCGTGAGCCCGGCCAGGGTGGCGGCCGGCAGTGGCTCCATTTGCCAGGTGCGGATGTACTTCTGGCCGGGACGACGGCCGATGCAGGGGTGAACCAGCGTGATACGCATGCGCGGGTCAGGCTGCCTGCGGACGGACGGCCTCGGGGCGGGCCGGGGCGCGGCCGATGATCCAGTCGCAGTTGTAGAACCGGCTCAGGTTGTGCGCGTAAAACCGGTAGCCGAGGTTGGTGCCGAGCTTGACGGCCCAGGGTGCAGGGGAATGGCGGATACGCCGGAGGATGGAGCTGACGCTGTAGGCGTGTTTCCAGGCGGACTCGACCCCGGTCTGCAGCTGCTCGACCGTCATGCGGGCCGGACGGAAGACGACGTGCTGGGCGTCGTAGAGCTCCCAGTCGTGGGTGAGGATCCGGCCCTCGGCGAGGAGCCGCTGGTAGAGCGGGGTGGCGGGGAAAGGTGTGACGACGGCGAAGCGGGGCAGGTCGATGTGGGCCTGGACGGCGAATTCGGCGGTCTTGAGAAACACGTCGGGTTCGTCTTCATCGAGCCCGAAGACGAAACAGCCTTGCAGCGCGATGCCGTGGTCGTGCAGGCGTCGGACGACGAGCCCGTAGTTGTCCGGGGAATTGAAGCTCTTGTGGTTTTGCTTCAGGTTGGCCGGTGAGATTGATTCCAGGCCCATCAGCAGCCCCCGGCAGCCGCTGCGCGCGCAGAGCGAGAGCAGTTCGGGATCGTCGGCGAGCAGCACGGTGGCGAGCCCGTACCACTGCACCTGGAGGGGGATGAGGGCGCGGAAGAGCGCGAGGGCGTAGCCCCGGTGGGCGATGAGGTTGAGGTCGATGAAGATGAGTTTGCGCGCCCCGTGCTGGCGGATGTCGGCGATGACTTCCTCGACCGGTTTCTGGAACGGCTTTCGGCCCCAGGCGGTGGGAACGACGCAGAAGTCGCAGGCGTGAACGCAGCCGCGCGTCGCCTCGAAGACATTGTTGGTCAGGAAATGCGAGCTGGGCAGCAGATCCCGGCGGGGAAACGGACGGCCGCCGATGTCGAGATCGGGGGACTGGCGGTAGCGGGGCTTGAGGTCGCCCGCCCAGACGTCGCGCAGCAGCTGCGGCCAGGTGTCCTCGGCGTAACCCACCACCGTGGCGTCGGCGTGCGGCTGGGCGTCGTCGGGCACCAGGGTGACGTGGGGCCCGCCGAGCACGACCTTGATCCCGCGGGCGCGAAAGCGATCGGCCAGTTCGTAGGCGCGCCGGGCGGTGCCGGTGATGACGGTAAGGCCGACCAGGTCTGCTTCCAGGTCGTCCGGCACGTCGGCAACCCCCTCGTCGATCAATCGCAGGTCGACGGGCAGGTCCTGGGGGATGAGGGCCGCCAGGGTGGTCAGGGTCAGGGGCTGGTAGCGCAGCGACTTTTTCCAGATGCCTCCGCGGTGCCGGTAGAGAGGTCCTTTGGGCGAGATCAACACCACCCGAAGGCGGCCGGAAGAGGGTGCGGGCTTCATGGTCGGCCAGGAGTTGGCGCTTGCTCTAGGTGTGATCCTGGCAAGCCTCAAGGTCATTCTCCCAGGCGAAGCCAGGCCACTTCCTTCCCGGTCATGAACGCGGCGATTCCTCCTCAACGTATCCCTTGGCGGATCAACCTCGTCATCACCGGGCTGCAGCTGGCGGGGATTGCCGGCTGCTGCTGGCTGGCGGCGCGCGCGGAGGGGTTCTGGGAGCTGGCGGGACTGGCGCTGGGCTTCGGGCTGCTGGGAAACTCGGTCTACTCGATCATTCACGAGGCCGAGCATGCGATGCTGCTGCCCAACCGGACCTGGAACGACCTGTTCGGGTCGTTCATGGCGCTGTTTTTCCCCGCGCCCTTTCATCTCATCCGGCAGGGACACCTGGGGCATCACCTGCGCAACCGCTCCGACGACGAGGCCTTCGACCTCTATTTCGACGGCGATCACAAGGTCTGGCGCTTCCTCGTGCTCTACGGCATCGTCACCGGGCTCTACTGGGTGGTGGTGGTGCTGAGCAACGTGGTGTTCCTCTTCCTGCCGTTTACGGTGGATAAGAAATACTGGCATGTCGACCAGCCCTCGGCGGCGTTCATGGAGTCGCTCAATCCCCGCTACCGCCGGTTCATCCAGGCCGAGTGCGCCGCGGCGATCCTGCTGCATGTCCTGCTGGTCTGGGCGTTCGCCATCCCGGTGGTCAACTACCTGGTGATGTATGCGGGATTCGGATTCATGTGGTCCGCCATGCAGTACGTGCACCACTACGGAACCGAGCGTCACGTCACCCGCGGCGCGCGCAATCTCTGGATCTGGGCCCCGCTCGACCTCGTCTGGCTGAACCACAACTGGCACCTCAACCACCACGAGCACCCGACGGTGCCGTGGATCCACCTGCCGGCGCTGAGTGACTCGGGCGCGCCTCCGCGGGGCTTCCTGCCGTGGGCCTACCTGCGCATGTGGCGGGGCCCGCGGAAGGCGCTGGAGCGGGTGAGCAACCGCTACGCCGGCCGGATCATCTCGTGAGCCCGGGCTCCCGCAGGACGGCGGAGGCGGGCGGGATGGCGGACGGGATGTGGAGGCGCTTCGGCACGCTGGTCCGGGAAAAACTGTTTCTCAGTCTGGTGCTCAGCACGGGATTCTGGCTGGCGTACGGGGTGCTGTCGCGGGTTCCGCCGGGTCCGGTGCGCACCGTGCCGCGGACCCCACTCGATTCCTGGACCCCGTCCGGGACGGCGGGCTGGGGTTGGATCTACCTGTCGCCGTTCCTGCTTTCCGGACTCCTGCCGTGGCTGATCGACCGGCGGGACCACCTCCGGGCCTACGTGCGGTGTTTTCTGGCCCTGAGCCTGCCCGCCTTTGTCTGCTTTGCGCTTTTTCCGGTGGCGTCCCCTCGTGGGACGCTCGATCCCGGGGCCGGCCCGGTGTCGTGGGTGCGCTGGGCGGACGGCCCGTACAATGCGTTTCCGTCCCTGCATGCCGGCTTCCTGGTCCTGCTGGGGGGACTGGCGGCGCGGATGGTCGAGTTTTCCAGACGCTCCCTCCCGCTGCGGGTCGGGCTCGGCGCCCTCTATCTGGCGTGGAGCGCGGCGGTGCTCGCGGCGACGCTGGCCACCGGGCAGCACTGGGTGCTGGACCTGGTGGCGGGACTCGCGCTCGGGTTCGCCGCCCATGGTTGGGCCTGGCGGGGCGTCACCTGCAGCGATGCAGAAACGCCTGGAACACCCGGGTGAGCTCCGCTTCGAGCGGCCAGCCGGGTTGCAGGTAGTGGTCGGCCCCCCACACGGGATGGACGATTCCGGGCCAGCGTTCGACATCGGCGAGAAGCACGCCGCCGCCGTCGTTGGGTCCCAGCGGGGCGAGCCGGCGGTGTCCGCGACGCGCCCAGGGGTGGTGAAGGTGGTGGGGAAGGGGAATCCCCTGCACATGGACCAGGGGACGCCCCGGCGGCAGCGCCGGCCAGGGCGCACGCGCGCCGTCCGGATCATGGTCGAGGTCGCGCAGTGCGGCGATGGAGTGTCCCCGCAGGCGCAGGATGAGCCAGATCGCGGCCCAGCGCCAGGGACGCCGCCGGAGCCATCGCACCAGGGGCGTGCCCGACCCCAGTCCGCTCAGGCTGATCCAGCCGCGCAGGTGTCGCACCGAGACCGGGTCGGCGAGCGCGGCTTTGACGTCGCAGGCTCCCTTGCTCAGGGAAACGAGCACGCTTCCCTCCGGCGGGCTCCGCGCCAGCCAGTCGCGAATGACGCCCCCCGTGTGCGCCGTCCGGCCGAAACTGGGGATCGGGATGAGTTCGGCCTCGTGGCCGAGGGAGTGCAGGATGTGCAGGATGCGTGCCCCGTCGGCGCCGGTGCCCGCGTGCTCCCGGTAGAAGGCTCCCGGAACCAGGCCGAGCCGGGGACGAACGGTGGGGGTGACGACCGGTTTCGCTGGGGCCCAAACCGCTTGGTGGAAGACGAAGTTGTCAGGCCGGTCGTGCAGACGCAGGGCACAGGCGGCGGTGGCCACGGCGAGACCGCGGCGGCGGAACTCGTCGCTCGGCACGCTGGCCGGCCCGGTCGCCGCCTCGGAGAAGAGCGGAAGGTCTTCGGGGAAGCGCTCCGCCCAGGGCGCCGGGACGGAAATCACGACGCGGGGCTGCGCGAACGCATCAGTCGGATCACTCCCCAGGTCAGCACGGCACCGGCCACGGCGCCGCCGAGCGCGGCCCAGAGGGCGACCTTGCGCGTGGCGAGGGCGAGCACCGGATTGTCAAAGGCGTTGACCGAGGCGTGGTAGCCGGTGAGCAGCCAGCGGTCGCCCCGTTTGGCGGCGGTGATGGTGAAGACGCTGTTGAAAGGCAGGTCGGTGCCGTCGGAGAGAATGAAGTGATCGTTCAGGTTGCCCCAGGACACGGACCAGTCGGAGCCCAGGCGTCGCCCGAGCACCTTCGGGTCGGCGGTGACGGAGCGCACGACCGGGCGGTCCCCTTTCATCATGCGATCGTAGTAGGCGCGCACCTCGGCCGGACCCCGGCAGACCTCGGCATTCTGCCAGGTGACCACGACCTCGGGATCGAGGAAGGTCAGCAGACGGTCGATATCGCCCTTCACAAAGCTGTCGATCACCCCCGCGCGCAGGGCGTCGAGGCCCGGCTCCTCGGCGGCGGCGCGGGAGGACGGGCTGGCGAGGGCGACAAGGACAGTCAGGAGGAGCGCGGGTAGATGGCGGAGGAGGTGTCGTGACATGGCGGATACTGAGTCAGGGTGGAAGGTCGCGCAACCAGTCGAGGTAGCGCGCGAAGCAGTCGTCGATCGGCAGGAGCCGGTGAGGGTGGTGGCGGACCTCGGCCATGCGCTCGATGTCCGAGGTGAGGAAACGGTGGATAAATGACCGGCGGATCGACGCGTTGACCGGGTCGAGCAGGCGACGTCCGAGGGCGCCGCGGCTGCGGCGGACCCAGACCACGACGCGGGCGCGAGACTGGTGGCCAGGCTGGGGGTGCACGGTCATCAGCCCGTAACTGGTCGTGCGCCGGAACCGGGCCGTTACCGTCAGCAGCGTGCCCGCCCACGACGTGATGGTCATCGCCACCTCAGGACCCGCAAAGGTCCGCGTCAGACGGTCGGCGAGGGAGTGTCCCGCGACCCGGAAGCGCACTGTGATGCGTAGTGCGTGGGGTGACGGCGAGTCGACCTGGGGCGCGCCCAGCATGACCCGGTCGTGGGCGCAAAGGAAGTGCTGCACGTCAAAGCCGTTGGCTCCGACGAAGTACCAAGGTACGTTGGCCTCAAGGGTGAACGGCCGGGCCGGGTGGAGATCCTCCGGGGCGACCCCCTCGAAGAACGGCAGCGGATAACGGGCCTCGGCCTGGTTGAAGAAGAAGACGTGACCGCGCCGCACCTCGGTGGGAAAACAGGCTTGGCGGGCAAAGGCCGGAATTTCCGGCTGGACTGGAATGCGTTCGCAGCGGCCGTCGCGACCGAATTCCCAGCCGTGGAGCGGGCACGCCAGACGTTCCCCCACGACAGAGCCGCGGGCCAGGTCGGTGTTCATGTGGCAGCAACGCGCAGAGAGGACTGACACCGCTCCGGACGCGGTTTGGAAACCGACGAAGGCTTGACCGTTGGGCAATTGCAGTCGCACCGGCCCGCGGGACAACTCGCGCTGAGGTCCAAAATAATACCACGCCTGCGGTGCCAGGGCGAAATCCTCGTGCCGGGCCGGGGGACGGCAAGGTTCCTCCTTGGAAGTCGAGGCCGCTCGGTCCACCGGAATCATCCCTCGTACGTTGATGCAACGAGCTGGCGGGGTCACCAAAAATGTCGTTCTGAATTGCCGTCCATCGATCGACGGCGCGATCGATGGGCGGGGTCGTTGTCAGGATAGGCGTGACGCCAGCGGGGCGGTGGTGCAGGGTGCGTGTGGCGGACTTCCGCCCGCGCACTTTTTCCCATCCCCCCTGCGATCTGGTCCCACCGTCTTGGCATGCGTATCCTGATCATCGAGGACGAACCCGAGTTGGCCCGCCACATTTCCCGGGCGTTGAGCCGTCACGAGCACCAGGTGACCGCGAAGTACGACGGCACCGAGGGCCTGCGGGTCGCGCTCGCCGCCCCGCCGGACCTGATCGTGCTGGATCTCGGGTTGCCGGGCATGGATGGCCTGGAGCTGCTGGCCACGCTGCGCCGCGAGCAGTGTCCTTCGCGGGTCATCATTCTCACGGCGCGGGGGGAGGTCGAACACCGGGTGCGCGGGTTGAAGGCCGGCGCGGACGACTACCTATCCAAGCCGTTTTCGCTGGATGAACTCGTGGCGCGGGTCGAGGCGATGGGCCGCCGCGGGGCGACCCCCAAGGCCATTGACTTGCTTCGCACCGGAGACCTGTCGATGGACGTGCAGCATCGTCGCGTCACACGCTCCGGCCGGGCCATCACGCTGTCGCCGCGTGAATTCGATGTCTTGCAGGTCCTCATGCAGGAGCCGGGCCGGGTGTTCTCGCGGACCGAGCTGTGTGAACGCGTGTGGCGCCGCGAGCACGAGTACGACACCCGCACGGTGGAAATCTTCATCACGCGTCTTCGCAAGAAAGTGGACATGAACTTTGACGTTCCGCTCATTCACACCCAACGCGGCCAGGGCTACACGGTGCGCGAGCCCGAGCGTCCGCCCTCCGCCGCGGTTCCACCTCGGTCCAACGAGGAGTCGAAATGAGCCGGTTCACCTGCGGCGGTGCGATGGGCCTCCTCCTGGCGCTGGTGCTCCTTCCGGAAAGCTGGTCGGCGTCGATTCAGGGGCGTGTGACGTTGACGGAGGCGCGGGCGGTCACGGTGCCGAACAAGCGGTACGAGGTCGTGGCCAAAGGAGGCGTGCTCGCGCTCAGCCCGCCGCTTGCGGTGGTGTACCTCGAGGGCAAGTTCGACCCCGCCCGCGAACCGGCGCTGGCCCGGGTGGTGCAGAAGGACCTGCTCTTCTCGCCGGCGCTGCTGCCCATCCGGGTGGGGACACGGGTGGAGTTTCCCAACCTCGACGACACGTACCACAACATCTTTTCCTACTCCGCCGCGAAACGGTTCGACCTGGGCCGCTACCGGCCCGACGAACGTCCGATTCCCTCGCAGGTCTTCGACCTCCCGGGGCTGGTGACGCTGCGGTGCGACATTCATGAGCACATGCGGGCCCTCATTCTCGTGCTCGACACCCCGCATTTTGTCGTGACCGATGAAACCGGACGCTTCCGGCTCGAGGGATTACCGGTCGGTTCATATGTGCTCAAGGCCTGGCTCAACAGCCGCGTGGTGCGCGAGCAGCCGGTGGTGTTGAAGGACGACGGCGTGCTCGAGGTGAACTTCCCGTGAATCAGCCGCCGGCCCAGGGAGCGTTCCAGGCGCGGGGATTCCGCGCCAAGCTGAGGGTGACGATGATGGTGGTCGTGACCGCGGCCACGGGAGTCGTCCTTTACATCGCCGAACGCAACCTGGTGACCAGCGTCGAAAACGAGCTGCAGCGCGAGTTTCAATCGGAACTCGAAACCGTGCACCACCTGCAGGCCCTGCGCCAGGCCGCGCTGCTCGAACGGTGCCGGACTCTGGTGCGCCGGCCACGGATTCACGCCGCCTTTGAAGACGATGCGCTCGACCTGCTCTATCCCAGCGCCCGGGACGAACTGCGCGACGTGATGTCTCCCTCGGAACCGGCCCAGGCCTCGGTGCTCCGGGCGGAGTTTTACCGGTTCATCGACCGGCGCGGAGCCGTGATTTCAACGGGCAACACGGGAGAGGCGGGCCGGCTGGGTCCGGACGAGGAGCCCCGGCTCGGACTGCCGGCATTGTCGGATTCACAACAAATTGGATACCTGGTGCGTCGGGGGATGGACGGTTCCGAAGTCATTTCCGAGGTGGTGGCGATGCCGATCTTCTCTCAGGAGACCGATGCCGTCATTGCCGCCCTGGTTCTTGGCTTCCGGTTTGAGGCGGCTGGTGCCGCCGGACGCAATGCCGATCTCGAGCGGGGCATTTGGCTGGAGGGGAAGCTCCACATGAGCGGACTCACCCCCGCCGCGCGGACGCAGCTCGCCGCGCACCTACGCGGCCGGGTGGCGGGTGATGTGCCCTTGCGCGAGGGCGGCGCGCTGGACCTCGATGGCGCGCCGTTTCGCGTTTTCAGCCAGCAGCTCAACGAGGGTTCGCTCTACCCGCCGGCCCACGAGGTCTGCGTGTATCCGCTCACCCCGCTCATGCTCCGACGCCAGGCGATCCGCTGGAAGGTCATCGGCGCGGGCGGGCTGGTGCTGCTGGCCGGCCTGATCGCGAGCCATTTTGCCTCCGGACGACTCTCCGTTCCGGTGGAAAAGCTGGAGGTCGACACCGCGGAGGCCCGCCTGCAGCGCGCCCGGGCGGAGGCCGCCCTCGAGTCGACCAGCGTTGAACTGCAGCGCGCGGCCCGTTTCTCCGCCGACGCCTCCCATCAATTGAAGACACCCGTCGCCGTGTTGCGCGCCGGGTTGGAGGAGCTGCGCGCGTCCGGACGCTTCAGTCCCGAGACCAATGAGGAGATCTCGCGGCTCGTGCACCAGACCTACCGGCTCTCCGGTGTCATCGACGATCTGCTGCTGCTCTCCCGGCTCGATGCCGGCCGGCTCAAGCTCTCGGTGGCGCCGATCGAACTGACGAGGCTGATTGACGCGGCGCTCGATGACCTCGGCGTGCACCCGGATGCCGACACATTCGCGGTCGAGACCGAGATTCCCGAGTCGCTCCGTGTCGGCGGCGACGAGCATTACCTGGGCATCATCCTGCAGAATCTGCTCGAGAATGCGCGCAAGTACAACCGCCCCGGGGGACGCATCCGGATCCAGGCGTCAATCGAGGACGGGGGCGTGGTGGTGCGCATTGGAAACACCGGGCGGGGCATCGCTCCCGCGTCGCAGGCGCACATCTTTGAGCGCTTTCATCGCGGCGGAGTGGGCGAGAACGTTCCGGGTTATGGTCTCGGCCTCAACCTGGCCCGTGAACTCGCCCGATTGCATCAGGGCGAGCTGCGGCTGCTGAGTTCGGGCGATGACTGGACCGAGTTTGAATGGCGGCTGCGCGCCACTCCCGTCGAGGCATCGGTGGAGGGGGCACGGGCATGAAAGGTGTATCCATACTTCCTCTTGTATTTGCTCTGCTGGCGGTCTCGTCCCGTGCGGCGGATGACTTCTTCGATCGCCTCGGTGAAAATCTGACGTTCGTGTCCCCCGGCGGCGCCGGTGCGGCGCGGTTGAGCGGCACGCTCGACCTTGAGCATTACGTGTTTCCTCACCCCGCCCCGGGGCTGGTGTTTGCGTCGGGCAACACCCTTTTCAATCCGCGGCTTTCGCTCTATGTCGACGCGCAGTGGGGTGAACGCACCTACGTGTTCGCGCAGGGCCGCGTAGATCGGGGCTTCGACCCGACCGCAGGCAATCTGCAGGCGCGGATCGATGAGTACGCGGTGCGTTTTGCGGTGCTCAAGAATGGACGCCTGGGCCTGCAGGTCGGGCGATTCGCCACGGTGGTGGGCCGGTGGGTGCGGCGCCACGGCTCGTGGGAACAGCCGTTTGTCACCGCCCCGCTGGCCTACGAGAACCTGACCGGCATCTGGGATTCCGCCGCGCCTCGCACGACCGAGGTCTTGCTCGCCTGGGCCCATGTCCGGCCTTTTCCGTCGGTGCCGGATGAGTTCACGGACAAGCACCTGCGTCTGCCGATGATCTGGGGTCCGAGTTACGCCCATGGCGTGGCGGCGTTTGGCGACTGGGGTCCATTCGACCTCGCGGTCGAGGTCAAGAACGCGGCGCTCTCCTCCCGTCCCGAAGCATGGGACCTCGACCGCGCGCGGTGGCGGCATCCCACCCTCAGTGCCCGGCTGGGTTACCGGCCGAATGTGATGTGGGAAGGGGGCTTATCCGCCAGCACGGGCGCGTTCCTGGATCCCCTGGCGGCGCGATTCCTGCCGCCGGGACGCAGCCTGTCCGACTACCGCCAGACCCTGCTCGCGGCCGATCTGTCTTTTGCCTCCCGGCGCTGGGAGGTTTGGACGGAGTGGGCGGCCAGCCGGTTTCAGCTTGCGGGTGTGGGCAATGCCGATACCGCCGCCGGCTTTGTGGAGGTGAAGCGGAAATTGGCGCCCCAGTGGTCCGTCGCCGCGCGTCTCAACCGCCAGATCTTCGGACGCCTGACGGATGCACGGGGTCAGAGGGTCAAGTGGGGTCGGGAGCTCTGGAGGCTCGATTTCGCGCCGACCTACCGGTTTAGCGCCCACCTCCAACTGAAAGTCCAATACAGCGTCGAGCGGCGTGACACCACGGCCACGCGCACCGTGCACACGCTTTCCTCGCAAGCGACCCTCCGGTTTTGAGGCAGGGTCGGTCCGTGGGTAGAGTGCAGGGCAACCATCGGCCGGGGAACTGTCGCAACTCGCGCTCCTGGAGGAACGGAGCGCAGGCCGTAACAGCCCTGTTACGGTAGTTGGCTTTTCAACGGGCCTTCCCCGGCGACACTGCGCACAGCACCGGCCCCTGCACCGGGGCCTGTAACCCGCACCCTTGCCATGAAGCTCTCCTCCCTTCCGCGCCGGCCCCTGTGGTGGCTCAACCTGCCATCTGTGATGCTGCTCACGCTCCTGCAGCGGACTCCTTTCCTGAAGCTGGCGGTTCCGACGGGAGTGGTGACGCACCTTTCGCCGATCTCGTCCATCCTGCGATCCGCCTTCACGAGTGTGGCCTCGCTGGGCGTGGTGCACGCTCTGGCGGGCGCAACCGAGCTTGCCACCACCTCACCCAGTCCGCTGACGACCACGGTGGGCGCCAATGTTCAGGTGGGTTTCGCCATCACCGGCACCGTCTCGGCCGCCGATCGCTGGACGACCGGCGGATCGGTGCCACCGGGGCTGACGTTCTCGGGAGGCGAAAATACGCCGCTGATCCTGTCGGGAAAACCGACCGTTGCCGGCACCTTCCTCTTCACGGTGCAGGGCAATGACGCAATTGGTGGGGACACCCAGGTTTACACCTACACCATCATTGTGACCGGGGGTACGCCCGATGTCGCTCCGACCGTGTCGGCCCAGCCGACGGCTCAATCCACGGCGGTCGGTGGCAGCGTGACACTCTCCGTCACGGCCGCGGGCACACCGACCCCCACCTATCAGTGGTACCGGAATGGCCGTGCTGTGACCGGCGCGACCTCGGCTACGCTGTCGTTGACCAACGTCCAGCCGGCCAACGCAGGGGTGTACTCGGTCGTTGCCACCAATGGCGCCGGATCTGTCACCAGTGCGGCCGTGCCGGTCTCGGTTTCCACCACGGACCTCTTTGTCGGAACCGCGTTTTCCGACCCGGCCTGGCGATCGCTCCAGCACCCGAATGGCAATCTTTACACCCAGATTCTTCTGACCGGGGCAGCGGCGACCGTCACGGCCGACGCCGGCAAGGTCACGCGCATTTCGTTCATCGATCTTCAGGACGACATCATCCAGCTTGAGTTTTCAGGTCCCGGATCGATGACCATCACGCTGGACAATCCCTCGGGTCCGGCGCTGCCGACCAAGTACAACCAGGCGGTGGAGTACATGCGGGGCCATCCCACCGTGCTGATCCAGGGGGCCGGCGCGAACACCTTCTTCTCGGCGTTTTCCGTGGGGTCGCTCACGGCGGTGAACCAGGCGCTGTTCAAGGGTGACGTGACCTACGACGGGCACGCGGACCTGGCCCGGCTTGCCATCCAGAGCCCCACGGGGGAATTCGGAGGCCTCTTCATGGGCAACGGTGCCTTCAGCGATACCAACGGTGTGACGGGCGTCTATGCGCCGGGCATCACGGTTCGTGGCAATATCCGCATCAACGATATCCGAGCTTTTGATACCGCTGCTCCGGTGCTGGTGTTTGGGGCGACACCCAACGCCGAGAATGGACTTCGGATCAACGGGGGTGACCTGGAGCAGGCAAACGGCAAGGCGATCGAACTTCGGGGCGTCAACAAGGTGATCATGGGCAACGGCACGGACTCCCATGGCCGGGCCGAAGCCGCCCAGATCAACAAGGCGAAATTTGAAACCTCGGGCAGCGATGTGACCACGAGCGTGGTGGTCAATCCCCCGTCGCCGTAAGAGGTCAAGCGCACCGGTCGGCGCGTCCTGCGCCCTCCGGTGGTCGCGGCGTGAGGGGAAGATCCTCCGTTGGAGGTGGGTTCGTGGACCCCGCGGGGATTGGCGTCCCGATGACGAGACCGAACGCAAAGCGTGGCGGGCGGGTGCCCGTCGCGGCCTTCCCACGACTGCGCATACGCGTCAACTTAAGCGCGATCCGAAGTCGCCGTCTGTTGGAGGTGGGGTCGCCGACCCCGCGGGGATTGGCGTCGCGTGAGGAAATCGGACCACGGAGGCGGGACCGCAGTCGCGGGACGGGACCACCTCCAGCGGACCCTGCGGCGTCCCTTTGGTCGCTTCCCGCTCGCCTGAAGTGGATCCACCTGTAGGCTGTCGGGCCATGAATTCTCGGATGTGGCTGGTATGGCTGGTTTCAGCAGTGGTGGCCTGCGCCCAGGACACCGCTCGGATGGAAGCGGTGGTCAAGGCCCAAACGGAGGGAGACCGCTACATGGGCAACGTGCGGGTGGAGCGCGACGGGGTGACCCTGTTCTCCGGCAGTTACGGGTGGGCCAACCTGGAGTGGAAAGTGCCCCACACGCCCGCCAGCAAGTTCCGCATTGGATCCGTGACCAAACAGTTCACGGCGGCCGCCATCCTCCTGCTCGAAGAACGGGGCAAGCTCAAGGTCGAGGATCCGGTCTCCAAGTACATTCCGACAATGCCGGAGGCCTGGAAGGCAGTGACCGTGCACCAGCTGCTGTCGCACACCTCGGGGGTGCCGAGCTTCACCGACCAACCCGACTTCAAGAAATGGGCGCTTCTGCCGGAGACCCCGGCTCAGACGCTGGCGCACATCCGGGACCTGCCGCTCGACTTCGCACCGGGGGAGAAATTCAAGTACAGCAATACCGGTTTCACGTTGCTGGGCTGGATCGTTGAGCTTGTCTCCGGCCAGACCTATGAGACCTTTCTGCGCGAGAATATTTTCACGCCGCTGGGCATGAGCGACAGCGGCTACGATACGAGCGCCACGATCCTCCCTCAGCGCGCGGCCGGCTACGTCCCCGGTCCCGCGGGCCTGAACAACGCACCCTATGTCGACATGCATGTGCCGCACGGTGCCGGCGCTCTGTATTCAACCACGGGTGACTTGGTAAAGTGGACCCAGGGGCTCTTCGGCGGCAAACTCCTCGCAGCCGCCTCGCTGGAAAAGATGATCACCCCGGTTAAGAGCGGCTACGCCTATGGCCTCGGTGTCTTGACCGTGAAGGGCCGCAAAGTCATTCAGCACGGCGGAGGCATTGAGGGTTTCAACGCCCAGCTGGCCTATTATCCTGACAGCAAGATCACCGTCGTGGTACTCGCCAATGTCAACGGACCCGCCTTCGGCGAACTGGCGGCGCAACTGGGCGCACTGGCTTTCGGGGAAACCGTCACCCTTTCTGCGGAACGCAAAGTCGTCGAGGTGCCTGCTGCGACGCTCCGAAGGTACGTCGGTGTCTACCAGCTGAATCCCAGGATTACCAATACCGTGCGGTTGACCGATGGAGGCCTGACTGTCCAGCTCTCGGGACAGGCGGCGTATCCGATCTTCCCCGAATCCGAGACGAAGTTTTTCCTGAAGGTGGTCGATGCCCAGGTGGAGTTCGTCGCCGATGGCCAGGGCAAGATCATCCACCTCCTGCAGACCCAGGGGGGCAGGACCCAGAAGGCCGAACGCATCAGTGACGCCGTGGTGGAGCGCAAAGCGATTCTGGTGCCGAAAGCGACCCTGGAGCGCTACGTCGGCACCTACGAGCTCAAGCCGGGATTCGATCTGGTGATTCGCCTCGAGGGGGAACAATTGGTCAGCCAAGCGACCGGACAAGGGCCCGCGCCGATTTTCCCCGAGTCGGAGCGAGCGTTCTTTCTCAAGGTGGTCGATGCGCAAATCGAATTTGTGACGGATGCCGCCGGAGCGGTCACCCACCTCGTCCTCCACCAGGGAGGACGCGACATCAAGGGCATACGAAAACCCTGACGCTGACTGTCCCCTTATCGACAGCGGCGGGAACTCCATTGAAGGCGGAGTCGGCGACCCGAAGGCGCTCACTTGCTGGAATGTAGGTGTGCGCGATGCGTAGTGCGCAATCGGCGCCGACGGAGCGACGCCCTCCAGGGGTGAGACCTTCGGTCGAATTGGGTGGGCGAACGGCAGCGACCGTAGGGCGCTGCCTCATGGGCACCCGCAGGGTGGATTGCTGGAGGGGTCGCTCCGCCAACGCCGTGGTCGCTTCCACCGCGAAACCGTCCTTGATCTCGGGGAGTTGCCTCTCGCCCCTTCTAAGGTTGCAAATCGGGTCCGGGCAATGACGGATCCTTCTTTGCGGGCTCATGGACTTGTTGTCGCGGACAGGTAAGTAAATTCCGTAGAAGGTCGGGTGGGTGGCCGGGCGTATGACTGGGACGGGCTCGTTTCGAACCGGCGGGGCGATTCTTTCGGTTACGATGGAGATTGCGTCGGATGCGGGGAGCGCGATGCTCCTGTCCAGCCCGCTCCGATACCCCCAGTGAAGTGAGCTTAGGCTTGTCGTCTCCTTCCAGATGATACCGCCCGGTCGGCTTCCGCGTCGATGACTCACTAGCATGACATTTGGCTCTAACGATCGTGTCCGCCGTTCCCCGCTCGCCGCCTATGGCATTTCGGTGGCCATCGTGGTGGTTACTCTTGTTATGCGCCTGGCCCTGGCATCCTGGCTGGGCGAGCGGTTGGCTTTGATTCTGGGCGTGGTGCCTATCGTGCTGGCAGCCTATCTGGGAGGCGTTGGACCGGGAATGCTTGCCACCGGGCTGATTGCGCTGGGCAGCTACGCGATCGCTGTGTCCAGGCAGGGCGCGCTCCCGATTGATGGTCCGGGTGAGCTCCTGCAGTGGGGCGCCTTCCTCGGTTCGGGCGTGATCATCAGTTTGACCTATGAGAGCCTGCACCGGGCGAGGCAGCGCGTGCAGGCGTCCGCGGACGCCCAGCTGCGTGCCTTCGAGTTACGCGAACGGTTGGCTGCGATCGTCGACTCCTCGGAGGATGCCATTGTCGGCAAAAACCTGAACGGCGTCGTCACCAGCTGGAATCGCGGAGCGGAGAAGATCTTCGGATACCGTGCGGACGAGGCCGTGGGACGGTCGATCCGGATGTTGCTTCCGGCGGACCGTCAGGGTGAAGAGGATGACATCGGAGTCCGACTCGCCCGCGGTGAGGTGATCACCCACTTTCAAACGGAACGGGTTCACAAAGATGGCCGGCGCATCGAGGTTTCGGTGACCATCTCGCCGATGCGAAATGCCCAGGGACAGGTGATCGGTGCGTCCAAGATCGCCCGCGACATCACCGCATTCCGGCAGATCGAGCGTCAGCTCCGGTTCCACGAAAACGTCCTGCGCGAAACCGGCATGATCGCCAAGGTGGGCGGCTGGCATCTTGATGCGCGAACCGGGGAGGCCTACTGGACAAACGAGGTGGCGCGCATCCACGATCTCCCGCCCGAAAACTCGATCAGCAAGGCGGCGGCGCTGAGTTACTATCACGGGGAGTCGCGGGTGAAGATCGAGGCGGCGGTGAACGCGGCCATCGAGGAGGGCAGGCCCTATGACCTTGAGCTGGAGATCGTGACTGCCAAAGGTGTACGTAAATGGATACGCACCATCGGCCATCCGGTGGTGGAGGAGGGACGAGTGACGCTCGTTCGAGGTTCAATCCAGGACATCACGGAGCGCAAGAGAATGGAGCTCGCGTTGCGCGAGGCGCAGGCGCTCTACCGGTCCCTCGTTGACCAGATGCCGGCCGGGGTCTTTCGCAAGGATGCCGCGGGGCGCTTCGTGCTCGTCAACGCCATGTTCTGCCGGATGAGTGGATTCACGCCGGAGCACTACCTCGGCCGGACGATCAACGAGATCAATGCGGACTTGTCCCAGCGATCGGAGAAGGATGCCGTCACGCGGCGTGCCATCGACCTCTCCATGGAGGCTTCGTCTCATCATGAGCGGATCATGCGGTCTGGCGAGACCGTGAAAGTGGAGGAGGAGTGGGTGCTGCCGAGTGGCGGGCGACGCCTGTTGCTGGCAGAAAAGACGCCGGTCTTCGACTCGTTCGGCGGCGTGATCGGCTCCCAGGGCGTCATTTTTGACATCACGCAGCAGAAGCAGGTCGAGCAGGCGTTGCGCGAAAGTGAGGAGCGGTTCTCCACAGCGTTCCGGGCCAGCCCGGCGGCGGTCGCGCTCAGCCGGCGCGATGACCGGCGCATCCTGGATGTGAACGACTCCTTCCTGCAGCTTTTCGACTGCACCCGCGAGGAAATTGAGGGAAGGACCTTGGTCGAAATGAGCCTCCTCGATAGGGCGGCGGTGGATACGATTCGCCTGCAACTCAACGCCACCCAGGAGGTGCGCAACCTGGAACTGCCGGTAAAGACCCGCCGCGGCGAGCCCCGGTTCATCAACCTTTCCGTCCGGGTGATTTCCATCGGTGGCGAATCCTGTGCGTTGTCCATCCTCTTTGACATCACGGACCGCAAACGCATGGAGGAGGCTTTGCGAGAGAGCGAAGCCTTGTTGCGCACGGTGACGGAGACCGCTGAGGTGGGCATGGTCATTGTCACCGAGGAGCACCGCTACCGGTATGCCAACCGGGCCTATGCCAAGATTCTGAGACTGCCCACGCACGACATTGTCGGTCAGCGTGTGGCTGACGTCCTGCCTACGGTTTACACCACGCAGATCCGCCCACGACTGGAGCGTGCCTTCCACGGCGAGCGGGTCAGCTATGAACTGGCGGTGCCGGAAACCAACCCCGGCGCGGCCCCCCGACAGCTGGCGGTCACCTATGAGCCGGGCCAGGATGCCCACGGACGGGTGGTGGTGGTGGTCATTGTCGACATCACCGAGCGCAAGCGGGTGGAGGAATCCCTTCGGCAAAGTGAGGAGCGCTTCCGTCAGGTGGTGGAGAACATCCACGAGGTGTTCTGGATGACCGACATTGAGAAGAACCAAATTCTCTACATCAGTCCGGGTTATGAGAGGGTCTGGGGAGCCACCTGCGAGGGACTGTACGCCGCGCCGGATTCCTGGGCGGTGGGTATTCATCGCGACGATCGTGACCGGGTGCTCCTGGCCGCACGGACGAAACAGACGACGGGAGACTACGACGAGACCTACCGTATCCTACGACCCGATGGCGAGCTGCGCTGGATCCGGGACCAAGCCTTTCCGATCACCGACCCGGATGGTGTGGTCCGGCGGGTGGTGGGCGTGGCGGAGGACATCACCGAGAGCAAGACGCTCCAGAGCCAGTTCCTGCGCGCCCAGCGACTCGAGGCGATTGGCACGCTCTCGAGCGGCATTGCGCATGACCTGAACAACATCCTCGCACCGATGCTCATGATCGGACCGGTGCTGAAGGAGAAGCTCACGGATCCGCTCGATCATGAGCTCGTGGATCTCGTCGAGACGGGAGCGAAGCGGGGTGCCAACATCATCCGGCAACTCCTGACTTTCAGTCGCGGCATCGATGGTGAACGCACCCTGGTGCAACCAAGGCACCTGATTCGGGAGATGATCGCCATCATGCGCGAGACCTTCCCCCGGGGGATCACCATTTCCGACAGCGTGCCTTCCCACCTCTGGCCGGTGATGGCGGATGCGACGCAGCTCCACCAGGTGCTGCTCAACCTTTGTGTCAATGCCCGTGACGCGATGCCGAACGGCGGGCGCCTTTCGATCACCGCGCAGAATGCGCGGGTGGAGGCCGGTGACCAGGCGACGCACCTCAAGCCCAGGCCGGGGCCGCACGTGCTGCTCAGCGTGTCCGACACCGGCATCGGAATTCCCCAGCACGTGCTGGACCGGATGTTTGAACCCTTCTTCACGACCAAGGAGATGGGCAAGGGCACGGGACTCGGGTTGTCCACGGTCCTTGGCGTGGTCAAGAGCCACGGCGGGTTCATCACCGTCTACAGCGAAGTGAATCGTGGCAGTGTATTCAAAATCTACCTTCCGGCGGATTTGACATCGGTGGAGGGCGCCCTGCGCGAGCGTCCCCGGTCGCCCAAGGGTGATCAGCAGCTCATCCTGATCGTGGACGACGAGGCGTCGATCCGCACCTCCCTGCGACGAACGCTGGAGGAGCACAACTACCGCGTGCTGAGTGCGGCGGACGGCAGGGAGGCGCTCTCCGTGTTCAAGGAGCAGCCGCAGGCCGTGAAGCTCCTGCTGACCGATCTGATGATGCCGGGCATGAACGGAATTGCATTGATTCGGGAGGTCCGCCGGTTGGCCCCGCACGTCAGGGTGATTGCCGCGAGCGGACTGCATGATTCCGACCGCGGCGAAGAGCTCGCGGCCCTGGGCGTGACCGAGATCCTGGCCAAACCCTGCGAATCGGGTGAGATCCTCGAGGCGGTGGAGCGGGGGTTGCGGGAGAATCCTCAACCGTCCTAGCGCGGTCCGGCAAAGGGTCCGTTCGAGAAGGGATCGTCGGTACTGGGGGGACGGGCGACCCATGGGCGTTTATTTTGCGACGGACGGTGGCCTTCGGTTCGACCCGTGTGGGCAGGGATGACTCCGGTGGCGGGCGTCGCTCGGAACGGTGCTCCATTCCCGTACATGTGGGTCGTTTCGGGGGTGCCACAGAATCGTTGCTGCGACCCTCCCTTTCTCCATCCTCGTCGGCGCGATGCGCACAGTCCTCCTTGTGCTGGTGGCGTTCCTTACCCTTTACCTGGGGGTGGTGGTCGCGCTGTACTTGGCCCAACGCTCGTTCATCTTTCTGCCCACGCACCATGCTTCGGACCATGGGCTTGAGCTTTGGAACAATTCGCAGGGCGTCTGGCTTGGGTATACGCGTCCCGCTGCTCACCCGCGGGCCGTCTGGCTGATGGTGCACGGGAATGCGGGACAGGCGGCAGACCGCGGCTACGCGGCGCGGAAAATTTCGCCCAAGGACGCGTTCTATGTGCTGGAGTATCCGGGGTACGGATTGCGTCCGGGGAACCCGTCGCGTGAGACCTTCGACGAGGCCGCGGCCGAGGCCTATCAGGACCTTCGGAGGAGGCACCCGGGAATTCCGATTTGTGTGCTGGGCGAGTCCATCGGCAGCGGACCAGCCTCCACACTCGCTCGTCAGTCGGTGCCTCCGGACAAAATTGTGCTGGTGGTGCCATTCGATACGCTCGCGGCGATCGCCGCCCGGCAGATGCCGTTCATCCCCGTGCGTTGGATCCTGCGAGACGCCTGGGACAACCGGGAATCGCTGCGCGACTACCCCGGGCCGGTCGAGATCTTTGCCGCGATCGAGGACCGCGTCCTTCCCTTTGACCATGCAGAGCGTCTGGCGAAATCCCTGCCGAGGTCAAAGTTCATCCCGATCCTCGGTGGACACAATGACTGGTCCACCCAGGACAAGGTGCGATTGGAGCCGTAGACGCGAGCTCTGCCGGTATGGGTCCAAGCCGGAAGCAGTCAGTTTAACCACGAATGGACACGAATGGACACGAATGAAAACAGGCACCGACCGTTTCGAGGGATTGGCTCACCGTTAGGTGACGTCTGTTCAGGTGCACGACTCTCCGGCGCGCTCCTTCAGGATTCGTGTCCATTCGTGTCAATTCGTGGTCTCTTGTCTGAATAGTCTGGCTCAGGCTTACTTTTTCACGACGGCGTCCGGCTTGATCTGGTTCAATTCATCCTGCGTCCAGGCGTCGGTCCGGCCTGCGGTGGCGCGGCGGATGGCCTCCACCTGTTCCGGGTCGACGGCGGGGGCGGTGTGGCCCCAGGCGCGGCGAACGTAGGTGAGAATGGAGGACAACTGGTGATCGTCGAGTCCGCCAAACGCCGGCATTTCCCCGGTGTGCCAGCGGCCGAGCACATTGATCGGCCCGCGCACCCCCTGCAGGGCGATGCGCACGGTGCGCTCCGGCGGGCCGAGCACCCAAGGCGAATCGAGCAGCGGCGGAGCGACGCCGTCGAGTCCCTGGCCGCCCGGCTGATGGCAGGCGGCGCAGATGGTGGTGAAAAGCTGGCGACCGTTCTCCATCCGCGACTGCTGGGCGAGGGTGAGCGGCTGTTCGGCGGCCGGATCGGTGGCTCCGGCCTTGCCCGGCCAGTAGAGCAGCTGTGCCAGCCCGGTGCGGGCGGTTTGGGTGGAGGGGTCGGCTTCGAGCCGCGCCCAGCCGGCGGGAGCCCGCTCAAGCCGGAGCACGCGGGGAGCGAGCGCGGCGGCCGACGCGCAACCCTCGAGCAGCGCCTGGGCGGTGCCGTCGGCGTCGCGCCCCGACTCGGCCGCGAGCGCGAGCACCCGCTCGACCTCGCCGACCTGGCGCGAGGTGTAGATGCCTTTCGCCAGATCGGAGAGCAGCCGTTTGCGCGTCTGGGCGCGGTCGGTGGGGCCCGGCTCGCTCGCGAGCACGTACTCCAGCACGGCCAGCTCCCGCGTGGCGATCCCACTGAGAAAAGCATCCGAGAGAAAGGTGTTGCGCGGCGACTCAAGCACCACCTCGGCCAGGCGGTGATCGAGGCCGGGATCCTTGGTCTCTCCGAGTGTGAGCATGGCCTGAAGTTGCACGGCTGGATCCGGGTCGCGCGCCAACGGCAGCAGGTCGGCTCGCAACTCGGCGGCGCCGGGACTCTTGAGGAAAGGTTCGCTGAGCCGCAGGGCGGAGGCCCGGACGACCGCGTCGGGGTCCTTCAACGCACTGCGCACGAGGACGGGGGACAGCGCTTCGAGTCCCTCCAGCGTCCACAGGGCATGCATGCGTCCCAGGGCCACGGGGCCGCCCACGGCCAGGGACTCCAGCGCGGGCACGACCGAGCGATCGCCGCGTTCGACGAGTTGCTGTTGGGCGGTCTCGCGCCACCAGGCGTTGGCGTGACTGAGTGCACGCACCCAGGCGGCAGGGCTCCGCGGGGGCAGGGCGGTGGCGCGCACGGGAGGCTGGCTGTCACGGACCAGGCGGTAGATGCGGCCGTAGTGGATGGGTGCGGCGAGGTTCCGATCCTCGCTCTGTTTGCGCAGGTAGGAGGTGAGGGAGATCCGGTGCTGCAGCACCCCGCGATAGAGGTCGACGATGTAGAGCGCCCCATCGGGTCCGGTCATGAAGTTGACCGGGCGGAAACGTTCGTCGGTCGAGGCAATGAATTCAGTTTTCTCATACGCATTGGCGGCCCGGACCGTTCCGTCCGCGGCGGTCAACACGCTCCGGCGGATGAAATTTCCGGACGGTTCGGCGATGAAGGCGTTGCCATAGAACTCGGGCATGAGGTCGCCCCGGTAGATCCAGGGCGCGCATGCCGCAGTGAACTCCTTGAGGTGACCGTCGCGCAGGAATTCGGGTCGGTAGCCGCGGTTGATGCCGGGGTTGAGTCGCGCCGGCCAGACGAATTGGTCGGCCGCCGCGTTGACGTTGGCGCCCGCCAGACGTGGGTAGTGCGGGTTGCGCTGGAGGTAGTCGGAGTGGACGACGTCGACGCGAAGGTGGTCGCTGTTGGAGTTCGAATAGATGCGTCCAAAGTCGTCCTGGCTCAGTCCCCACTGTCCCCGAAACAGCTCCGGCGCTGTCTGCCAGGCGCCCTTTACTCGGCGGAATTTTTTGGTGTAAGCGGTGTTGTGGATCCAGTTGTCATGACCGTAGAGCAGGCTGTTGGGGGCGCGCTCGGGATTGGCGAGGAAGGGACGTTGGGGGTCGGTGCGCACGCCGTAGTCGGTGGCGACCACCTCCTTGGCATCCGCGCGGCCATCGCCGTTGGTGTCGCGCCAGAAGGCGAGCTCGGGTGGCGCCCCCACCAGGAGGCCGTCTTCCACAAGTGCGAGGGCGCGCGGCAGGATCAGTTCGTCGAGGAACACCTGCCCCTGATCGTAGCGACCGTCACCATCCTGATCGGACAGCACGGAGACGCGGCCCACGGCAAGGTCTTCCCCCTGACCGTCAAGGTTCGGCATGTAGCCGCGCATTTCGACGACCCAGAGCCGCCCGTCAGGACCGAAGCGGATGGCCACCGGATCCTGGACCAGCGGTTCCGCCGCGACGATTTCGAGCCGGTAACCGGCGGCGATGCGGAACGATTTGAGCGCCGCGTCCGGAGCGAGAGGGGGTGCCGGCGGAATCTGGTCCGCTGGCACGATGGGCACTTGGACAAACCCGGGTTTGTCGGCGTTGTCGCCAATCTGAGCCGTGAGTGCGAGCGGGGCGAGGACGAGCGCCGCGAAGACGGCGAAGCGGGGAGAAAGCGGGAAAACGAACGTCATGAAGAGGCGCGCTCGATCAATCGGAGCCCAGCACCGACTACGAACAAAAACCATGGGACTCAGATCCCTACCTGTGGGACCCGGGATCGAGGCCGCTCCGCGCGTCTTCCGCGTCGCCGAATAGCGATGGCCGTGATCATTTTTGGCTGCTTGGGGCGAAATCGAGCACCGGCTTGGTTTCACTTTATGGCCAGGATGTAAAGGAAGCCATAATCTGGCGAAGGAATGCAATTTGCACCCACTCGGGCGGTTTCTGGCATTTCACTTGCATGCGTCACGTGTGACCCGTCCCGACTCACCCGCCCGCAGCGCCGCCGCCGCCTTGCTGATGCAGTCCCCGGTCAAACGTTACGCCAGCATCGTGGAAAATGCAGTCGAGGGCATCTTCCAGTCGACGCCGGACGGGCGCTATCTTCTTGTAAACCCATCGTTGGCAAAACTTTACGGTTACGATTCACCGGCCGAATTGATGGCCAGCGTGCAGGACATTTCGCGCAGCGTGTATGTGGATCCCGGAGTGCGAGGGGAGTTCAAGCGCCTGATGGAGCAGTCCGGCGAGGTGCGCGGGCTGGAGTACCGCGTGAGGCGCAAGGGCGGTGATGTCATCTGGATCTCTGAACATGCCCGTGCGGTGAGGGATGAACGCGGTGAGGTCATTTATTATGAGGGGTTTGTGCAGGATATTACCCACCGAAAGCAGGTGGAGGAAGATCTGCGTCGCGCCAAGGAAGCGGCTGAGGCGGCCAACATTGCCAAGAGCCAGTTCCTCGCGGTGATGAGCCATGAGATCCGGACGCCAATGAACGGGGTGATCGGCATGGCGTCGCTGCTGGAGACGACCTGCCTGACCGCGGAACAGCGCGACTTCGTTGCGACCATCCGGCAGAGCAGCGACGCGTTGCTGACGATCATCAACGACATCCTCGACTTTTCCAAAATTGAGTCCGGCCGGTTGGAGCTGGAGGAGGAGGAGTTCAGCCTCCCGGACTGCATCGAAGGGGCTTTGGATCTGGTGGCGCCGCTGGCCGCGGCCAAGGCCTTGGACCTTATGTCCGAGTGGGGTGATGGCGTTCCCCGGAAGGTGCGGGGCGATCCAACCCGACTGCGCCAGATCCTCGTCAATCTGCTGGGCAATGCGATCAAGTTCACCGACCGCGGAAAAGTCCTCCTATCCGTGCAACGGACCCAGGTGTGCCCGCGTGCGGAGCCGTCACCGGGTCCGGTGGGTCTGATGTTCTCGGTGCGTGACACCGGCATTGGCATTCCGGAGGAGTCGGTGGGCCGCCTGTTCCAGTCCTTCACCCAGGTGGATGCGTCGACCACGCGGCGCTTCGGTGGAACCGGCCTCGGGTTGGTGATCAGCCAGCGCCTGGCCCGTCTCATGGGCGGGGATATCACGGTGGAGAGCAAAGCCGGACAGGGTTCAACCTTTCGCCTGACCGTCGACTTGACCGAGCTGCCGGCGGCGACGCCGCCGGGAATGCACCCGGACCACCCGAGTCCCGCCGGTGTCGCGGTGCCCGTGGAGCCTCCGCCCGCCCGGACCGAGCGCATCCTGCTCGCCGAGGACAACACCGTGAACCAGAAGGTGGCGCTGCGCATGCTCGCTCAGCTCGGATACCGGGCGGACGTGGTGGCCAATGGGCTCGAGGTGATCGAGGCCGTGCAGCGGCAACCCTACGACATCATTCTTCTCGACCTGCAGATGCCGGAAATGGACGGTTTGGAGACGGCGCTGCGTATCCGAACATTCGATTCACCGCCGTTTGAGCTCCGGCCCTGGATCATCGCCGTGACCGCCAATGCCATGCGCGGCGATCGCGAGCGGTGCCTGGCGGCGGGCATGGACGACTACATCACCAAACCGATCCGCCGCGAGGAACTGGCGGCCTCGCTGGCGCGCTGGGGAGCCCCTGCGCGGAGGTCGGCCGGACCCTCGGCGCGCACCGAGCCGGTGGGTGGAGGGCGTTCAGGCTGAGGTGAACGCGGAAGAAACGCTGCGAGCCAGGCGCTCCGGTGCCTCGCGCAGGGCCTGGGCGAGCGGCAGACCCGCGGGCGTGATGGCGTGAAGGTGCAGTCCCGGTCGTCCCGCCGCGGTCACCTGACCCGCGAAGACATGCACCGGCTTCCCCAGCGCGAGTGCCCGGGCGGCGACGGCGCCCGGGCCCTTGCCCTCGAGGGAACTCTCATCGAAGCGACCCTCGCCGGTGATCACGAGGTCGGCGCGGGCCAGACGCGCTTCGAGGTCGAGCCAGGCGGCAACGAGGTCGAATCCGGGCAACAGGCGTGCGCCGACCGCCGTCATCAACCCGAAGGCGATGCCCCCGGCGGCGCCCGCGCCGGGCACCTCGCGCAGGGAGGCGGGCCGACCGCAGGCGTCGGAAAGCAATCCCGCGAGGCGCAGGCTGGACGCCTCGAGCCGCGTCAGATCCTGCGGGCGCAGTCCCTTTTGCGGACCGTAGACCGCGGCGGCGCCGCGCGGACCGAGCAGGGGATTGGTCACATCGCAGGCGATGGCCACGGGAGGCAGGGACAGGCCCGGCGGCACTTCGATGCGCACGATGCGGTCCCAGTGCGCCGGGACCGGGGGATCCACGGGTGCGCCGTTGCCATCCAGAAAACGAAAGCCGAGCGCCGCCAGCGCCCCCAGGCCGAGGTCGTGGGTGGCGCTGCCGCCCACGCCCAGCAGGACGGACCTGGCTCCGGCCTCCGCCGCCGCGTGCAGCAGCTCGCCCGTGCCCCGGCTGGTGGTCTGCCAGGGGTCGCGCTGTTCCGGGGACAGCAGCGCCAGCCCGCTCGCGGTGGCCATCTCGATCACCGCGACCTGGGTGCCGGCGCCGTGCACGGCCGGCAGGTCGAGCAGGGTGCGGGCGGGTGAGGGTATTGAATCTCTGGTGACGAGTCCAAACGAGGCCGCCTGCCGACCCCCGCGCGGCCCGGTCACCTCGCGGTTGAGCCGCTGTCCGCTGACGCTCCGGGTGAGGATGTCGGAGAAACCCTCGCCTCCGTCCGCCAGGGGACACGACTCGATCGTCCAGCCGGGCCGCCGCTCGGCCAGCGCACCTGCGGCCAGGGCGCAGGCTTCCGGGGCGGTCAGGCTGTCCTTGAATTTGTCGAAAGCGATCAGGGTGCGCATGGCGGCGGGGCGGAAATGGGGGAAAGCAGAGAACGTTGTCAGAGCCTGCAGTCGTTGTGGCAACTCGTTTGTCTTGGCGAGGGTGGGACGGATCGACGTCCCCGACTGATGAAGGGCTGCGAATTGCGGACAGGCCTGGCGTCGTGCATTTAGCCATCCCCAGGTTGGCGCACGGTGTTGGAGGAAAACCGCCTGGCGCCGTGGCGCGGGGCGCGTCCCCGCGGCGTCGGCGGAGCGACGCCCTCCAGGGGTCAACCCTGCGGGTGGCCAAGCGGAAGCGACCTGCGGTCGCCGGGGGGTGAACGATCCCCCAACCGAGCCGACCGCAGGTCACACTCCTGGAGGCGCCGCTCCGTCGGCGCCGGTTGCGCGTCGCTGACGAAGGGAGAGGCGAGGGGCAAAGCGGATGTTCACTAGGGGACCGGGGCACGTGGTTTCCGCGGGTGCAACCAGCGCTGCGCCTTGCTGGCGTGGCTCGCGTCGAGCCTCCAACCGGCCCAAGGCTGACCACAGCGCCGCTTAAGTCACGGCCTGGCAGCGGGACGAGCCATGCGAGAAGGATTTGGCGTGACGCAGCCCCTGCGTGTGTGCATGGGTTCGATCGATACGAATTTGCCGCCGCTTCCGCTCTGGCGATCCCCGACGCACGTCATGTTTCCCGCATTCCGACCCAACTCCGGCCGTTTGGTGTGAGGTTTGCTGCGTATCCGACTCATGAGTCCGCCTGATTCCGACAACGCTCGCTGGTTTGCCGAAGAGGTGTTGCCGCATGATCGCGCCTTGCGCGGATACCTGAGAGGTTCGTTTCCGGCGGTGCGCGACGTGGAGGACGTCGTGCAGGAATCCTACCTGCGCATCTGGCGCACACGAGCGGCGCAGCCGATCCGGTCGGCGCGGGCCTTTCTCTTTCGCATCGCCCGCAATCTGGCACTCGACACGGTCCGCCACACACAGGCCTCGCCCATCGATGCATTGGGTAGTTTGGACGGCTTGTCCGTCGTAGAAGAGAGACTCACTGCCGCTGATTCACTGACCCGCGAAGACCGGAGCCGATTGGTCGGCCAGGCCCTCGCGAGTTTGCCGACCCGGTGTCGGGAAGTGGTCTTTCTTCACAAAATCAAAGGCTTTTCGCAAAAAGATGTCGCCGACCAACTCGGACTTTCGGAAAAAACCGTCGCGAACCACGTCGGGCTCGGCGTGAAACGCTGTGAGCAGTTTTTCCGCGATCGCGGGATCGAATCCTTCTGACCATGGACCGCAGTTCTTCTTCGCCTTCGTCTCGCAACCCGGGTGCTTCACCGCGGGTTGACCCGTTGGACTGGGCGCGGGTGGCTAACGCGGCGGACCTCGTGGAGTGCGAGATGAAGGCCTGTGTGCGTCGCCGACGCGTGCGGCGACTCAGTCTGGCCGGTGGCTCGATGCTGGCGCTGATGGCGTTGCTGTGGGTCTGGCAGAGGAGCGCTGTTGCCCCGAGCGAACCGATGGAGACCGGGCGCGCGCTGGTGTCGTCGCCCGAGCGTCAGACGCTTCCGGATGGGTCCGTCATTGAATTCAAACCGGGCGCGTCCGTCACGGTCGACTTCAGCCCGGCGCTGCGTCGCGTGGTGCTCGACCGGGGAGAGGCGCATTTCCAAGTCGCCAAGAATCCGTCGCGTCCGTTTGTCGTCGTTGCCCGTGGCGTCGAAGTCAGAGCCGTGGGCACCGCCTTCTCGGTTGGACTTGAGCCGACGCGGGTGGAAGTCCTGGTCACCGAGGGCCAGGTTGCGGTCGAAGCCGCCCCGTCCGTCGCCGCTGCCATCGTATCCGCGCCCGCCCCCGAAAGCGAAACCCCTCCCTTGGCGGTCGCTTCTTCGCCCAGTGTCATGGTGAAGGCGGGTGAACGTGTGACGGTTGATACCTCCACGACCCAGAAGGTCCTGCCGGCGGCGCTAACCGTTGCGGCGGAGGAGATGAACGACCGCCTCGCCTGGCGCGTGCCGTGGCTGGAGATGAATGCAACTCCCTTGTCGGAAATTATTCCGGCCTTCAATTTGCATAGCGGATCCCGGCTTTCCTATGCCGATCCCCGGCTGGGCCGGCTGACCTTAAGCGGCACCCTGCGCGCCGATAATGTAACCGTGTTGCTCCAGATTCTTGATACGTCCTACGGTGTGGTCGCCGAACGGGGCGCCGACGGCGCGATCGTGCTGGTGTCAACCCGGTGAGGTCGTGCCGGGGGATCTCAGGCACCGCGTCGCGAGAAAAATAAAAGTTCGCTTGGGTAGTCGGACGACGTGGCGCGTCTCCCTTCCATATGGAACTGACTACCCGGGACCGCACCCGAGCTTCCTTGACCGCCGCCGGCGCTTGTCGCTGGCTTTTTGCAATCCTATTGACCGTCTCCAGCCTCTGGGCTGCCGAGGCGGGCAAGAAGTCCTTTGATCTCGCCGCTGATCAGGCGGAAAAGTCGCTGCGCCAATTTTCATCCCAGTCCGGACGTGAGGTGGTCTTCACCCCGGAGGTTGCGGCCGGCGTGCGCACGAACGCCGTTCGTGGCGACTTCTCGCCGTCCGAGGCCATGGACCGCCTGCTTGATGGCACTGCGGTTCGGGCGAAGCAGGATCCGTCCAGCGGAGCATTTGTTGTCATGCGGATCTCCGACCCAAACGGCCTTCGGGCGGCGCAGGCAAGTCCACAAAGCGACCGCCCGGGACCGCTGGCCCTTGATTCGACCACGACGAAGCTGGCTGCGGTCGAGGTCACTGGCACACGCATGGATGGCTTGATCAACAAGGGTCTGCTGCCGACCGACATCGACGCTCCCCTGGCCTACAATGTCATCACCCGCCAGGACATCGAGCGCATGGGCTCGAGCAACATCGAGGAGGTGTTCCGCAATGTCCCCGAGATTTCCACCTACGGCACGCCCAACCAGGAGGCGTCAACGGTGCAGATTGTCGGGTCGGGCAGCCTGTCGTCGAACCTGCGCATGCGCGGATTCGACTCCCTGCAGACGACGGTGCTGATCAACGGGCGCCGCATTGCCCGCGCCTCGTTTCCCAATCTGGTCGGCAATGCCTCGGGCGATCTGACCCGCATCCCGGTCAGCGCCATCGAGCGTATTGAAATTCTTCCGACCTCGGGTTCCGCCATGTATGGCGGCGGGGCCATTGGCGGTGTCATCAATGTCATCCTGCGCAAGGATTACCAGGGACGCGAACTGTCGCTCTCCTACGGCACCAGCACGCGCGGCGGTTCAAATGAGTGGAGCGCCAGCTACATGCACGGGTTTTCCATGTTCGATGGAAAGACCACCGGAACCGTCACCGTCAGCTACCGCAACCGCGGCCCGCTCTCCTTCGCGCAACGCACCGCGCTGCTCGACCGTGCGCTGGCGCGGATGACAACCGAGACCGCCATTGGTACGTTCACCCAGATGCCCGGCATGATCCGGCTGAGCGCCGCCACCGGGGACCTGGGCATTCCCGGCGCCACCGGCGTGCGTTATGCGGCCATTCCGGCCGGCTTGACGGCCGCCCAGGCCAACGCCCTGACGCCGGCCTCTTTCGCCGCCACGGCCGGAAAGTTCACGCCGAGCTACGAGCGGTACGAGGACAACTTCATCTACACGCCGTCGACGATGCTCAGCCTGGGCGCCACCGCTGAACACAAGCTGTTTGGCGAACGCGTGACCCTTTACCTCGAAGGCTCGGCCACCCGCAACACCCAGGACATCCACAATCCGAAGTTCTTCGGCACGGGCACGAGCTACACGATGTCGGCGACGCATCCCTACAATCCCTTCCGCACCGGCGTGACCCCTGGATTTGTGGGTCGCTCCGTGATCGTCAATGTGCTGCCCACCGATCTGCGCGACAGCCAGACCGACATGGTGCGCGACTCCTATCGCGTGGTGGCCGGACTCAAGGGCAAGTTCAACGAGAAGTGGGAGTGGACCCTCGATGGCACCTCGGAAGTCACCGTCATCGAAGGCGATTCCCAGATTGGCGCCGACAATATCATCCTGGCCTCCGTCTATGGGACGACCACCAATGCCGCGACCTTCCCGCAACGCTGGGCCTTGTACAATCTGCTCTCCGACCACGACGTGTACCCGGTCGCGAACAGCGTCAATGAGGACTACTTCAACGCCGTCGGACGCCAGCGCTACTGGCAGTACGCCTCCAACCTGATCGCCCGGACAACGGGTGACCTCTACGACTGGCGTGCGGGCACAATCAAGGCTTCCCTCGGTGCCGAGGCCTACTGGTGGCAGTACGAGGGCAAGCGTCCCTATGAAATCGCGCCGGCCCTGATCGAAATCATGGGCGGGCGGGACAACCTCTCGCGCGACATTCTCTTCACCAAGCAGGGCCGCCGCACCGATGCCGTCTTTGGCGAGATGATCGTGCCGCTGCTCAGCCGCAAGTGGAGCCCCCTGCCGGTGCAGGCGCTCGACCTGAATCTGAGCGGTCGTCATGAGAGCGCCAACGATTCGAAGTCCGCCTTCACTTCCGCCGCCGCCATCAAGCTGACGGTGAACCGGGACGTGTCATTCCGCGCCGCCTACACCGAAGGGTTTTTCCCTCCCGAGCAGAGCAGCCTGTTCCTCTCGGACTACACGTTTGCGACGACCATCTCCAACACCTTTACCTTTGTTGATCCACGGCGGGGAAACCTCTCGGTGACGGCCCCCCTGACGAATTCGGCCGGACCCAATCCGGACCTGAAGCCAGAAACCTCCACGTCGGAAAGCTATGGCGTGATTTTCACTCCGCGGTTTGCTCCCGGGCTTCGTTTGACCGTCGACTACTGGAACACGAAGAAGGTGGACGCCATCCGCACCCCGACGCTCGCGCAGCTGCTCGAGAACGAGGCCTTCTTTCCTGAGCGCGTCTTCCGTGGACCCAAACTGGCGGGTGATCCGGCCAACTACGCCGGTCCCGTCACGGGAGCAGACACACGGGCAATCAACATTTCCTCGATTGAGACCGATGGATTCGACACCCGACTGGTTTACACCATCCGGACTAAGTCGATCGGGGAGTTCTCGCTGCGGGGAAATGCTACCTTCACGAACAAGTTTCTCACTGCCATCACCCCGGTCGTCCCTGCTGTGAACACGGTGGAGACCACCGAGGGTGGCCTGAAGTGGCGCGGGGGCGCGTCGATCTTTTGGAACAGCGACGTGTGGACCGCCGGAATCTCCGCGCGGTACACTCACTCCTACAAGACCGGGACCACGGTGGCCTCGACCCAGTTCCCGACCGGCACGGGTGTGGACGGTGATCGGATCAACAGCGATCTCGTTTGGGACCTCCAGTTGGCCTACAAGATTCCCTATAGCAACGCCGAACGCGGCTGGCGCAGTTGGTTCACCGGCACGCAGTGGACGCTCAATGTGCAGAATCTCTTTGATCGTCTGCCGCCGTGGAATTCGTCGGGCCTCTACAGCCGCTATTCCGATCCCCGCATGCGGTATGTGTCGATTGCGGTCCGCAAGAACCTCTGAGTGCCCGCGCCATGATGTGCTCACGCCTCGCCCTTGCGTTCGCCGGCTGGATGGTGGGGGCTGCGGTCTCGCTGACCGCGGCCGGTGCCGTTGCTCGCCTGGAGATGGATACGGAGGCGCTGACCATGACGGGCTCGCTCTCGGGGCGCGTGATGCCGCGCAGCGGGCACACGGTGGAGTTTTCGCCGCAGCGTCCGGCTGAAATCGCGCGTGAGCCGGCTTACCTCGGGACTCCGTGGTATGGCCGGATCGTGATCGGGAACGGCCCGCGGTCCGGCACCTGGGTGGTGGTGGACCGGGCACCTGACGATCGTCGGGCCGACAACCGGATCTACATCGATCACAACCAGAATGGCGACCTCAGCGATGATGGGGACGGCGTGTGGCAGAACGTCGGCAAGAACCTGAAGGGAGCGCGCGTCGGTCCGCACTTCACGACCGTGCGCGGCTCCTGGGGTGAGGGTGGCAAAGAGACGTCGACCGCCGAGTACGGATTGATGCTGCTTTTCGGAGCGGACAAGGCGGGCGGCGCGGACGGGCTCTTCACCCGCACCGCGGCCGTTCGTACGGGAAGCGTGGCGATAGAGGGACGATCCGTCCGGGTCGCGCTGGTGGAGTCCGGCGCCCAAGGCGATTTCTCGATCGCGGGGGCCTCGGACTTTTCCGCTCCCTTCACCCAGCGGGGAGTGCGCACGGTCACGCTGCTGGTCGATGTGGATGGTGACGGTGAGTTCGGCGCCGTGGAGGTGTTTGATGCGACCAAGCCCATTCGCGTCGGCGAGCGGACGTATGAGGCGTCGACCTCGATGGATGGCGCCCGGCTGGAGTTTCAACCGACGGACAAGGTGGCGCAGGTGGTGAAAGCGCCCGTGCGGGCGGCGGCGTCGACCAAGGACGACAAGCTGGTGCCGCGGGGTTCGGTGGCCCCTGAATTCACGGCTCTGACCCGGGACGGAGCTCTCGTCAAACTTTCGGACTACCGGGGCAAGATTGTCGTCCTGGATTTCTGGGCGACGTGGTGCATTCCCTGTATCCGATCGATGCCCCACGTGCAGAAGACCGTGGCCAAGGCGACGGCAGGCGACGTGGTCTGGCTGGGCGTGTGCGTGTGGGATGACCGCGCGTCGTTCGATCGCTGGGTGCCGCTCAATGACGCCAAGTATGCGTTCACAAAACTGTTTGATCCGGCCGGCAAGGACCGCGCCACCAGCATTGCCGGCCAGCTCTATCGAGTCTCCGGCATCCCGACGCTCTATGTCATTGATCGGGAGGGAAAGATCGTCGAAGGATTCGTCGGCTACCTCGGCGATGACGACCACCGGCTAGAGGCTTCCCTTCGCAGTCTCGGCGCGGTGAAGTAAGTCCGGGCGATGCACGCCTGGCATTGAACTTCCAACCGACCCAAAGTGGTCACACCGCGTTGAATCCAAACCACCCGGCGCCGTGGTGCTGGGTGCGCCCCCGCGGCGTCGATCCCGCGACGGCGGGAACGCCCTTCGCCGAAACCCAATCCGCAAGGTTCATCAGCCGCCTCTTAAAACCATGCGGCTAAAGCCGCAGCCACTCTTCTTGACTGCTTTCGCACTTCACGCTTCGAACTTCGCACTTCCAGCCCCGCTGGGCTGGCGCTGGCGCTGGCGCTACAGATCCACGTTCTTGAGCAGCATGTCGTCCTGGATGTAGGACTTGCCCTTCGTATCGGCGCCGATCTTGAGGGCGTTGCTCTGGTTGTTTTTGTTGACGTAGGCGGGATAGACCGTGGCCAAGTCGGCGGAGGTTTTCACCACGACAAAGACGACGAGCACGGAGTTGTCATAGTGATACCAGGTGCCGTTGTTGAAATTGCTCTCCTTCTTGCGCTCCCAGTCCTCGCGATGGAAACGCACGCCGAGGACCTTGTCGTCGGGATAGAGTTCCTTCCACGTGGCGAGCACGCGCTTCTTCAAGTCGGATTTGTCCCCGCCGGTGTAGCGTTCCGGGGGCAGGCGGTACTTTTCCGCGGCGATCTTCTTGTAGTCATTGGTCAATTTCAGGACGGTGGCGCGGGCGTCCGTGATGGATTGGGCGAGTTTGGCGCAGGCGGCGGTGTCGCTACTCTCGGCTTTGGCGCACGTCTGCTGCAGGCCTTCGGCCTCCTTCAGCTGCTGGTAGGTGCCGGACGATTCGGAAAACATGTTGGGATTCAGTTCCTTCAGTCCCTGCTGGGCGAAAGCGACGGCCTTCTGGACCTTGAGCTCGCCGAGCATCAGTTGCTGCGCCTGCATGCGCCCGGCGGCCTGGGCGTAGCCCGGGTGCTTGCGCAGTTCGGCCTCGTTGGAGCGGTACCAGCTCCAACCACCCTCGAGTTCCTTTAGTTTCTTGTCCAGCGGCTCGGAGCCGGCGGCGATGGCCTGGTCGGCCTCGAGGTTCTTCAGCCAGGTCTCGAACGTCTGCTGCGTGAAGGGATGGACCTTGGCGCCGGAGGTGTTGACGACGGCGACGCCGCCGACGGTGACCTTGGCGGCCTTTTCGCCGACCTTGGTGCGAACCTGGGCGACGTAAGCGGCGAGGTCGGTGTAGGCCTGCTGTTCCTTGCCCACAACACTGGCCACGGCCTCCACCAGCGCGTCGGCCTGGGCGAGCTGTTCATAGGCGCCGCCCTTTCCGTTGAAGAACGCCGGATCCTGGCGCGAGAGACCCCTCTCGGCTGCCGCGAGTCCGCTGACCGCCGTGATCTTCGCCAACTTGATTCGGAGAAGAATCTGCCGCAGCAGCGGCTTCTTAAAATCGGGGTGACGCTCCAGCACCTGTTTCTTTTCCGCGAAGAACGTTTCCAGTTCCTCCATGACCGGCTTGGCCGCCTCGGGACTGCCCCCCGGCTTGGAGACGGCTTCCGCCTTGTCGAGGCGGGCCAGCCACTCGGCCGTCATTTGCTGCGTGTAGGGATGAATCTTGGCGGCGTCGTTGGAAGCAGCGGGAGCCTGGGCGCGGATTGAGGTCGCGACGACTCCGAGAAGCAGCACGGACAGCAGGGGCAGGGAGCACTTCATGGGAAGGAGGTTTTGGGTCCTATCGGCCTAAGTGGCCGATTCTGAAGTGAATAACGAGGGATCCCCCTGGGAAGAGGGTTCCTCCGAGAGAGAGCTTTAGGGCGGGTCGCCCGGGCAAAGGAAACCACGAACCCAGTTTTGCGGCCTCTTGTGCACCCGCCCGGACTCACCCCGGCGCTGCACTGAGGGTGTGTTCGGCGTAAGGCTTGGCAAAAACGCACCTTGAATAGGCAGGATCGCTTATACGATCGGGGCGCTCTGCGCTTGCCAAGCACGTGGTCCCGGGGAAGGTGGAGGGATGTTGCGGTATCTGGCGCTTGGGCTCCGGAATTTCGGTATCCATCCCATGGCACACTCGCGGCGGGTGGACTGGGAGCTGTATGCGGTGCTGCAGGGGCGGGCGGCGCCCGTGATGACGGAGGAAGCGATGCCCCGCTTGCGGTCGCGGACGCTGTGGGTGTTCCCGCCGGAGCACCGGCACGGTTGGGTCGGAGAGAAAGCCGCCCCCTGCAAGGTGGCGGCCTTCCAGTTCGCCTTTCTGCCCGACCAGGTGACGACCCTGAGTCGTGAGCGTGGGTTTCTGGAGATTCCGCTGAGCGCCCGCCAGGCCCGGGAAATCGAGAGGTTCGCCTTGGAACTTCAGCCCCACCACGATGAACCCACCTCGGTCAGCGAGCTGGTCGCCCACCGGGTGATGCTGCAACTGAGCCTGATGGTGCTCGCGGGCCGCCAGACCGAGCGTATCCAGCCGCTCCACCGGAAGGCGCATGCGAAAGTCACGGCGGCGCTGGCCTGGTATGAGGCGCGGCTGGCCGAAAATCCCCCGGTGGAGGCGGTGGCCCGGGCTCTGCACGTTTCTCCCAGTTACCTGCGGCGACTCTTCTGGGAAGTGCGGGAGCAGAGCCCCAAGCGGGCGTTTCGTCATCTGCAGATGGAGCGCGTGGTCAAGCGCATGGGCGCGTCGACGGTCCGATTGGACGACATCGCCAGCGATTGTGGTTTTGCCAGCGCGAGCGAACTGTGCCGCGCCTTCAAGGCCCATTTCAAGGTGCCTCCCGCCATGTGGCGCAAGAGTCAGCTTCCCCTTTACCGCGAGCCGGTTGCGACGGGTGGTGAGGAGGCGGTGGTACGACCGGACACGCGGGCCCATCGCAAGCTCCGCAAGTACATCCGATTTATGTGACGGCATCGCGGGTTCGGTTGCGTTTCTGCACAGTTCTAGGCCGCATCGCCTATGGGAAACGGAGGTGGCGTTCGGTTACGGTGGGGGCATGTCCACCTCTGTACGACAGAAGTCCCGTTTGCCTCGGGGGAGCGGGGAGCACGCCGTTCCCCGCCGGAGCCGGCGAGACTTTCTCTCCACGATGGGGGCGGGACTCGCGGGCGTGCTCGGAGCACGCGGCGCCCTCCACGGGGCGCAGGCTTCCCCCGGCGCGGAGGCGCGGGTCGCTGCAACCGGGCCGCTCGGCGGGGAGGTCCTGGCGATAGCGGGGCGCTATCGGAAGGTCGATGCCCATGCGCACCTCGGGTTCGGCCCGTCCCTGCGTTTGCCGACCGAAGCGCTGTTGCGGGCCGCGGACCAGCTTCAGGTTGAGCGGCTGGCGATCTCGATCCCGAGTGGGCCGCAGCCGTCGCACGTGGCTGCTGCCAACGCTCAGGTGCTTGAGGCGGTGCGGGCCTACCCCGACCGGCTGATCGGGCAGTGCTGTGTCAATCCGCTGTATCCAGAGGCTGCCCGCGAAGAAGTGAAGCGCTGTCTGGGCGAGGGGATGTGGGGACTGGGCGAACTCTACACCTATGCCAAGGCCAGCGACCCGGTGTATTTCCCGTTGGTCGAGCTCTGTATTGCGCACCGGGCACCCCTGCTGTGGCATGCCCGGGCGGACCTCGCGTTCGTGCGACCCGGGGTGGCCACGACGGAACCCCGCACCACCACCACCGCCGCGGACCTCGTCGAACTGGCGGGGCGCTACCCCGAAGCCGTTCTCATCCATGGACACATTGGCGGAGGCGGGGACTGGGAACAGGCCTGCCTTGCGCTTCGAGATACGCCCTCGGTGTGGGTCGATACCAGTGGAAGTGTGAGCGAGCGGGGTATGGTGGAGTTTGCCGTGCGTACCCTCGGGTCAAACCGGGTTCTGTTCGGAACGGATATGAATTTTGAGGCAGGCGTCGGCAAAGTGCTTTCCGCTAATCTCACCGAGTTCGAACGCGAGCGCGTCTTCTCCGGGAATATCAATGAACTGCTTCGGCAGCGGGGGCTCCATGCGCATTGATATCTCCGCCCACCTGGGCCACTGGCCTTTCCGGCCCCTGCCCGACGCGACACCCGGCTCGTTGCTGGTCCGCATGGACGCGCTCGGCATCGACGCGGCCGTGGTCTCCAACCTGCACGGCCTCTTTTACGTCCACCCGCGCGCGGCCAATGACGAACTGCTGGCGTGGCGGAAGGCCGCCGGCCCGGCGGGCGAGCGCCTCTGGCCGCTGGCGGTGGTGAATCCCAGTTATCCGGGTTGGGCTGATGAGTTCGACCGCTGCCTGGATCAGGGGTTCTTGGGGTTCAGGCTGTATCCGCAGTATCATGATTACGGCCTTGCTTCCGCCGATCTTGCCGCCCTGCTGCGGCGGGCCGAGGAGCGGAACGCGCCGGTCGCCTTCTCCCTGCGCATGATCGATGCGCGCGGCCGCTCGTGGTTGGACAGTCGCGTGGTCGAGGCCGAGACGGAGCAGCTGCGGCTCGAGGCTGTCGCCCGCGCCATCGCGCCCTTTCCCGCTTTGCGCTGCATGGTGCTGCAGGCCATCTTTGAACAGCTCACGCCGGAGGCCGTGGATATCCTCAAACGGGCCCGCGTTCTCTTTGATACGACGCGGGCCACCACCTGCGGGGTGGCGGGACCCAACAGTTACGACCTGGTGCGGGAGCAAGCCCGGTTTGGCGCGCACCGGTTTGCATTCGGAACCATGACTCCGTTCACCGATCGCTGGTCGCCTGTGCTGCGCGTTGAGGCGGGAGAGTTCGTCGCGGGTGAACGCGAGGCACTGATGGGGGGTCATGCGCGGGCATTTTTGGAACGGAACGTGAGGACGCGACCATGAGCAGTTCCGTCTGGGTCATCGTTTCGGTGGTGGTGGTTTACCTGGTGCTGATCACGGCGGCCGGAAGCTATCACTCCCGCTTCATGAAGTCGTCCGCCGACTACTTTCAGGCGGGAAATGCGGTGCCGTGGTGGGCGGCCGGCATCTCGATGTACATGTCGAACTTCACTGCCTACACCTTTGTTGGCGTGGCGTCGCTCGTCTATGCCGAGGGCCTGACTGCCTTGCTGCTGGAAACCGGTCCGGCGCTGGCGTTCTTGGTGGCGGCCGGGTATTTCTCGCGTCGCTGGCACCGACTCAACCTGATGTCCCCGCCCGAGTACCTTGAGGCCCGGTTCAACGGTTCTACGCGGACGGTGTTTTCAGTCTTCGGCATCAGTCAGACCTTCCTCTCAAGCGGCATGCGGCTCTACGCGATGTGCAAGTTTGTCGAGGGCATGACCGGCGCACCGCTCGTTCCTACAATCGTGGTGTGCGGTGTGGTTGTCCTGACTTACACGTTGTTGGGCGGCCTCTGGGCGGTGATTGTCACCGACTTTGTTCAGTTTGTCGTCTTGCTGCTGGCGGCGGTGAGCCTGCTGGCGCTTTCGGCCTGGACCCTGTTTGTGGACGTGGGTGTGGCGACGTTCCTGGCGCGGATTCCGGAAGGTTACGCGACCTTCCCCGGGAGCAACCCCGCCCATGGCTGGGGCTGGTTGCTGGTCTTTTGGTTTACCTACCTGCTCGATTACAACGGCGACTGGGGCATCATTCAGCGCATGGGGTGTACGCCGACGGAGCGGGATGCGCGCAAGGCGGCGTTGCTTTCGCTGGGATTCAGTGTGCCTCACGCCTTTCTCCTGCTCGGTCCCTGTTTCCTGGCGCGCGTCCTCTACTCCGACGAGATCGGTCCGCCGACTGATTCCGCCGTGGCCGAAGGCGTGTACGGACGCATTGCGGCGCTGCTGCTGCCCCCCGGTTTGGTGGGCGTGGTGGTGGCCGCCATGCTGTCCGCCACCATGAGCACCCTGAGTACTTCCTGGAGCGTCCGCTCAGCCAGTTTCGTCAATGATCTCTACCGGCGATTTGTCCGGCCCAAGGCGACGGATCCTGAACAAATCGCGGCCGGACGCATCGCGGTGCTCGTACAGGGTGCGGCGGCGATCGCGGTGGCGATCGCTGTGGCAAGGACGGCGACCGGGCTCTTTGCGCTGGCGCAGAGCCTGGTGGCACTGGTGGTGGTGCCGGTCATTGCCCCTCTCTTACTCGCTCTCATCGTCCCTCGAATGAAGCGCTGGTCCGCGCTGGTGGCCATGGCTTCGTGCGTTCTGTTTGGGCTCATCAACAAGACCGCGTACCCGGTGTTCGGCCGGATCGCACCCTTGCCCTTCGAAATCGAGGTGCCGATCAGCTTTGCACTGGCCGGGGTGGTGCTGCTCGCCAGCGGATGGTTGCCGCTTACCGGGGAGGAGCGAAGGCAGCAGGAGGCCTTCGTCGAGCGCTTGCGTCACCCCCGGGTGCCCGTGCCGGCGAACTCGGCGCTCCCGCCGCCCCTTCGTCTGATGGGATCCTTCATGCTGTGGGTCGGCGCTTTGGTTTTCGCCCTCCTTCTCGTGCCGCAAACGACTCCGCACCGGGTGGTCACCTGTGTCTGCGCACTGCTGCTGCTTGCGGGAGGCTGGGCCATGCGCCGCTCCCAGGGCTCAGCGACACCGTTATCTTCCCTTCCATGACACCCTCCCATTCCGACCGTGATCTCTGGGGCGAGGCGCTCCACTTGATTCCCGGAGGCACGCACACCATCAGCAAGCGGGTGACGACCTTTCTCGATGCGGACCACTTTCCGCCCTATGTCATTCGAGGCAAGGGAGCCTGGCTCTACGATCGTGAGGGGCGTCGCTACCTCGATTACATCGCGGCGCTGGGTGCGGTCCTGCTGGGATACGCGGTGGATCGGATCGATGACCGGGTGGCGCGCCAGTTGCGTGATGGGTTTCTCTTCTCCCTGCCGCATCCGTGTGAGGTGGAGCTGGCGCGGGTCTTGACCAAGCTGGTGCCGAGCGCCGAACAGGTGCGCCTGTTCAAGACCGGAGCCGAGGCGACATCGGCCGCCATCCGGGTGGCCCGGCTGGCCACCGGGCGCGAGCGGGTGCTGTGTTGCGGGTATCACGGCTGGCACGACTGGTGGGCGGTGGTGCGGTCGCCGGCCGGAATTCCGGTTGCACAGCGCGGATTGATCACGGAGTTCCCCTTCAATGATCTGGAGGCCTTCCGCGTCGCGCTTGACTCCCAGCCCGGAGGTTGGGCAGCCGTCATTCTGACGCCGGCGGCCTACGGGACCGAGCCGGCGCCGGGATTTCTGCCGGGTATTCGCGACGAAACCACACGGCGCGGAATCCCCTTGATTTTTGATGAAGTCATTACGGGCTTCCGCTGGGCGCTGGGTGGCGCCCAGGCCCGCTTTGGAGTTACTCCCGACCTCACCTGCATCGGGAAGGCCATGGCGAACGGCATGCCCCTCAGTGCGCTGGTCGGCTGCGCGCGGTTGATGGAACCGATGAAGGACAACTGGATCAGCTCGACCTATGCGAGTGACGCCCTGGCGATTGTCGCCGCGTTGGAGACCTTGGAGATCCTGTGCGAGCAGCCAATCCTTGAGGAGCTTCAGAGTAAGGCCTCCCTGCTCCAGCAGGGCATTGTCAACCTGAGTGTGGACACCGGGGCGGACCTCTGGGTGGGCGCGCAGGCTCCGGCCATTCGCTTTGGTTTCAATGGACCAGCCGATGACCAGGCGCGTCGTGTCCGTCAGTTCGTCGCCGGCTGTGTGCGACGGGGTGTGCTCGTGCGACGCGATGGCTCCGGAATCTCGCTGTGCCTGATGGCGGCGGTCACGCCGGCCGACATTGAATCGACCCTTTCCCTCTTTCGTAGCGTTCTTCATGAAATCCATTGATCCCCGAAAAACGTCCGTCGCGCATGATCGCGACGTCCCGCTCTCGAGAAAACGGTGGCTTGGCAGACTGGTCGCGGGATTGGTCTGGACGGCTCTGTGCTCCGTCGAAGTGCCCGCGCAGAGCGCGGAAGCACGCTTCGATGCCGCCGCTTTCTCGCCCAAAGAGTGGCCAGGCAAGATGCCGCCCGAGAGGGTCCGTGAACTCCGCCCGTGGATGGAGGCGTTTGTTCGTGCGATGCGGGCGCGTTCGGAAGGCGAGCAGCGTCTGGCGCGGGACAAACTGATCGAGTCCATGGGGCGCTTTGTCGGAGTCCCGGAAGAACGGCCGGCCTATGGTCAGCCCATCGACCCATCGCAACCCGACGCCAAGCGCGTGGTGAGCGTCTGGCTCGCGGCGGTGTCCACGCAGGAGGGGCGCTGGGGTTGGGACCAGGCGAGACGACTGGAGACGGCCCCGGGGGAGGGAGGAAAGGTGCCCCGACTCCGTGTCAGCGAGCGTCAGATACGCGCGCTGCTGCACTCGCATGAGGCGGGCCTCGACCCGGAGGGTTCCCTCCTGCGTTTGGCCCGGCAGGGGCTCGACTACCTCGTGGGCGCGCAGACGCCCAGCGGAGCGTTTGGTTATCCGTACGACCCGACGGGCCCCGGCCTGCGCCAGGCGGCTGCGGCGGCCGTGGAACGGGGACGGAACCAAGGGTTGGCCATGGTCGAGCGTGGTTGGGTGGTGGAGGACCTTGGTGACGGAGGTCTGAATTTTGACAATGGCATGTGCGGAGCGGTGTTGATCCACGGCTACGCACTTACCGGTGAGCGACGTTACTTGGAGGCGGCATTGCGGGCAGGCCACTGGGCCCGGCCACGCCTGTATTCGCCGAATTTCAACTATAACGGATTCTCGGGTCTGCTCTTTTCCAGATTGTATCGCGCCACCAGTGATCGTGCCTGGCTGGAGGATGCCCGTAACGTCTTTGAATACGGTGTCATGGTGGGTCAGTTGCCGAATGGCCGTTGGTTTGATCAGCACAACGCCAAGATTCAGTATCACGCCATTCTCTGCGCCCAGATGGCAGAGTACCTGCTTGCGCTCCAGTTCGCGAAGGATCCATCGATCCCCCGCGTGGAACAGGCCCTGCGGAGAGGCCTGGACAATCTCGCCGCGGAGTTGGTCACCTATGGAACCAACAATGCGGAGGAGGCCCTCTCCCTCCTCGCCTTGAGTTTTGGTTCTCGGGTGGTTGACCCCGCCCCGGAGTGGGCGACGGCGACCTCGATCGCGGTCAATTATGTGACGGGTCCTCTTGCGGAACGCCTCAGAGCGCGGGACGTTGGTTTGCCCGAACCGGTGGCGGCGTGGGTGCTATGGTCTCGTCCCTCGGGCCTGAACCGCGAAACGGTCGAACTGCGCAATCCCCTGCGACCTCTCGATGAGCTGAGTCCCTGAGCCTTGATGTGGCATGCCCGCCAGGTGGGCATGCCACCGTGAATGCATCCGCTTCACCGAGCCGGCGCCTGCGCCGGCAGCCACTGCTTTGTCCGTTCCCAACCCATCCTGCCATGAATTGCCACGACTCCCTCCCTGTTCAAGACACCCTCCGCGGATCCGCGTTGAAGTGCGCGGCCCTCGTCGTCCTGCTTGCCATCAATCTTCCCCTGTCCGCCCAAGCCGTGCGCGGGCCCGTGCCGCAACCCGGTGCTAACCCCGCTCCGGATGGCCAGGCGGAGCCGGGTGGGCAGGTTGTACTCGATCCCTTTGCCGTCACCACCCAGCGCGGCAACGACTACCTCGCCTCCGAACAGGCGACCGGCACGCGCTATGCCGTCCAGATCAGGGACATTCCATTCCCGGTTTCGGTCGTGACCCGCGATCTGATGAAGGACTTTCAGGCGTGGAACTTCGACGACGCCGTGGCCTACTCGAGTTCCTTCAGCCAGACCAGCGGAACGGGAAACTTCATTCTCCGCGGTATCCGGCAGTCGAATAGTGGTTACCGGAACGGCGTGCGGGACAACGGTGTCCTCGGCACGGCGTTCATCGACCGGATCGAGATCATCAAGGGGGCCAATGCCGCCATCTACGGACAGACCGAACCCAGCGGGCTGCGCAATGTAATCACCCTGCGACCGAGGCCGGAGCGCCGTTATGAAGCCCGCCTGACCGTCGGATCGGAGTCCTATCGACGAGCCTCCGTCTCTGCGAACCACGGTAGCCCCGAGGGCCGTGTGTCAGCGCGAATCGACGCCTACACCGAGGTGGACCGGCTGCGCGCCGCCCGCTTCGCCGAGAACAAAGTGAGCGGCGCCTATGCGGCGCTTGAGGCCGTGGTAGGGCCGCGAACGCGGTGGTTTGTCTCGCTCGAACGCACGTCGTCCGACGTCAACGACGTGCTGCCGCAGCCCATCCTGATCGCCCCGAGTCCGGCGCCCGCGAGGCCCCTCGGCGTGCTGGGCGTCGACGCGGTGCCGGGCTTTGCCGGGTTTGACTTTGTCAACTTTGCTGGCCCGGATGCCTACAACCGGATCGAGTCGACCGTCGTCGACTCCATCCTGTCACATCGTTTCAACGACGTTCTCTCGCTGCGATGGGTGAGCGCGTGGTGGCTGCGGGATCAACGCATTTCGAGTTTTGCGGGCGGGGCCAACGTCAACGCCGTGACCCGGACCACGGCTGACCAGCGCGCGGCTTATGTCGATCGGCCCATTCAGCAGAACCTGATCAGTCAAATCGACCTGCTCGCGGAGTTTTCCCTGGGTTCGACCGACCACAAGCTTCTGGTGACCTATGACCGGCAGGCGTTTCGGATCGATCAGACGACGCTCGGCCGGGCACTGGCCCCGCTGATGATCGACCAGCCCAATTACGATCGCCCCGCCTTTGTGCTCGATCGCACGGTGTACCCCATCCTGCAACTCGACCAGGTCCGCCACAACACGACGCAGGGAGTCCTGCTTAGCGAGCGCATGTCGCTCTTCGCGGAACGCCTGCATGTGTATGCCGGCGGGCGTTATGACGAAGTCACGGTGAAGCGTCAGAACCGGTTCGTGGCGAATCCGGTGCAAGTCACGCTGCCGGAGGCGGAGGCTCTGACGTTTCAAGGAGGGGTGGTGGGACGCTTCACCGAGTCCGTGTCCGTGTATGGTAACTACAGTGAGTCCTTCTTCCCGCAGGCGGTGAACACCGACCCGCGCGATGCGAATGGCAATGCCTTCGACAACCAGGAGGGGCTGGGCAAGGAGGTCGGGGTAAAGGCCAGCGCGTGGGAAGGCAAACTGAGCTTCACGCTGGGCTATTTCGACATTGAAAAGACTCAGATTCCGCGGCCGGCGTTCACTTCCGCCGGCGTACCGATTCCGGTGCCCGGGAGCACGGCACAGGCGCAGGTGGCAGGAGACCAGCGGTCGCAGGGATGGGAGCTGGACGCGGTCTGGCGGGCCACGGAGGCGTTGCAGCTCACGCTGGCCTACGGGAGAAACAACGCCCGCTGGACCCGGGACGGGCAGCCAGCCAACCGTACGCTGGTGGGGGTGTCGCCGGATGGTTCTCCGCGTGAGAACCTGGGTGCCGTTGCTGGGTATCGCGTCACGGCTGGTCGCCTGAAAGGAGGGTCGTTCCGCACGGCGATTCGACATCAGGGCGCGTCAATCTATAGCAGCGCCTTCCGCGACAGCGACCAGCGTCCCATCCTCCTGCAACATCCCAGCTTCACGCTGGTGGATGCCGGTGTCGGTTTCGAATGGCGTCGCGGAAGAGCAGCTCACCGCATTGATCTCAATGTCCGAAATGTCTTTGACCGCGACGCCTATGTTCGCGGGTGGCACAGCAGCCCCGGGCATTCTTCCTGTCATACGAACTGGCGCTGCGTTGAACCGGTAGGTTTGGATGTACTTGACCGAGATCGGAGTCGAACCGAGCCACTGCAGGTGAATCCTCCACCTGCGACGTCGCCCGTCCGTTGGCCAGTCGACTCCGAGCACCCTGCTCCCCTTTCCCTGCCCCGGCGGGCCTGACCGCGCTGCACTCCGCCCGGCGCGCCGTGCCCCTCGCCGAACTACGGCGGCTCGCTCGAAACGGGCTGGATGACCAGACGGCGGGCGTCGGTGTTGGCGGAAATGATCGGGGCGTACATGGCCTGGGCGACGACCGGGAGGGCGCGGTAATCTCCGGCGAAGGTGGCGCGCAGGGTGTAACGAAGTTCCCAGGTGCCGGCCGGCAGGCGGTGCAGGAAGAAGACGCTGCGGTCGGGGTGTTCCTCACGGTAGACGGATCGGCCCAGACCATGACTTCCCCTGGAGGGCGGGGCTCCTTCTGGCGGTGCGATTTCGACGAGCACGGCGTCCCACCCGCTCAGCGGATTGATCGGTTCGGAGCCACCCGGCTTGGGACAGGACACCATGACGTAGTCCAGTTCCCGGGGAACTTCGAGGCGCACGCGGCACTCCAGCATCTTGCCCTGATTGACCGGCGTGCCGGAGGCGGGTAGGGGCTCCGGCGTGGGAGTGGAGCGACCCATAAACGTGGTGCGTTGGGTGAGCCGGGCGTAGTCGCGACTGGCCTTGAGGAAGTCGCCCAGGGGCTTCACGGCGGTGGCGCGGGCCCAGCTCTGGGCGGTGATCGTGACGTTGCCGATGGACTGACCCTGGAGGCGGGTGACCTGCAGGGTGTTGCGGCCCGGCTGCAGGACCGAGGCCGGAACGCGGAGGAGGTGCGGCGTCAGCAGGGAATCGCGTTTCAGGGTCACCGTGTCGAGGGCGCGGTCATTGATGGAGACGCGAAATGTGGCGTCGCCGGCGGCATCGCCCCGGTTTCGCGCGTAGGCGAGCAACGCGAGGGCGGCATGGGCGGTGTCGCGTGTATTTGACCAGTGATTACTCTGGCGATTGAGCAGCAAGGCGGCGGCGGCGGGATCGATGAGCGGGTGACGTGGATCGACGAGCAAAAGGGCGTCGAGGCAGAAGGCGGTCGACTCGATCACGCCGGTGAGATGGGGGGCATAGCCGCTGGGCTGGCCCCAGACCGCTGTCTCCCCGAGACTGCCGGACGAGTGGCGCCGCACGGCTGCTTCCAGCGCATGCACCAGGGCCGGGATGTCCGCGCTGCGCGTGAGGGAGTGGGCGGACTGCAGCAGCAACGCGATGCCGACCGGGGGAAGCTGGTCGGCGCGGAGGTGGATCTGCTCATAGGTGATCCGGGCGCTCTGGAGGCCCTTGTCCTTCAACAACCCCGAACCGAGCGCAGACGAGAGGAGCCAGACCGCATTCAGCGGATCCTCTCCGTTCCACCGTTTCTCGGGAAGCGACGACAGAACGGCGTCGAGGGTGTCCTGCTCAAGACCTGGAGGCAGGCTGATCCCGGCCCGGCGGGCAGCGCTGAGACCGCGCAGGACATAGGCAGTCATGAAGTCGTCCGATTCTCCCCCGGGCCACCATCCGAATCCATCACCGGAAGCCGCGGCGGCAGCGGAAAGCTGACTCAGGCTCCTTTTCACGACGGCATCGAGGGTGGGTGGAGGTTCCGAGCTCCTGGTCGCTGGGCGACGCGAAGCCGCCAGGATCGCCTGGTCGATGGCCGTGTCGTCAGATCCGATCTCGCGCAACCAAGACCTCGCAACCACCGCGGGCAGAAATCGACTCATGGTCTGCTCCACACATCCGTAGGGGTAGTCGATCAGGTAGGGCAGGGCGCCGACGACCGAGGCGGCCACGCCCGGGGCGAGCTGAACCTCCACCGTCGTGCGGTCCGGATCCAGCGGCGACGGCAGGTCCAGCGTGAGCGTCAGGGGCAGATCTCCGACTCGACCGGAGGCACCGGAGGGCTGGAGGAAACCGTCCTCGAGAATCGGCAGCGTGAGTTGCATGCCGTCGCTGGCCACTGCGGTGCGGGCCGTCAAGGCGAGGGCGGCGTCCCCGGCCTGGGTCGCACGCAGGGACCACCCTGCGACTGCTTCGCTCCGGGCGGATACCTGAAGGGTCGTCTTCTCCGGCGAAATCCGCTCGAGGCGCCCGGCATCTGCCTCGTCCACGCGCAGGGCGGCCGTGGCCTCGCGGGCCTCGGTATCCGCCGACACCACGGCGGCCAGGGCTCCCAGGGTATCTCCGGCCACCACGGTCCTCGGCAGGCGCAGGCGGCTCTGCAGCGGCAGGGTGGTCTGGGTCTCGGCTGAGGCGGTGCCGAAGCGATTCTTGTCACCGATGGCCTCGGCGGTGATCCTCCACGTGGTCAGATTGTCTGGATACGTGAAATCAACGGTCGCTTCCCCGTTGGCATCGGATTCGACCGCAGCGAACCAGGCGGCCGTGTAGGTGAAACGGCTGCGCACGCGGGGGTCGTGGGCCTTTGACACATTGGCAGCGGGTGGTTCGTTTGTTCGAGACGCGGAATGCAGCGTCTGTGCGTATCCGTCGTGGATGGCGTGGACGGTTACACCGCGAAGCAGGGCGGAGAGCTCGCGAGTCAAGAGAACAGCACTGAACTCCGGCAGCTCCGGCTGGAGGGGACTCAGGAAGCGGGGGGCCGAACTGGTGAATCGGCGCGTCCCCGCAATCTCCAGATCCGGGTTCAGGTCCTGAATCAGGGAACGGCTTTGCGTGGGCGCGAGGGCATCGACGGCGGCGTCTCTGACACTCACGGCGAATTCCGCGGGGAGGCGGGTGAGTTTCGGGCCGGTGGAGGAGGTGATCCGCAGTCGCCCGGCCGACCCGGGAGCGGCGACGCGCGGCGTGGCCTCCAGTTTCAGGTCCAGGTGCTGCTCCTCAGCCGCGAGACGGAGACGGGTACTGGTACCCAGGAATTGGCCATCGTCCCCCAGCAGCGAGGCCTCGATCTGGGCGCCGGACGCGCTGGCGCTTGACCACGGAAAGGTGACAAGCTGCACCGCATCCGTGAATGTCTCAATCCGGGTTTCGGATGTCCACGGCGTGGCGAGGCGCAGCCAGACCCGGCGCTGTGATTGCGGGAGGGCGACCAGCGCCCGGATGGGTTCGCCCGGGCGCAGGTCCGTCGTCAACGGCAGAATGAGCGGGGACAAGCGGGGTTGGATGGGGAGTCGCTCCCGGGGTGCAGCCACGATGAACTCAAGCGCTGCCAATGGCTTTAGATCCGATCTCGGGTTGTCCGGCGCCTCAAACGTGACGGAGTAGCGGCCGGGAGTAAGGGCCGGAAGGTCGATGCGCGCGACTCCGGCTTCGTCCGTGGTCACATCGAAGGCCGCAATGGTTGCTGCACGCTCTTCACCCCGGATTTGCTCCCACAGTTCAAGGGTGGCCATGCTGCGCGGTGGCCAGACACCGGCGGCATCGCGGCGCCGGTCCAGAGCCTCGCCCGCGAGCAAGGTGCCGTCGGGAGCACGCCAGATTTCATCCCAGACCCATTTTTTCAGAGTGACCAAGCCCGAGGCCGCGACCGGCAGGGAGAGACCGTCACGGGTGGAAACCGTCAACGAGGTGACCTTTCCGGGCGGGATTGCGGTAGGTATCCGCTGAATCCATTCGACGCGATCCTCCGGTCCGAAGCGAATTTCCGAAAGGGGTGAAGTGTGTTCGTAGGTGAGCTGAACCGTGATACCCGAGCGAGGAATTTCGAACGTGTGAGTCGAGCGGGCCGTGGTTCCCGGTGCATCGAGAGACGCATCGAGCCGGACGTGGAGGTGGTCGGGCAAGGGCGTAGGTAGCGGCAAGTGGAGGGCGGCTTGGCCATGCTGGCCGGTGTCGAGATTGAAGCTGTGGTGCTTGACGACCCTCTGCCGGTCGTGACGGTCGACGTCCGCGTCGGGCCATTCGGTGCCTGGTCGATTCTGGAAAAGCACCGCGTGCACGGAGAGCGTTGCCTTCACCACGGGCTCGCCGCTCAAATAGCGGGCGAGCAGGGTCACGGGGAGCCGGCTGGCGGAGTCAGGAGCGCGCAAGATCGCGAGATCCGGCTCCAGGGAGAGCGTGGCTTCGGGGGCTCGAAAGTGGTCGATGCGAAAGGCATCCACCTGGTCCCGGAACCACTGACCTTCGTCCTCTGCGGCGATGTTGAACGTGACAGACGTGGCCCCAATGAAGTCAGGGATCGCCAGTTCGCCCCCGGCGGTGCCTCGGGCGTTGAGAGTCAGTTCCCACACCCCAAGCTGGGCTCCATCGGCGGTGTTGGCCCAGACTCGAACCCGAGATTGTGCCGGTGCAGAGAGCCCGTCGATGGACTGCTTCCGTGCGACCAGACGCCAACGGGCCGTTTCACCGGGTTGGTAGAGCGAGCGGTCGGAGAACAGGTGAAACTGGTAGAAGTCGCGCGGGGTGTCGCCTCCGCGGGCGCTGTCGTAGAAGATGAGGTGGAAGGGCTGGCCGTCGCCCGATGTGCCGGTCGCGTGAATGGGGGTGTAGCCCACTTTGACCTTTGGCGCTTCTGTTCGCACCACCCCGTCTTCGCCGGAGGAAACCGTGGGAGACGGAGTCTGATCCACCCAGAGCAAGGCATTGAGCGGTTTGACCGGCGCGAGGGTGGTGACGTCGAAGGCATGAATCTCGAGGCTCGACGAACCGGTTCTAAATCCGATGGCCTGGATTCCGGTGACAAGGAAAGGCACAAAGCCGGGCTTGGCTCCGCCGCTGTCGGGATCGTGTGCGAGCAGCACGTAGTACCCCGGTTTCAATCCCCGATTCCAGTGGGTGCGGAGTGCGACTCGGCCGAGGGTTTTCGGCGCGGTGTGGGTGTTGACCTCCCAGGCGGCGGCGCTGGGTCGACCCAGGTAGGGCGTGAGATCGACTTTGGTCCGGTCCGCGGTGGTTTGCAGCGTGAGGAAATCTCTTCCGTCGAGCGCGACGATGCGGAGACCGACGCGCGAAAGGTGCTGAGCCTCCACGTCGACGCCCAACGTCGAGTCAGGGCTCAGCGTGGAAGTGGCTGAGATCCGAAGGTGGGGTGAGGTGAGGTGCTCCTTGAATTTGCTGAGCGGTCCGACGCGATCGCCCGCCCCCTGCGGGTTCGCTGGATCGAAGTGCGCGAGCGCCGCCTCGATTTGCGCCAGCACCCGTGCGTATTCCTCTGCGGACCAGGGGACCTCCGGACGCATGCCGTCCGGGTCCTTTGCGAGGTGACGCCACCAGAGCGCATTCACCTCGGCCGCGGCTTTGGCCGCCGGCGTGGTGGCGGATTCGGCCACCCAGTCATAGGCGCGCGCCACCGTCCCCCGTTCCGCCTGGTTCAGAGTGAACTCGAGCGCGGTGGCATAGGCGTTGCGGATCCGCACTTGACCCGGGCCCGCCGGGTGGCGTTCTGCCACGCGCTGAATCAGATCCAGGGCCGGCTGGGATTCCGTTGTGTCGGAGGGTGCCTGGGCTTTTCGTCTCGGTAGCATAGCCACGAGCCCGTGGATGAGTTTCTCTAGAGATTCGAAGTCGTCGTCCGATTGGGCCAGCCATGCCCACTCCTCTGTGGCGAACGTGAGCTGGACAAGGCCGCTTGGCATCGGGCTTGGGGTGGCGGGGCCCAGCTGGGATGAGAGAAGGGACGCTTCCGCCCAGAATCGGTCTTTGTTGCGGCCGGCAGTCAGATAGGGTGCGAGCAGACCTTCCACCCGGGCGCGGAGCGACTGACGATTGGAATACGTGTAACCTTCAGTCCGATACTGTGACTGCAGTTCCCACAAGGTGCACCAGCGGCGCGCCTCGTCGTCGGGGGCGGCGGCGAGCGCAGCGCGGTAGGCTTCGGTCGCTCGGGCATGAGAGCGCAAGGCCGTGAACTCGCGGGCAGCGGCAAGGTGGTCCTGGTAGGATTGGGCCGGGGCCTGTGCGAGGAGTACCGGACCCAGACTCAGCCACAGCACCCAGACCCAGGGACCGGCCAACCGGCGGTTGTTTCGACCTTGCGGCATGGGGACAGTCGAGCCCGACGCCCATCCAATGGCAATCTTGTTGCTGTAGCCGAGCTTCTGCAGGGGACGGCTTGGCTACGGCGACTCGCTCGAAACGGGCTGGATGACCAGACGGCGGGCGTCGGTGTTGGCGGAAATGACCGGGGCGTACATGGCCTGGGCGACGACCGGGAGGGCGCGGTAGTCGCCGGCGAAGGTGGCGCGCAGGGTGTAGCGAAGTTCCCAAGTCCCGGCGGGAAGGTGGTGCAGGAAGAAGACGCTGCGGTCGGGGTGTTCCTCGCGGTAAAGGGAACGACCGGCTGAGAACCGCTCCGGCAGGCCGCCTTGGGGGTCGCCCGGGAGGACGGAACGCAGCGTGGTGTCCCATCCACTCAGCGGATTGACCGGTTCGCAACCTCCGGGTTTGGGACAGTCGATCATGACGTAGTCGAGATCCTGACCTACCTCGATCCGGATCCGACACTCCACCCGCTCGTCGCGACGGGTGGAGGTCGAGTCTGCGGCGATGACCTGGGGTTCGTAGGCAGGCGCTCCGAGGAGCGTGGGCCGCGGGGCGGCACGAATGAAATCGCGGGAAACCTTGAGAAAATCGCCCCGCGCTTTGATCGTGGGGGACGGAGCCCAGCTCTGGGTGGTGACCGTCACATAACCCGGGGACTGACCGCGAAGGCGGGTCACTTTGATCGTGTTTCGTCCAGGCTTCACCGCATCCGCCGGAATCGGCAGGGTGTGCGGTGCGAAGGTCGACTGAGGCGTGAACGCGTGGGTGCCAGCCGGGCGACCGTTGACGGAAACCTGAAAGCTGGCGTCAGCGATCGACTCTTTCCGGGACCGGGCGTAAGCGAGCAGCGCGAGGGCGGCGTGGGCGGTGTCGCGGGTGTTGCTCCACCGGTTGCTCTGGCGGTTCAGCAGGAGAGAAGCCGCGGCGGAATCCACCAGCGGATGAGCGGGATTGATCTGAAGGAGCGCCTCCAGACAGAGCGCGGTAGACTCCACGGTGCCCTGAAGCCCTGGAACATAGGTGCCACCTTCACCCCAGGTGGCCGTCTCACCCAGATCGCGGGAACGTTGGACCCGCGCCCGCTTTTCCAGTCCCACCACGAGCTCCTGGGCCTCCCCAGTGCGGGAGAGGGCGTGGGCGGCTTGAGCCAGCAGCGCCCAACCGACCGGGGGCAGCGCGTCCCGCGAACCATAGAGCCGGTCAAACACCAGCCTCAGCCGTTTGAGCTCACTGATCTCGTTGGGCTGCGAGGCGAGGACGGCCGCAAGTAACCAAGCCGTGGTGACGGTTGGCGAGGGATCCCGATCCGCGGAAAGAAATCGGAGGCAGGCGGCCCGAGTGGTTTTCTCCAGATTCCCTGGCAGGGCCACGGCGGCCTGGCGTGCGGTCGTCAACCCCCGCATGACGAGGCCCGTCATGAAGCTGTCCTTGTTGCTTCGAGGCCACCAACCGAATCCATCACTCCCGAGCTGGCCGGCCTCCAACCGGGCCAACCCTTGCTGAATCACCACGTCGAGCGAGGGACGCGGCGCCGTGCTACCGGACCCCGTTGACCGGGATGGAGGTGCCAGCAGCCGGTCGAGGTCGGACGATTTGAGTCCGACTTCGCGCAACCAGGCGGCAGCCACCGCGGCGGGCAGGAACCGGTTCAGGGTTTGTTCGATGCAGCCGTACGGGTAGTCGATCAGGTAAGGGAGCGCACCCACCACCGATGGCACCACACCGGGTGAGAGCTGGAACGTGACCGTGGTGCGTGACGGGTCGAGGGGCGTGGGGAGATCAAAGGTCAGCAGGAGCGGCTTGTCGCCGACTCTTCCCGCGGTGCCGGTGGGTTGAAGCACGCCGTCCTCCAGAATAGACAACGGCAGTTTCATCGCGTCGCTCGCCGGAGCGCTGCGTGCCTCGAGCGTGAGGTGCGCGGTTCCGGGCTGGCGGGCCTTGAGCGTCCAGGTGGCGTGGGTCTCGCCCTGGGCGGGTACGGAGAAGGATGCCTTCTCGGGTGACGTTCTCATGAGTCGCGGAGCGTCGTCCTCCTCCAGACGCAGCGCAGCGGTGCCGTCGAGGGGTTGGGCGTGGCTGGAGACGAACACACCGATGGCATCGAGGGTATCGCCCACCACGATCGCCCGCGGAATCCGCAGACGGCTCTGCAAAGGAAGGGTGGTTTGGGTCGTGGTGGACGCCGTGCCGAAGAGGTGATCGCCCCCGATGGCCTCAGTGCCCACGGTCCAGGTCGTCAGATTATCCGGATACGTGAACTCGACCGTGGCTTCACCGTTGGCATCGGTCAGGACTTCGGGCAACCAGGCGGCGGTCGACTTGAAGTTTTCCCGAATGCGCGGATCCGAACCGTCATCGGAATCTGAGGCAAACATGCCACGTCCGACTCCGCCGGATCCCTGTCGATAGAATTCAAGGTCCGGCTTAAATGTCTTCACGGGAGTCGCCCGTGGAGAAAGTCCTGCTGGGGAAGCGGTCGTCCGTGGCCCGTTCCAGATCGGATTGGTTCCGGTTTCCACTCTTGGATGGAAGAAACGTGGCGTGAACCGAAGGCTGTCTTCGATCTTCGTCCGTTTCGGCGAAACGAGCGAAGCCAGACTGGCGTCCGTCACGGAAACCAGCACCTCACTCGCCACGGGTTTTCCTTCCGCGTTCAGGGTTTGGACGTGAAGCGTTTCGGTACTGCCGGGTTGTTTCGTGGTTGTATCCGACCGGACCATGACACGCATTGCGTCGGACCGGGGTGGCGGCTCCAGTCGTCGTCGGTAGGTGGGGGCGTTCGGGTAGAGGAGGGGAACGCAGGTGATGGCGACTCCGTCCCGGTAGGAATCGCGCCAGGGCAGCACGAGGAACGTGGCGTTTTGCTCGCATGGAACGACTCGGGAGTCAAAGGTCGAGGACGTGCCGAGGCCGACCCAGACCGGCTGAGGCGCCTTCGGATTGATGATCAGTACCTTCAGATCCGATCCGGGAATGAGGTGCGGATCGCAAAAGAAAACCTGGGGCGTCTCATCAGGAGAGAGCGGCAGCTGCAGGGAATGTTCATCGACGCAGAACACACGGCAGACCGCCACGGGACCGTCCGAGGGCAGGGCGTTCTGGTCCTGCAGGCGGACCTCGTAGACACCCGGTTCCATCGGGGGCAGGAGGCAGGTGCCCCGCCCGGAGGCGGAGATCGTGATTTTCTCCGAGTGCACCCAGGTGTCGAGGTAGCCGGCGCGCAGGCGATGGCCGGTTGGGGTTTCCTGGGCGAGATCTCGACGTCTGGCCAGATCGACCACCGAGCCGTCCGGCCTTTGCCACACGTCACTCCATACCTGTCGGAAGACGGAGAGCGTGACGTTCGCCGGGACCGGTTCCTGGGTGGCGCCATAAGTGAGGACGGCGATTGGGTAGGGGCGTTGGGCCACAACCGAGAGGACTGAGGGGTCGAGGGGGTAGTAGACACTCGGCGGCTGTGCAGGGCTGGGTTGGGACGCTGGCACGATTTGGGCGGTATAACCAAGGGGTCGGGCCAACAGCGAGAAGCTGGCGGATGCCTGCGCCCCAGCGACTGCGACTTCGGCATTTATTCCCATGAGGTAGACATGCTTCAGGTCGGACGGAATGGTCCACGGCCAGCGCGCGCGGCCAAAGTGGTCTGTGCGGAGCGTGACCTTTTCCTGCCGGGGACGAGGATCCTTGTCGCGATCGGCATTGGGGTCACGCGACGTTGCCCATCCGATCGGATACATCTGGGCACTCACGCTGAGGGTGGCGTTGGGCACGGGCTCCCCGCTGAAATAGCGGGCGGTGAACTCCGGACTCAGGAGGGATCCCGGACGTGGCAGGTTCTGCGGCTCGATCGGAACGGCGATGGAGAGCTTGATCTCCGGGGGCCGAAAATGATCGATCCGAATCGCGGTCTCACCCACGGCTTGCGCCTCCTTGTCTTCAGCGGCGCGGTAGTAAAAACGGAGTGACTGGGGAGAAGAGTCGGGCGGCACCACGAACGAGCCCGTTGCGCTGCCCATGCGGTTGAGGACGACAGGCCATTGAGCCAGATTGTCGCGCCAGTTGCGCCGGACCCACACGGTGACCAAGGCCCCTTCCGGTGTGATCGTCTGGCCAGAGACGTGCTTGCGGGCGACCAGTTTCCAATGGACGGTCTCACCAGGGGTGTAGAGGGTCCGGTCGGTGGTAAAGTGGTACTTCCAAACCGGCTGCGTGTTGAAGGCCGGGTCGGTCCACGGTATGGATGCAAAAAAGGGCTGTCCTTCGGCGAGGCCGATGATGCCCGCGGATCGGTAGTCAGAGGTGGCGGACGCCGGCAATACCGCCACGGGTGCCTCAGTTGTTTGCGTGGCAAAAGGATAGCGCAGACCTTTCGCTTGAAACACGGCGCTGGAGACGGTTAGTGACCTTCCGGTATTTGCCTCGATGACACGGAGCTCGACCTGATGGGGTCGCGTGACGAGGGCGATGGCGCGCGCGGAGGTGACCTGAAGATCGGTATGGGCGCTGTAGTCGATGCCGTCGCGGGACGCCCGGGCCACCAGCACGTAGTTGCCGGGTGCGATGGGATCGTGGATTGCCCGGGTAAGCGTCACCTGTCCCAGATCCCGCGGTGCAATTCCGGTGGCAACGTTCCACGTCGCGGATGCCTTCGATGAACTCAGGCTGTTCGGAAGGGTCCATCCGTTTCGACCGGCGATCTGAAGGGTAATGAATGTAGCGTCGTCGAGGTGATGGAGTTCGACCCGGATCTCTGACGCGTGTCGGACTCGGAGGTGGAAGACCGCCGGGGAGTCAGAGTGCTGAACCCGATCAGCCACCAGAGAGAGATTCGGGGTCTTTAATTTGACCAGGAGTTCCCTCAGGTCTCTCAGACGCCTTGGGATTTGGGCGATCGGGTTGGGATCCGGTGGCCTGGCGACGGCGAACTCAAGGACCGCCTCGATTTCGGCGATGGCTTCGGAGAACTCGGTGGCGCTGGCGAGGGAGTCGCCTCCCCGGGGAGACCAGCCGTCGGCCGAGGCGTGACGCCACCAGACGCGAGCCACCCGCGCTGCGGTTTCAAGCGGGCTTCCCGCTGTGGCTTGCTGGGCCAGCTCGTGGGCCCGCTCGACGGTAGCCTCGTCGGTCTGCGCCGTCCGCGACACTTCGATGGCTTCAGCGAGGATGACGGCCATCTCTCCGCGCAGCTCTCCTCGCGTGTTCTGTGCCGCCCACGTCAGCCACGTGAGGACACGCTGTCTGGCGGTTTGGTCTGCTTCGTCGGAGGACTCGTCCGGGCGAAGCAAATAGAGGAGGTACCCGATCGCTTGAGTCAGGGACTCCTGGGCGAGTTTGGACGGAGGTTCGAGACTCCAGAACTGGGCGAGTTCCAACCAGCCATCAACCCGCTGCGCGTAGGTGCGCTCGGAGACATTGCCGAGCTGGAGAATCATCGCCCTGGCCCAGTACTCGTCGCGGGGCCGGTGTGCTGCGGCGTAGGGCGTAAGCAGGGCTTCGATCTCCGCCCGGGCGTCTTCGCGGCGGGTCCCGGCAAGGTGCGATTCCAGCTCCCAGAGTCGGCACCACCGCTTCGACTCCTCATCAGGAGCCACGGCGTAGGCGGCCCGGTAGGCATCGCGAGCCAGCGTGTGCGCCTTTGCAGTCGTGTAGTCGCGAGCCTTGGCGACAAGGTTATGGTAGGTTGGGGCTCGATCTTGGGCGAATACCGAGGCCGCCAGCAGCAGCCAACTAATCCAAATCGCACGAGGGACCCAGCAACCGGTGCGGGGGTGAAAAGGCCGTCGAGTGAAGGAAAGCAGGAACATTGGCACGAGCGAGAGCATGGCCTCGCTCCATCGTGGTACCCGTCGAGTTTCTGAGTCCATGAGAACGCCTCAAGGACCGCAGGTCGAGAGTGTTGATACTTTCGCCATCGCTTGCGTTCGAACTCTGACGGGGGAGTTATCAGCCCCGGTCTTCCGCGATGCTCTCGCCCGATGCCGCGCGAAACCATCCGCGACGTCAGGACGGTTGGCGAGCCACCCCGGGAATGGAGGTGGCTCGCCCGCTGACCACTTGATCGAAGGCGTGCGTGGTTGCACGCCGGTTCACTCACTCCCCGGTGATATTGAAGACGATGGGGACCTGCATGCGGGTGTTGACGGCGCGGCCGTCTTTGCGGCCGGGGCGGAACTTCCACTTGGCCACGGCCTGGAGGGCGGCGGGCTCGAACTCGCGCTGGGTGGAGCGGATGGCGTAGACGTCGCGGACTCCGCCATTGCTGTCGACAATGAAACCGACCACGACCTCGCCGGTGATCCCGCTGCGGCGCATTTCGAAGGGATACACGGGCTGGGCCTGGTAGCGGGCAGTGGGCTGGTCATCGAGGAGGCCGCGGTCGATGATCTTGAACTCCTTGTTACCCCCGCCGCCGCCTGGGCCGACGGAGGCAGGAATGGCGAGCTGGTGGTGATCGATGCGCACATCCGGGGACGGCGGGGGCTGGGGCTTCTGGGTCATCGTATCGACGGTGACGAGGGTAATGACCTCCGGCTGCTGCGGCGGGGAGACCGGGTCCGCGTCCTTCGCCTTGTCAGCCGGGTCGGTGTCGGGCACGAGCTCGATCTCGTCCAGCGGGGGCGGGGGCATAACGATGATGACCTTAGTGTCGTCGGTGTCGGGCCCCTTGGGCGGTGCCGGCGGCTTGGCGAACAAATCGGAGGCGAGGAACACCCCGCCGTGGACGGCGAGGGAGAGGACAAATCCGGTGATGAAGTCGCGAGTCATGGGAGGAGGGGATTGAAGCCGGTGCGGACGTGCACGGGCTCAATCTGACTACGGGCGACGGAGGCGTTTATTAGGTCGAAGCAGCGGAGGGGGAGGGAACGCTGAACGCCCAACGCATAATTCTTAACGCTGAAGTGCGGAACGGACGGAGGACCGCAAACGGTGCCGACGGAGGGGCGCCGGTTGCGCGTGGCGGACGGTGTCCGATGGAGGTGGGGTCGACGACCCCGCGGGATGGGCGCCGCGTGAAGAGATCGGAGCGCGGAGGTGGGAACAAATGGTCCCGTCGCGGCCTTCCCGCGACAGCGGGACCACCTCCAACGGGCACCCGCAAGGTTCTCTCCTGGAGGGCGCCGACGGGGACTTACCGGGAGAACGATTCGGTGTGGACGACGGCGCCGTCGACGTCGCGGAGGTCGAATCGCAGGACGGCTTTGCCTTCGCTGCGAGCGACATGACCGGAGAGGAATCCACCCTTGACGCGGAGGAAGCGGTGTTCGGGTCGGACGTCGTCGGGTTGCCAGCCGCCGGCGTGCTGGTCGGAGCCGGAGCCGACGCTGAACTCCCAGAGTCGGGTGCCCGGGGGTTGAGAGACATACTGCCAGTGCCGGTCACCGGTGATGATGGTGACGTTTTCCATCCGGTTGAGGAATTGGCGGATTTCGTTGCCCTCGTGGGACCAGTTGGAGTTGGCGAGATTGTCCCGCTTGTTGGCCCGATCGGGGCCGAGGATGGGATTGGCGCAGATCACCACCTTGAAGGTGGCATCGGAGGCGAGGAGGGTCCGGAACAACCAGGCTTTTTGCTCCGCTCCGAACAGCGATTTGTCCGGGCCGTCCGGATCGGTGTTGCGGCTGCGAAAGTAGCGTCCCTCGGTGAGCCAGATCTGGAGATCGCGACCCCACCGGACGGTCTTGTAGGGCACGGTGGTGCCGGGGGTTTGCTCCTCGAAGAGCTGCAGCCCGCGTTCCCACGACACCATGCCATACCGTTTGTCCGATGATGCGTCGTTGGTGAGCACATCGTGGTCGTCCTTCATGAAGTAGGAGGTCACCTGATTCCAGAAATCGCGTTGCAGCGGGAGAGCGAAGAGGCGGTCCCACTTGAAGCGCATCAACTCCTCGGTCATGGCGTAGGGGCCCGGACGATCGTAGTACTCGATGTCGCCGGTGTGGACGTAGAAGTCGGGCTTCAGGGCCGCCATTGCCGGGTAGATGCGGTGTCCGCCCGGAGCATCCCGGCGTGGGTAGTCGTGGCAGGAAACCACACAGAACGTCAGGGCGCGCACCTCCTCCGGGACCGGCGGGGTTTGAAACGCTCCGGTCAGGCGGTCGGAAACGGCGTCGCCGGGCGCGGAGCGGGCCTCAAGCTCGATGACGTAGGCGGTGCCCGGAGAGAGATCAGACAGACGCCACTGACGGGTGAAATTGCGATCCGCGTCGACCGCGGTCCAGGGGGTGGCAATCCGCGCCTCGGGCCGGGCGCGGGGATGATAAGTCAACCGGACCTCCCCGCGCATTCCGGGACACGCGCCTTCCATGTCCTCCAGGGTGAGTCCGGACGGGACCTGGGCCGCCCAGATCTCGGCGGGATTGGCCTTTTGATCGAGTTCATTGCGCTGCTCGATCGGCTCGAGAAAACGCCGGCCGTCGGTCTTGCCTCCCGGGGTCTTGGTCAGCCGCGTCCACAGGACCACGGAGGTCTGGTCCGCGTATCCATTATGGACGCCATTGCCAAAGTAGGGTGCAGCCGCGAGGGGAGGGACGAGCAGCAGCAGGAACAGGGGGAGGATGCGACGGGGCATGGGAAAGCGAGGATCCGTGGCGTCAGCAGCGGGGTCTCCGATGGTGGGGAGACGGCGGCCCGTCCCCGACTTCCAGCGGGCTTCTGAAGCCTGGATCCAGGGTGGACCGGATGCAAACGTTTAGGACCGCGGCTTGAGGTGGGCCAGCAGTTGAGCGGCGCAGGCCTGGGCGAAGGCGGGGTCGTTGATGGCGTTCGGGAGTTCCACCACGGGAATCCCGGGACGCAGGTGCGACTTGAGCGACTCAAAAAGCGCGCGATCAGCGGCGGGGTCGTGGAAGGGCTGGCCAGGGGCGCTGATCACGCTGATGCCGCCGAGGGGCAGCAACACGGTGACGGGGCCGCGGTAGCGGTTGAGCTTTTCGGCGAGAATTCGGCCGAGCTGGGCACACTCCGCCGGGTTGGTCCGCATCAGGGTGACCTGAGGGTTGTGGCGATAAAGGGTGCGGCCGGCAAACTGGGGGGGCACCGTGGCAGGTTCCCCGAAGTTGACCATGTCGAGGCACCCAGGTGTCACAATCGCGGGGATACCGAGCTTGCCGGCCGCGTCCAGCCGCTCCGGTCCGGCGGTGAGCACGCCGCCGACCAGTTCGTCAGCCCACTCGGTCGTGGTGATGTCGAGCACTCCGGCCACGAGGCCGCTGGCGATGAGCGACTCCATGGCCCGGCCGCCCGTGCCGGTGGCGTGGAAGACGAGGACCTCGAAACCGGCGGCTTCGACGATCCGGCGCGCCTCGGTGACGCAGCCGGTGGTGTTTCCGAACATGCTGGCGACAATGATCGGTTTGTCGGCGCTGGGCCGCTGGCGACGTCGCTCCGCTGCCGTCACCAGTCCGGCCAGCGCACCGGCGGCGTTCTCAAAGATCGTGCGCGAGATTCGATTGAGTCCCGACACGTCGACGATGGCGGGGACCATGACGATGTCCACCGTGCCCACGTAGTGTGCGGTTTGGCCGCTGGCGAGGGTGGAGACCATCACCTTGGGAAAGCCGATGGGCAGGGCGCGCATCGCGGCCGTGGCAATGGCGGTGCCGCCCCCGCCGCCGAGGGAGAGAATGCCGTGGATTTTGCCTTCGGCGACCAGACGGGTGACGCAAGCCGTGGCCGCCCGGGCCATGAGGGCCACGCATTCGCCGCGGTCGCGTCGCGTCAGGATCGCCGAGACAGCCGCGTCGGGTCCCAGCGCCGCCAGCACGGCCTCCCGCGACACGTCCGGCGGGGCAGCCGGGGCGTCAAGGCTGCCAACATCGATTTCCAGCGTCGCGAAGCCCTGGCCGCGGAGGGTGGCGGCCACGAAGGCCAGTTCGACGCCTTTGGTGTCGTAGGTACCGAGCACGGCGACAGTGGTCATGGGAGTTAAGCGCGAAGACGCGAAGGCGCGAGGGTCGGAGGAAGAAGGAGAGTGGGGGGAAGCGTGAAGGGCGAGGCGTGAAGCGTGAAAACGGAAATCGGTCAGTTGGACTTGGTCCAGCGGACGGCGTTGGTCAGGAGGGTTTTGAAGGGGGCGAGGTCGTGGACGCGCTGGTCGTGGCCGAGGGTGATGCCGACGATGCGGGCCTTTGGGTGGCGGGTGACCCAGACCGCGGGGTGGGGGCGTTGGTACTTCTGGCTGGGAGACGTCTCGGCGAGAACTTCGATCGCAGCGGTGCCGGCGGGGATTTTGTCGGACTCGGCATTGAAGTAGTAAAGTTCGTCCTCGACTTCGAACGAGGCGGGTACGCCCTGCAGGATGGGGTGCGTGGGTTTGACGGCTTTCACCTCGAAGGGACCCATGCGATCGTGACCCCGGGCGCCACCGCCGACGATTTCAGCATTGAGCTCCGGCCACTGCGCGTAGCCGTACCAGGTGCCTGGATGCAGCATCACGATGCCTTTGCCGGCCTCGGCGAAGGCGTGCAGGGCCTTCCGGTACTCGGGGGTGTCGAAGAACTTTCGATTGACGCTGATGACCGCGACATCGGCGCGCGCGAGTTCAGCGGCCGCCTGGTCGCGGTCCTCGGTGTAGTGCACGCTGAAACCAGCGGCGCGTAGCGTGGCGCTGTCGGTGCCGCCGAAGAAGGCGGCAAAGTCGTGCGAGCTTCCTCCGCCAATGATGAGCACCCGGGTCTTGCCGGCTTCCCAGACCACCGGTTGGGTCTCGGGCAACGGTCGATCGCCTTTGCCGCCCTCGCGGGGGCCCGTGGTGGGAACCGCAGCTGAAGCGGCGGCGGCGGCCGGGGTTGACGCTGAGGTCGGAGCCGTGCCCGACGAGGCGGTTGCAGGAGCGAGTTGCGCGGTCACGGCGACTGTGCACGGCACGAGGTCGTTGTCGAAGCTCTCGAGCTCAATGTGAGTGACGAGGCCCGTCTTCGTCAATGGAATCGAGAACACCCGCAGTTTGCCCCGCTGGGTGAAGTCCCCGGCGTCGCGGGCCTCGGGAAGGTCCTGAGCCGTGTTGTACGCTGCGAAGTGGATACCATTCTTGAGCACGTGTTCCTCGCGGGTGCCATCGGCGAAGGCCACGACCACATTCATGGCCGGCAGACCGCGAGCGGCATCGCCGCCGACGGGCCAGGCGCCCCCGGCGAGTCCGCCGAGGAAGTGCAGACGCGAGGTGGGCACGTTGACGGGGATGGTGACGCGCTGAGGATAGTCCTCGGAGGCGTGACTCGTCCCCGGGCCACCCTTGAGAGCGACCACGTTGCGGCCGTTGGGGGATTTGGCGGAGTCCATGACGAAGAACGGCACTCCCTCGACCATGACGGAGCCGAGCCGGTGGAGTCCAAATGACTCCTCGGGAAGGTCCTCGCGTGAGAAGAGGCCCCGGCGGCTGTTCGCCGTATAGGCTTCACGGAGATCGAGAACGCGGTAACCCTGGTCGCCGGAGCAGAGGTAGGTGAGCAGGTCGCGCAGGCCCTCGGAACCAATGCCTTCAAACCCTTCGGGCATGAGGGATCGCCGGGTATTTTCCCGGGTGGCGATGTCCTCGGTCTTGACCTCGTGATCGCCGCCGAGTGAGCGCAGGGTCAGGCCGGTGGCGCTCTCGCTGACGATGACGCCGACCAGGGTTTCGCCTTTCTTGGTGGTCACATTCCACTGCCAGAAACTCGGATCGACCTCGCGGTTGGGGTCGAGGATGTGCTGCAGCAGCGAGGCGGGCCCGTGGGCCCCCATGCCACTGAGCGGAGGACCGATGTCGACGAGGCCGACGTCGTTGTACCGGTGGCAGACGGCACAGGCGGCGGCGAAGAGCGCGCGCCCCTTGGCGAAGTCACCGGGCTTTTCCACTTCCGGTGTGAGCCGGGCGATGAGGACGTCCTTTTCCTGCGTCTGCGGATTCAACTTCGCGAGCAGGGCGCTGGCGTTGCGGGCGACTTGTCGATTCGGGTGCGTGCGCAGCCGGGCGGCGTCGCCCGGACTCAGCACCGTGGCGGCGATGCGCCCTTCCTTGAGCGCGTCGAGGAGGGCGGTGGCGAACTCGGGTCGCCGGAGAATCTGATCGAACACCGGTGCCGAGCGTGTGCGCGACCAGATGGAGGCGAGGGCGGTGCCGACGTCCGGACCGCTGACGGTGCCGAGGGTGGCGATGAGCGGGGACTTCAACGTGGCGGGGGTCGCGGAGTCGGACAACAGCGCTTCAACCCGCGCGAGCGTGTCGGCCCGGCGGGCGGGCAGGGCGAGCAGGCTCGTGGCCACTCCGAGCCGCTCAGCGTCGGCGGTGCCGGGTGCGGCGAGTTTTTGCAGGAACGTCTGCGTCAGGCTGTCCGTCCGGGAGCGCAGGGTTCCCGACGGGTCCCAGAGCACGCCCAGCGGGAGCGCGGCGACGGTGGTGTCGGGACGGTCGAGCAGGGTGCGCAAGGCCGCCGTGCCGGAGTCGGTGAGGGTGGGGGCAACCTTGACCCCGGCCAGCTCGCGCAGGACCAGCGTGGTGAGGGCGATCGACCGCGGGGTGGAGGAGGCGCAGGCCTCCAGCAAGCTGGCGGCGCCGGCGGGGAGAGCCGACGGCAGGACGCCGGCCACGAAGGGTGTCAGCTCGGCGGCTCGGGGATCGCGCAGGGCGGCGAGCACAAACTCAGTCCCATGGTCGGCGGCACCGGCGATGACGGCTGACCGCGTCCAGTCGTCGGTCGCCGTGAGAAACGTATCCAGTGCTGCTTGACGTGCCTCCGGGGTGGTTGCACCGCGGATGCGCTCGTAGGTGCGCTCGGCCGGGCTGCCCATCGGACGGGCGAGCGAAGCGAGCACGGCTGCGGTCGGGTGATTTTCGCGGGCGAGACGCCAGGCGATTTGCCGCACGTGGGCGTTGGGACTCGTTTGGATGGCGTTGGTCAACCCGGCCAGATTGGTCCGGTCGAGCTGGAGAGGCGGGAGCGTGCGAGCCTGCTGGTGCTGCACCCGCCAGATGCGGGCGAAGTAGTGATCGCGGTCTGGACGCACCGCGGCGTTCGCGGGACCGTGCTGCGGGCCGCGGGTGTCGTTGTGGATGACGGCCTGATTGTAGAAATCGACGACGTAGAGCGCGCCGTCGGGGCCGATGCGCGTCTCGATCGGACGGAACCAGAGGTCGCGGCTGCGCATGAACTCGGTTTCTTCGCGTCCCTTTTCCTTTTCCGTGGTGAAGGAGACGCCGTCGCGCCGGGTGAACTGATGGTGCACAATGTTGAGCGTCGGTTCGCCAGTGAAGTAGCTGCCGTTCCAGCGTTCCGGCCAGGCGCCACCGTCGTAGATCGCGCAGCCGGCGGCGGCGGTGAAACGGCCGACCTGGTCGATCTGCACGTAGGCCTGCTCCGGCCAGGTCATGAGCGGGTAGGTGCGCTGTCCGACGATCATGCCTTTCCAAGAGGGCGTGCCCGGGATCTTGCCGCGGGCGAGGATGGATTCCGGCAGTACGGTGTGAAAAAACACGGTGCCGCTGGTCGGCTGCGTCCACAGGACCTGGCCGTCCCAGGTGATATCGAGACCCCAGGTGTTGCCGCCCCGGCTGCTGTACTGTTCGAAGGCGCTGCCATCGGGCTTGAAGCGGACGACGCCGCTGCCGGCGGCGCCGAAGGCGATTTTGCCATCGGGGGAGGTGACGTCGCCGCGGCTGTAGCCGTGGGTGGCGTAGATCCAGCCATCGAGACCCCAGCGCAGGTTGTTGATCACGGCGTGGGTGTCGGCGATGCCGAGCCCGGTGTAGAGGCGGGTGCGCTTGTCGGCGATGTCGTCGCCATTCGTGTCCTCCAGGAACCAGATGTCGGGGGCGGAGGCGACGATGACGCCGTTGCGGTAGAAGCAGAAGCTGGTGGCGAGCTCGAGTTTGTCGGCGAAGACGGTTTTGCGGTCCATCCGTCCGTCGCCGTTGGTGTCGCTCAGGATGGAGATCCGGTCCTCCGGATCGCGATCCTGGCGCTGCGGGTAAAGCGAGCCGCTGTCCTTCCACGGGGTGGTGTTGGGCACCCGCCGTCCGTTGGGGTATTCGGGGGTTTCGTTGACCCAGAGCCGGCCCTTTTCGTCCCAATCCAGATTCATGACCTTGTTGATCAGCGGTTCGGCGGCGACGAGGTTGAGGGTGAACTCCGGGTGAAGTTCAATCGTGGCGGCCGCGGCGGCGGGGGCGGTCGGCCCTCCCTCGACGTAGCGAAGGGCGTCACCGAGCTCCTCCGGCCGGCAGAGCGCGTCGGGATTGGCCAGCTGCCCGGCCCAGGCGATGCCGCGCAGCAGCAGGGCGCGGTAGTTGATGCGATTATACGTGACGTGGTAGTGTCCCGGCAGCGAGACGAACGCCCGGTAGGCCTTGGTCCCGCCGACGACCGTGCGCTCGTAGGTCCACATCTGGGGCTGCACGTCGTAGATGCTGACCTTCTTGCCACCGCCGGTCAGCTCGTTGGCGCGCTTCTGGGCGCCTTCGTTGCGGGCGCCGGTGGCCTTGGGTGTGTAGGCGGCCGCGAGCACGCGGGCCTCGGGCAGCATCTCCATGTCATAGTAGATTTCGTCTTCCATCGACCAGTTGGAGGCCCCGGTTGTGATCGGGTGGGTGCGGTCGGTGAAGTAGAGGTGCATCGGACCCTCCAGCCACTTGGTGGTGCCGAAGCGCCATGAGCCGCCGATGATCGTCTTGTACCAGTCGGGATCGCGGGACACCGCGGCGGCATGGATGACGACGAGCCCGCCGCCGCGTTTGAGGAAGGCGTCGAGGGCGTTGCGTTCGTCGCCGATCGCGATGTTGCCGGCCTCCGGGGCGTTGAGGATCAGGACATCGGTCTGTTCCAGTTCGGCCGCGCTCGGAAAGGTCGGCCCGCCCTTGGCAACGGCGCCGCGCTCCTGCAGCAGGGCGGTCCATTCCGCGAGGAAGCGCGGATGATCGTGGGCGCCGGGACCGTGGGTCTTCGGGCCGGACCTGATGTAAACCCGCAGTGCGGGCTGTGCCTGCAGGCCGAGGCCGGCGACCACGAAGAGGGCAAGGAGAGAGAGGAAGGGGCGGAAGTTCACAAGAAAAGGGGGCGGACTTTTTTAACCACGAATGGACACGAAGGGACACGAATGGCGGAGAGAGGGAGGTGGAACCGTGCAAATGCGTTTAGCTAGAGGCGTGGCCAAAGCCCACCCTGCGCTGAGTCCCGCATGCTCCAATTCGTGTTCGTTCGTGTCCATTCGTGGTCAAGATAGGTTCGAGACGGCTAGGTGAGGGTGGCGCAGGGGGGGAAGTCCCTGCGCAGGGAGGCCCAAGGTTCATGGGTGGAGACGTCGGCGGGGTCGGGGGCGGCGGCGAGGTCGGCGGGCAGTTTTGCCGGGGAGAGCAGGGCGAGGAAGACGAGGGCCTCGTCGTGCGGGTTGTAGGTGCCGTGGACCGTGCCGGGCGGAATGTGGGCGATTTCGCCCGGGCGGAGAATGCGGTGGTCGGTGCCGACCCACTGTTCGGCGCGACCGGAGATCACGTAGATGATCTCCTCCCGGTGCGGATGCAGGTGGAACGGGTGGCAGTGGTGCGGAGGCATGTGCGCGCGCACGAGCAGGAGCTTCTCAGCGGCGACCAAGTCGGGGCGGCAGAGCCACTCATTGTGTGTCCAGGCATTGGATTCACGGGCGGCCTCGGCGAGCAGGACGAAACGACGATCGGAGGGGTTCACGGAGAGAAGACGTTAAGCGCGAAGAGGCGAAGTCACTAAGGTCGGAGGAAGGAGGAGAGGCTAAACGCGGAGACGCGGGGGCGCGGAGGACGGGGGGGCGGAATTCGATTTTTGGGGATTCCTGACGTCGGAGGGGCGGACGCGGCGGCGGTTGAGGTGATTGCCCCAAGTTTCCTTTGCGATCGACCTTCGCGCCTTCGCGTCTTTGCGCTTAACCTCCGTTTTGCCGTTGGGCGGCAGGGGCTTTGAGGGACTTGAAGGTGCGGGTGAGGGAGGTGAGGGAGTCTTCGACGCCCATGCGTTCGAGGCTGCTGGCACCGACGAAGCCGACGGCGTCGGTGTGATCGAGCACGCGTTTGGCATCGGCCGGCGTGTTGATGGGTCCGCCATGACAGAGGAAAAAGATGTCGTTTCGCACCTGCTGGGCGGCGCGGATGATGTCCTGGGTGACCTGGAGGGTGTGGTCCCAGCTGACAACCGCGTTCTTGACGCCGATGCTGCCGCCGACGGTGGTGCCGACGTGGGCGATGATGGCGTCGGCGCCGGCCTTGGCCATTTCAGCGGCTTCCTCGGGCGTGGCGACGTAGACGATGGAGAACAGGTCCATGCGTCGGGCGAGGGCGATCATCTCGTACTCCTTCTTCACGCTCATGCCGGTTTCTTCCAGCACCTGGCGGAAGTGGCCGTCCACGATGGTGTGGGTGGGGAAGTTGTTCACGCCCGAGAAGCCCATTTCCTTCACCTGGCCGAGCCAGTGCCACATGCGCCGTCGCGGATCGGAGGCGTGCACCCCGCAGATCACGGGCACCTCCTCGACGACGGGCAGCACCTCGTATTCGCCGATCTCCATGGCGATGGCGTTGGCGTCGCCGTAGGCCATGAGACCGCAGGTGGAACCGTGTCCCATCATGCGAAAGCGACCGCTGTTGTAGATGATGATGAGATCGGCGCCGCCCTTTTCGATGAACTTGGCGCTGATGCCGGTGCCGGCGCCGGCGGCGATGATGGCGTCGCCCTTGGCGAGCGTGGCACGAAGGCGCTCGCGCACCTCCTCGCGAGTGTAGGGGTTTCCTTTACCGGTCCAGGGATTGGGCATGGAAGAAGTGGGAAGCGTGAAGTTTAAAGGGCAGCATGCCCTGAGCCCGTCGAAGGGTGAAGACGGACGAGAGGCGGGTGGAAGAAGAAGGAAGGGCGAAGCGTGAAACGGACGCGGACGGGGGTGGAGTGAAGGTTGGAGGGTGGGGCGTCGGGGTAAAGGCCAGGGTTCACACGCCTGGCTGACGAATTTGCACCTGGGCGGACGACGGAGTTAAGCGCGAAGACGCAAAGACGCGGAGGACGGGCGCGGAGGACGGAGGGGGGAGGGGGACGGAACGTTGAGCGCAGAACGTTGAATTTTTAACGCTGAAGTGCCTGATCTCGGAGCTGATCACTGATTGCTGACCACTCGTTCTTTGGGCTTTCATTCGCTCTTCACCGCTCCGCGGAGCTGGTGCTTCGATTGCGGCTAAAGCCGCAGCCACTTTTTTTGACAGCTTTCACTCTTCGCCCTTTGCACTTCCAGCCCCCCAGGCTGGCGCGCGCCGTTTTTCGCGTGCCAGAGAGAGCTTGAGGTTCTTGACTGCTGGGGTGGCGCAGGTGGCATCCCCTTTTCCTTTGGTTGAGACGACGCTCGATGGTCCGCGCACGCGACGGTGGGCGCTGGAGCAAAAGGAGTGTCCGGAGCTCCTGGCCCACCACATCGCCTGGTTGGGGCTGGACACGGTCTATGCTCCGTACCGGCGGGTGCGTCTGGCGCCGACGGGGAGCTTTTTGCTGGCGGCGCTGGAGGGCGAGGGACGCGTCCTTCTGGAGGGACGGTGGGAGCGGGTGACGGCGGGTTCGCTGTGTCTCGCGCCGCCACGGGTGCTCAACGCGTTTCACGCCGTTCCGGGCAAACCGTGGCGGTTTGCCTGGGTGCGCTACCACGAGCCGCCCTGGCTCAAGCCGCTGGTCGGGGCGGCATCCCCTTTGCGCCTGCAGCAAGGCGCCGTCGAGCTGGGCCGCATAGTGGAGGGCCTGCGTGACGAGTGGACGGCGGCGCGCGATCCGGCGCAGGTGCACCACTGGGTCAGCCTCCTGCATGGCGCCGCCCGGCGGGTGGCCCGTCCCTGGCAGGGAGATTCGCGCATGAGCGCCCTGTGGGAGGCGGTCGTTCAGGAACTCGCGAGCGATTGGAAACTCACCGCCCTGGCCGCCCGGGCCCGCGTCAGCGCCGAGCACCTCCGGCGCTTGTGCCTGCGTGAACTGGGACGCACCCCGATGGAGCACGTCACCTACATGCGCGTCCAGCGCGCGCAGGAACTGCTTGAGAACAGCGATGACAAAATCGACGTGATCGCCGCGCAGGTCGGCTACCACAGCGGCGTGGTCTTCGCCCGCGCATTCGCGCGCTGCGTCGGCATGACGCCGACCGACTACCGCGCGCGCAAGTAGCCGCACGCTGCGCCATCCCGGTGGCCGTGCAACCCAAGTGTCATCCCGCAGATGACACTTGGATCGGTGCGGCGGATCACCGCTCCGAGGAAGTGTCATCTGGCGGATGACACTCGACTTCTGCCGGGATGTGCGGCGCGCAGGCCCATTGGATGCTGTTGGTGGGTATTCGATTGAGGAAGGGCGGGAATGGAAGGTTGCCGCTCTCCCAGTCGCGCGTAGTTTCTGGTGCCGTGGCTAAAGGGATGATGGGTTTTCTTGGGCTTGTTTGCATGGTGGCGAGTTTGCATGCGCAGGTCACGTGGTCGACGGTCGGCACGCCCACCATGGAAACGCTTTGGGGAGTCACCTACGGCGGTGGCCAGTTTGTTGCAGTGGGCGAGAAAGGGGCGATCCTCACGTCACCCGATGGACGCGTGTGGACCGCCCGAACGAGTGGCACCACGGCATGGTTGCTCGGCGTGGCCCATGCCAACGGACTCTTTGTGGCGGTGGGCGATCAAGCGACCGTGCTGGTGTCGCATGACGGGTTCGAATGGAAACCGATTGGCACGACGCGTGCCGCAGGCCCCTGGGAGCGATTGAACGGCGTGGGTATTTTCAACACCGTGCATCTCGCAGTCGGTGAAGCGGGCGCGATGGCCCAGACCACCCAGCCGCTGGAGCCGTGGACGCTGCAGAGCACCACACCGCCGCGCGGATGGTGGCGTGGGGTCGCATTCGGTATGGGCCTGACGGTGCTGGCGGGACAGGAAGGAATCGCTGTTTCCGGGGACAACCTACCCGCTTACTCGGTGCGCAGCCCGGCGACGATTCGCAATGTCGAGGGCGTGGCCTTCGGCCGCGGGCGTTTTGTGGCGGTAGGCGAGGGAGGCGCCACGCTCACTTCGCAGGAGGGCGTGACATGGACCCCGGGTAGTGCCGGAGCCGTGACGACGTTGCGCGGCGTGACTTTTTTCAACGGACTCTTTGTTGCCGTTGGCGACGCGGGTCGCGTGGTAACCTCCCCCGATGGCGTGACCTGGACGACCCGGGCCACGACCCATCCGGCCGGGCTGCGGGCGGTGGCGGGTTCGCCCACGGCCGTGGTCGCGGTCGGCGAGCAGGGCAGCGTTCAGACCTCCGCGGCCGCGTCGCTCCCTCCAACGGTGGTGAGCGCAATTGAACCCGTGACGGCGGAAGCCGGAGATGCGACGTACTTGCGAGTCGAGGTTTCCGGATCGGAGCCGATGACCTATCGCTGGCTTCGCGAGGGAGTGCCGGTGCCGGGTGGCGACGGTCCTGTCCTTGGGTTTCCCGAGCTGCAGGCGTCGCACACCGGTGACTACACCGTGGTCGCGACCAACGCACACGGTGCGACGACCAGCGCGCCGGTTCGCCTGACCGTGCTGGCGCCGAGCACACCGGGTGTGGTGGATGAGACCTTTGATCCGCGCGTGGCCGTGACGCGTCCGCCCACGGCACTGCTGTCCCTCCCGGGGGATCGCGTGCTGGTGGCAGGTGGGCAGACTGGACGCCTGGTGCGACTCCGGGCGGAGGGGGTGGAGGATCCGGGCTTTGCGGCGGTCACGGTGACGGCCGCTCCCTCGGAGTTCGCGGCGGCGGAAGTCGATGCCCTGGCTCTGCAACCGGACGGCCGCGTGCTGGCCGGAGGCCGTTTCGCGCAGGTCAACGGCCAGAATTTTCCCCGGCTGGTGCGCCTGCGCGATGACGGGGGGATCGATCCCACGTTTACAGCGCCGCCCGTGATCGCGACGGGCGGAGGGATTCGCGACATCAAGGTGCAGGCGGATGGGAAGATTGTGGTGGCCAATGGTTCCAGCCGCATCTGGCGCCTGTTGCCCGACGGAACGGTGGATGCCGGTTTCTCGGGTCGCGAGGTGCCGGAGACGGCGGGCGTGGCAAAGGTGCTTTTCCATACCCTGGCTCTGGCTCCGGATGGAAAGATTGTGGCGGGAGGGTCCTATGCCGGCCGCTCCGCGCAGGCGGGCCCGGTCCGGTTTCATTCCGATGGGAGCGTGGACGTGCAGCTCGTGGTGCCGCCCCTCGACGCCGAGGCCGGTTTCGGCACCCTTTCGCCCTATGAAACGGATGCGCTTCTGGTGCTGCCCGACGGTCGTATCATGGCGGCGGGTACGCGCAGCTATCAGGCGTTTCACCAAATCGAGCCGACGGTCCTCCAATACTGCGTGCGCACCCTCGCCAACGGCGATCTGGATCCCGCCTATCACGCCGCGCCGCCTCCGTTCAGTGAAACCGGGGTGCGCATCTGGAGCCGGGCGTGGTTTTATCCGGATGGGCGAGCCCTGCTCGCCTACCGTTTTGACACGGTGGGCAGTGTTCAGTTCACGCGACAGGCGCTGGTCCGGTTGTCGACCGACGGTGCGATGGATCCGTCGATCGGCGGAGCGGTGCTGGTGCGGAACGACGGTTCGACGGTGCGCCAGTTGCGGGTGACTTCCTCGGGGAGGATTCTGGTGGGTGGTGACATGACCTTCCGCAATCGGACCCTGCGACCGTTTCTGGCGCGTTTGAATGAGGTCGCGACCGAAGGCACCCAGGCTCCGCGCGACGCGCGGTTGACCGCAAGCACGGCGGTTTCGGACTTTGGAACGGCATACCAGCTTCAGGCGAATGTTCGAGGATCGGGCCGGATGAGCTACCTTTGGGGAGGGGCGGGGTTTCTTGGAGGGGAGCCGCGACCCGACCGGAGGGAGGCGAATTTTCCCGGCGTGCAGACCGTGGTGATGGTGAACGCCCGGGGTTCGACCACCGCCCGGGTTGTGGTCGAGGAGGCGCCCTTCGCCCGTCCGCCGCAGATCCTGAATCAGCCGCGCGCGATCTCGGCGCAGTCGGGCCGGGACATCGTGCTTGCGGTCACCGCGGGGACGGAGCGTTACGACACGCCCTCTTACGAGTGGCGCAAGGATGGCGTGTTTCTCGCCTTTACCTATGGACCGCTCTTTCTGAACTCCGTGACGCCGCGGATGGCGGGCACCTACACCGTGACGGTGCGTGACCGCTTCGGCAACGCCACCGTGGCCGAGCCCATGGTGGTGACGGTCGATGATACCTCCCGTTTCATCAATCTGAGCGCGCGCGCGTGGGTGGGGCCTGGGTCGCTCTATTCAGCCGGGGAACAGGGTTTGTTTGCCGGTTTTATTGTGCCTGGTCCCAACAAGCGCCGTCTGCTGATCCGTGGCCTTGGTCCGGCGTTGCGGCGCTTTGGTGTGCAGGCTCCCTTGACCGGGGTCCAGATCTCGGTGCTCACCGCGGATGGAAGGTCCGTCGGTTACAACGATGGGTGGGATGCCTTTCCTTTCTCCTACCTTGCGGCCAAGGCGTCGGACTTTGTGGCGGCCGGCGCGTTTCCCCTCGATCCGGGCAGCAAGGATGCTGCGATGGTGATCGAATTGGACCCGGGGGCCTACACGGTTTCGCTCAACGGGGAATTCGATTTCGCGAATCAGAAGCCGGGTGTTGGCGTCGGCCTGATCGAACTTTATGAATACGACAACCGTGCGGATCGGCTGTTGAACCTTTCGGCGCGGGTGATGGTGGGGGTAGGTGGAGAAGCGGCGATCCCGGGTGTCGCGGTGCGCGGTCCCGTGCCCAAGCGCCTGCTCGTGCGCGCGGTCGGACCAGGCTTGGCGGCGTTTGGGGTGGGTGCACCTCTGACCAATCCGAGGCTTGAGGTGAGGGACGAGGCGGGGAGGGTGGTCGCGGAGAACGAGGATTGGAACGTACAGCCCGACGCTACGTCCGTGCGGCAGGCGGCGGCTTCCGTCGGCGCCTTTGCGCTGGCCGAAGGAAGCCGGGACGCCGCCCGCGTCATCACGGTCACTCCTGGAAATTACACCCTGGTGGTGAACGGGCCCCCGGGCGCATCGGGCATTGCGCTGGTCGAAGTCTACGAATTGCCCTGATCCGAGTGTCATCCCACGGATGACACTTGGATCGGTGTGGCAGATCATTGCTCCAGAGAAGTGTCATCTCGCGGATGACACTTGGATCGGTGCGGCAGATCATTGCTCCGGAGAGGTGTCATCCCACGGATGACACTTGGATCGGTGCAGCAGATCATTGCTCCGGAGAAGTGTCATCTCGCGGATGACACTTGGATCGGTGCGGCAGATTATTGCTCTGAGGAAGTGTCATCCCGCGGATGACACTCAACTTCTGTCATGCTGTGCATGACAATTGGCTTGAGTCGCGAGGGGCGGGGGGTGGAGGCTCGTGCCGGTTGACGCGGACCGGTCTGGTTCCGTGGTTCCGCGTGTTGACTCCTTTCTCTATGCGTTCACCCCAGCGTTGGTTTTGCACCTTGATCCTTGCGAGCGGCGTTTCGCTCTTCGCCCAGACGCCGGCCACTCCGCCTCCCGATACCTCGCGTATGGATCCGACCATGGCGGCGAGCAAGGCGGCGAAGGCGGCCGAGGATAACCTCGCCTGGCATGATGTGACGACGTGGGGGGTGGAGGGACGCGAGTGGACGGAGCGCAAGCGGTTGCGGTGGTTTGATCGGCTCCCGGCCGAGGCGGAGGGGCGCGTCACCACCAACGTTTGGAATCTCAGCCGCGATTCCGCGGGCATGATGGTGCGGTTCAAGACCAACGCGTCGTCGATCCATGTGAACTACCGGCTGCTCAAGGACAGACTGGCCATGCCGCACATGCCGGCGACCGGGGTAAGCGGCATTGATCTTTATGCCCGGGATACCAAGGGCGTGTGGAAGTGGGTCGGGGTGACGCGGCCCGCCGCGCAGGAGATGAAGGTGGAGATCATCAAGGACCTGGCACCGGGCGAACGCGAGTATGCGGCGTACCTGCCGTTGTACAATGGTGTGGACTCGCTCAGCATTGGCGTGCCGAAGGGGGCGACGTTTTCGGGTCTCGCGCCGCGCGCGAAGCCGATTGTGTTCTATGGCACGTCGATCACGCACGGCGCCTGTGCGTCGCGTCCTGGAATGGTGCATACCGCCATCCTCGGCCGCCGGTTTGATCGCCCGGTGGTGAACCTGGGTTTCTCGGGAAATGGCAAGATGGACAAGGAAGTCGGCGACTTTCTGGTCGATATTGACGCGGCGGTGTACGTCATCGACTGCCTGCCCAACATGTCGGCCGACCAGGTCTCAGCCAAGTGCGCGCCGCTGGTCCGTCAGCTGCGCCAGGCGAAGCCGAAGACACCGATCGTGCTCGTCGAGGACCGCCGGTTCACCAACTCGTGGATCACCCCGGCGAAGGAAAAGTTTCACGACGACAACCACGCCGCGTTGAAGGCCGTGTATGCGGCGCTGCTCAAGGAAGGGGTGAAGGGCCTCTTCTACATCGAGGGCGACCACCTGTATGGCGATGACCATGAGGGGGCGACGGACGCCTCGCATGCCAGCGACCTCGGTTTCATGCGCCAGGCGGAGGTGATGGAGCCGGTGCTGCGCAAGGCCCTGGCGTCACACTGAGGGACGGAGGACGGAAGAGGTTAAGCGCGAAGACGCAAAGGCGCGAAGGTCGGAGGGACGAAGGCTAAACGCGGAGATGCGAAGAGCAGATAATCGGGCTGCCGGTCGATCTTGCTTTCGAACTCCTGTAGACCGTTCCGAACCCCAATCCGCTCCCTTTTCCGGTCTCCGCACCTCTGCGTCTCCGCGTTTATCCTTTTTTCCGACCTTTGCGTCTTTGCGCTTAGCTCCTCGCCTACGCCAGGATGGGTTTGAGGACTTCGCCGGAGACGTCGGTTAAACGGAACTGGCGGCCCTGGTAGCGGTAGGTGAGCTTGGTGTGATCGACACCGAAGAGGTGGAGCATGGTGGCGTGCAGGTCGTGCACGCTGGTCGGCTTGTCGACGGCGGCGTAGCCGAGGTCGTCGGTGGCGCCGTAGGTGAGGCCGCCCTTGACCGCGCCGCCGGCGAGCAGGATGGAAAAACCCTTGATGTGATGGTCGCGTCCCTTGCCTTGCGCCATGGGTGTGCGACCAAACTCGCCGCCCCAGACAATCAGGGTTTCGTCCCAGAGGCCGCGCTCCTTCAGGTCGCGGATCAGGGCGGCGGTGGGGCGATCGACTTCCTCGGCCTTGTACTTCACGTGGGCCACGTCGTCATGGTGGTCCCAGTCCCGGTGATACAACTGAATGAAACGCACCCCGCGCTCGGCGAGGCGGCGGGCGAGCAGGCAGTTGGAGGCGAAGCTGCCGTCGCCCGGTTTGGCACCGTAGGATTCCAGCACGCGCGCGGGCTCGTTGCCGAGGTCCATCAGGCCGGGCACGCTCGTCTGCATGCGGAAGGCCATTTCGTACTGATTGATGCGGGTCAGGACCTCCGGGTCACCGACGGCGTCGTGCTGGCGGCGATTGAGCTGGTTGACGACGTCGATGATCTGCTCCTGGTCGGTCGAGGTGACGCCGGCCGGCGACTTCATATACTGTACCGGATCGCCGACCGACTGGAATTTTACCCCCTGGAATCGGCTGGGCAGGAAACCGCTGTGCCACTGGCGCGCTGCGATGGGTTGCATCTGGCCGCCCTTGCCGGAGGACATCAGGACAATGAAACCGGGCAGTTCCTCGGTCTCGGTTCCTAGTCCGTAGAGCAACCAGGACCCCATGCTCGGCCGGCCGGCGATGATCGAGCCGGTGTTCATGAAGGTGTGGGCCGGGTCGTGGTTGATCTGTTCGGTGTACATCGAGCGGATGATACACACGTCGTCCGCCACGCCGCCGATGTGGGGAAAGAGCGAGCAGATTTCCTGGCCGGATTTGCCGTAGCGCTGGAAGGAGAACTGAGGGCCGTAGCACTTCAGTTCGCGACCCTGCAACTGCGCGATCTGCTGTCCCTTCGTGAAAGACTCCGGCATGCCCTGGCCGTGCATAGCGGCCAGTTTGGGTTTGTAGTCGAACGTCTCCAGGTGAGACGGACCGCCGGCCTGATAGAGGTAGATCACCCGCTTGATTTTGGCCGTGTGGTGGAGGGGCTGGAGGATGCCTGGCCAGGGGCCGGCGCCCGCGCCGGCCGGGGCACTGAACAGTCGCGGTGAGAGCAGGGCGCCAAGGGCAAGGCTGCCGAGTCCGGCGGTCGAACGCCCAAGAAAGGCGCGTCGGGTGAGGTGCTGCACGTGGGCTTCGAGCGGAGTCATGGTCGGGCGGCGGTTCGGTCAGGAGCGGGTGACGGTTTCGTGCAGGTTGAGCAGGGCGCGGGCGACGGCGGTCCAGGCGGCGAGCTCGGCCGGTGCGAGGTCGTCGGCGAACGGACTGGCTCCGGTGCGCAGGAGGGCCCGGGCCGCGGCCGGGTCGGCCTGGTAGCGGGCGCGCTGCTGGTCGTAGAGGCGACGGAGCAGGCGCACCTCATCCTGAGCGGGCGGACGGGCGACCGCCCGTTCAAAGGCCCAGGTGAGGCGCGATGGGAACGACCAGCCGCCACCGCGCAGGATGCGTTCGGCAAGGGTGCGGGCCGCCTCGACGTAGGTCGGGTCGTTGAGGAGCACGAGGGCCTGGAGCGGCGTGTTGGACGTGGAGCGGTTGACCGTGCACTCGTCACGCGACGGCGCATCGAAGGCCATCAGGCTGGGGTGGAGGAGGGTGCGCTGCCAGTGGGTGTAGACTCCGCGGCGGTGCAGTCCTTCACCGGTGTCCGGCACATACTCGCGCCGGGGAAAATTGAGCGGTGCATAGTAGGACTCGGGTTGATACGGATGGGCGCTGGGTCCGCCTACTCGCGGCGAGAGCAGCCCGCTGATCGCGAGGGCGTTGTCACGCACCAGTTCGGCCTCGAGGCGGAACCGGTTCTGGCGGGCGAGAAACCGGTTCTGCGGATCGCGCTCGTCGAGCACCGGGGTGCCGCGCGAGGAACGCCGGTAGGCCTCGGAGGTGACGATCAACCGGACCAGGTGTTTCACGTTCCAACCGCTCTCGCGGAACTCCACCGCGAGCCAGTCGAGCAGCTCCGGGTGGGTAGGCCACTCGCCCTGGGAGCCGAGGTCTTCCAGTGTGCGGGTCAGGCCCTCGCCAAAGTAGAGACGCCACAGCCGGTTCACGAAGGTGCGGGCGGTGAGGGGATTGTCGGGGGCGACGAGCCACTCGGCGAAATCGAGGCGGGATACGCGTTTGCCGTCGGCTGGTGTGATTTGCCGAAGAAATCCGGGAACGCCGGGTTCGACCAGGTCACCGCTGTCGTCCATCCAGTTGCCCCGCGGCAGAACCCGCATCGGCCGGGGTTCGACACTCTTGGACACGGGCATCGAGGGCAGGGATTCGACGATGGAATCGCGTTCGACGCGCGCGGCCAGCAACCGGGTCCGGGCGGGTGCCAGTTCCGGGGCGATCGAACGGTAGTGGGCGGCGAGGTCGCGCACGTGGTTGGGCTTGCGTTCGGCGACGGGCAGTTGAAGGGCCGCGAGTACGCGGGACGGGACGCCGTCCGGATTCGGGTCGGGTTCGGGCAGGGTGTGAAGGGCGATGCGGAAGCGACCGAGGTTCTGGTAGGGCTTCGCGGCGAGGTGTCGGATCCGCAGGATCAGTCGCGCGTCCGGTCCCCCGGAGAAGGGCTGGGCGAGGGTCAGGGCCAGACCGCCCCCGCGTGACCGGTAGAATGAGGCCGCAGTGGCGGGATCTCCGTCGATGGCGGCTGAGGCCGGAAAACCTGGCTCGATCGAGCCATTGGTCTGGCAGTCGGCCAGGCGCAGCCGCACCGGTCGCGCCCCGGCGTGGGCCAGGCCGCTGACTTCGATCTCGGAAATGTAGAACGCAGAACCCGAGCGTGAGACTTCGTCGCCGGGGAAACGGGCGTCCGTAATTGACTCCAGTCGCACGGCGGTGATGGACGCAAAGGGGACGGGTACGGTGACGAGGTAGGTGTCGCTGACCGGATTGACGCCTCCCGGCACAATCGACTGATCCTCGTCCTCAACGGTGAGCGGCGTGCCGACCGTGGACGTGGCCGCGATGGGTTTCTGGACCGACCAGGCGAGCGTGCCGGAGCGGTGCAGGGCGAGGGTCTTTTCCTCCCAGGCGGCGAGACCGGCGGCGAGCGACTCGTCCGACGGGGATTCGATCTGCTTGGTGAGCGCGGCGATTTCCGCGGTGAGCGCCTCGACGCGCTGCTTTTGCTCGGGAGTCTGGAAGAGGGTTTCTTCGGTGAGGTTTTCGCGGGTGAATCCACCGGTCAGATTGTAGGCGCCCCGTTCCTTCAAGTCCGAGAAGATCGCAGCAAAGCGGTAAAAATCCTTCAGGGTGAACGGATCGAACTTGTGGTCGTGGCACTCAGCGCAGGCCAGGGTCGAGCCCATCCAGACGGTCGCGGTGGTGCGGACCCGGTCGGCGGCGTATTTGGCAAAGTATTCCTTATCTTGGATACCGCCTTCCACGCTCATCCGGTGGATGCGGTTGTAGCCGGAGCCGACCCGCTGTTCCGGAGTCGAGCCGGGAAGGAGGTCGCCCGCCAGCTGTTCGCGCGTGAACTGGTCGAAAGGCAGGTTGCGATTGAAGGCGTTGATGACGTAGTCGCGGTAGGGCCAGACCCGGAGGGGCACGTCGTTGTGAAACCCGACCGTGTCGGCGAACCGGACCAGGTCGAGCCATGGAATGGCCATGCGTTCGCCGTAGTGGGGCGAGCCGAGGTAGGCGTCGACCCAGGTTTCGTAGGCTTTGGGATCCTGGCTGGCGACGAAGGCCTCGACGTCGGCCGGTCGAGGAGGCAGGCCTGTCAGGTCGAGGCTGAGTCGGCGGAGCAGGGTCCGCCGATCGGCTTCGGGCGCGGCGGGAAGCTGTTCGCGGGCGAGGGTGGCGGTGATGAAACGGTCGATCGGGTGAGAGGACGCGGTGGGCGTCGGAGCGGCCGGGACTTCCGGGCGTACGGGGGCCACGTAGGCCCAATGCGGCTGGTAGGCCGCGCCCTCGGCGACCCAGCGCTGCAGGGTGTCCTTTTGTTTGGCCGACAGGGTGCGGTGGGAGTCCTTCGGAGGCATCTGCTCGTCAGGATCATCGGAGAAGATCCGCCGCACCGCGTCGCTCCGGCCGACATCGCCCGGCACCCAGGCGAGCGCCTCGAGGGCGTCCTCGCGCACATCCAGCCGAAGGTCGGCTTTGCGGTGGTTCTTGTCCGGACCGTGGCATTGGAAGCAGTTTTCCGAGAGGATGGGCCGGATGTCCCGGTTGAAGGACAAGGGTGCCACGGGCGCGGCCGGCGCCGCCCAGACGGTCGCGGCCAGACTGGCGACAACGGCCAGACCGGTTCCCTGCCTGAATCCACGGGGGCCAACGAGGAGGAGTGCCATAGGGATTGTTCCATTCAGCGCCGGGAACGATGGGCGTCGAGGACGGATCGCATCAAAGCGTTTGATCCGAGCGCGCTTCCGCACGGTGCATTTGGGGTGGTACCCGGGTGGCGCAGGGACAAATCCCGCGTGCGCCGCCGGATCGCTGGAGGGACGAGCTTTGGAGACTGCTGGAGGCGAAGGGTTTTGGCTTAGCCGCCAGGTGAAGTCGCCGGCCGGCCCGGCCTTCCCCCGCCGAGCGCCAACCGGACCGCGTTGCCGACTGCGGCCGATGAAGTGTCATCGGAGCGATGACACCTCGCTCGGAGGGCGAGGCGAGCGTGTCATCGGCGGGATGACACTGTGCTGGGGAGGGAGCGGCGTTGATTTTGGCGCGGAGTGTGGTTGCGTCGGGGGGTCGCGAGAGTGTGGTACGCGGCGAATGTACAACCCCATGCCAACCCCCACTTGTGTGCGAATCGGACGATTGCGGATGGCGCTGACGTGCGCCGCCTGGGGGATGGCAGGTATGGTGGTGGTGATGCCGGAATCGATGCGGGGCCTGGCGCGAGCGGCTGGCGTGGCTGAGGCGGGGAAGGCACGAGCGGATGCGCGTCGCAGTGGTACACCGGGGGCGGAAGAAGGGGTAAAGTCGCGGGTGCGCGTGGAGCGATTGTATCTTGAGGGAGCTGGCCCGAGTGCGTTGGTCGTGGGGTTGGCGGACGGGGTCGGGGTGGTGGTGGAACCCGCGGCGGGTGCGGTCCGCTGGGTGTGGACGGGGGGATTTCCCGATCTGGGGCCGGTGCGACCGGGGGCGGGGAAACTGATTGACGCGGTGAAGCTGCCGGGACGGGTGCGGTTTCACGACGAAAGTGAGGCGCCTGTGCGGTGTGGAGATTCGCGCAAACCTCCGGTGGTGGTGTTTGACGGGTATGACCTTCAGACTGACGCGGTCGAGGTGCGCTACCGCTTCGACGGCAAGCCCGTGACTGACCGTTTGCGGGCCTTGCCGGGCGGGGTCGGACTCGAGCGACGCTTGGAGACCGGCGACGATCGCTCCACCTGGTTCGAGATCCGCGAGGGCGGGGAGGTGCGTGCGTTGGTTCGAGATGAGCGAGGCCGGCTTGTCCTCGATCGGGTTTGGGGGGAGGAAAACCGGTGAAAGGGCCGCTTCACCGTCTGCGCGGCTGGGCTGCCATGCTCGCGATCGTAGGGGGTGCCCTGACCCTGCGGGCGGGCTATCGACTGGAACCCGTGGAACTGCCGACCGGACTGCGGGGCGGACTTTCCGGCGTGGCCTTCGGAGCGGATGGCACGCTGGGCGTGACGACCCGGTGGGGGGAAGTGTGGACCCGGAACGCGGCGGGTGAGTGGCGGCGATTCGGATCCGGCCTGAATGAGCCGATGGGCCTGGTGATCGAATCGCCCCGGTCGGTGGTGGTCGCGCACCGGCCAGAACTAATCCGATTAGTTGATACCAATGGCGACGGGTCCGCGGAGCGATATGAGGTCGTGGCGACGGGGTGGGGTGAGTCGGCGAATTATCACGAGTTCTTTTTTGGTCTGAAGCGCGATGCGGCGGGCAATTTCCTCGGCGCGCTTTCGCTCACCTCGATGGCGGACAAGAAGGAACCCAGCCCGGGGTCACGCCGGGGAACCTATGATCCCACCGAGGTGGCGGCTCCGACCGGGCATCACTCGGATCTGCCCTGGCGGGGCTGGGCGGTCCAGATCTCACCCACCGGCGTGGTGCAGCCGGTCGCGAGTGGATTTCGCCAGCCGGCCGGCCTTGGGCTCAGTCCCGAGGGAGACTGGTTTGTGACGGACAACCAGGGTGATTTCAAAGCGGCCTGCGGGCTCTTGCACGTGCAGGAGGGAGATTTTCACGGCCATGCCTCCAGTTTGAAGTGGGAGAAGGGATTCGCGGTGAAGACGGCGACGCTGGAGTCGCTCTGGCCGCGCGTGAAGTCGCCGGCCGTGGTCTTTCCCCACGGCGTGATGGGCGTTTCGGCGGGCGAGCCGGTGTGGGACACGACCGCGGGACGATTCGGTCCGTTCACCGGCCAGGTGTTGGTGGCGGACTTTGGACAGATCGTGGTGCGGGCCAGCCTGGAGCGCGTGGGCGGTGTGTGGCAGGGGGCGTGTTTCCCCTTTCTCGGTCGCAATGACCGGGCTCCGCATGTGACGGGTGCTCGCCTCCTGGGCGGCACCCTGCACGCAGCGTTTGCTCCGGATGGGTCGCTCTACCTGGCGGCGACGGCGGGCTGGGGGGCGGGGGAGGACGGCCTGCAGCGCGTGGTGTGGGATGGCACGATCACCCCCGAGATTCAGGAGGTGAACCTGGTGGAAGGGGGATTTCGGGTCCGCTTCACGCAGCCTATGGAGCGTGGACGCCTGGCGGAGACAGGGCGGTATCAGCTCAGCCGGTTTCGCTACTACTACCAACCGACCTACGGTTCACCCCGTGTGGATGAGTCACCCGTCGCGGTGCAGACCGTGACCGTCGCACCGGACGGGCGCTCCGTGGTCCTGAAACCGGCGCGTTTGGAAGCGGGATTTGTCTATGAGCTGACGGTGCCCGAGCTCCGCACGCAGTCGGGCGAGGGAATTTTGAATCCATTGGTTTATTACACCGTGAACCGCCTGGTCGATGGATCGGGTCCCCCGGCCGGGGTGGTCCGCCTTCGCCGGGCGGACGAGGCGGCGCCCGGTTCGGCGAATGCGAACCCGCTCGACAAGGTGACGGCGGAACCCGTGCTGCGGGCGGCGGGGGAGGGCATCTACCGATTGTACTGCTCGGCCTGTCACCAGCCGGACGGGCGTGGGATTCCCGGGGGAGCAGCCAACCTGCGGGAGGACAAGACGCGGCTCGCCAAATCGGACGATGTCCTGCTGGCGACGCTCGCGTCCGGCATTGAGGCGAAGGGCATGCCCGCCTTCGGAGGCATCCTTTCGACCGGGCAGCGACGTGCGGTGCTGGCGTATGTCCGAGCGACCTTCGGGGATCCGCAGCCGGGGACCCGTGAGCCGGCGCCGGAGTGATTCAAGGGAATCGCTGGGCGCGCGTCCGGGCTTGGGTGTCATCCGAACCGGATCGATTTGATTGAACCACGAATTGACACGAATTGACACGAATGAAAACGGCGACCGAGAGTGGAGAGGGATTGGTTCAGTTTGGGGTGCGTTAGATGCGCGCACCCCACTGGTCCTATTTCCCTCGGCGGGCAGCGTTCGACGGACGCAACGTCAATCCCTGTGGGGTTAGCGACCCTAGGCGTTAACTTTAGGAGCAGGTGGCGCCCACTGTTCGACTGCGGATTCGCAGGATGGGTTCGGGTGGAGGGCGTTCCCGTAGTCGCGAGAACGGCGGCGATTACGCATCGCGGATACAAAAACGGTCGGGCGCAGCGGCTCGTGGACCGTCCCCCGGCGTCGACGGAGCAACGCCCTCCAACGGAACTTAATCTCAAGCAAAGAGGCACATCTGCGACTCATGGAGTTGATGCGCGGGCGCGACTGCGCGAATGCCCTCCATTGATCCACCGCTCACCCGCGCCCCTTCGCTGCACGCCTGTGCTCAACGCAGGGACGTTGGGATCCGGGGGATGCGGGCGACGATCACTTCCTGGTCCTTTCGGGAGATGCCGTAGATGATCCGCTCACCGGCGGCGCTGCGATCCCAGGCCCAGGACTGGCCTTCGAAGGGGACGTCGATGGTGGTCACGTAGTCGAGAGCGACACCCATTTTGGGAAGGCGCAGCACGTAGAGTTCCTTGGCATCGTGGCCGGTGACGTAGAGCAGACCGTCGTCACCCCAGCTCCCCCCGGAGCAACTGCTGGGACCCCAGGTGGCTACCACCTGCGGAGGGAACAGCCACGATTCGATCATCTGCCAGCGGTCGTCGAATTTCCCGACGTGGGTCCACCGCTGGTCGAACCCCGGGGTGGTGCCCTGATCGTTGTAGTTGGAAAAGCACGCCCACCAGAACCCCTCGCGCCGCTCCGCCCAGGTCAACGACCCCAGCCGGATGCCCAGGCTCAGGCTTTTGACGGGTTGCAGCGTGGCTGGGTCGAAGTACTCCAGCGAACTGGCCATGGGCAATTGCGGAAAGTTGGAGTGGGCGAGCACCAACAGGCCCTCCTGCAACAGTCCCCCGTTGAGGTGGACGGTGGGGCCTCCGCGCGGGCCGATCCACTCGGCCAACCGGGCGCCGGTGTCCTTGCGGTGTTTCACGACGACGAAATTGCCGATGCCGTAGAACGCCTCCGCGTCGACGGCGACGCCCTGATTGGCGCCGCGCACCGGCCACCGGGCCAGTTCGGTGGCGGACAGCCCGTGTTTCGTCAACGTCGGGGCGGGCGCGACGGGCAGAGATTGAAACCAGGCGCGGTTGGCGGCGATCCGCGCCGTGCGAGCCTCGGCGGTTTCCTCGCCGAACGAGGCGACCAAGGGGAGGGTGGTGAAGGCTAGGACAAGGACGGCGGGGCGAGGAAGATGCATGAAGGAAGAGGAAGCGAAGGCAGAGTGGTGCGGATTCGATGGAGCGCGCACAGGGTCAGACAGGCCTGAGCGGGCAGGACCCTCCCCCACCGCGCATACGCCTCAACCTAAAGAACCACAGTTGAACCTTGTTGAATGGGCTTGGGTTGGAATGGAGGGCGTCGCTCCGTCGACGCCGGTTGCGCGTGGCGAACCTGACCGGCTGCAAGGTGTGACCACGCGTAGCGGACCAAGCACCACCCGGCGGTGTGTCGCAGGGCGCGCCCCCGCGGCGCCGACGGAGCAGCGCCCTCCAGGTGTGTACCCGCGGCGGGTAAGAAGGGGGGGCGACCCTGGGGTCGCGATTGGATTGGATGCCCCCGACGGCGACCCGCCGGCTCGCACAGCGGCGCCCTCCAGGTGAGCGGAAGATTGAAGCGCTGGGGTCGACGCTTCGTTTAGAAGGCCCGGGTGATCTCCAGCGTCCAGGTGCGGCCGGCGAGCAGGTTTTGGTTCACCGAGGTGTCGTATCCGAAGCCTTCCGACGAATTGAGCGGCGGTTCCTTGTCGGTCAGATTCAGGATGCCCAGGCTCAGACGCGTGCCGCGGACCAGGGTGGGACTGTTCGGGCCGAAGCTGTAGCCGAAGGTGGTATTGAAGCTCACGACCGGATCGACCACCCGGCGGTAGACCGTCTGGCCGCCCGTGAAGAAGGGTTCGATGTAGGAGGGGCGTCCGAGGGACTCGTAGACGGCGGCGGTGGTGGTTGCGCCGGCGTCGTGGGTTTTGCCCACGTAGTAGGCGCCGGCGTTGACTGACCAGCGCCCCTTGCGCCAGGCGAGGGTGGTGGTGCCGCGCCAGCGGGCGGCGCCGCCGGAGTAGAGACCGTTGGTCACGGTGGGCGGCACATTGGCCGGGGCGAGGGTGGATTCGGAGCGGGAGAGGTAGGACCAATCGGAGGATACCACAATGTTGCCGAACGACTGCCGCGGGAGCACGTAGCGCAGCCCGACATCGACGCCTTCGTGCTCGCTCGTGGAGATGTTCACGAACGGGCGATTCAGCGAGAAGATACGACCGGCGGCGGCGCGGGGCGTGCCCGGGTTGGCGGCGTTGTAGGTGGCAAAGGTGGCAACGTCCTCGGGGGTGCGGGCGTAGCGCACCACGTCCGGATCGCCCTTGTAGTTGGGGGTGCCGCTGCCGAGATCGATGGAGCCGACAGGGGTACCGGCGGCGATCTGGGCGGTGGTGTAGGCGATGAGCAGGGCGGTGTCGCTGTCACGGATCTGGGCGACGCTGCGCTGACCGAGCAGGTTGGTGCGGCTGATCTGCCACCAGTCGGCGGTCAGGCTGAGACCCCGGATGCCGGGCACGTCGACCACCACGCCGTAGGTCAGGCCCTCGGACTCCTGCGGCTTCAGGCTGGGATTGCCACCGAAGTAAGTGCGTTGCACATACGGGCCCTCGTTGGTCACCGGGTTGCGGTAGTTGTCGGGGTCACCGGCGCCGGCGGAGATCGACCAGCGCGGGCTGGTGAAGAGGGCGGCGAGGCTCGGGGCCATGAAGCCCTCATTGTAGGAGCCGCGCAGCATGAGCCACGAGATGGGTCGCCAGTTGAGGCCGAACTTGGGTTTCGTGGTGGTGCCGAAGTCGCTGTAGTTCTCGTACCGGGCGGAGGCGGTGAGCTCCAGGGTGTTGGCGAGCGGCCAGTTGCGTTCAGCCGAGATCAGCGGCACAACCACTTCGGTGTAGACGCTGGTGACCTTGCGATCGCCGATGACGTCGGGCCGGGGCGGATGCAGGAGGAAGTCGTTGTTGAGCGGGTCTAGTCCCGAGCTCGCGGGGTTTTCGCCGCTGAACGGAGGCCGCAAGTCTTCGAGGTCCTCAAGACGGTATTCGGCGCCCACGGCCGCCTTGGCCTGGTTGCCCCAGAATTGAAAGAGATTTCCGGAGGCGCGCACATCGCCACTGGTGATGAAACTGGAGGCCTCGCGGACGTAGACCTCGGAGAAGGCGTCGACCACGGTTTGTGGATTGGTGTAGGCCTGGTCGGCGACGACGGCTCCGTTTTGGACCTTGAAGGTGTAGCCGAACGGATTGTAGGCGCTGGCGTCGGTGCGTTGCAGGACCTGTTGCAGCTTGCTCTCGCGCACGTCGGGGAATGCCTCGTCGATCCCCTTGACCTTGTTGTGAAAGCCCGACGCTTCCCAGCCCCAGGTATCGCTGATGCGTCCCTTCACGCCACCGGCAAGACGAATCACGTCGGCGCGCGTCGTGACGGTTTCAGCCTTTAATCCCGCGAGTGTCATGGCGGTGAAACTCACGGTGCGGGGAGCACCGGTCAGACGAGCCGTGCCATCGGCATTGGGAGCACCGGTGGCGCTGTAGAATCGCGAGCCGTAGGGGTTGTACGGATTGTCGATGGCCATGACCATGAGCTGGTCGGAGGTCGGGGCGTTCAGCGCCAGCGGCTGCCGTCGCATGGTGGACTCCGACTTGTAATAGGCGAAGTCTCCAAACGCGGTCAGCCGGTCGGTGAGGTCGAATTCGCCCGAGATAAACGTATTGCCCCGGCGCATGCGCGGGGAGGCCATGCCGAATTGATTGAGATCGAGGAAGAACTCGGGGTTGGTGACCCGGCTGGGTGCGGTGGTGGTGAGGGCGGGCGTGCCGTTGACCGGGCGGAAGTAGGCATTGGCCGTGGAGGTGCCGATGCGGAAGGTGGGCCAGTAGCCGCGGGCGGAGCGGGCGTCGAAGGGACCGCCGGCGACGTTGAACGGGGGTTCGGCCCGGGCCGAGCTGTCGGCGCTGGAGCTGAAGTCGCGTTCCGTCAGGAAAATGGCGTCACGATAAAGGGCTTCGACGGTGCCGAACAAACGACCGCGTCCGCCGGCGAAGGAGGAGCCGAACGTGAAGGTGCCCTGGATACTCTCACCGCCTCCGTGTTCGGGCGCTCCGAACCGCAGGGAAGCTTCGGTCCCGTCGAACTGCCGTTTGAGCACATAGTTGATCACGCCGCCGACGGCGTCGGAGCCGTAGATGGACGAGGCTCCGTCGCGGAGCACCTCGATGCGCTCGATGCCGCGGGTGGGCAGCTGGTTGACATTCACGGCCTGCGACAGACCGGCAGTCATGGGATTGACTGCCATGCGGCGGCCATTGACCAGGATCAGGGTGGCGGTGGCCCCCATATTGCGCAGGTTGATATTGGCGTTGTCGCCACGGGCGCCGGAGGAACCCAGACGCGTTTCATTTTCCGGCAGGCTGACGACCGAAGGCAGCGAGGTGAGCAGATCGACGGGCAGCACAGCGCCCCGGGCGGTCATGGCGTCCTGGTCGAGCACCGTGATGGGTACGACCTTTTCCATGTCCAGACGTTCGATGTTGGAACCCGTGACGACGTAGCGCTGTAGGGAGATGACGTCGTCGTTGGATTTCACCGCGCCGGAGGTCGGCGGGGTGCTCGTGGCCGGAGGCGGAACGCTTTGAGCGTGGGCTGGCGCGCCGAAAGGCAGCGCGGCGGCGAGCAGCATCGCGGCGATGCGATGGGAGGTTGGAAAAACCGGGGGGCAGGGAGCAGGCATGAGGACGCGAGGTCGGAGGTTCTGGCGGATGCGAATCCAGCCAGACTAGGCGTCCGGTGCGTCGAAACCGTGGCGCGGGCGCAACAGTCCGGTGACAGACTTGGGGGGTGGCGATCCGACGGATCGGTCGGATCCGTCCGATCCGTTGGATGTTCAGGTGGGCGCCGACGCGCCACCCTCAATCAAACCACTCGTCGGTGGGATCGAACGCCGGGATCGGGATATTGATGATCCGTAGCTTGCCGACGGCGCGGTGACGGCAGCCGGGTTTGATGAAGATCGACGTCAGGGGCCGCACCGGAATCCGCTCGCCGTCGAGCTCCATGTGACCCTCGCCCTCGAGGATGAGGTAGATCTCGGTCAGCTTCTTGTGGTAGTGCACCCGGGCGTCCGTCTGAATGTCAACCAGGTGGATCGTGGCGGTCGTGTTCTCCGGCACGGCAAACCCCCGCCGGGAGAAGCCGCAGGGACAGGGCACGGCCGGCACGGCGTCGAGTTGGGTGACCAGGTAGTTCTTGGTTTCGATCGCGGCGGGTGAGGCGCACATGATGCCGGGACTGTGAACGGGCCGCAGGCGGGTGGCGAGGGTGGAGTGACCCCGTGGCAGGGGACTGGGGCATGGTGCGCACCCGGCGGGGCAGGTGAGGGTGGACAGCGGGGGTGGCGGGTGACACGGTCGCGCATGCTCCGAACATTGACCCTCCTGGCGAGCGCGGCGTTGTCCACGTCGGGCGGTGCCGCGACCTGGACCGTTTCCACCGTGGCGGGCACGGGGGTGGCGGGATTTTCGGGAGACGGCGGCCCGGCGGTCGCGGCGCAGATCAACAACCCCTTTGGAGTCGTGCGCGGACCGGATGGTGCGTTGTGGTTTTGTGAGTACAGCGGACAGCGCGTTCGGCGGATTGCCCCGGATGGAACGATCACGACGGTGGCGGGAAGCGGGCGCAAAGGGTATGAGGGCGATGGAGGCCCGGCGCTGGAGGCGGCGTTCAACCTCCCGCACGAGATCCGGTTTGATCGGGCCGGGCACCTGTACATTGCCGACATGGCCAACCATGTCATCCGTCGCGTGGAGCGCGGGACCGGGCGGATTTCCACGGTCGCCGGGACCGGAACCAGAAAAGGGTATGCGGGGGATGGCGGGCCGGCGACGGCGGCGCTGCTCAGTTCCCCCCACAGCCTCCAGTTTGGCCCGGATGGCGGATTGTATGTGTGTGACATTGGCAACCACGTCATCCGCCGCGTCGATCCGGCGACGGGGGTGATCACCACCTTTGCCGGCACCGGGCAGCCCGGGCCCACCCCCGACGGCGCGCCGATTGACGGCACACCGCTGCGCGGACCGCGTTCGCTGGATTTCGATCGGGAGGGCAACCTCTGGCTGGCGACCCGGGAAGGCAACCAGGTGTTTAAGTTCGATCTCAAGGCCCGGCGCATTCAGCACGTGGCTGGGACTGGCGAGGCGGGATTGTCGGGAGACGGCGGCCCGGCGCTGGCGGCCCAACTGAGTGGTCCCAAGGGCATCGCGGTCGATGCCGACGGCGGCGTGTGGCTGGCGGACACGGAGAGCCACACCGTGCGCCGGATTGATACGCGAACCGGTCTGATTGAGCGGGTGGCGGGAACGGGTGCGAAAGGTGATGGCCCGGATGGTGATCCGCTGACGTGTGCACTGGCGCGGCTGCACGGAATTTTTGTGGATGCGGACGGCGCGGTGTACGTGGGGGACAGCGAGGCGCATCGGGTCCGGGTGCTGAGGCGGCGGTGAAGAGGCGGTGAGCGGATTCGACCGATCGGTCGGATCGGTCCGATCCGTCAGATGGCATGGGCCATAGCCGCCGGGAGGCTGCCGCCCCCGGCCCGGAAAACAGCATTGTCCGCCGGCTGGTTCGGGCCCAGCCTCTTCGCCGTGAAACCCCTCCGTAGCCTCCTGGTGTGTTCCATCCTGTTTGCCGGCGCGGCGACGCTCCCGGCCGCGACCCCTCCGGAGGTGAAGATCTGGCCGGGTGCGGTGCCTGGGGAGGAGAGCTTCAAGAAACCGGCCAACTACAAGGAGCCGGAGTCGAAAGACGGTACGCTCCGGATCGGCCTGGTGACGAATCCCACCCTGACCCTGTATCCCGTGACCGGGCCAGCGGCCCGCCCGGTGACCGTGGTGGTGTGTCCGGGCGGTGGTTACAATATCCTGGCCTGGGACAAGGAGGGCACGGAGGTGGCGACGTGGTTGAACTCGCTCGGCATCAGTGCGGCGGTGCTGAAGTACCGGGTGCCTCGCCGAGATCTGGAGGTGCCGCACCCGGCGCCCCTGCAGGATGCGCAACGGGCGACGCGACTGGTGCGGGCGAAGGCGAAGGAGTGGGGGTTGCCTGAAGGCAAGTTGGGCATGCTGGGGTTTTCGGCGGGAGGCCATCTGACCGTGATGGCGGCGACGCATTTTGGCGAGACCACCTATCCGACCCAGGATGCGGCGGATGCCCTCAGTTGCCGGCCTGACTTTGTCCTGCCGATTTATCCCGCTTACCTAGGCGACGAAAGGAAGGCCGGGCCGCTTAGCCCGCTGGTGACGGTGACGCGGGAGACGCCGCCGGTGTTTGTCGCGGTCACGGATGACGACGTGTTGCGCGGCGTGAATGCGGCCAGTTTCTACATTGAGCTGAAGAAGGCGGGCGTGCCCAGCGAGCTGCACATTTACACCAAAGGCGGCCACGGCTATGGCCTGCGTCCCTCAGCCAACCCCGTGAGCCAGTGGCCCAAGCGGGCGGAGGAGTGGCTCCGGGCGATGAAGATTCTCGTCGACTAGCGACGAAGCGTGAAGGGTGAAGGGCGACGCGTGAAATCGGAATACGGTTTGGGCGTGCTTCTCTGCGAATGAGCGGAGGACTCGGCGGGCGCCGAAGCTCGTCCGCGGTGGGGCTGATTTTTGCGGGCACACCTGGCGTCGAACACCTAACCGGGGGTGGGGTGGAGCGGTGCGTGGTAACCGGACTTACCGGCGTTGTGATGCCGGGGGCGTCCCCGCGGCGTCGTCGGAGCGACGCCCTCCAGGAGTGCAACCGCAACGGTTGAGGGCAGGGAGGCGGCGAACTCGGGTTCGCCTCCGGATCGAACCGTGCCGGCGGGCATCCGCCGGATCCGCAAGGGTGGCCGCAGGCCGCACCGATGGAGGGCGTCGCTCCGGCGACGCCGGTGGTGCGTGGCGGACCCGATGGGAAGTTCGAAGCGTGAAGGGCGAAGCGTGAAATCGGAATACGGTTTGGGCTGTGTTTCCCTGCGAATGGACGGTTGCCTTGGGCGGGGATACGGATGGACTGGGGCTGTCAGGCCCCCATGAATTTTCCCGATGCAGCGTATCCGGACGATGGTGATCGCGTGAAGGGCCGTCGACTCCGCCAGCGGCTTTGGCTGCCCTTGCTGGCGTTCAGCGTGCTGTTGATGGGCGTGGCGAGGATGGTGATTCGCAGGGATATGTCTCGGGTCGACGAAGACGAAGTCGAGCGCGTGCGAAGCGTGAAACCGGTGGGACGCTTTCCAACTCTGGAAGAACTGAAACCAGGTCAGCAGATCGTGCTCACCTGGGACTACCGCAGTCGGACCGGGCGCGTCAGGACCTGCGTCGTGGAGGGTGGTCCAGAGAGCATCGCAACCCTGCCCGTTGCGGACGGGGAGTGGGTGGCGAAGGGCAAGGTCATGGATCCACCTCACTCGGTGCAACGGGTTCGTCTGACAGAGGAGCAAAGGGCGGGGTTTGTCTGCTTGGTGGAGTGCCTGGAGCGTGGGCGTTGGTTGGACGACCGGGATCCGGCGATTGTTCGGATCGAGTGTCTTCAGGAGGGACGGGTGGCCGCCGTTCGGGAGGGATTTGCCCCGAATGACATTGGCTGCTTTGACCCCGATCAGATCTTGCCCGACCCTGAACTCGTGGCGGGACTGGGCCGGCAACGGATGAAGGAGTTGTATGCGTTTGTCAGTCTGCGGTACGAGTGGCCGGCCAGCTCGGGGGAGCTGGAATGACGAATGACCAATGACGAATGGACTGGGGCGGGGGCGTGGGGTGGGATTCGGGGCAGGAGGAAGGCTCGACCGAGGGGACGGCGGGCGCTAGGGTTGCGGGGTTGACCGGAGGATGGGCGGTTGGACTGTATCTCAATGAAACAACGACGTGACTTTGTGAAACTGGCCGGGCTGGCTGGGTTGGTGGTGGCATCGGGGCGGTCGCTCGAGGCGGCGGCGACGGTGCTGCCGGCGGGGGGCGACGAGGATCGCCGCGGCTGGTGCGCGTGGGCGGCGAAGCTTGCGGGGCCCTTGCTGACGGCGTTGGCAGAGCGGCGGCTGAAGCAGGTCATGCCCGTGGAGGGACATCCCACCTCGAAGGACCGCCCGCAGTACACGCACCTGGAGGGACTCGGGCGGTTGCTGGCGGGATTGGCTCCCTGGCTGGAGTTGGGGGAGGACGCCACTCCGGAGGGCCAGGAACGGGGCCGCTGGGCGGCGCTCGCACGGGCGGGGATCGATGCGGCGACGGATCCGGCGTCGCCGGACTTTCTGAATTTTTCCCAGGGACGCCAGCCGTTGGTCGACGCCTCGTTTCTGGCGCAGGCGTTGTTGCGGGCCCCGACGCAGCTCTGGGGACGACTGGATCCGCGTGTGCAGCGGCAGGTGACCGCGGCCATGGTGTCCTCGCGACCCATTCCGGCCGGGGAAAACAACTGGAAGCTCTTTGCCACCACGGTGGAGGTGTTCCTGCAGAAGGCCGGGGTGGCCCGCGATGAGGCGCGGCTGTTTGAGGGCATCCGCAAGCACCGTGATTGGTATGTCGGGGATGGCATGTATGGCGATGGACCCGAGTTTCACTGGGATTACTACAATGCCTTTGTCATCCAGCCCATGCTCGTCGAGGCGCTCGACGTCGTGGGCGGCGAGTCCGCAGAATGGAGCGTGCTCCGCGACAAGTCCCGCGAACGCCTGACTCGTTACGCGGCGATCCAGGAACGCTCGATTGCACCTGATGGCACGTATCCAGTGATTGGACGCTCGATCGCCTATCGCTGTGGCGCGTTTCAGGGACTGGCCCTGGCGGCGTGGCGGCGTCAGCTGCCCAAGGAGGTGTCACCCGGACAGGCCCGGGTGGCCTTGACCCGGGTGATCCGCCGCACGCTTGAGGCTCCCGGCACTTTTGATGCCAACGGCTGGTTGCGGATTGGGCTCTCGGGACATCAGCCCGGACTCGGCGAGGCGTATATTTCCACCGGCAGCCTGTACCTCTGCAGCTTTGCGCTGTTGCCCCTCGGACTGCCGCCCGGGGATGCGTTTTGGACCCAGCCGGCCGCGAAGACGACCTGGGAGAAGGCCTGGGGTGGTGAGGACCTGCCGGTGGACAAGGCGATCAAGAGTCCGCGGTAGACGACGGCTCGGGGGCGGGAGCGGGGGTTCAGTCGTCCCGCGACGCTGGGGAACGTTCCGCGAACCACCACGCCGGACTGCTTGGGTGTACACGACGCGCAACCGGCGCCGACGGAGCCCCTGTTCAATTCTCTTCGTTGCGATCCGGCGGACACCTCCCGTCGTCTACCCCGCTACTACTTCATCGGAGGCGGCTGGGGTGGCGGATTCAGGTGGAGAAGCACGCCCCCGCCCGGCGGCACGGTCACCGCAAAACGCCCGTCCGGGGGCGGCGCACGTCGTTCGTCGACCCGGCAACTCGTCCGTCGGTCCCCTTCCAGATACACGGTCATTTCCCTGACCGACCCGGCCCCCTGCAAAATCGACAGGTCGAAGTGGAGCGTGGCCGGCTGCGGGCGACAGTTGAGTCCGGCCACGTACCATTGGGTGTCCTTTCGCCGGGCCATCAGCACCGTTTCGCCCAGGACCGAGCCTGGCAGCACGCGAGTTTCGTCCCAGGTCACTGGCATCGTGCGCACCAGCGGCAAAGCGGCGCTCTGCAGGTAGGCTTCGGGATGTTCCGGCCAGCAGAGGAAGGGCGTGCTGTAGACCACGATGGAGGCGAGTTGGAATGCCAGCGTGGTGTTCTTCAGGTAGTGCGCCCGCACAAAACCGGGAAGAAAGTCCGCGTGCCCGGCGGCCATGCGCGTGAACGGAAGGGCTCCGTAGTGAGGCAAGGGCAGCTCGGTCCAGAGCAGGTATTCCTGCTCGCGGATCCCTTCGCGGGTCACTTCGTTCGGCCACGTCCGGGGTTCACCGGTGGGTTTGTTGACTCCGTGGAAATTGACCGCCAGCCGGTACCGGGCGGCCAGACGCAGGAGCTCTTCCCTCACTTCCACCTGGGCCTTGCTCTCGCCTTCAAAGAAATCGAGCTTCACGCCGGCTACCCCGGCCTCGTGGCACCGACGAAAGAATTGCTCGCGCGCCGCCGGTGTGGTCAGGCCCGGGCCGTCGTTCCGATGGTCGGCGTAGGCGTGCCAGAGAAGGATGCCGACTCCGCGTTCGCGGCCGTATGCCACGAGTTCGTTGAGCCGGGCCCAGGGGTCCGCTCCTCCCTTGCGCCAGCCCCACTGTTCCGACTGCCAGCCGCCATCAACGAGCAGGTACTCCGCACCCACGGCCACGCAGTGGTCGACGAACCACCGCTGACGTTCCCACGCGGCGCCGTCGTTACCAAACACGATCCAGGTGCAGATGGCTTTGCCTGGCTTGATCCAGGCGGTGTTCATTCCCTCGGGGAACAGCGTCGGGTCCGGCGGATCGCAGAGGGCGGCAATGACGTCGCTGTTCACCAGGCGGTCGAGGTCGCGCGCCAGCACCAGCACCCGCCAGGGTGAAAGCAGGTCACCATCGTGAGTCCAGCCCTTTGCGTCATCGCGAAAGGCCGCCGACAGCCGGCCGCCGCCTTCCACCCGCAGGGTGAGTCCGCTGTAGTTCCGGAGGGCGGCTTCGGTCAGCATCCCATAGGACCCGTCGGCATAGACCACCGTTGCGGGCGGTCCGAGGTGCACGCGGTGCTTCGCCCCCTTCTTGTCGGTCTCCTCGAGCGGCAGGGCTTCGACCCGGGATGGACGGTACACCTCCTCATAGGACGAGGTGCTGGTCTGAAACCAGACCGTCGCCTCCGGCGGCAACTGCCACCCGGTCGACTCCCCGGCCACCTGCCGGGCTCCCTGTCCGGGCACGCGGTAGCGAAAGGCGGCTCCGTCGTCGAAGACACGGACTTCGAGCGTCCAGGCCGCCGTCCGACCGTCCCCGAGGGGAGTGTGCATTGGAATCTCCGCCACGTGGCATCGGTTGAATGCCTCGGTCTTGTTTCCACGCCAGGGAAACCCCTCGTTCATCTCGCGCCGGTGGGGCTCGCCCGGTGCGGTCCGTGCTCCGAGGTCGAGACCGTCGACAATCACTCCGACCGGTGACGGGTGCACGCGCACCGCGCGGTCGGATTCGATGCGGTACTCGAGGTGGCCGCTGGCATCCGCGTCCAGGGTGAAGCGTACGCGGCCGTCCGGGCTGGCCACCTCGACCGTGGCCCGGAGCGGTGCGACGGCCGACAGCAGGGCGCACCCGAGGAGAATCCGCACGTTCATGGGGTGACCATGACCGGCCGGGCGGGAAGAGTGAAGAGGGAAACGGGAACGCGGAGCGGGACTACGGCAGGAGATCCGTTTCCTTCCATGGATACGAATCGCTGGTGGTGGTGCGGTAGCCGGTCACCTTTGGATTGATCAGGCGGGCCAGGCTGACGAAATAAATGGGCAGGATCGGCATCTCATCGACCATGATTTTCTCCATCTGCTGGTAGAGCTCGTACCGGGCGGTGAGGGTGGGGGCGGCGAGGGAGGCTTGGAGCAGGCGATCAAAGCCGGAATGGCTCCAATTGGCGTCGTTGTTGGCATTGCCGGTCGCCCAGCGGTCGAGGTGGAGGTGCGGTTCGGACATGAGCCAGCCGGAGCGGGCGATTTGGAAGTCGCGGGTCGACTTCACGGTGTCGAGGTAGACTTTCCATTCCTGATTGGTGAGGGACACCGAGACCCCCAGGTTTTTCCGCCACATTTGCTGAACGGCCTCGGCGACCGCCCGGTGGTTTTCGGAGGTGTTGTAGAGCAGTTGAATTGGCGCGATGCCCTTGCCGCCCGGATATCCCGCCTCGGCGAGCAGACGCCGCGCTTCGGTGACGTCCATCGTGAATCCCTGGTTGCTCCGGTAGCCGGCGAGACCGTTGGGCACGGTGTGGTAGGCGGGTTCGTCACCGGCCAGACTCACATTTTTCACGATGGCTTCGCGGTCAACGGCGAGTGAGAAGGCGCGGCGCACCCGGACGTCGTTGAAAGGCGCCCGCTTGACATTGAACACGTAGAAGTTGAGGCCGCCCCAGGGGTCGATCCGCAGCGCGGGCGAGGCCTCGCGTCGGTAGGCGGCGATCTTGGTGAGGGGCAGCGCACTCGTGACGTGCAGTTGTCCGGTGCGGAACATGCGCTCCTCCACCTCCGGGTTCTCGACGGGATAGAAGTGAATCTCGTCCAGCTTCAGGTGCGAGCGATCCCAATACGTGGGCGAGCGGGAGACGACAATCTTCTGTCCCGCCCGCCAGCTGGTGAGCAGGAAGGGCCCATTGCCGACGAAGTGTTCCGGCCGAGTCCAGCGGTTGCCAGGCCGGTCGGCCGGACCCACCTTCTCGATCACCTCCATCGGCACCGGCAACCATTCCACCCGAGTCATCAGGTCGAGCAGAAAGGGTGCGGGCTGGTGCAGCGTCAGCTGCAACGTCTGCGGGTCGAGCGCCTGGAAGCCCGTCTGGGAAAAGTCGCGGAGGGTGCCGCGGTGATAGGCCTCGGCTCCGGCGACGTAGTAGAACCGGTCCGCATACGGTGCGCCGAAGGACGGGGTGAGGAGGCGCCGGTAGGATCGCACGAAGTCCAGGGCGGTCACCGCCGCCCCGGTCGACCAGCGGGCGTCGGCTCGCAGGTGGAACGTATAGACCAGACCGTCTGGCGAAATCTCCCAGGACTTGGCGACTCCGGGAGTCACAGACTGGTCGGCGCCCGTGCAAACCAGTCCCTCCAACAAAGCGCGCAGGATCCGGGCCTCGTACACCCCGGTCACCGACTGGGGATCAAGGTCCTGCGGCTCCACGGCGTTGCCGAAATGGAGGACCTTGGGCGGCGTTGCGGCCGACGCGGCGGCGACGCCCAAGGCGCAGACCAGCAGCAGGCACGACCAAACCGGGCGGTGGGAGGGACGACGGGTGGAGAACATCGTGGGAACGGCTGTGAGCGGCGTTACACGGAGACGCTGCGGCCGTCGACACTGGACTGGCGCAATCGGTGCCGCGTCGCCCAACGCCGACAACGCCAGCGGATTGCCGCAATGCCGAGTTATGTACTTTAATTGTATTTTATCTGTATGATTTTGAGTTGCAGCCGATCCCGAACTCCGGTGCCGTAGCCGGACGGGCCTGCGCCGGTGCAGGCCGAGGTTACTCGAATTTTCCCATGCGTACCCCTGGTTTCCTTCGACTTGTCCTGTTCCTGCTGGCGGGTGTAGTTGCGGGGTTGGGTCAGGCGGCTTCCGCGATCTCACCGGAGCAGCTCAAGGCGTGGCTCAAGCAGTACCCCGAGGCGGACACCAACAAGGATGGCATTTTGTCGGAGGAGGAGGCGCATGCCTACTATGCCCGGATGCAGGCGGCGGCGAGCAAGGCGCCGCCTCCCACGTTGGAAAATGTGTCCTATGGGTCGAAGCCGCGTCAGGTGTTCGATCTGTGGCGGGCGCCGGGTGACCGACCGACCGGTCTGGTGATCTACTTTTATGGCGGGGGATTTGTTTCTGGTGACAAGGCGGCGGTGCGCTCCATGCGCCTCGTTTCGCAGTGTCTCGCCGCCGGGGTTTCGGTGGCGTCGGTCAACTCCCGGTATCTTTCGTCGGAGGTGACGCTGAGGGATGTCCTCGGTGATGCGGCGCGGGCGGTGCAGTTCCTGCGCTCCCGCGCGGAGGAGTATCACCTCGACAAGTCCCGGTTTGCCGCCTGTGGCCATTCCGCGGGGGCGGGGACCTCCCTCTGGCTGGCCTTCCACGATGATCTGGCGGACCCGGCGAACGCCGATCCCGTCCTGCGGGAGTCGACCCGGCTGGCCGGAGCGGTGTCATGGGATGGACAATACACCTACGACCTGCCGCAGTGGGGCTTGCAATTTGGCGAGGAGAACCGCCAGCGGTTTGGCGGCATCTATAACTCGCCGGGACTGTATGGCCTGAAGACGGAGGCTGAATTGATGGGTCCGATCGGCAAGAAACTCCGGGCCGAGTGTGACTTTTACGCCATGATTTCCCCGGATGATCCACCGGTGTTCATGGGGTGCGGGCTGCCCACTGCCGATCTGACCAATGTGAACCAGTACCTCCATCACCCGCGTCACTCGCTGCTGGTGGTGGAACGGTGTCGCCAGGTGGGTGTGCCGGTGGTGGCGAAGATTCCCGCCTTGCAGGCCATGCCCGCGGCGGGAGAGCCGGCGCACGGCGAGCCATTTCTCTTCAAGGTCCTGGCGGCGGCGGCGAATCCGGCGCCCTCCGCGCGGTGAGTGCGGTGGGATTGGGCGATGTTCCGCGCTGGCGGGGATTCAATCTCTGCGAGATGTTTGTGTCGCGGGAGGATCCGCGTTGGCCGGAGATGACGTCAAGCCCCCGCGGTCGTTTCGTGGAGGATCACTTTCGCTGGATTGCGGACTGGGGCTTCGACTTTGTCCGGCTTCCCTTGAGTTACCGGTGGTGGAGCTCCCCGGCCGCGCCCCTGGAGATCGATGAAGCGGCCTTCGCTCCGATCGACGACGCGGTGACCTGGGCCCAGCGGTACCGCCTGCACCTGTCGATCAATCTGCATCACGCCCCGGGCTACTGCATCAACGAGGGCCTTTGTGATGAATTCATGGCGCCGGAACCGTTTGTGCTCTGGAGAGATCCGGCCGCGCTTGACTGCCTGATCCGGCACTGGACGTTCATTGCCCGACGCTATCGCGGGGTGGCGCGCGAGGCGCTTTCGTTTGACCTGATCAACGAGCCGGCTCGCTGCACGCGGGAGGAGTACGGGCGGGTCCACCGTGCCGTGGTCAAGGCGGTGCGGGCGATCAGCCCCGAGCGTTTGCTGATCATTGACGGTTTTCGGTGGGGCAGCGATCCCTCGCCGGAGCTCGTGGACCTCGAGGTGGTGCAGAGCTGCCGCGGTTATCAGCCGAGCGAACTCACGCATCACCTCGCGTGGTGGGCTGGCAATCACACGACGCCGCCGACCTGGCCACTGACGCGGGACGGGCGGGTGCTGCTCGATCGCGAAGGGCTGGCGCGGCTCTACGACCCGTGGGTCGCCCTGCAGCAGCGCGGCGTGGTCGTGCACTGCGGCGAATGCGGGTGTCACGCGTGCACACCCCATCCCGTGTTCCTGGCCTGGTTGGATGATCTGCTCGGTCTGTTGGCGGAGCGCAGGATCGGCTGGGCGCTGTGGAATTTCTGCGGATCGTTTGGTGTGCTCGATTCCGGACGCACGGATGTGGCTTATGAGGACTGGCGGGGACACCGGCTCGACCGAAAACTGTTGCGGCTGCTCCGGCGCCGCTGAGGCGGCGGCGGTGGTGACGGAGATTGCGCGTTGCGGATACCAGAACGGTTGGGCGCGGTGGCTCATGGACCGTCCTCCGGCGTCGATCCCGCGACTGCGGGAACGCCCCCCATTCGAGCGCGCTGACATTGAGCCATCGGTATGGGCGGATCTTCCCTAGTCCGCGGCCTCAGCGAGGCCGCCTACAACTGGTCACCCGCAGGGTTCACTGATGGAGGGCGGGAATCTTCATGCCGTCCGCTGGGCGAGGAGTTGCGAGTGGGGGGTGGGGAAGCGGGTGGCGGGGCGCGACCAGGGGAGCCCCAGCTCACTGGGCAGACGGCCTTCGCGCACGACCCGGCGCAGGTCGGTCTCCAGGTCGATCGCGGGTCGCCGGGGTGGGGCGGCGTGGCCTGGCTCGGCGCGCGCGAGTTCGGGGGCGTCGTGGATGGGACAGCCGGCGTGCAGATCGAGGATGCAGGCGGAGTGCACGGCGGCGAGACGCGCTGAGCAGAGCAGGGCTGAATTCCCCTGCAGGCGCGTCAACAGATTCGTAAACAGGGCCAGCCGGGCGTGTGCGGCGTCGCGCAGTGGCAAGGTCCGCCGGGATTGGCTGGCGGATTCGATGTGGATCTCCCGGCCGGCGTGCCACTCGATCGCACCCCGATCGCCCTCCATCCGTACCAGCGGGACGGATTCAACCGTGCCGCGGTGCGTGACTGCGGCGAGGATCTCGACTCCGCCCTGGGTCTTGAGACGCAGCGCTGCCGTGTCGAAACTCTCAATGTCCCGAGATCGATAAAGTTCCCCCGTTCCCTCGATCAGCACCCCTGCAGCGTCCAGCGTTTCGCCGGCAAAGAAGAGCGCCAGAAGGAAGTAGTGAGCGAGGGCGTTGTTGAGCGGTGAGTCCAGCACGGCTCCCTCGGGCAGCCGGAGGCGGCCGGCCCAGGCGTTGCGTTGGTAGTAGGCGTCGGGACGAGGCCAGAGGCCCAGGAGGTGAATGCGGCGGACCGTGCCGATCTCGCCCGCGAGCAAACGGCGCTTCACACCGTAGGCATCGTCCGTGCAGAAATCGTGGTATCCGACCGCAAGAAAATGTCGCGGGGCCGGGCGGGCCTCGAGCAGGCCGGTGACTTCCTCCCAGGAGGCCGCCAGAGGTTTCTCGACCAGCACGCTTCCTCCCGCGGCCAGGGCGGCGCGGGCCATGCTGGCGTGGAGGTGGATCGGGGTGGGCAGGCAGCACAGGTCGAAGCGACCCCGTTCTGCCTGCAGCCAGTCGTCGAAGTGAGGGTAGCGCCGGACCTGCGGCGACAACCCGGCCAGGTCGGCGGCGGAGGTCGACGGGAGGGCGACGGCCGATTCGATCCGGCATTGACCGGAGCGGGCAAGGTCGTTGAGAACGCCGAGGTGCGCCTGCCCATAGCCGCCCAGACCGATCAAGGCGACTCGAGGCGGGGCGCGATGCCCAGCTGCGGGGCTATCGTCGGGTATGTTCATGCGACCAAGACCATTTGAATCAGGGTTCCGCACCTGCGCAGGTGCGTCAACTTAAGCGCGAATCGAAGTCGCCGCCGGGTGGAGGTGGGGTCGCCGACACCGCGGGGATGGGAGTCGTGTGAAGAAACCGGACCCCGGAAGGCGGGGCCGGTCGGTCCCGTCGCGGTCTCGCCGAGACCACCTCCACCAGAACCGCTGCAATTTCCCACGCTCGGTCGTTAAGTTGACCCGCATGCGCAGTCGCGGGATCGACGCCGGGGGAGGATCCCCGCGCAACCTCCCCCCTGGCATTCTGCCAACGTCAACGCCGACGGGTCGCCGCCCCTGCCTCCCACCGAATCCTATCCTCCGTGGTGAGGACGACCCTGCGAGTTGCTCCTCCAGGTCACGCGCATGCGCGACTGCGGGACGGACACCCATCGCGGGTACGAGGCGGGTCCAAGGAGTCGGGGAGCCTGGCGCGTACACCCGACTGGGAGGACGGAATGTCATTTCGGCGGAGCGAGGGTGAGGCGCAGGAACTCCAGCATTTTTGCGCTCGCGCGGGCCGCTTGAGGACGCGTGAAACCGTGGCCGCCACCTTCGATGATCAACAGGTCGTGGGGAACGCCCGCGGCGGTCAGGGTCCGGTTGAGCTGACGTGCCTGATCCACGGATACCACCGGGTCGGCGTCGCCCTGGATGATCAGCACCGGGGAGTCGCCCCGGCTGACATAATTGACGGGGGAGAGCTGCTTCCAGATTGGGTCGGCCGGGTCGAGCGTGCCGGTCCAGTCCTCGATGACCTGGGCGCCGCTTTTTTTGTAGTAAGCTTGAGTGATCGCTTCGGCGGCGGCCTGACGCTTGGCTTCCTCGGGGGTGAGTTCCTCCGGCGGGCGGTTGGATTTCAGTTTGGTGAAATCGGCGACCGAGTAGTAACTGACCACGGCTTGAACGCGACTCGAGGCCTCGGACCATTCACCTGGTCCTTCGAGTTCATCGTCGGGCGCGGTCAAGCCGAGCATCAACGCGAGATAGCCTCCGGCCGAGTCGCCAGCGGCGGCGATCCGGTCGGGATCGATGTTGAACTCGGCGGCATGGGTGCGGACGAAACGGACCGCGGTTTTGGCGTCGTGCACCTGGGCTGGCCACTTGTATTTCGGCGCAAAGCGGTAGCTCACGGTGATGCCGACGAAGCCCTTGGAGGCGAGAAACTTGATCTGTTCGTAAGCGTCCTGCCGCTTTCCCGCCTGCCAACCGCCCCCGTGAAAGTAGACGACCGCGGGCAGCGGGCCGCCGGTGGAGGAGTTGGCAGGCAGCGCCAGATCCAGCTTCAGGTCTTCGCCGTCAATCTGACTGTAGGTGCGGTCTTTGATGAACGATTCTGCGGCGGGTTCCTGCCCGCGGAGCGGGACGAGGGCGGAAAGGACGCAGAGGGCGATTGCGATGACAGGGCGGAAAGAGGCGGTCATGAAGGAGACGGAGAAAGCAGATTCAGTGAGCGGACCGGCCGTGAACCGGAACCGCGGTGGCGGTCGCAGCGGATTTGAGGACGAGAGGATTCCAGCAGAGCTGGGGTGGCAGGTCGATGCTGGTTGCGTGTCGCGTGCGGCCACCTGCATAAGCGACGAGGGCGTGTCGGTTTCCGTTGGAGGTGGGGTCGCCGACCCCGCGGGGATTGGCGTTGCGTGAAGAAGTCGGACAACGGAGGCGGTCCCGGTCGGTCCCGTCGCGGCCTCGGCGAGGCCACCTCCACCAGAGAGTGGATAAGGCGGTTCCGGCCTAGAACCGGTAAGCGGCGCGGAAGGTGACGGACAACGGCTCACCGCGATAGAAGCTGATGAAGTAGCGCTCGTTGAAGACGTTGTTCACCAGCACGCTCAGTCGCAATTCCCCCTTTTGAATCGGCATCGTGTAGTCGACTCCCGCGCGCACGTTCACGTAGGAGGGAGCAGTGACCTTGTAGGACGAGAGATTGGGGATTTCCACGTCGGAGACATAGTTGGCGCCCAGACCCGCGCCCCAGCGGGTGCCGGGGAAATTGTAGTGATTCCAGAGACTGAGCGTGTTTTTCGGCGAGTTCGGGCTGCGTTGGCCCACGTAGTTGCCCTGGTTCGGGTCGCGGATCCGGCGTCCGTCGACCGTGGTGATAAAGGGAATCGCGTCATTCTCGACCACCTTGGCGACCGGCAGCCAGCCGGCGGTGAAGATGGCGGAGTAGTGCTTGGTCGGCTGCCAGGAGAGTTCCAGCTCGAAGCCGCGGCTGAGGCGCTCGCCGCCCGGGACGGACCAGGTGACGTTGTTGTTGGTATCGGCGTCTTTATTACGAGGATCGGCCTCGGTGCGGGCCACGTCGGTGGTCCGGAAGGCGGCGTCGTTGAGGCGGGAGGTTTCGAAGGCGGTGACCTGGCCCACCAGCGTGCGTTCCAGCAGGCCGAACTTGAAGCCGACGTCGTAACCCACGCCGGTGACCGGCGGGTGAATGTTGGCGTCTTTTTCCGCCTGGGTAGCGCCGGCCCCGTTGACGAGGAAGATGTTGATGTTCGGGTCGAACGACTTGCTGCGACTGGCGAAGAACACCAGGTTTGGCGTCACGTTCCAGGTCACACCCAGCGTGTTGATGTCGGTGAGATCGGCCTCGTTCTTGAACGGGATGTTCCGCACCTCGTACTCCTGGACCCGACCGCCGATCAGAATGCCGGCCTTGCGGTTGAAGAACTCGGCGATGTGGCTCGCGTAGTAGGCGTTCTCGTAGTTTTGCGCCCAGGCGGGAGGAACGACCTCGCCGGGGTAGCGTTGGACAAAGCGCGTGATGTCGAGGTAAGGGTCCGTCCGCGGGTTGAAGCCGGCCGAGGGGATGGTGGCGGTCGAGGCGCGCGGGTCCTTGGTGACGCCCGGGGCCTGATTGAGGGCGTAGAGCACACCGTTGATATTGCGGTAGTAGTCCTTAAAATACTGACCGCCGATGTTGGTGGTGTGGTGCGTCGGACCGATGTCGTAGTCAAAGAGCGCGGAGATCGACATCGTGGTCGAGTCGTTCACGTCCTCGCGCACCTGGAAGTTGGCGGCGCGCATGTTGCCGTCGGCGAGGATCTCGGTCAGCTGGATGTTGAGCCGCGGGCGGTTAAGGTTGTACTTGGTGTAGCTGGCCTTGACGGCCACGTGCCGGTTGGGCGTCCAGAGGGCGTCGCCGCCCCAGTTCTTGACGATCTTGCGGGCGTAGGTGCCGAGGGCGCTGGGATTGTAGTGCCAGCCGCGCGGAGTCAGGTCGCCCGAGAGCCCGGTGGCCCAGGTGGGGTAGACGCCGTCCTTGTTGTTCGGGTCGTTCCGATAGGCCTGCTGGGTCATGATGATCCAGTTGTTCAGGTTTTCCTTCCACTGCCCGCGGAGCAGGTCGGCGACGGCGGCGTCGGTCAGCGAACCCAGATTGTAGAAGGCCTTGGCCCAGCTGACCTGTTCGGGGCGCGGATTGGCGTAGTCGAGGTAGTACTGCGGAGCGATGACGCTGTGGGCGATGGAGTTGCCCGTTTGCGAGCGGTTGGAGTACTCGTACTTGGCGTTGAGGCGCAACGTGTCCGAAACCTTGTAGCTCAAGGCGCCGCGCGCGAACTTCAGCTTGTCGTAGCCCTCGTCGATGAAGGAGCCGTTGTCCTGGTAGGTACTGTCCAGGCGGTAGGTGAAGCGACCGTTCTTGTCGATTTTGCCCTGGGAGCCGAGGTCGACAGACTTCTTGCCATAGGAACCGACGGTGAACGTCAGCGACTGCTGGCGAATGGCCGAGGGCGGACGGGTTCCGAAGTTGAAGATGCCGCCGGGTTGGGCGCGTCCGAAGAAGAGCGTGGCGGGTCCCTTGATGACCTCGACGCGCGCCCCGGTCCGGACGATCGGTTCCGTGTAGTAGCGCACTCCATCCTGGGAGTAGTAGCTGGTGGCCTGCCCGCGGGCGTTGCCGGTGGAGCCCAGACCGGTGGGATCCGGCACCACGTAGGTGTTGGGCATAAACTGCGAGATTTCTGCGTAGCTGCTGAGACCGGCGTCGCGGATGAAGTCCTCGGTCAGCACGTTGATGGTGAGCGGTGTGTGCTCGACATCGCGATTGAATCCGGTGGCGACCACCGAGTTGGTCGCGCGGTAGCCCGACTCGTCCGCTGTCACGTCAAAGGGACTGAGCACCACCACATCCTGATCCCCGCCCGGCGAGGGTGGGAGCACGGGAGCGGCGGCCGACTGGGCGGAGGCGGCCAAAGGAAAGGCGAGGGCGACTGCGAGGGCGATGCGGACGAGGCGAATGCCAGGAGATGCCGGGGGCAGGTTTGAATCGGACATGACGGGGTAGGGTTGGTGAGGACGCGACCAGGCGGGTGGGGGACGCGAGGGAACGAACGCAAGGGATCGTTTCGGTCTTTAGATTGTATGTTTTTTGTATCGTCAAGGTTTTTGTATTGTATTTTTTGATCCGACTAAAATACCGTGGAGTTCGCACTTGGCAGGAGTTCCAAACGGTCCCTTTTATCAACACCTGCCGATTGCCTTCGTCTCTTCCGTCATGCCAGTCCTCCAGAACCAGGGCCCCCAAGCGCGCTCGCTCCGCACCCTCCGCAAATGGATCGCCGAGGGTAAACTGGCTGCGGGGGAACCGCTGCCTACGGAGCACAGCCTGATGGAGCTGCTGAAGGTTTCCCGCACGACGGTGCGTGCGGCGCTGAGCCAGCTTGAGGCGGAGGGGTTGATACGCTCGGGGGAGAACCGGCGTCGGAGTGTCTGTGAGCCTCCGGGGTCCAAGCCGAACATCCTGGCGAACACGGTCGGGCTGCTCTCCCTGGCGGTGAGCATTCCGGAGCAGATCCAGAAGCGGCGGGTCAGTCCGGTCTGGGAGCGGTTTATCCAGGTGGGGGCGGTGGAGGCGTTGCAGCAGGCGGGCAAGGATTCGCTCACCGTGCAACTGGCCGGAGAACCTCAGGACCGCATCGCCCAGTTCAGCGCGGATCGTCCCTATGGGTTGATTGTCCTGCACGACGGTTTGAAGGCGTCGCCGGCCTGGAAGGCGATCGAAGGTCTCGGCCAGAGCGGCGTGCCGATCGTGGTGTACGGGTTCGGAGCGAACTATCCGAACTACGACACCCTGGCTTCGGATCATGCCGCCGGGTGTGCGGGGCTGACGCGTTTCCTGCTCAAACGCGGGAGGAAGCGACTCCTGCGGGCGTGGACGGTGGAGAATCTTTCCCTGCCGCTGCCGGGATGGCTGGCGGAGCGCGATCGCGGATTTGAGGAGGCGATGCGCGAGTCCAGTCTGCCGGTGCTGCCGGCGCTGCATGTGCCGATCAATCTGCGCGAGGAATTGTCGGAAGAGACCTTTGTACTGCGGCGGCGCCTGCTGGCGGGGTTTCTCCTCGACCATGTGACCGGGCCGAACCGGGTGGATGCGTTGCTGGCGGCGAGCGATTCGGTTTATTTTCCGCTCGCGGCGGCCTGCCGGCAGCTCGGGCTCAAACCGGGTGAGGACATCGACCTCGTGGGCTACGACAACAACTGGCGGGAATCGGTGTACCGGACGTGGGAGCCGACCATTCCGCTGGCCACGGTCAACAAGAACAACCTTCACCTGGGTCACGAACTGGCCGACCTGCTGATCGCCCGGGCGGAGAAGCGCCTGGGCCCCAAGAAACAGCACCGGCTCATTGCGCCGGAGCTGATGATCATCGCCAGCTAGACGGTGAGGGGCGGAGCGACGGTCGGAACGGCCGTTGGCGCGGTATCGCCCCGATGGTGACGCGGAGCTTCAGCGCGTGACCTCGAGGACGAGCACCCAGTCGTGGCCGGACTCGCCCGGGGGAGGTGTGGGGGCGGGCACCGTGGTTTCGCCGCGGGCGTCACCCCGGAGCAAACCGAGCGGATGGGAGATGCCGGTGACCGGATCGAAGTGGCTGGCGGTATAAGCGGTCGTTCCCAGACCTCGCACGGTGATGGGTGCGGGCAGGGGCACATAGATGATGCGCACGCCACCCTCGATTCCGGCGGCCTGCGGACCATAGAATTCAGGGCTGCCGGGGGGCGGGGTCTGCACAAGAGGCGACGGCGCGGCGAACTCGGCCCATTCCGGGTGAGGCGTGAACGTTTGCCAGGCGTGGCGCTGGAGGAGTTTCGCGGCCCACGCGACCTGGGTGGAGCCCGGGAGATTCATGGCGTCGTCCCAGGCGATGATCCCGTACCCCGTGCTGCCGGGTTTGTGATTGGGCGAGGGGCCGTGCGGTTGTCCGCGACGGTTGACCTGCCAGATGCCGTTGCCGCCGTAGGTGTGGCCCATCGCGCCGTTGAGCAGGCAGAGCCAGGCCATCTGCCGCGTCCATTCCGTGGGCAGAGTGTCATTGAGCATTTCGTAGGCGGGTTCGCCGTTGATCACCGGCATGACGGGTGTATCCGAATAGGACTCACGCACGGTGCGGACGGTGGGGGCCACGGCCTTGCGCTGGCCGTGAGGCGTCTGGAGGAGGTCGAAGTCCAGCAGGGAAACATCGTTGATGGCATTGCGCGCGCTCAGCCGCCCGAGGCCGGTGGGGTGGATCGTGATCAGGTGATGGTAGGGATCGAGTTCGCGGAGGAAGCGGGCGACCTCGGTCCAGCCCTTGACCTGCTCGCGGTCGTCAAAAGGAAATCCCTTGGCCAGGTAGTAGGGCAGGTTGGCTTCTCCGGCGACGCACCAGACTACGGGCAGCGCCCCGTAGCGCGCCACGAGGTAGCGCCAGTGCTGTTTGGCTTTTTCGACGCCCATGAGGGGAAGGAAGTAGCCCCAGGCACCGACGATGCAGGGCGTGAAGCCCTCCTCCACCAGGTGGAAAAATCGCTGGTCGGCGGCGTCGAAGTACTCCGGTCGGATTCGCGCGAAGCCCTCTTCCCAGGGAAAACCGGCTTCGTTGGCGCCGCAAGGATCGAAGGGCGGCATGTCCGGGTAGAGCCCGGCGACGATCTGGATGACGTTGAATCCCTTTTCCTTTCGATTGGCGGCGAGGGTTTTGACGTCGTCCGGCCACTTTAGCCGGTGGCAGAGTCCCATCCACCAGGTGTCGCCCAGCCAGAAGAACGGCGTGCCGTCGCGATGTTCCAGAAAGCGACGGTTCTTGGAGACCCGCAGCGGGCCGTGTTGGTAGGCGGGAACCGTGCCGGTGTAGGGTGTGACTTCGATGCTTCCGGTGACGCCGTTCAACCCGGAGTCGGACGGATCCGAGCAGACCGTGCGATAGCGATGTGTGCCGAGGAGAGGGGATGCGTAGCGCACTTTCCAGCGCGTGCCGCCGGCCCAGAAGGCGGGTACGCGCAAGGTGCCGCCGTCGGGAGCGGTGACCACCGCGTCCACGGTGAGTGTGTTGAACGGGTCGGCCACCGCCTTGGCGGCGGTGAAGTCGAGTTCCACCCGGACGTTGGCCGCGGTGACGTAAGGCCCGGGAGCGGCCGCGAGCGCGGCAGAGACGGTGCCGAGGCAGAAAATAAGCGCGGCGCAGCAAAGCAGCAGGCGGGGGCGGGGTGGCATGGAAGGAGCGTGGTCGCTGAAGCCGGGGGCGTCACTTCCGTAAGTGGAGAATCGTGACATGGTCTGCACGATTGGGGCGGAGATGATGCGGAGGTGCGGTGACCCTGACGGCTGATTCGCGGAGCCCACGGATTGCGCGAGCGATGCAACGCGATTGAGGGGCGCGTGAAACAGCCCGGATTCAGCGCACTTTGCCGTCAGCCTCGAAGGTGAACTTTAATTCCATGCTCTCTGCGACCGCTTCGGTGCGCAGGTAGCGGTCGTCCTGACCGGGGACCTTTTGCCAGTAGACCATGCGGGCTGGTGAAAGTCGCCACTGCAGTACCGTCTCGCGCACGGATTCCAGAAACGCCTCGGCGTGAGGACTGGGCAGTGCGACCCGCCCCAGACTGGGGGTGACATCGCTGACCCGTCCCGATTCACCGACGACAACTTGTACGAAGATCACGTACTTGCCGACCCGAGCGTCCAGGGCTGCCTTGGGGTAGACGGGCGTAGGTAGGTGGCCCAAGGGCCGCGCCGGAATGGAGACAACGCGAATGTCCGAATCGTCGACCGCCTGCTCAGCGGATTGCGAGCGTGCCGAGGGAGGAGGCGTCACCGTTTCAAACGAGCTTTTGCCTTTGAACAGCGCTTGGCAGGATGAAAGCAACGATGCCCCGACGGCGAGAAGGATGGCCAACGATGGAGGCGAACCGGAGATCTTCATCAGCAGGGGAATCGGGTATCCCGGGCCATGCTTGGCCAATTGAGCCGGGCAGACAAGTCTGTGCCTGCCATGTCGGGCCTCCTGCCGTGGCAGGCCACCTAGCGTCGAACCGGGTGCCGCTGGATGTCGCAGCCCGATCAACCGTAGGTCGGCTTCTGCGGCCAGCCGGCGGGGGATGATTCCCAGTCTTCCTGCCGGCCGTAGGGGGTGACATCGAGCAGGCTGTAGGCGTCGGTCAGCCGTTCCACGCCCCGGGCGTAGCTGGAGTAGGTGTGGTACACCTGATTCTTCTCGAGGAAGAACACGCTCAGACCGTGGGCCTCGCTGGAGTCGGAGTAGGAGCCGTTGCCCGACTTTTCCGGCTCGAGGGGTCGGAAGTTGTACTCCATGGGTGCGACTTTGGAGTCGAGCGTGACGTGGAAGTCGTAGTTGAAGTCGCTGCCGAAGGAAGAAACCCAGGGCAGTTTCCAGCCCTTGCCGGCCTTCAGGGCCTGCAATTTGGCGAGGGGGGCGCGGGAAATGAGAGCGAACGACGTGCGCCGTTCGCGTAGAAGCGTGAGATCGCCGAGCGCGTCGACGAAGCCGGTGCAACCGGGACACCCCTTCTCCGACGACGGATCGAACATGAAGTGGTAGACGATGAGCTGAGGCCTGCCTTCAAACAGGTCCCGGAGGTGACATTTGCCGCCCGGACCGTCGAAGACGTAGTCCTTTTCCAGCGGCACCATCGGCAGCCGCCGCCGCTCGGCGTTGATCCGGTCATAGTGCTGGGTCAGTTCCTTTTCCTTCTTCAGCAGGTCGAGGCGCGCCTGAAGCCAGTTGGAGCGGGAAGTGATCGGGGGATGGGGGAGGGCCGGGGTGCTCATGGTGGGAATGGAGATGGTTCAGAAAGGAGTCGAATAGGGACCCTCGAATTGGACAGCGGAGCGGAAGGTTTCTGACGCGACGACGGTGTGAAGGCGTTCCTGGGACAATGGGGCTAGCGCTCCCAGCGGAACATAGAGGTCGCTATGTAACCTCCACAAATTGCTAATAATTAGCCTGTCCCTTAATTTTGACCCAAGTGCAAACCGTAAAGGTTGCAACCTAGCCGGAAGCATTCAGTTGAACCACGAAGCCCGCAGTCGCGGGACGAATCTGAAACTGGCGTGGAGAGTTGCGGGGTAACGGTGCATTCTTAGGTGAAATCAGTTCAAATTCTAGACTCCTTCTATGTCCCTCTGGATTCGTGTCCATTCGTGGTCTCTCCTCTGAATGGTTGCTTAGTGGAGTCAGTTTGGGTTGGTTCGTCGTGATCAGGCCCGAGACCCGAGTAAGCTGGCCTGGTGTGAGGTCGGTTTCTTCGCAGGTCTGCGCGCGTGGGGACATAGCCTACTAGGCTTGCCCGTTGGTTCATGGTGGGCGACTCGACCCCGGTCCGTTCACGGGGCGTGAGGCTTGCCGTTACCGGCTTGCATTGGTGGAGATTGCTCGCAGGTTTAGCTCCTGATTTTCTAAACTTGATTCATTTGCTTATGCGGGCGGTAGCGAGATTACTATCCATAATCCTGGTCTTAAATGGGTTAAGTTCCATGTCAGCGCAGCCTGGTGGTGGGTCCGACCCGAGTGTTCCGACCATCACCTACGTTTATTACGCTCCGGTTTTAGCGGTGGGTAGCTCCCGTGTCTTCTCAGTCAACGTCTCCGGCACTGCGCCGTTTACCTATCAGTGGCGGAAGGACGGGCAGGATCTGCCCGGGGCTACGACCGCCAATTTGGTTCTAGCCAATGTCCAGCCCAGTCACGCCGGGCTCTATACCGTGTCGGTTTCCAATTTCTGGGGAAGCGTCACCAGTTCGAACTTCAGGTTGACGGTTTTGCAGAACCTTCCCCGTGGCATTCCGATTATCACTCAACAACCTGAACTGCACATCTCAGGAGGCGGGTTTGCCGGGATGGGAACTGCTGTTCTGCAAGTGGTGGCGGTCAGTGCGACGCCCATGAGCTATGTGTGGTATAAAAACGGCCAGCGCTTGCCCGACGGGATTATGGGATCAATTAATCTCTATATTATTGGAGAACTTGGTTTTACGGGACGTCTTAGGCCCAATGCGGCAGGCGACTACTGGGTGGAGATTTCCAATGATGACGGTTTGGTGCTCAGTGATATCGTCAAAGTCATCTATGGGTCGGAGTTGTCGATCATTGCTCCGCCGTTGGGACAAACGGTCATGGCGGGTGCCAATGTCTCCTTTACCGTGCTGGCGGAAGGAGCGCCGCCTCTCACCTTTGCGTGGCGGCGCAATGGACTGCCCGTCGATCGTACCGGTCCGATCCTGAACCTCACTAATGTGCAGCCGGGTGATGCGGGCGACTACACCGTCACGGTCACGGATGCGACCGGTAGCGTCACCTCTCCGCCGGCGACCCTGGTGGTGAATGTGCCTGCGGTTGCGCCTGTGATCAGCGTGCAGCCGGTCAGCCAGATGGTCATGGCCGGAGGGCCCGTCGTGTTCTCAGTGACCGCCACCGGGACGGCCCCGCTGAGCTACGAGTGGAGCAAGGAGGGTGTTTTCCTGGTCGGCGCGACGGTGGCGACGTTGACGCTGAATTCCGTTCAGGCGGGCGACGCCGGGACCTATTCGGTGCGGGTTAACAACAGTGCCGGCAACGCGACGAGCAACCCGGTCACGCTGACCGTGAACCAGCCCGTGACGGCGCCGGTCATCCTCACCCAGCCGGCAACACAGTCCGTCCGGGTCGGCGATCGTGTGGAGCTTTCGGTCGTGGCCGCGGGCACTGCGCCGCTGAGTTATCAATGGCGCCAGGGAGGATCCGTGATCGCCGGAGCCACCGGGTCGACCTTCGTGATACCCAGCGTGCAACTAACAGATGGAGGCGCCTATGCTGTGACTGTATCCAACAGTCTAGGTTCGATCGTAAGTCAGTACGCGACTCTCACGGTGCTGCCGCCGCAGGTGGCGCCCGTGATTGTTGCCCAACCCGTGAGCCGAACCGCCCGAGTGGGAGACGCGGTTTCGTTTGAAGTCGTGGCGGTCGGGACAAATCCGCTTTCCTACACCTGGAAGCGATCGGGGGTGACGGTGTCTGGGGCGGCGGGAGCGACCCTGAATCTGCCGTCGGTGCAAATGAACGATGGGGGTGACTATGCGGTGACCGTGAGCAATTCGCTTGGCAGCGTGACCAGTGCCGTTGCGACCCTTGTGGTCCAGCCCGCGCTCCTGGCGCCGGTCATCACTGAGAAACCCGTCGGACGCACGCTCCCGGCGGGTGCCCGACTGGAGCTGAAGGTGGTGGCAACCGGAAGCGCTCCTCTGGTGTATGAGTGGCGGCGAGATGACCTTTTGATTCCGGGGGAGACAGGACCGACCTTGACACGAGAACCGGTGCAGATGGCGGATGGCGGCCAGTATCAGGTGCGCGTGACCAATGCGGCGGGAACGGTCCTCAGTGAGAGGGTAGTGGTCACTGTGTTGCCGGCGCCCACCAGCCGGATCAGCAATGTCTCGGTTCGCACGATCCTCGCGGCGGAGCAGCGATTGATCGTTGGCGTGACGATGACGGGTGGACCCAAGCCGGTGCTGGTGCGTGCAATTGGACCGGGGCTGGTGCCCTTCGGAGTCACCGATGCCATGCCGGATCCGGCGGTCACACTCTTTTCTGGAGGAACAGAGGGGGCGAAGAATGACAATTGGGGAGGTGGAGCGGAGTTGCAGGCGGCGTTTGCTTCGGTCGGCGCATTCGCTCTCCCCGTGACCAGCCTCGATGCCGCGATGCTGTCCCCGATCGAGGGCGGACGCACCGTCCAGGTGTGGGGTCCGGTGGGAGGCACCGTGTTGGTGGAAGCTTATGACGCGGGCGGTGGCGATTCTCCCCGATTCACGAATGTATCGGCGCGCAACCGACTGACCTCGGTGAACGACCGCCTGATCGCGGGCTTTACCCTGGCTGGCGCCGCCGCCAAGACCGTCTTGATCCGTGCCGCCGGTCCGACCCTCGGTTCCTTTGGCGTGGCCGGAGCGCTGGGAGATCCGAGAATCGAAGTCTACGCAGGTGCCGTGCGGATGGCGGAGAGTGACGACTGGGCGGGGGAACTGGCCTCGACTTTTGACGCCTTGGGGGCGTTTCGGTTTGGACCGGGAAGCAAGGATGCCGCCTTGCTGCTCACTCTTCAGCCAGGTGGATACACCGTACAGGTGTCGGGGACTGGGGCCGAGGGCGGCGAGGTTCTCTTCGAGCTTTATGAAGTCCAATCGCCGTAAGGCCCGTCGGCACGGCTGATTGGCCCCGGATGTCCGCAGGGTTCTGCCGGTGCATTCCGGCAGCGCTGGCTGTGCAGACCGTTGGTGCGTCTTGCCGACGTGATTCAGGTCTTGGGTGCGGACGGGCCGGTCAGCTGGAGGGCGTATTTGTCGACGGCGGCTTCCGGTACCATGATCCGCCATTCTCCCCCGATTTGACGAAGCGTGAGGCGGGTGACTTTGGAGGAACCATCGGGCGCGGTGAGACGAACGCTGATGGCTGCCGCCTGAGGGTCCGATGGCGTTTGCGAAAGCATCTGCATCGATCCGAGTGGCACATCCTTCACCGTCAGCAGGGCAACCAGCTGTTCTGGAGTCGAAGCTTCGATCGGCGAGGAGAGACGGAGTCGCTCAAGCAAGCGCTGCGCCTTTGCTTTCGTTTGTTCCGTGAGGAACATCGATTGGGCCATGACGTCGATGTTGCCTTGGCTGGCGGCCCACACGGTGGTTTCCAGCGCGGCCTCGGGCGTGCCGCGTCCGGCGTTGCGCCACGCTGTGACTGGTACGGGCGGAGGAACAGGAGCGGCTGCGGGCGGGCGGGCGGGCGGAGTCGCCGGGGGCCTGGTTGGACGGGCACGGAGTTCGGCCAACTGCGTCCTCACCCGCTCCAGCGCCGCGCGGTTGGCGCGCAAGGCATACCATTCGCTGGAGGAGGGTTGTGCGGCGGCGAGTCGGCTATGCTCGGCCCGAAGGTGAGCGGCCTCGTTCATCGTGTTCCGCAGGGAGGCGATCTCGACCGCCAAGCGTTCATTTCTCCATTCTCCTCGTCCGAGGGCGAGTGCAAGGGTGAGAAGCAGGCCGCCAACCACCCATTTGACGGAGAAATGGAAACGGTTGTTCATCGGCTTAGAACCAGGCGATGGGTGTGTCCGGCCTGGGGTCTCCCACCTCCACAAATGAGGGCGTACCGCTCGAGGGAGCTTGGAACGACACGGGCACCTCCATGCGTGTATTCACAGAACGACCACCCTTGATGCCCGCTTCGAAGACCCACGATTTGACTGCGTCGACCGCCGCCTGTTCGAATTCGGGGTGGGTGGACTGACCGGGTAGGACGGCTCGCACCGCCCCTTGCGAGTCGACAATGAAGCTGACCACGGCGCGTCCGCCGACGCCCGCTGCTTCCAGGGCTGGAGGATAGACGGGAGGCACCCGAAAGGTGGCCTGGGGCAAGCGGTCCGCCGCGTCAGGGCGCGAAGCGGTGGTGCGGGCACGCAGGACGGTTTCGCGAAATTGCGTCGCTTGACGCCGGGCGGTCTCGAGATCCCTTGCGTTGGCCTCATCCAAACGGGCTTGTTCCGCGAAGCCCCGCTGCAGGGCGGCAGCCTCCTCACGCAGCCGGGAGAGTTCGCGGTCGTCGGCCCGCAGGCGATCCGCCTCGGCCAGTGACTGGGCGAGCTCGTTGTTCGTGATGCGAAGCTCGGAGAGGGTGGCGACTTCCCGGCGAAGCGCAGACAGTTCGGCCAGCTGTTGATCGTGGGCGGCGGATTGGAGGATGAGCCCTCCGGAGCCGGCGAGAATGAGGGTGCCGGTGATCCCGATCTGCAGGTGAGACAGTCCCATAAATGCTGTGGCCGTACCGATGCCAGTGCCGGTGGCGGCGAGGGCGGCGCCGGCGAGGGCGGTTTGCGCCACGGTCGCAGCCAGGCCGGGAGGTGCGGCGATCACCGCCTGGTTCGCGAGGGCGAGGGCGAGGGCGCTGGTGGTGGAGGTGACCCCGCGGCGCGCGAGCTGGCGACGGAGCTTCTCGAGCGCGCGCTCGATACGCATGCGGGCCGTATTTTCATTGAGCTCGAAACGCGCCGCGAGATCGGCGATGGAGCGACCTTCAAAGAACCGGAGAAGGATGGCGTCGCGGTCCGTCTCGCGCAGGTCGCCGAGCGCGGAGTCGAGTACGCTCCGGACGCGTCCCCAATCGGCTTCATTGAGGGTGGCGGATTCGTTTTCACTCATGAGGTGGGCCTCCTGTTCGCGAAGCTGACGGCGTCGCTCGCCGCGCACGCGGTTGGCCGCGATGAAACGCGTGCTGACGAAGAGCCAGCCCGTGAGGGAGCTTCGGTCCGTGAGGGTGGCCGCTTTTCTGGCCAGATCGGTGAAGACGAGTTGGGTCACATCCCGTGCAAGGTGGACGTCTCCGTTCACCTGCCGGAGGGCGGCAGAGTAGACAACGTTCAGGTGTCGATTGACCAACTCCGTGAACGCTCCGCCGGTGGGATGGTCGAGGTGGTCTCGGAGGAGGTGAGCGTCGTCGGTCATGACCAGTTAACCCCTAGCACCCGCTGACGACGGTTTCGCACAGGATAAATCAACCAAAGAGCCGCGATTGAACCACGGATGAACCCTGATTCACACGGATACAAACGAGTTCCTCCAAGGATGGCATTCACCTTGCGGGTGAAAAACAACACCTGCTCCGAATCCGCGTTTATCTGTCCCGCGGCCGCGGGATCCGTGGTTTATGAACGGATTGGTTCGTTTCAACTGCGGAAGATAGGATCAATTGCGGTCCACGAGACCTGCCGGTGGGTGGATCCAGGAAGGTCCGCGTCGGGTGAAATCTGCTGTCGGTCACCGGGACGGAATTCGAAACGGGTTGCCCGGGTCAGCCGGAACTGCGGTTGAGCCAGGTCAGGCTGTAGACCGCGCCGGGTGCGGTGGTGAGCGGTCGGGGAGCGTAGTCGCCGTCGGCAGCGAGGAGGTGCAGCTGAGGCAGCCGGCTTTCGTCGAAGGTCACGTAGGCCAGCCAGCGCCCATCCGGACTCCACCGGACGCGACCGCAGGCGCGGAGGTGTCGGGTGCGTTGAAGCGCCTGACCGCCTTCGAGGCTGACGGTGAACACATTGGGCACACCCTGGGGGTCGCGGGCGATGTAGGCCACCTGGCTTCCGTCCGGGGCGATCGAGGGGAAGTCCGTCGAGCCATGGAGATCACTGGAGGAGAGACGAAACTCCACTTCGAGACCGGTGGCGAGCAGGCGCGGCTCCGTGCCGTCGGCCCCGATGCGCCAGAGTCCGCCATCGCGGCGGATGAAGACGAGGGTTTTCCCATCCGGTGAGAACTGGGGAGCGTAACAGTCGGGCAAATTTGGGGTGAGGACACGGGCTGCCCCGGTGCTGGCGCTCAGGAGGGCGAGGCGGTAGCCCTGCGCTGGACCTGAACACACCATGCGATCCGAGCTGGAGTCCGGAAACGCCATGTAGGCATAGCCGAACTCTGGGGCGACGAGCTGCGCTTGTGAACCGTCGGCGCGGGCGAGGACCGAGCGACCTTCCCGTCCATTGTGCACGGTGTAGGCGAGCCGGGAGCCGTCGATGGAGAAGGCCGCTCCAAAGGCGCTTGGCCAGGAACGCTCCAACTCCGGAGGTGGGCCGATCCGCTGCGCCTCGGTGCCGTCGGGACGACCGCGGACGACCTGCCACCGGCCATCGGTTTGACTCTGCCAGACGAGCCACTGTCCGTCCGGGCTTGCCACCGGGTGCTCGACCCGCGGACCGGGGATCCGGATCGGTGTGGGACCTGTGCCGTCGAAGGTGATGCGCCAAAGTTCGCTCCGCACCGGAGTGGTTTCGACCCCTCCCGGGATGTTCCGTGAGACATAGTCCCCCTCCCAGGACCGCACCGCGTAAATCAAGGAGAAGCGAGGCACGGTTGGCGAAGCGGCGGAGGGTCCGACGCCGGATGCCTCCGGACGGGCCGATGGGGGTGCCACGGACGGCGATTCGCCGAACGCAGATCCGTCGAGAAACGCCGCGAGTCCGATCACGACCCTTGCCGCCAGAAGACGAACCCTGCGATGGAATCGAACGGAAGGAGCTCCGGCTGTTGAGGAAACCCGCATGGTGAACGCCCTGCAGGCTTGGCCATGGGCCGCCTCGGGGCAAGGGCCCTTCGTCCTTGTCTTGTCGGGAACGGTGGGCGACGGTGTGACATGAACTTCCGGAGCGGATACCGCGCAATCTGGGTGGTGACGACGGTGGCGGCGGCGATGGGGGTGGGGGCTCTGGCCGCCCGGGCGGGCGGCGGACAGGCGGCGGATCCCTTGAAGGGGAAACCCCTGGCCAGTGGGTATGCGTTGGGGACCAAGACGCGCGATGGGTTGGGGAAGTACTACTTTGGTCGGGAGATCGCGCACTACATGTCCCACGTCGGGGCGCCCTGGCTGGAACGTCCGGAGCGCGACCAGGAAGAGCGGCCCGACCTCGTGATGAAGGCATTGAACCTGCAGCCCGGCCAAGTGGTTGCGGACATTGGCTGCGGAACGGGGTATTTCAGCTGGCGATTTGCCGAGGCGGTGGGGCCGAAGGGCAAGGTCTTTGGCGTCGAGATTCAGCCCGAGATGCTGGAGCTGCTGGCCAAGGCGATGGCAGCGCGGGGTGTGACCAATGTGGTGGGGGTGGTGGGCACGCCGGAAGATCCGAAACTGCCGGAGCCGGTGGACCTGGCGATTTTCATCGATGTCTATCACGAATGCAGCCACCCGGCGGAGATGATCGAGGCACTCTGCCGGTCACTCAAACCCAACGGACGCATCGTCTTCATCGAGTACCGCGGCGAGGATCCCGCGGTGCCGATCAAGCCGCTCCACAAGATGACGGAGGAGCAGGTGAAACGGGAGATGGCGGCGCAGCCGCTCGACTACGTCGAAACGGTCAAGACGCTGCCGAGGCAGCATTTGATCATTTTCCGGAAGAAGGGGTAAGCGCGAAGGCGCGAAAGTCGGAGCGGAGGAAAGACGTTCAACGCGGAGGCGCGAGGGCGCGGAGGAGGGAAAGGACGGGAAGGAACGCCGAACGCTGAACGTCTAATTCTTAACGCTGAAGTGGCTGATCGCAGAGCTGACCGCTGATCTCTGATCGCTGACCTCTCGTCTTACGGATCGACCTTTGCTCCTTCGCGTCTTCGCGCTTCAACCGGATCGAACGCCTTACTTCACCAGGTAGCGGTTGAGGAGGTTTTCGAGGTACTCCTGACGGCCGCTGCGGGGCGTGGGTTCGCCGAGCTTGGTGAGGACGAGTTTTTCGAGCTCCTTGAAGCCGATCTTGCGGGTCTCGATGTCCTTGCCGAAACCGGAATCGAAACTTGAGTAACGGTCGGCGACAAAGCGCTCGAACTGGCCTTCGGCGAGGATCTGTCGGGCGATCTTGAACGCGGCGGCGTACGCATCCATTCCGCCGATATGGGCGTGGAACAGATCGGACGGCTCGATGCTCTGCCGGCGAAGCTTGGCGTCGAAATTGAATCCACCGCTGCCCAGACCGCCGGCCCGGAGGATCGAGACCATGGCGAGCGTGAGCTCCTTGACGTCGGTGTTGAACTGGTCGGTGTCCCAGCCGAGCAGGAGGTCGCCCGAGTTGGCGTCGATCGACCCGAGCATGCCCTGGGCGGCGGCCACTTCGATTTCGTGCTGGAAGGTGTGGCCCGCGAGCGTGGCGTGATTGGTCTCGATGTTGAACTTGAAGATCTTTTCGAGGCCGTAGGTGCGCAGGAAAGCAATACCGCTGGCGACATCGAAGTCGTACTGGTGCTTGGTCGGCTCCTTGGGTTTCGGCTCGATCAGGAATTGCCCCTTGAAGCCGATGCTCTTGGCGTAGTCGGCCGCCATGTGCATGAACGTGGCGAGGTGGTCCTGTTCGCGCTTCAGATTGGTGTTGAGCAGGGTCTCGTAGCCTTCGCGACCGCCCCAGAAGACGTAGTTTTCACCTCCGAGCTCCTGGGTGACCTCGAGGGCCTTTTTCACCTGCGCGGCGGCGTAGGCGAAGACGTGGGCGTCGGGATTGGTCGACGCGCCGGCCATGAAACGAGGATTGGAGAAGAGATTGGCGGTGCCCCAAAGCAGTTTCACGCCGGTGCTCTTTTGGAGCTGCTTGGCGTGGGCCACCACCTGGTCGAGAATTTTGTTGGATTCGGCGAGCGTCTTGCCCTCGGGTGCGATGTCGCGGTCATGGAAGCACCAGAACGGCGATTCGATCTTCTGGAAAAACTCGAAGCCGGCCTCCAGCCGGACCTTGGCGACGCTGACCGGATCCTTTCCCTTTTCCCAGGGGCGAACGATCGTGCCCGGACCAAAGGGATCGCTGCCGGTGCCCCGGAACGAGTGCCAGTAGGCGATGGAGAAGCGCAGGTGCTCCTTCATCGTTTTGCCGTCGATCACCTCGGCCGGGTTGTAGTGACGGAAGGCGAGCGGGTTTTCGGAGGACGGGCCTTCGTAGGCGACGCGATCGAGACCGGAGAAGTAGGATTTGTTTTTGGATTTGGCCATGGGAAGGAGGGGAGGAGAGGGAGGGGAAATGACGAATGACTAATGACGAAGGGCAGAGGGCGGATGGGGGGGCGTGGAGGTGGGGCGGGGATCGTTTGGGTCGGCAGGTGTCCAAGGGTGGTAAGGCCGGGTGGTAACGGCTATGTCTACCGAGCGGGAGAAACCAGCCGGATTCGTTGAACGGTTTTAAGCGATAGGGGTGGCGGGCGGCGGCGTTGGGGGTTGAGTGGTGTTGCGGGAATTGCTGCGACGGGACCGACCGGTCCCGCCGCCTTCGTCTGGTTTCCTCACGCGACGCCAATCCTCGCGGGGTCGGCGACCCCACCTCCAACGGACATCGCCCATGGATCGTGCTCGAGTGGAGGAGCATGCGCCGTCGCGGGATCGATTCGAATTGGGAGCAGTGGTTCACTTGCTCGGTAATTGCCCAGCTGGGCGGAGTTCTTCTGTATCCGTGTTGATCCGCGTCCATCCGTGGTTCAGTCGCGGCTTTTGGCGTAGATGGTTGGGTTTTCGCGTCGAATGGACCTCACTGCGGTTGGGAACGTTGCCTGGTCCGAACCCAGCTACCCGGCTTGTGGTTCGTCCAACGGTCGTGTGGATGCCTCCCCTTGCCGCTTCGATGGACGACGAGCATGGCGGCCGGGTGCGAGGCGACACCCCGAAAAGAGCGATATCGAAGGAAACGGCAGCCATGCTGGCCCTGGGGCTGAGGGAAGGGCTCGAAGGACGTTGAACGAATCGAAGGCGTTTTTCGGGTCCAGCGGCGGGATCGGGGGAGAAGCGCGAAGGCGCGAGGACGCAAAGGTCGATCCGGAAGGAGCGGAGTTCGGATGCGCAAGTCCCGGCGGTGGAACGGGGAACCCGGTACGAACTGCAAGGCGCGAACTCACCGTACGAGGCTAGGAAAAGAACGACACCGTGTCGAAAATCGGCAGGTTCATTCGTTTAGGGAGTGTTCGAGAATCCCTTTCCATGATTAAGCAGATATTCCTCAATCTCCCGGTCTCCGACCTGTCCAGGTCGAGAGCCTTTTTCAAGGCCCTTGGTTACGCTGAAAATCCGTTGTTCTCCGATGGCACGGCCGCCTGCATCGTCATCAGCGAGACAATCTCGGTCATGCTGGCGACACCGGACAAGTTCCGCCAATTCACCCCCAAGGCCATTTGCGACACGAGCAAGGCCGTGGAGGTCCTCATTAACCTCAGCTGCGAGAGTCGCCAGGAGGTCGACGATCTCGTGGCCAAGGCCCTCGCGGCGGGTGGCACGACCTATGACAAGGCGGAGGACCTCGGTTTCATGTATTCACACAGCTTTGTCGACCCCGACGGCCACGGGTGGGGGCTCTTTCACATGAGCGCGCCGGCGCCGAACTAGCCTTCATCCCGAAAACCGCGATTTTCCTCCGGCAAAGACCTGCACGTTCGACGAAGGGTTAAGGACCTTGGGGGCTCGCATCGCGAGCTGCGGGCGAATCGCGAATTGCACGGAGGCGTGGGGTGCGTTGAAACTGGCGGGGTGGGAGACTTACCTTTAACCGAGAAATCCGACTCCGCCTATGCCCGTGCCCGCCGGAGCATTGACGCGGCGCATGCGGCGGATCCGGCTTTGGCCAGCGACGGGCGGCCGGCGGAGCTGGTGTATGCGGATCGGATGGAGGCGTGGATGGTGAGGCTCGACGCCGGTGCCTCGGAGCTGCTCCGGCTGGCCGCGCGGTGCCAGCATCTTGAGCGCTGGAGCCTGCCGCGCGGATCGTTCCCGCTGGACAAAGTGGGATATCTGACCTGGCGCAAGACCTTGTACACCCGGCAGGCCGAGCGGGCGCGTGGCCTCTTGCTGGCGGCGGGGGTTGCCGAGACCGAAGCGGCGGAGGTGGCGACGTGGGTTTCCAAGACAGGGCTGAAGTCCAATCCGGGCACGCAGGCGCTGGAGGATGCGGCCTGCCTCGTTTTCCTGGAAAACGAGATCAGTGGCTTTGCCGCGCAACACGCAGACTATCCGCGGGAAAAGTTTGTCGAGATCCTGCGCAAGACCTGGCGGAAGATGAGCCCGGCGGCGACGGCGGCAGCCCTGGCGCTCGACCTGCCGCCGGCGATTGCGCAATTGGTCCGGGACGCGGTGGGCCCGGAGTGACGGGCGAGCCGGGGTTGAACCACGGAGGGACGCGGATCCCCCGAGTCGCGGGACGGATTCTGACTGGAGGGGGAGAGAAGAGATTGACCACGAATGGACACGAACGGACACGAATTCGGAGAGGGGAGTTTTGGTTAACTCCGATCCACCCGGCACCACCTCAAGTTTCCTGCTTTTCTGCCATCGCTTTCATTCGTGTTCATTCGTGGTTCAAACCGTCTGCTTTCGGCCTCTTCACTTTTCGAGAGCGAATTGACAAAGGGTGCGGAGACACCGTGGGCCTGGGCTGGTAGACTCGGGCATAGTGAAAGCTCACCCCCTTGCGGAATTTCGCCACTGGCTCGATGACGCGGTGTCGGCGGGGCTGCCGGAGCCGACGGCGGCGTCGCTGGCGACAGCCGATCGCTCCGGGCGCCCGAATGTGCGCATGGTCTTGGTCAAGGCCGTGGACGAACGCGGTTTCGTCTTTTACACGAATCTGGAAAGTCCCAAAGCATTGGAGTTGAAGGAAAACCCACACGCGGCACTCTGTTTTTACTGGAAGCCGCCGGGGCGCCAGGTGCGGGTGGTGGGCCGGGTTGAGCCGGTGAGCGACGGCGAGGCCGATGCCTATTTTGCCTCGCGCCCCCTGCAAAGCCGCATCGGGGCGTGGGCCTCAAAGCAATCGCGTCCCCTCACGGAATTTGCCGAGTTGGAGCGAGCGGTGGCGGCGGCGACTTTCCGCTTTGCGGCGTCGGGTTCGGTGCCGCGCCCCCCGCACTGGTCGGGTTTCTGGTGGTGCCCTCCGAAATCGAATTCTGGCAGGAGCGACCCTATCGCCTGCATGAGCGGGTGCGGTTCACGCGCGAAGGCGAGACGTGGAAGCAGGAAAGACTGTTTCCTTAGGGGGACAAGGCGCGGAGGAGGAGGTTAAGCGCGAAGACGCTAAGGCGCGAAGGACGGACGCGAAGGGCGGAAGGGGAGGGAGTAGCGGAATTCGGAACGAATTTCGGGTTTGGGGATTGGGGCAAGGGGCGGAGAGGAGGTGAAGCGCGAAGACGCTAAGGCGCGAAGGACGGACGCGAAGGGCGGAATTGGGTGGGGTGGCGTACTACCCGTCTCGAGCGAAAGTGAGGATTCGATAGACAAAACGTGCGCGGGGTGGCGCTTCATGGGTAACTTCGCCCACGCCTGCCCGCTGCATGGACGCCTCCGCTTCCGATCATGATTCCTGGAAACACTGGTTTCAACGCCACGGTCCCCGTCTGCTCGTCTGCGCGCGGCTTTGGACCCGGTCGCTCGCAGATGCGGAAGATGTCGTGCAGGAGGCCTTTGTACGTTTTTGGCGCAACCAGCGTTCGCTCGGCGGGGAACCCCTGGCCTTGCTCCTCACATCGATTCGACGGTCCGCAATCGACCTGGCCCGGCGCGAGGGACGACGCCAGGTGCGTGAGCAACGGGCGGAAGACCTGCGCGAGGGCGAGCCGATGCTCTTTGAGCCGCTGGCCGAGGGTGATGACCGGCGGACTGCGATCGAAGGAGCGCTACAGCGCCTCCCGGCTGAACAGCGCGAAGTCCTCATGCTCAAGATCTGGGGTGAACAGACCTTCGAACAGATTGCGGCGACCCTGGAGTTGTCGCCCCACACCGCCGCCTCGCGTTACCGGTACGCCCTGAAGGGGCTGCGTCGCGAACTTTCCTCTGTGCAGTGCCATGACTGATAACGAATTCACTGACCTCGAAAATGAGTTGCGCGGGCTCCGTCCGCGGGCGGTGGAGCCGCGCCTGATGGCTTCGCTGGCGGCGGATCTGGAGACCTCAATGCCTGCGGCCCCGGTGCGGGTTGTCGCCGTTGACCACGTGGAGCAGGGCGTGATGCCGATTGGAGACTGGATACGCTGGGTGCTGCCGATTGCGGCTGCGTTTGTCTTTGGCGTGCTGGCGGCACGCTTCCCGCACGGGGCGAACGAGGCGACGGCTCCCGGTCCGCGGGTGACGGTGACGGGTCCCTCTCTCGAACCCGCCACCTACAAACCCGTTCTGGCTGAAAAATTCGACTATGGCCCGCGTGATGACGGTCTGGTGACGCTCAATGACGGCACCACCGCCCGGCGTCTCAGTAATCAGTATCTTGATACCATCACCTGGCGAAATCCAAGGACCAACGCCTCCCTGCGCTGGAGCGTGCCGCGCGAGGAGATCCGGGTGATCCCGATCAGCGCGTACTAGGCAGCATCACTGCAAAGGAAGAACCACGAATGAACACGAATCCCGCGGCGTCGCTCGATTTCGGTCCACCGTTCATTGACCTATTGTTCAGTCGGTCTTCGTTCCCGTCTTCATTCGTGTCGATTCGTGTCCATTCGTGGTTCTTTCCCGGTTTGTCCTGACTCGTTGCCCGGTTGCCGGGGACCCGCTCCGATCACGTTTCCGAACTCAAATTCACAGAAACCCATGAAATCAAACCTAGTCTTGTTCAGCACCCTGATTGCCGCCGCGGCGTTGCCGCTGGCGTCGTTGGCCCAAACTCCCCCGGCGGAGAAACCCGTCACGAAGACCGAAAAGAAAACCCTGCGCATCGTCACCGGTTCCGACGACAAAGGACCGAAGGAGAATGTGACCTTCCTCGGCGTGGAGACATCGCCGGTCGATGACACCCTGAGCGCCCAGTTGGGCATCGCCGACGACACCGGCCTGGTGGTGCGCACCGTGGTGGGCGACAGCCCCGCCAACGGTGTGCTGCAGGCCCATGACATTCTGCTCAAACTGGACGATCAGGTGCTGATCGAGGTGCGCCAGCTGGCGGTCCTGATTCGCGGAAAGAAGGCGGGCGACGAAGTCACCTTGCAGCTCTTGCGCGGCGGGCAGCCCAAGACCGTGAAGGTCAAACTCGTCCAGCGTGAGATGCCCAAGCGTAACATCAATCTGCGCGTGCCGGGTCCCGATTTCCAGTGGTTCCAGCATTCCGGTGATGGACATGGTGCGGTCGGGGGCCGGCTGAATGGCAACCTCGGTGCCCTGCACGGAATGGGACAGGAACGCCTGCATGAGTTGCTGGGTGCAATGGATGAAGCCCGCGGAGGCAGCCCGCGCGTCCATGTTTTCGAGCGCCAGAGCAGTGGTGGCGGCGACGGTCGCGCGATGACGATCGTCAATGCGGCGAACAGCAATGTCGTGTTCACCGACGACGAAGGCACGCTCGAGCTCACCATCAAGGACGGGAAAAAGTCACTTGTGGCCAAGAGCGACAAGGGTGACGTACTCTTCGACGGTCCGATCGACACCCCCGAGCAACGCGAGAAGATGTCGGAAGCGGTGCGCAACCGCTTGGTTCAAATTGAGAAGATGGAAGGGTTCAGCTTCACCACCGACGGAGATTTCAAGGGCCCGCGCGTCCGGGTGATTGAGTCGCCGAAACGAATCTCGATGCCGATGCTCAATCGTATCCCCGCGCTGCCGCCGATGCGGGAACGCTCCCTTGTGCTGCCCAAGGCCGAACCGGCGATTTGACGAGTGGAGGGCACTCCCGCAGCCGCGCATGGGCGCCAACTTAAGGAACGGGTGCGGGAAATCGCAGCGGAGCCGATGGAGGTGGTCCCGTCCCGCGACTGCGGGACTTCGACGGGACCGTCAGGTCCCGCCTCCGTTGGCCGATTTCTTCACGCGACGCCAATTCCCGCGGGGTCGGCGACCCCACCTCCAACATACGCCGACCTTGGATCGAGCTTCAGTTGACCCTCCTGCGCCACGGTGGGGGCCTCCTCCCATCGGCGGCCCCGCCTCGCTTCCTGCGCTAGACGGTGGCGTCACCCGCGGCAGGTGCCAGGGGAGCGCGTTTGACGAAGATGGCGATGATGAGGGAGAGGACCGTGCCGAAGATCGGAGAGATGATCAGCACCATGATCGAGGTCCAGATCGGCCCGGTGAAGAACTTCATCATGCCGGCGGCGGCGTCCGCCTGTTCCGCGGGCATCTTCGCCAGCGTCATTTCGAGGATGAGCTCGTGGAACTCCGGATTGATGACCAGCCCGTAGATCAGCATGTACACGGCGGATATCGCGCCGGAAACCAACGTGGTCAGCGCACCGACACCCACCGCCCGACCATAGCTGAGGGACTGGTCCTTGGACGCGGTCCGGGTCGCGAGCATGGCGTAGACCAGGCCGACGATGGTGATGATGAAGCCCACCGCCTGGGCGATCCGACTCCCGGTTTCAAACTTGGCCGCGTCGTTGTGATAGCCCAGCAGGTAGCAGACGAGATTGACGATAATTCCGGCGACGGCGAGATAGACGCCGTAGGTGAGAGGGATCTTCATGGTGAGCCAAGCGAAGCAATCCTTGGCCCAAAGGCGATTCTCGACTTATGCGATCCGCGGCGGTCGCTGGCACGCCCTGCTTGCGCCTCCCTGCGGATCCGCGCGACGGGGGCGGTCTGGCTGGGGCTTACCGATTGTCGCCGTCGAGCAGGCGTCCGAGCCCGCCGAGCACGGAGCCTTCCTCGCGTCCTCCGCGACCCGTCTGCGGGGCGGCGGCGATGATACGACCGGCCAGGCGGGAAAACGGTAGGGACTGCAGCCAGACTTTGCCTGGGCCCCGCAGGGTGGCGAAGAAGAGACCTTCGCCGCCGAACAGGGCGGTTTTTACTCCACCCACCATCTGGATGTCGTAGTCGACACTGGGCTGAAAGGCGGCCAGACAGCCCGTGTCGACGCGGAGCGTCTCACCGGCGCTGAGCTGGCGCTCGTAGAGGGTGCCGCCAGCGTGGAGGAAGGCGAGACCGTCACCCTGCAGGCGCTGCATGATGAAGCCTTCGCCGCCGAACAGGCCGACACCGATGCGCTTCTGGAAGGCAATCGAGAGACTGACTCCTTTGGCGGCGCAAAGGAACGCGTCCTTCTGGGCGATCAACTCGCCTCCGATGTCGCGAAGGTGGATCGGGATGATCTTTCCCGGGTAGGGGGCGCCGAAGGCGACTTTGCGTTTCAGCCCGCTCTGATTCAGGAACACCGTCATGAACAGCGACTCGCCGGTCAGCAGGCGCTTGCCGGCGCCGAGCAGCGAACCGACGAAGCCCCGGTTCTGGACGGAGCCGTCACCAAAGATGGTCTCCATCGCGATCCCCTCCTCCATGAACATCAGTGCGCCGGCCTCGGCCACCGTGGCCTCCTGCGGGTCGAGTTCGATTTCGACGAACTGGAGATCATCACCGTGGATACGGTAGTCGATTTCGTGCATGCTGTTCATGGAGGGAAGCGAGGAACTCAAGACGAAGGGATGGACAACACCTCAGGCCGCCAGCGGCAAACGAGCCGAGGCGCTGCGATTGCGAACCAGGGAGGGTTCGAAGCGATGGTTGCGCGGGGCATAGTCGCCGGCTGCAGCCAGAAGGAAAAGTGAAACCACGGCGAGGGAGAAACCCCCGAGGGCGAAAGCGTCGAGCGCGAGCCCGAGAACCAGCAGTGCGAAACCCGAAAGGGCGGCGGTGGCGAAGATCGAAACAGAGAGGATGCGTGACATGGTCGTGAAGGTTTGTACCTCCAATACCCCGCGGATTTCGAAAAGTTGCAGGGCACTGAATTGCTGCGGCCGGCCGGGGTGTCCATGAAGGAATGGGGATCGCATATCTTGTTATTTTAAAGTAGTTTGTGTCATCTGTCCCAGCCGGTGTGTGGAGGCAGGGTGGCCGACCGGCCGGCACGAACGTGAGAGCGTGCCGCGCGGGAGAGCGTCTCGGCAATGGGTGGGGTGGAGGCGGGACCTGGATGGCGCTCGAATGCGCGCCGTCGAGCCCGGGCTCAGTCGGCGGTGGCGGTGGCTTCGACGATGGCGCGGAGCCCGTCGAGGTAGGCGTGACCATACCTGAGGTTGGGCTCGAGGTAGTTGCCCTCAGCCCACTCATTCCAGGATTTGACGAAGACGATGCGGTTTTCGGCGTCCCAGGGTTTGACCGACTCCAGTATGTCGCGCGCATGGTCGACAAAGAGTTCCGGAGTGGAGCCCTGGAGGACGATGCCTTTGTATCCGGCTCGTGGAGTATTGTCCCAGCCCGGCACGATGGAGGGGTAGCAGCCGCTCTCCAGGGCCTTGGCGGATTTGAAGAAGAGCATGGCGTCGCGATAGAAGTGCACGCCCCGCGGCCACCGCAGGAGACGCAGCAGGATCCGGTGGGAAAGAAGTTTCGCAATTTCTGCTCCCTGCCTGACGTGTGCGTTGAGGCGTGCGCGGGCGTTTTCCTCCTCGCGCGCCAGCCGCAGGCGCTCCGCAGCGATGTGCCAGAGCCGCCGACGCAGGAGTTTCAGCTCGTTCGTCATCACGGCGCCCCCGTACCCGATTTTTCTCCAGGGGTAGTCAAGTTCGTTGTCGAACAGGTGGGCGACAAAATGGATCCCTGGAAGTCCGTTTTTGACCGCGAGGCTCTGCCAGAGGGCGATGAACGCTTCGGGGTTTGGGAGGTCCTTGGGCCTGAAAATCGCAAACAGCGGACGGCCGTCGACTCTCAGGTACCGCGGGTCGCGAAGCGCGGGGAGGATCGCATGGAAGTGCTGCTGATGGTCTTCATCACCTGGATACGTTTGTTCGATCAGGGTCCGCTGGTCGGCACCGTACCAGTGACTGGTCCAGGTCGCATTTGCCCAGGCGAGACAGAAAGGAAAGTCAGGCGAGCCCGAGGCCACGACCTCGTTGAACGGCCGTTCGAGAATGCGCCGCCCGGCAAACCAGTAGTGCCAGTAGCAGAATGCCTCGATGCCGGCTTTCCGGGCAAGCCTGGCCTGTGCCTCCCGTGATTCGGGAACCCGGAGGTCATAGAAGCCGAGGTCCGCTGGAAGGTGGGGCTGGTAGTGCCCGGGAAACAGCGGCCTGGCTTTGGTGACGTTGGTCCATTCCGTGAAGCCCCGGCCCCACCACTCGTCATTTTCGACGGTGGGATGAAATTGAGGTAAGTAAAATGCGATAAGCCGTGCGCGCTTCATGTGGAGGGAGCGTTGGCAGGCAAGGGTTTCAGAGTTCTCGGAAAATTCGAGAACCTTAGCGCGTCTTCGCATTTGAAATGCGGTAAGACCCAAGGAAGGGAGAGCGGAGGCGCGGTTCAAGCCGCCCTCCCGAACCCATCCTGCGTCTCGTCAGTCGAACTGAGGACTCCACCTGCTTCTCAACGTTCACGCCGAGGTTCGCCGATCCCGCCACCATCGGATGAGGAACTGCCTCACGGTGGATTTGCGAGGGTGGCGATTGTGGCGCCCCAGCCGCCGCTGGTGGCGTCGCCATTTCGAAAGCGCGCGACAAAAGGCGAACGTCGAAGGTGGTGGTGCACGGTTTCGCGCAGCGTGCCCGTGCCTTTGCCGTGGACAAGGCGGACCTCAGTCAGGCCTCGGGCGAGGCAGGCCTGGAAATAGGCGGGCAACAATTCACCGAGGTCCTGCGGGCGGAAGGTGTGCAGGTCGAGCTCTCCGGTGATGGGTATCTCGATGGGTGGGACGTCGCCTTCGGGGTTGGCAGGCATAACCGACGATGGGCTGGAGGGCGGGAAAGGGCAAACCGATGAGTCTGGCGCCCTCGCGAAATCACCATCCCAGGTCCGCGTTCGCCTCCGTTGGAGGTGGGGTCGCCGACCCCGCGGGGATTGGCATCGCGTGAAGAGTTAATCTGCCGACGGAGGGCGGGACCGGTAGGGTCCCGTCCCGGCCTCGGCGAGGCCAGCTCCAACGGGGGTGGGGCCTGGATGCGACGCGAAGGCGAAACCCTGGAAATGAAAACGGCGCCCGTTGCGGGGCGCCGTGGGTTGAGGAAAGCGGACGGACGATCAGGTGCCGGCAGGATCGGCGGGGGCTGCCCCCTCCGATGCGGCGTCGAGTTCCTCGACGGTCTCGACGATGCGTGCGATGCTGAGCAGTTTGTCGCCCTCGGCGAGGCTGAGGAGCTTCACGCCCTTGGCGCCGCGGTTGGTCTCGCGGATGTCCTTCACCGGGCAGCGCACGCTCTGGCCCTTGGCGGTGAGCAGCATGATCTCGTCGGTGTCCTTCACGCTCAGCGCGCCGACGAGCTTGATCGAGCCGTCCTCCGGCATGTCGATGGCCCAGACGCCGCTGCCGCCGCGGTTGATCAGGCGATAGTCCTCGAAGCGCGTGCGCACGCCCAGGCCGGCCTCGCTGGCAACGAGGAACTTGGCGGCGTGATCCACCACTTCGATACACTGCAGGTAGTCGCTCTCGAGCTTGAACCGCATGCCGGTGACCCCGGCCGTGGCGCGGCCGGTGGCGCGGAACAGTTCATCGCCCGACTCCGGGTCGCGTTCCCGGAAGCGCACGGCGAGGCCCTGGTGGGAGACGAGGATGAGTTCGTCGCTGCCGGAGGTCAGCACCGTGCCGATGACGGTGTCGCCCTCGGCCAGATTGATCCCGATCAGTCCCGATTCGCGGGTGGCGTTGGTGAAGTCGGAGAGTGCGCTCTTTTTGATCGTGCCGCTCTTGGTCGCGGTGACGAGGTAGCGGTCGGCGGCGAAGTCCTGCACGCAGAGCATGGAGGCGATCTTCTCGCCCTCGCTCAGGCGCAGGAAGGACGAGACCGACTTGCCCTTCGAGGTCCGCGTGCCCTCGGGCACGTCGTAGACTTTGTTCGCGAGGCAGCGTCCCTTGTTGGTGAAGAACAGGATGTAGTCGTGGGTGCTGGCGGTGAAGAGCCGCTCCACGAAGTCGTCCTCGTAGGTTTCGGTGCCGATGACACCCTTGCCGCCGCGTTTCTGGGACCTGTATTCGGCCACCGGCGTGCGTTTGATGAAACCGAGGTGGGAGACGGTGATGACGCAGCCCTCGTTCGGGATGACGTCCTCCATGCGGAATTCACCGAGCGAGCCGATGATCTCGGTGCGACGGGGCGAGGTGTACTTCGCCTTCATCTCGAGGAGCTCGGTCTTGATGATGGCGTTGAGCTTCTCGGGGGACTCCAGGATGGAGCGCAGCTCCTCGATCAGCTTGATCAGTTCGAGGTACTCGGCCTCGATCTTGTCGCGTTCCAGGCCGGTGAGCTGGTAGAGCCGCAATTCGAGGATGGCGATGGTCTGCCGCTCGGAGAGCGGGTACTTAGCCATCAGCTTTTCCTTGGCTTCGTCGCGGCTGGAGGACGAGCGGATGATGCGGACAAAGTCGTCGAGGTTGTCCAGGGCGATCTTGTAGCCCTCGAGGATGTGGGCCCGGTCCTCGGCTTCGCGCAGGCGGAACTGGGTGCGGCGCGTGATGACATCGCGGCGGTGCTCGATGTAGCACTCGATCAGTTCCTTGATGTTCATCTGCTTCGGGCGCTTCTTGTCGAGCGCGAGCAGGTTGACGCCGAAGGAGGATTCGAGGGCGGTCTTCTGGAAAAGCTGGTTGATGACGACGCGGGACTGTTCGCCGCGCTTCAGTTCGATGACGATGCGGGTGTTCTCGTCGGACTCGTCGCGCAGGTCGCGGATGCCCTCGATCTGTTTTTCGCCCACGAGCTCGGCGATGCGGGTGACGAGGTTGGACCGGTTGACGTTGTAGGGGATCTCGGTGATGACGATCTGCTCCATGCCGCCCTTGAGCTCCTCGGTGTGGGCCTTGCCGCGGATACGAACGATGCCGCGGCCGGTGCGCAGGTAGCTGTCGATGCCGTCGCGGCCGGCGATGACGCCGCCGGTGGGAAAGTCGGGTCCCCGCACGATCTTGACCAGTTCGTCGAGCGAAATGGAGGGACGCTCGATGATGGCGCAGGTGGCGTCGATGATCTCGTCGATGTTATGCGGCGGGATGTTCGTCGCCATGCCGACGGCGATGCCGGTGGAGCCATTGAGCAGCAGGTTGGGCAGCGAGGCGGGGAGGACGGTGGGCTCGGTGGTCTCCTCGTTGTAGTTCGGGATGAAATCGACCGTGTCCTCGTCGATGTCGCGCAGCAGTTCCTCGGCGAAGGCGGCGAGGCGCGATTCCGTGTAGCGGTAGGCGGCGGGCATGTCGCCGTCGACCGAGCCGAAGTTGCCCTGCGGATCGATCAGCGGGTAGCGGACCACCCAGGATTGGGCGAGGCGGACCAGCGTGTCGTAGACCGAGGCGTCGCCGTGCGGGTGGTAGTTGCCGAGCACCTCACCGACCACCTTGGCGCACTTGTTGAAGGCGCGGTTGTGCAGCAGGCCGAGGCGCAGCATCGCGTAGAGGATGCGCCGCTGCACGGGCTTGAGCCCATCGCGGGCATCAGGCAGCGCGCGTGCGATGATGACCGACATCGAATAGTCGATGTAGGCCGTCTGCATGATGTCGGTGATGTTCGCCGTGAACAGCTTCTCGTTGGCGGTGTACATGAATTCGAAAGGGAAGATGGAACGGATTAAGCGCGAAGACGCGACGACGCGACGGTTCGGGCGTGTAAGGGTTCGGACGTGTCGGTGCGAAAGTCGAGGTTGAGCACCCTTGCGATGCCGTCCTTGATCAGAGGTACGTTGAAGTTGATGAGCAACCCGAGCGGCAGCTTCATCAACTTAAGGTAGGTGGTGAGCTGAACCCTGTGAATGGGCAAAACCGATTCGATCGCCTTGATTTCCACGATGAGGAGTTTGTTGACGATGAGGTCGAGTCGGTAGGCGTTGGGTACGAGGTGATTTCTGTACACCAACGGCAGCACGACTTCCCGCTCGAGTGAGAGACCGACCGATGCAAGCTCGAGCGACAGGCATTCGTGATAGGCACTCTCAAGAAGTCCAGGACCGAGGGCGCGGTGAACCGCGAAGGCGGCATTGACCGTCGCCGTCGCGATACCCTCGATCTCTGTGGATATCCTTACCTGTTGCATGACTTTGCGTCTTCGCGCCTTTGCGCTTCAACCTTCAGGGGCTTAAACGTCGAGGTACTGGACGTTGAGGGCGTTGTCTTCGATGAATTGGCGGCGGGGAGGGACTTCGTCGCCCATGAGGAGGGTGAAGAGGGCGTCGGACTTGGCGGCGTCGTTGATCGAGACCTTGAGGAGCCGGCGGTTGTCGGGATCCATCGTCGTCTCAAAGAGCTGCTTCGGGTTCATTTCACCGAGACCCTTGTACCGTTGAATGCTCAGGCCCTTGCGACCGTTCGCCCGGATCTGGGCGACGATGTCGAGGGCGGAGTGGAGCTCGATCCGGTTCTCGTTCTTTTGTCCCGGGTTTTCCGTGATGAGGAAACGCGGAGCCTCGGTCGAGGTGAAGCGGCTGACGTCGAAGCCGGCGAGCGCGACGGCATTGAGCAGCTTGGTCATTTCCGTGCCTTCGAAGATCTCGTGCAGGGTGATGCGTTTGACCGGACCGGTCGGTTTCTTTTCCCCGACGGCGAGCGGTTCGGTCTGTTCGAAGAGGTCGGCGTCGAGACCGTGCTGCTGCACGAACGTGGCGCGGGCGGTTTCGTCGCGCAGGAATTCGTGGTTCTCCTTGTTGCCTTCCCGGATACGGGCGATGTACCGCGGGAGCGCGCGGGTCTGCGGATCCTGCTGATCGAGGAAGGCGGCGAGGTCGGCGCCGTAGCGGGTGACGCCGCCACCTAGTTTCTCGAGGGCGGCCAGCGATTCCACAATGCGGTCGATCTGCGCCGGGGCGAAGACGTGCTGGTCGGACAGCCGGGTCAGGGTGACATCCTCGGACCCGAGTTCGAGGAGGATGCGGTTCAGCTGTTCGTCGTTGTCGACGTACTGCTCGCGCTTCTTGCGCTTGATTTTGTAGAGGGGCGGCTGGGCGATGTAGATGTAGCCCCGCTCGATCAGTCCGCGCATCTGCCGGTAGAGAAACGTGAGCAGGAGAGTGCGGATGTGGGAGCCGTCGACATCGGCGTCCGTCATGATGATGATCTTGTGGTACCGCGCCTTTTCCACGTTGAAGCCTCCCACGGCTTCGTCGCCCTCGCCAATGCCTGTGCCGCAGGCGGTGATGAGGGTGCGGATTTCCTCGTTGGCGAGCACCTTGTCGATGCGGGCCTTCTCGGTGTTGATGAGTTTGCCGCGCAGCGGAAGGATGGCCTGGAAGCGACGATCGCGTCCCTGTTTGGCCGAACCGCCAGCGGAGTCGCCCTCGACGATGTAGAGTTCAGTCAACGCCGGATCCCGCTCGGAGCAGTCGGCCAGCTTGCCGGGCAGACCGCCACCGGAGAGCGCGCCCTTGCGGACCGTCTCGCGCGCCTTGCGCGCGGCCTCGCGGGCGCGGGCGGCGTTGAGGGTCTTGTCGATGATGCGTTTGGAGATGGCTGGATTGGACTCGAGGAAGAACTTGAGTTTCTCGCCGACGATGCGCTGCACGATCCCGTCGACTTCGCCATTGGAGAGCTTGGTCTTGGTTTGTCCTTCGAAGCGGGGTTCCGGGACCTTGACGCTGATGACTGCGGTGAGCCCCTCGCGCACGTCGTCACCCGTAATCGACGGGTCCTTTTCCTTGATCAGATTATTGCCGCGCGCGTAGGTGTTGATCACCCGGGTCAGCGCGGTGCGGAAGCCGCTCAAGTGAGTGCCGCCCTCGATGTTGTAAATCGAATTGGCGTAGGCAAAGACCTGGTCGTTGTAGCTGTCGTTGTACTGCATCGCCACGTCGACGACGATGTTGGGCAGATTCGGATTGGTCTCGTTGGCGGCGCTGTCGCTGAACGTGATCGGCTTGTCGTGGACCACGTTCTTGTTCGTATTCAAGTAACGAACGAACTCCGTGATGCCGTCCTTGAAGAAGAACGAATCCGTTTTTTGCGAACGTTCGTCGTTCAGCTCGATGCGGATGCCGGGATTGAGAAACGCGAGTTCCCGGAGGCGCTTGGCGAGGATGTCGTACTGAAACTCCCGGGTGGTCTTGAAGATCTCGGGGTCGGGTTTGAAGGTGATCTTGGTGCCGGTCTTTTTTGTGTCCCCAATCACCTGCATCTTTTGCGTGGTAACGCCCTGGGCGAAACGCATTTGGTGGACCTTGCCATTGCGGCGGACCTCGGCTTCGAACCACTCCGACACGGCATTGACGCACTTCGCGCCGACGCCGTGCAGACCGCCGGACACCTGGTAGGCGCCCTTGCCGAACTTGCCGCCGGCGTGCAGATTCGTCAGCACCAGCTCCAGCGCCGGAATCTTATAGACCGGGTGCATGTCAACCGGGATGCCGCGACCGTCGTCTTCCACCGAGCAGGACCCGTCCAGGTGCACGGTGACCCGGACCAGGGTGGCGAACCCGGCCAGCGCTTCGTCGATGGAGTTGTCGACCACCTCAAAGACGCAGTGGTGAAGCCCGCGTTCATTGGTGTCGCCAATGTACATGTCGGGACGTTTGCGGACGCCCTCCAGCCCCTCGAGTTTCTGGATCTTCGACGCGTCGTAGTCAGCGGCGCCGGCCTGAGCTTTGGAGAGGTTTTGCGGTTCGGGTGTGTCGGACATGTCGGAGGGAAAACGTGACAAATGGGAAAGGGAAAATTGCATCCGAATTCCGGGGCGGGGACAACGGTTTTCTGTGCCTGAAACTGAGCTGTTTGGCGCTTGCGTTGACGCAGGAAAAGTGGTGCCGAAAACGCGTTATCGCAGTCATTTTAGGTTGCTGACCTAAGATTCGCTCGTACCGTGTGCGCCCGTGAAGCTCTCGGTCAAAGTGGATTATGCCTGTCGGGTCCTCGCCCGCATGGCGCGGCTGCATGGGACGGATGCCTTGGCGCACATTGAAGAACTGGCGCGCATTGAGGTGGTTCCGGCCAACTATCTGGTGCAGATTTTGACCGAATTGCGCAACGGCGGGTTGATCACCAGCCGCCGTGGCAAGCAGGGGGGGTATGCGCTGGCCCGGGCCCCGCAGGAGATCACGCTTTACGACATCGTTCGCGTGATCGAGGGCGACCTTCTGGAAATCAATATGGCCAGCGAGGGCCAATCCGGCCGTCGGGTGAGTCAAATCTGGGCGGAAGTGCGGGCGCGGATGGAGATCCTTTGCAAAGATTACACCCTCGACAAGTTTGCCACCAAGCCGACTGACGAAATGTACTACATCTGAGGTCCGCGACCGGTCTGATGCCGGCTGACGTTCCTGAATCACCGATTTTGCCCGCCATGCTTCCCGTTGTTCTCGAAAAGCTGCTCATTCTTCAGGCCCGCGATCGCCGGCGTAGAGAACTCGAAGTCCAGCTCAAGGCAGCCCCGGGAGAGGTCACCGCGGTGGAGAAGAAGATTGCCGCGGAGCGGGGGGCGATTGAGGCCGCCAAATTGGAATGGCAGCAGTTGGAGTCGAAAAAGAAGGTCTTGGAGACGGAAATCGGCGCCGCTGAGCAAAAGTGCGCCAAGTACAAGACCCAGCAGCTGGAAGTGCGAAAAAACGACGAGTACCGGGCTCTAGGGCACGAAATCGAGACCACCGAGGCCCAGATCAGCAAACTCGAGGAGGAAGAGCTGGGAATCCTCTATTCCATTGAAACGGCCAAAGCGAAGTTCGCCGCCGCCGAAGCCGAGCTGAAGGCGAATATCTCCGGCCACGAAGCCAAGATCCGGGCCCTGAAAGACCGTGCCGCCGTAATTGAGGCCGAACTGGCCACGGCCCGGGCGGACGTCGACTCGGCCCGTACCCCGTTGACGGAGCCGGTCCTGCGGATTTACGATCGCATCGCCCAGCGCCAGATGCCCGTGTGCGTCCCGCTGCGGGGCGGCAAATGCGGCGGTTGCCACCTCAAGGTGTCCTCGGAGGTGGAATCCGCCGCCCGCGGCAAAGGCGATGCCACCTCGGCGCTCCCCACCTGCGACCAATGCGGTCGCATTGTGTGGTGGGAGTCGGCGCTGACCTAGCGCAGGCGTAGCTTGCGTTCACCCCGAAGACCGGTGATGCTCTCCCTCCCGCAGCCACCTCGGGTGGAGACGGTTTTTGGTTTTGGGGCCTGATTGTCGCTCCTTGTTCTTTGATTCCTGCTTCCGCGCAAGCGTGAGGTGGGTCTTTGCAATGGGGAGAGGAAAGTCCGGACACCACCGGGCACGAGGCCGCACAAGGGCTAGTCCCAAGTGCGGGCGCGCCGCGTCAAGGCGGCGTGACGGACAGTGTCACAGAAAACAAACCGCCCGCCTGGATTTAAAATCTCAAATTTGAGATCTGAAATTCAGGCCGGTAAGGGTGAAAAGGTGGGGTAAGAGCCCACCGCGTTGTCCGCGAGGACGGCGGCACGAAAAACCCCCTCGGGTGCAAGGCAAAATAGGCGACTGGACGGCCCGTCCTATAGTCGCGGGTATGCCGCATCCCGCTCCGGCGGGACAGTGACGCAAGTTGCTGAGAGAAATGACAATCGAAGTGTCGTACGGCACGGAACATAATCCGGCTTATCGGCCCCAAAACCAACCGCGTCCGCGGAGCGGACGCGGAATGACGAATGACGGCGCCTGTCGGGGGGAAGGGGCCGAGAGCGTAGGGGTTGGAAAGAGGGTAAAGTTGAGTTCGACGTGCGGAAGGGTGGGGGCGCGGGAACGTGGTTCCTCTGGGGGTCGGGACGGCGCTTTTGGACTTTGACCTTGACTCGGGGGGCGGTGTCTGGGTTTTTGGCCGGCTTTCAATCTCACCATCTGTCATGGCCAATACCAAATCTGCCATCAAGGCCGCTCGTAAATCCGCTCGTCTCACCACCCGCAACCGGGGAACGCAGACCCGTTTGAAGACGCTCCACAAGAAGTTTGAACAGGCGGTGGCGGCGGGCGACCTCGCGGTGATCAAGGCCGCGGGCAGCGCCTACGCCTCGGCGATGGACAAGGCCACCAAGTCTGGCGTGGTGCATCGCAATGCCGCTTCCCGTGCCAAGAGCCACGTTGCCAAGCACTCCCGCCCGAAGGCGGCTGCGGCGGCCCCGGCTCCGGCCGCGAGCTAAGCTCGTTTTGTCCGTCCCGCGGAGCTTAGTTCCGCCGGGTCCGTTTTTTAAACCTCCGAGGCTTCGCCCGGAGGTTTTTTGCTGTTTTGGGGTTCGATTGCGTTTCGTGGGAGGTGGGACGCTGACCTTGGATCGCGATTGAATTGCCTGGCGTGCGCCGTCGGGGGATCCGTGGTGGGCGATCTCAGCCCCCGGGTGCGGTGCCTTCGAGCAAGCGGTCGCAGAGCTGGATCAGGCGCTGGCGCAAGGGATCCCCGCGGGTGCAGAACTCGCGCTGCAGCAACTCGTAGTGTGCCCGACCGGGCGCCGTCTCGATCGGGATGGGTTCAAACCCAAGCTGACGCAGATCATAGGGGCTGGCGCGCATGTCGATTTCCCGGATATCCCACGCCAGCGCGAAACAGTCTGCCACCAACGCCGACGGCGTGTAGGGCGCCAGCTTGAAGGCCCATTTGTAGAGGTCCATGTTGGCGTGCAGACAGCCGCGCTGCTCCTGGCGCGGCGCGGCCTCCCGGGTTAGGGCATGGCGATTCAAGGGTCTCGCGGGCTCGGTAAAGAAACGATAGGCGTCGAAGTGGGTGCAACAGAGGGTGTTGGATTCGACGATCGATGTCAGTTCGTCCGGCGACACCCGCAGCGGCCAGCGGGCGTGGCGAACCTGTTCGGGGGTCTGACGGTACACCATCGCCCACTCGTGTAGTCCGTAGCAGCCAAAGAAGGCGGGACGCTGTTGCACGGCTCGCAACAGGCCCGAGAGCCATTGGACAAAATCGCGGCGCTTTCCGGGCAGGGACGCGAGATTCAGAACCACGCCGCCGTCGGTGCGCTGGTACTCGGGCCAGCGGAGAAAAGCGTCGGACTCGCCGCCCTCCAGCACCACGTCGGGCCCCGGATGCCATTGT
>JAXMHM010000017.1:0-169444 GCA_046346755.1 Opitutaceae bacterium | reverse complement strand
GATGCCGTGACCTCGCGCTCTTTCGTTCTCCGTCCTTGCCTTCATTCGTGTCGATTCGTGTCCATTCGCGGTTCCATTAAATCGTTCCGCCTTAGACGAGCTTGGTCTGGCCGGGTGTGGCCCGGGCGGCGACGGAGAGCGGGGCGCTCCAGTCGAGCGTTGCGGGCATGAGCGTTTCCTTCGAGTTCAGCGCCTGGTCCCACGTCACCACCTGGCCCGTGTAGGCCGCCATGCGCCCCATGATTGCCATCATCGTGCTGTGGGCCATGGACACGCCGTCGTTGACCGGCTTGCCGGAACGGATCGCGGCGAAGAGCTCGTCGTGTTCCACCTGATACATGTCCTTGTTCGGACCGGTGTATTTCCAGTTGGTCTCCCCGGAGATGCCCTGCGTGGCCATGCGGCCGTTGGAGAAAACGCCCTTCGTGCCCATGACGTAGTCGGTGACCTCGTTGTAGGCACCGTCGTGCTGGCGACAGGAGAGCTGGGCGCGCGCGCCGCTGGCGTATTCGTAGCTCACGCTGAAATTGTCGTAGGTGTTGCCGTAGGCGGGAACCGCCCGGGAGCCGACTCCGATGGCCTGCACCGGCATTTCCTGCTTCATCAGCCAGGCGATCTTGTCGACATTGTGAATGGCCTGTTCGACCAGATGGTCGCCGGACAACCAGGTGAAGTTGTACCAGTTGCGCAGCTGCCACTCAAGGTCGGTCTGACCGGGGGTGCGCGTGCCCGGGAACTTCGTCGTCAGGGTGCCGGTGTGATAGGTGGCGAGGATGGCGCGGATGTCGCCGATCGCACCCGCGTGCACCTTGGCGACCGTTTCCCGCATGCGCAGGTCGTAACGCCAGCAGAAGCCGGACATGACGGAGAGATTCTTGCGTTTGGCCTCGGCGGCGGATTCCAGCACCGAACGGACCCCCGCGCTGTCGACCGCGACCGGCTTTTCGCAGAAGATGTGTTTGCCGGCGGCGATGGCGGCTTTCAGGTGCTGCGGGCGGAACGCAGGCGTGGAGGTGAGCAGCACGACGTCGACGCCGCTGTCGATGACCTTCTGGAAAGCGTCGAGTCCGACAAACGACGTGGCCGGTGTGACATCGATCCGGGCGGACAGCGTTTTCCGCAAGGTTGCCAGACTCGACTCCAGGCGGTCCGCAAAGACGTCGGCCATCGCGGTCAGCCGGACATTGGGGTCGGCCTTGAGCGCCTGGGAGGCGGCACCGGTGCCGCGGCCACCGCAGCCGATCAGGCCGACCTTGAGAACGCGGGAAGTGTCGACCTGGGCCGTGGCGCGCGTGGACAATGCCGAGGTGGCGAGAATTCCGCCCACGGCGGCCGTGGTGGAGTGTTTGAGGAAGTGGCGGCGAGTGAGCATGACGAGTGGGAGTTGGGAAAAGGGGACCGAGGGTTGGAGGCGTCAGTGAGGGGAGCCAGATCCAGCGAACCGGTGGAGGCCCGGAATTTGGGCGCGGCCCATGGAGCAGAGAGAACGGTGAAAACGATCCTGGACAAGGAGACGTGTGTTGCCGAGCACGGAGATGAGATCGGCGACCCGGGCCCCGGTGTCGAGCCTGACCGCCTTCCGGGCCGTCCGATTGCATCCAGACCGCGTGGGTGGGAGTGTTGAATATTCAATCCGATCCGGTGAAGGGGACAGGTCCTCATTGCCCTTTTCGGCTTCGGGGGCCGGGAGGGTGAAAGGGGGCCTCACTCTCCGAGGGATCCGGCGATGCCCGATTTCTCCGGGTCGTTTCTTCTCAAGTGGGCGACTTTGGGGTGCTCAGAGCAGGACTGGTCCGGGGAAAGCACCACCGATTTCGCTTTTGATGGCGGCACCCGGCGGCGCTATACCCGGGTCTGATGGTAACGTGTGCGTTTTACCCTGCGTTGCCAGTTACCCCTCAACCCCCCTAGCTCCACGCTCTACCGACATGAATTGTCGCACGCCTTCACCCCTATTGGCGAAGTGGTCTTGGACCGTCTCCGCCACCCTCCTGGCCGCAGCCGTTCAAGCCCAAACCACCTCGCCGGCCAGCCCGAAAGAAACCGAATTCGTCGAGCTCTCGCCCTTCCAAGTGGTCTCTTCCACCGACAAGGGATACATCGCCACCCGCGCCAGCGGTGCGACCAAGACGAACACCCCGATGATCGAGATTCCGCACTCGATTCAGGTGCTCAACAGCGAGTTCATTGCGGACACGGCGTCGGGCAGCGTCTTCCAGGCGGCCCGCTATGTCAGCAATGTCGCCGGCGGCGACCAGCGTGGCGACGACGCACTGCTCATCCGCGGCTTCTCGGTCACGCGCCTGCGCAACGGCTCCCCCTACGCACAGAACAATGCGTTTACGTTCGACGAGATGGCGGCGTTCGACCGGGTGGAAGTCATCAAGGGAGCCTCCGCCGTGCTTTACGGCACCGCCAACCCCGGCGGTCTGATCAACCTGGTCGACAAACGGCCCCTTTCCAAACGGCAAACCAGCCTCAGCCTGACGGCGGGCAGCTACGACTTTTACAAGGCCGTGCTCGATACCACGGGCCCGGCGGCCAAGGTGGGCGACGTCGAGGTCAACTACCGCGCCATTGCCGCCTATGAAGACAGTGAGAGCTGGCGAACGTTCGCCTCCCGCGAGCGCACCTACTTCAATGGGGCGCTCGAGTTCCGGCTCAGCAAGGACACCAATGTGGTGACCCGGGCGGAGTACCAGAAGGACCAGTTGCTGGACAGCTACGGCAAGCCGTACATCTGGTTCAGCACGGCCAATGTCGGCACCTTGCTCAACTTGCCCGACGAATTCTACCGGGGCGACCCGAGCGTAGACAAAAAACGCGTCGCTCGCTTCATCTGGGACACCACCGTGCAGCACTATTTCAATGAAAATTGGAGCGCGCGTGCCTCGCTGGTTTACGGTGATGCCTACAGCCGCCGCTCGGAAGTGTTCATCAGTGCGCAGGGTACGACGCTCAACTTGTTCCCGCGCTTCCTGCAGGACATTCCCCGCGACGAGCAGCAGTGGGTGGGCGAACTCAACCTGCTTGGCAAAATCAAGCTCGGCCCCACCGAGCACCAGGTGCTGGCGGGAGCGTATTTGCAGGATCAGGACATCAATGACAGCAACTTCCGCTACAATATTACGCCCAGCAATTTCGACATTTATAATCCAGTCTATGGCAACACCGTGATTGGGTCGGAGGTGCTCACGACGCGCCGGGTGGCGTATACGTCGAGCAAGTGGACCAGCTACTTTATCCAGGACCAGTTTGGATTTCTGGACAATCGCGTGCAGTTCATCGTCGGGGTGCGCAAGGACGAACTGAAGCAGAGCGTCAAGAGCTTCGTGACCGGGGTCACCACGCCGAACAATCAGAACAAGACCTCGCCGCGCTATGGCGTCCTGTGGCGCGTGACGCCCGAGCTCTCACTCTATGCCTCCTACAACGAGTCCTTCACTCCGGCCTCGGGTGCGGGATCCGTGCAGGGCATCCCGTTCCCGTCGCCCACGGCCAAGCAGACGGAGGCGGGGCTTAAGTTTGAGCTCTTTAACAAGCGCCTGTTCGGCGGCGTCGCGGTGTACGAGAACAAGCGCCGCAACCTGACCACGGTCGATGTGTTGAACCCAGGCTTTTCCGTCGCAACGGGCGAAATCACGTCCGAAGGGAGCGAACTCGACGTCGGCGTGAGCATCACTGACCACTGGCAGGTCATTGCAGCGGTTGGGTTTGCCAAAGCCACCATCACCCAGGACAACGTACCGGCCAACGTCGGTCTTGAGCAACCCAACGTCCCCAACCAGACCGCTTCGCTTTGGACCAAGTACAACTTTGCAGTGGGCGGGGCTAAAGGCTTGGGCTTGGGTTTGGGAGTCACCCATGTCGGCGACCGCGCCGGGCAGCGTGACAGCGTACCACGGTCTTTTGGAATTCCGGGCTACACCGTGGCCAACGCCCTCGTTTCCTGGTCTCGTGGTGCGAATAAATTCGCGCTCAACATCGAGAACCTCCTCGACAAGCGTTACATTACCGTAGGTCAGGCGCGGCTGGCCAACCCGGGCGAACACCGCAGTTTCCGGCTCACCTATACGCGGAACTTTTGAACCGAAGGGTGCGATTGAACCACGGATTACGCTGACGCGTCGGCGCGTCTGCGTAATCGCGATCCAAGGTCGGCGTTGGTTGGAGGTGGGGTCGCCGACCCCGCGGGGATTGGCATGGCGTAAAGAAATCGGACGACGAAGGCGGGACCGGCCGGTCCCGTCGCGGCCTCGGCGAGGCCACCTCCAACGGCAACCCCGCAGGGCGCCCTCCATCTGGGCCCCATTTCAGTCAAAGACCTAGCTTCACTCCGCGGCGTCAAATCTTCGTGTCGTCGTAGAGCCAGGCGAGTGGCACCCGCGCCTGGACGAGGTCGCAGCGTTTCCGGTCGGAGGTGAAGACCCGATAGTGGATCAGCGCGTGATCGCCGTCGAAGGTGACTCCTGGATACTCGGCCCACTGATCGGGGTTCGTTTCCAGTGCCTTGGGAAGGCCCCAGGTCCTGCCGCCGTCCTTGCTGATGGCACAGGCCAGCACGGTGCGCAGGCCGACGATGCGCGCGTCGGGGTTCCAAGTTGGGTTCCAGACCATGAGGAGGTCGCCGCTCTTCGGCAGTCGAGTGATATAGGTCGGTGCCAGCGCGCTGAAGACGCCGGACGGGCGAGGGGTGCTCCAAGTGGCGCCGCGGCTGGTGGATTCAGAGACGAACGATTGTCCCCGCCAGTTGCGAATAAACTGGATGAGCGAGCCGTCGGCCCGTTGTGCGAGACAAGCCTCCTCGAAGCGGCCGCCAAAGCCGGCGATGGGATCCTTGATCACGTCCGTGCGCTTCCAGGTTTTTCCATGGTCGTCGGAATAGGCGAAGTACGTGCCCATCGCGGTGCGCTGGTAGCCGGGTCCGGGCTGGGCGACGCCCGGTGGGAAGATGGTGTGGCACTGCACAATCACGCGGCCGTCGTCGAGTGTCCACGCCCGGTCGTGGCAACCGGTGTGGTAGTCGGCGTTTTCCGGCGTAATCCGGATGCGCTCCGACCAGGATTTCCCCTCGTCGGAGGAAAACCGGACCATCTTGGCGCAGTTGCCGTAGTTGTCCCGGCCGTTGCCGCCGCTGCGCCAACTGTAAGCGAGGAGGATGCGGCCGTCGGCCATCCGGGTGAGGCTGGGCGAGATGCAATTCACGAGTGCGTCCTTGTCGTCCACCGCCACGAACGGCGCCGACCACGAGCGACCGCCATCGGCCGAGGTCTTGCCGCTGATCCGGGCGTATCCGTCGTCGCCCGTTGGATCGCGACGCAGCGGGGAGGGTGGGGGCCGTTCGCCTGCTGGCAGCAGGTCCTCGCGCACAAACTCCGACCAGAGCAGGAGCAGTCGTCCGTCCTTGAGGCGGACGACACTTTGTTCGCCGTGCTTGGGAGCGGCGGGGGTGGCGGTGACAACGAGCGATTTTTCGATGCCGGGGATGTCTCGCAGTTTTGGGGGACTGTCGGTCCAGGCGGCCAGCTGCGAAACCAAGGTCAGCGCCAGGCTGGGCAGGAGGAGGGAGGTGGGGGTTTTCACACCGTGACGAGATTGGTGGACGAGAGGACCGTGCAATCCTCCCTCACTGGTTCAAACAAAGAGCCTTTGCCCGAAGGTGGTGCGAACGGGCTTGCGGGTGGCAGCCTTCGCGACTGCCCTACGTCACCCCATGAGGACCTTCGATGTTATCGTCGCAGGGGCCACCGCCCCCGGAATTGTCGCCGCGGTGCGGGCGGCACGCGAAGGCCTGAACGTGGCGTTGGTGGCGGCGGGACCGAATTTCGGCGGCAGTCTGCCCTCGCTCGGCGCGGTCGAGACACACTACCGCGGCAACCGTGCGCCCCTGTTGCAGGAGTTCATCGATGCGGTGGAGGGGCACTACCGGGCGCGCTATGGTGTCGGCTCGGATCCGTATCGCGCCTGTGTCACCGGCAAGATGGTCACCTTTGAACCGCATATCGCGGAGCAGATTCTGGAACGGATGGTGGCGGCGGAGCGTACGCTCACGGTCTTCCGCAGATTCGTTCTGGCGTCGGTGGAAAAAGTCGGCCGGCTCGTGCACGCGGTGGTCTTCGTGGACGGCGATGGACTGTCGCATCGACTCTGCGCCCGTGCGTTTGTCGAAGCCGGTTACGAGGGCGACCTGATGGCGCTGGCTGGCGCCACCCACCGGGTCGGGCGCGAGGCGCGCGACGACTACGGCGAACCGAGGGCCGGCCGCGTGTTCACTCAGTGGCTCACGGGGGTGCATCCCCGCGCCGCCGCGGAGGGCCGTCTCAACCTGGTGACGGCCGGCGCGACCACGTCGGAGCCCTTGCCGGGCAGCAGCGGCGACGGCGACGACAACATTCAGTCCTACAGCTACCGTCTCTGTCTGACCGACGATTCCGCCAACCGTCGCCTGCTCGATGCGCCTCCGTCCGGATACGACCGCGGAGTCTACGCGCCGCTGCTGCTGACGCCGGATGAGAAACAAGACCGGCGACTGCCCTTTCACCACCGGTTCCTGATCTACTCACTCCGAGACATGGCGGAGCGGGATCATGTCTTTCACGGACACGCGCTGCCGAATCGTAAACGAAGTTGGAACGCCACGAATTTCACCGGCGCAGGCAAGGCCTATCCGACCGGCGAGGCCGCCGTGAGGCGGGCGATCGCCGCCGCTCACCGGGACCATGCGCTGGGACTGATGTGGTTTTTGCAGAACGATCCGGAGATGCCGGCGGATCTGCGGGAAATGGCCCGCCGGTGGGGCCTGGCTCGCGATGAGTTCATCGACAATGGAAACATTCCTCACCAGCTGTATGTGCGCGAGGCGCGACGCCTTGTCGGCCGCAAGGTGTTCACCGAGCATGATGCCCTCCTGGCGCCGGGGCTGGAGCGAGCGCCGGTGCATGCCGACTCGATTGGCATCACCGAGTTCTCGCTCGATTCACTCGCCTGCACCATGGAGCGACTTCCCGGCACCCTCTGCGACGGCCAGCTCTTCCAGATGGAGGTGTCGCGGCCGGGGCAGGTGCCATTCGGTGTGCTGCTGCCGCGCGAACTAGACAACCTGCTGGTGGTCACGACGGTCTCGGCGACGCATGTGGGATGGGGCACGGTGCGGCAGACCCCCACGCTCATGCACCTGGCCGAGTCGGCGGCGTGGGCGGTGGTGCTGGCCGCGCGCGACGGGGTCGCTCCCGCGCAGGTGAGCGTCGAGCGACTGCAACGCCGGCTGGTCGAGGCCGGAGTGATGATTACTTTTTTCAACGACTTCGACATGGGCACGCGCGAGCCCTGGGTGCCGGCGGTCCAGTATTTCGGCACGAAGGGCGAGTTCACCAGCTATGACGTCCGGCCCAGCGGACGGCTGGACGATTGTCTCCGGCGTTACCGCGCGGGGGCCTAGAACGGCTGGCCAGTCGACCGAAGCTGGATGTCGCCGATTTGCACGTGAGGCGGTGCGGCGAGGATGTAGCGCACGGCCGTGACGATGTCGGCCGGTTGCAGCGGCTCATACGGGTAGGCCCCGTTTTTAGCCAGCATCCCTCCGGGCCGGCTGTGCCAGGGGGTGTCAACCAGCCCCGGGGAGAGCAGGGCGACCTTGATCGGCAGCTTTTCCGCTGCGAGTTCCGCGCGCAGGCCGTCTGTCATGATGCGCAGCGCGTGTTTGGTGGCGGCGTAGGGTCCCGGCGTGCCGGGCAGGAGCCGGTGTCCGGTCATCGACGAAACGTTGATGATGACTCCGGCGGGCCGGCCGCGCAGGTCCGCGACCGCCTCGCGCATGCAGACCGTGGCGGCGAGGACGTTGAGATTGAAGCCGTCCTGCAACTCCGCGAGCGACGCAGTCAATACGGAGGTGCCGCCGCGCACGCCGGCGCTGTTGACGAGCAGATCGACGCCGCCCCAGCGGGCGCGCACGCGCCGGAAGAATCGTCGGTTGGTGTCGAGCACGGCCTGGTCGCCAGTGAGGATCAACGCCTCTCCGCCGGCCCGGTGAATCTCAGCGGACACGACGGCCAGTGCGGGCCGGTGCCGGCCGGTGATCGCGACCTTCAACCCGAGACGGCCCAGATCCACGGCGATCGCCCGTCCGATGCCCGAGGACGCGCCCGTGACGAGTGCGACCTTTCCACGCCAGCGGGTGAGTGTCTCTTCCATGGGCTGTCCTTATGGGGCCGGCCCAGGTTTCGGCAATCCCGCAAGGTGGTGCAGGCACAGTGCCACCACTTTTGATGCCGGGAAGTCCGAACTTGCCCCTCACGGTATCCACCCCGAGACAGCGCCCCCCCCTCGGGGAGAGTGAAATCGTTGGGTGCGGCGGGTGGACCGCCGGTCTCGAACGTGACACCTTCCCCGTTTCCGCCAAGCTGCCCCTGAGTCCACCCCGCTCATGCGTTTTCTTACCCACCGCCGGCGCTGGCTGATCGTCGTGCTGCTGGCGTGTTTTTCGGTCGTCAACTACCTGGACCGGCAGGCCCTCTCGGTGCTTGCTCCGACCCTGCGCAAGGAGCTGGTCATTTCGACCGAGCAGTACTCCTACATCGTCAGCACGTTCCTAACCGCGTATGCGATCGGCTATGCGATCGCGGGGAAGACGCTGGACCGCATGGGGGTGAAGCTCGGCCTCGCGTTTGCGCTGACGTTCTGGTCCTTCGTTGGGATGGGGCATGCAGCGGTCGTCGGCTGGCTCAGCCTCGCGGGAGCGCGCTTTTTGCTCGGACTTGGGCAGAGTTTCAATACCCCGGGTGGAATGAAGGCATTGGCAGAGTGGGTGCCCCAACGGGAGCGGGGCCTGAGCTCGGCGATCTTTTCCAATGCGAACAGCCTGGGCGGGGTGCTGGCCCCGCCGATTGTCGCCACCCTGGCCCTTTGGCTCGGCTGGCGTTGGGCATTCGTGATCACCGGAGCCTCGGGCTTCATCTTGTTGCTGGTCTGGTGGCGGGCCTATGAACGGCCGGAGCAGCACTCCAAAGTGAGCGAAGCCGAGCGGACCGAGATTCTCGCCGGGCGAAACCTCGCAGAGACCCCGGCGGGGGTGGCGGTGACCGTAGCGCCGGTGTCCTACGGGGCCATTTTGCGCGACCCCCGATGCCTGAGTCTGTGCGCCATCCGCTTCATCACCGACCCGTTTGCCTACTTCATGAGCTTCTGGCTGCTCGACTATTTCCAAACGGTGCGCGGCTTCTCTTTGCAGACCGTAGCCCTGCTCGGATGGATCCCGTTCCTCGCTTCCCCCCTTTTTGGCGGGCCGCTGGGTGGGGCGCTATCCGACGGGTTGGTGCGGCGCGGCGTTGAACCCCGGTTGGCGCGGCTGCGCCTGATGCTCGCCGCCGCCTGCGTGATGCCGCTGTCCATGCTCGCGGTGCGCACGGAACAGACCTGGGTGGCGCTGGGGGTGGTGACCCTTTTGGTGGCGGCCAATGGCTGCTGGAGCGTCAACAAGTTGACCCTCGCCTCGGAGGCGGTGCCACGCGGCCAGGTGGCCAGCCTCGTTTCGCTCGGCGGCATCGCCGGCAGCTTGGGCGGAGTCGTTTCGACGCTGCTGGCGGGCCGGCTGATCGCCACCGTCGGTTACGTGCCGGTCTTCACCGCCCTTGGATTTCTCCATCTGACCGCATTCGCACTGCTCGCCTGGGGCCAGCGGTCGCCTGCGGCAAAAGCCCTATGAAAACCACCCGCCCCCTCGCTGTCCTTGCCCTGGTGCTTGCCGCCCCCCTTTCCGGAGTGGCTGCGGACCTTTCCTTTTCTTTACCCGGCCCGCCGCTCGAAGTGGCGACGAACGAGGCGAAGTTCCGGCCCTTTGCGGAAAAGGTGGCCGCGGTCGTCGAGGAGCAACTCGGTGTTCCTGCTCGGGTTGACGATCCCGCGATCCTGAAGCTTCTGCTCTCCACCCGCGTGCACCTGGCCCATCACTTTGCCGACAATGACAAGGCCATCGCCACGGCAGCCTGGATACGCAGCCTGCAGCCGGCGCCAGCGGAACGGGCGTTTGCCGGACTTACCACTCTGGCCTCAGTGGCGGCGCGCCGTTTGCATCCCGGAGCGGCGCCCGGCGAAGCCCGGTATCGCGAGACGTTTCAGCGGGAGTTTTCCCGGCAACTGGAGGCCCTCCCGCGCACGCCGGAGATTGTGGCCATGCTGCGTGGACAGTTGGACAAGATCGCCGGCCTGACTGAAACCAGCCTGCTCAGGGAGGTGGGCGAAGTGATTGCGCCCGCGATCGTCCGCCGTGGCTTCTGCGGATTGAAGGAGGCCGACGACCTCGTGCGCGTCCGCCACCGGCTGGTGAGCATTCTGCCCGTAAAGCATGAAACCCTGGAGGCGCTCACCTCCGCCATAGCCGCTCGCACCTCACCATGAAGACGATTCACACCGCACCCCTGGAGGTGCTCTCACCTCGGGCGAACGGGAGTTTCATGACCGAACCGCACGAGGCGGGCTGGGCGGATGAGGCCCTTGCCGTGGCGTATGTCCGGGAGATGGCGGGTCCGGCGCCTCTGCTCGTGCTGCGGGCCCAGATATCCGCGGACGGCGCGCGATGGATGGATCACCCGGCCGGCCCACTTCACTTGCGACAGCCAGGAGGGGCCAGCCTCGCTCTCTCTCACTTTGGCAACTGGCTTCGCTTGGCCGGCGAAGTTTCGGGCGGCCCTCCGGAGCCGGCTTCGGCCTGCGTGATCGACCTCTATTGGGTGCTGAAAGGATAACCATGAGCGACTCGTCCCAGTCCCTTCGGCAGGCCCTGCTTCGGGCCGATCCTCGCTTCAGTCGCTACACTCCGCTGGAGCGCATTCTTCATTTTGATGATTTTAACACCGGTCTGCACGGCTGGCAGGGGTATTTTCCGGACTATGACGGGTGGGACGATTATCCCGGACGTTACCAGCCGGTGGACTCCGTCCTGCAGGCGGTGGAGAAGGCGCGAAAGGACGCGACGATGCGAGTCGACCGGAAACTCCCGTTCGGTCCCAGGGCGGTGCCGATGCTCAGCTCGCTGACCTCGTGGGATGTGGGCAGCGCGGGAGGGCTGACGGGAACGTACGCACTGAAGGTGCCGACGCTGCCGCTGGCCGGAAGCAAGGTCTTCGCCCAGAAACGGCTCGGATCCCCGTGGCGGGGCAAATTCCGGGTCGAGACCTGGTTCTGCTTCAAGGCGGAGGCGTCCGACTTCAGGTTGGGTGAAACCGATATTCGGGCCCTTTATCTGACATTCGACGTCATGGACCTGCATCACGTGCAGCCCGACGGGCAATCCCCGCGTCGTTGGTGGCCCGCCCTGCGCTACCATAACGCGGAGGAGGGCCAGCTGGTCCGACGATGGCAGGCGAACATCGGATCCGAGGGCGTGAAGGATGGGCCTTGGGAGTACCTCTCGGATGGAAATCAGGATCTCGGATACAACCGCGCGGCCACCAAGTATCAGTGGAACTACCTGCGATTCACGTTCGACCTCGCCCGGCGTGAATACGTGGATTTTCACTGTCACGGAAAAGAGTTCGACGTCCAGGGCCGACGACATGATCCCATCCCGCCGCTGGAAGGGTGGCGCGCCGGCACCGACAAGTGCCCCGGGCTGGTGGGCACCGGTTTCGGGATCGAGGCTGCGCACCACAAGCGATGCTACCTTTACCTGGATGGCGTAGTCGTCTCAGCGACGGAGAGTTGAAGGTTACGATTGACAAATGAATCCACAATTTCGCGACTCCCTGCTGTCCCTTCGCATGCCCTCTCGACCGTGAATTCGTCACATCCTGTTCGTCCCGACGGTGAAGCATCCAAAGGCATCCCTTTTGAACTTTCAAAGCTGCTGACGCTCGATGATCTGGACGCGGGGGCGGCTCGTCGGATGTCCCGGATGGCCTATGATTATGTGGCCAGCGGGGCGGCGGACGAACTGACCCTTGGATGGAACGCGGAGCGGTGGCGGGACCTCCGACTGCGTCCCCGCCTCTTTTCCGATGTGAGCCGACTGGATGTTGCCATGGAGCTGTGCGGCCATCGTCACACCTGGCCCCTCCTGCTGGCGCCGGCGGCCAATCAGCGGTTGCTGCATCCGGAAGCGGAGCTGGCCACCGCGCGCGGAGCTGCCCTGGGTGAGACGGCGATGGTGCTGAGCAACGCCGCGAATGTTGATGTCCACGCGGTGGCGGCAGTGGCCCCGCGACCCCTGTGGTTCCAATTGTATGTCCAGCCGGACGAGGGGCTGACGCGGGACATCGTGCAGTATGCGGAGGATGCCGGTGCATCGGTGCTGTGCGTGACGGTGGACAGTCCGGTGGAAGGGGTGAGGAACCGGGAGAAACGCGCGGCGATGTGCCTCCCGCCGGGTACGGACCACCCGAATTATCTGGGGCGCCGGACGGGTCCGCGGTCGGTGATGACGCTGGATGCGGTCCGTCCACAACGACTCGACGCACCGCTGATGAAGTGGCTTTGCTCGATCTCCCGCCGCCCGGTGGTCTTCAAGGGAATACTCACACCGGACGATGCTGAACGCGCGATCGATCTGGGAGCCGCCGGTATCATTGTCTCCAATCACGGAGGACGCGCATTGGATACGACCCCGGCATCGGTGGACGCACTGCCCGCCGTGGCCGATCGCGTCGCTGGCCGGGTGCCGATTCTCGTCGACGGCGGAATTCGCCGGGGAACCGACTTGCTGAAAGCCCTCGCCCTGGGCGCGACCGCCGGCCTGATGGGTCGTCCTTACCTTTACGGCCTGGCGTTGGGCGGAGCGGACGGCGTGGCCCACGCCATCAAGATTCTGCGCATGGAATTCCTTGCCGCGATGGCACTATGCGGTCGCGCATCGCTCACCGAGATCGATCGCACTGTGCTCTGGTAGGGCCGAGCTCCGTTGCGAGGAGATGGCCGACGGGACTCGGAGTGAGCAAAAGCCGTACTACTTGGTGCTAGAGCTCCACCTCCGTCACCCAGATGTGGCATGCCCCCCGGGGGTTTCCATGGTAGTAGTACATCTGCCAGCGATGGCCGCCGGTGTGGAGCAGCCAGGGGTAGCCAAGGTCGGTGTTGGCATCCCCTTCGACCCGTGGAAACTCGAGCAGCACGCGCTCCCGCTTCCATTCGAGTTTTTGTGCTGAACCGCGCCAGAGCCAGATTAGGCCGGGTGTGTTACCGGGAACGGCGCGCTCGGTCGTCAACACGATCAGTTCACCCGCGCGGCCCGGATCTTCCACGGCAAAGGGGGCCGCAAGCCGGGCTTGGTCGGGGTGTTGGGCATCAAGGACCGAAAGCTCCGTTTTCCAAGACCGACCGAGGTCGTCCGAAACGCCGACGGACTGACGGCCCCGTGCGTTGTTGGAGTCGCCGCGAAAGAAACCGACCAGACGGCCGGCGCTGTGAACGACCGCCGGCTCCACCGCGCCCATGTCAGTGATACGCTGGGCCGTCCCCCACGAGCGCCCTGCATCCGGGGAGAGTGACATCCACACACCTTGGGTGTGAGGTGAGGATCCTGCCCGGTAGTGTCCGAAGACCGCAAGCCCCCGGCCCTTCAGCGGGATGATGTTGCCAAAGACTGAACCCGTCTTTTCAGGTCCGAGCGCGGACGTGTCGGTGGGCATCCAGGTCGCGCCGTCAGTCACCGAGCGCCAGCCGAAAATGTGATTCGCGCTATCGCGGTTGTAAGCCATGGCCAGGAGCAGGATCGATCCATCCTCGGCCAGCCCGAGCGCGGCGTTTCCGCAGTCGCGATAGCGGGGATCGTCATCAGGGAAACGCATCAATTCGCGCGGAGGCGTGAACGTCATGCCTCCGTCCTTGGAGAGCGAGACCGCGAGGCCGGATCCGCCGATGTTGTGGCCGATCCCGGCACTGTAGGCGAGGACCACGGTTCCCTTGGCGGTTCGGACGACCTTCGGCCAGGAGAGATGCGCCGCCGATGAATCGGCGGGTGCGTGCACCGCGATTCGCACCGGATGACCGGCTGGGTTGATGGCCGCCCAGGGGGGAAGGGGATGGGGGAACAGGCACCTTGCCGGCAGGCAGAGCAAGAGGAGGAGGGTCAGTGGGGTGATTTTCATGAGGAGAACCAGGATCGGGGGAGACACATCAGAACGGTGAACCTCCGGCCTTGGATCACGGCTGTACGCTCCACCATCCCGGGTTCGCGGGCGTGGGGGCCGAAACAAGACGCGAAGTCCTTGGCCGCAACCAATCAGACGAGAGACCACGAATTGACACGAATCCCGCGGACGCGGGACGAATCCAGAGCGAGCTAGGGGCAATCGTGAACCCGAATTTGCCTCACCGAAAAATGAACCAATCCCTCGCAACCCCCTGTACCGGTTTTCATTCGTGTAGATTCGTGTCAATTCGTGGTTCAACTCCTGCATGGTTCCAGCTTAGGCCAGATTGCACCGTTGCCGCGTATTGGTCCAGCCCACTCAGGTCGTTCAAGGCGGCCGGTCAGACCGCGGTTTCCGCGGCCCGGCCGCGCTCGAAATCGCGGGCGGAATAGCGGAAATAGGTGAACAGCATGATGGCGCCGGCGACGAGGAACGAACCGGAGATGCCGGCGAAGACGCCGCCGAGCCCCACGTCTCGCTTGAGGAATCCCGCGAGGAACACGCCGCATCCGCCCGATGCCGTGGCGCACGCATTCATCAAGCCGATGCCGGTCGAGCGCATGTTGGGAGGCACGATCTCGCACAGCGTGGGATGGTCGTTGGCCTGACCGACTCCGCGAAGAAAGGAGAACGCGGCGATGCCGGCAGCGACGACGCTGAAGTCGGGATGACCGAGGAACACCAGGAGGAAAGGAGCGGCGAGGAGGTAGCACGTGCCGTAGGCGAGGACGCGTCGGTGAGGGCCCCGCATGGCGACCCGGTCGGAGATCCAGCCGCCAATGGCAATTCCAGTCATCACGGAGATCTGCAGCATGAAGGTTCCCGAAAAGCCGGCGGCAGCGAGCGACATGTTGTAGGTTTCTCGCAGGTACAGCGGCAGCCAGCTGAAGAAGATCCACATGCCCATGCCGGAAAGCATCGATTCACAGACCATGGCCCAATAGGTGGGGACGCGGGCAAGGGTCCGGAGCGTTTCGATGAAACCGGCGCGCTGGGGCGCCTGAGGTGCGACCGCAAAGGTCGCGGAGCCGGGTAGGAACGGCTTGGCGGTGAGCGCGAGGAGTATGCCGACGGAACCAAAAGCGAAGAAACCGGCGCGCCAGCCGTAGTGCTGGGCAAGAAACCCGGCCGCCGAGCCGCCGAGCACCATGCCGCAGTTGATGCCAATGGTCATCACGCTCATGGCCTTTGCTCGGGTGACCGGGGCGTGGTGTTGCGCGATGAGGGCAAACGCGGCCGGGAAAAAGAGGCATTCGGCAAAGCCGAGGGCCAACCGCAAGGAGAGCAGGGTTGTGAAGTTGGTGGCAATCCCGGTCAAAACCGTCACAGCGCTCCAGGCAAAGAGGCTGACGACGACGAGCCGCGCGCGCGACCACCGGTCGGCGAGCAGGCCGGCGACGGGTGAGCCGAGGGCATAGCTCCAGAGGAAAAAAGAGCCGAGCATGCCGAGGGCAACGTCGGAGAGGGCAAGGTCCACCCGCACGGCCGACAGCACGGCCGACATGGTGGCTCGGTCGGCGAAGTTGAGCGCCGCCGCGGCCGCCAGAAATGCGGTCATTTGCCAGCGGGGTTGACGAATGACGGAGAGCTCGGGGGCGCTGGCGACGGGGGTAGGCACAACGGGGCGGGTAGGCTGGGGGGACCAGCGGTGAGAAAACCCCGATTCCGACGACGCGCAACGCCCCCGGTGAGGTTTAAAGAAAGTGCCAGTCGGGTGAGGGCGGGCGGGCTGCAGCGTGGAGGCTGGGCAGAACGCTGACAAGCTCGGCCATCGTGGGGTTGTCCCGCCGCAGTCCCCGGGCCGTGGGTGCAGTCCCGAGTGCCATCCTGCCCCCTACTTTCGTTCGACCCATGCGCCAGCCGCCGCGGACGCGGCGTCACGGTCGCCCGTGGTCGGCGGTTCGTCGATAGGCAGTTGACCGATCTCGTCGATTGCACGCTGGTCCGGGGGTTCCAGGGTGCGGCCGAACTCGGCGCCTTGCCGGGCGAGCGTATCCTGCAGGTCGGAAATCGAGAGTTCACGCACGGAACAGTGGCGCTTCACCGCGAGAGCCGCGGCGGTTCCGGCGGCCTGACCCTGGCCCATGCAAATCGGCACCACCCGGGTTGAAGCCACTGCCTCGTGGGTCGCGGAGAGGCACTTGCCCGCCATCATCAATCCCTCGACCCCGCCCGCAATCAAGCTGCGAAGCGGAATCGTGTACGTGCGGACATTGTGTGAGTCGACCCAGGTGCCCGCGGGGCGGTGAATGTCGATGTGGTAGCCGCCCATGCTCACGGCGTCGTCGAACACCCGGCCGGCGATCAGGTCCTCGGCTTTGAGGACGTAGTCACCCGTGATGCGGCGACTCTCCCGGATGCCGAGCATCGGGGCGATTTCCCGGAGGTACGATCTCTCGAAGCCTGGCACGTACTTCTGGAAGAAATGGGTGAGGACCGGAATCTGCTCGTAGACCTTGGAGTAGGCGTCGGTCAGGCTGGTGATGTCGGTCGGATCGAGTCCCAGCACGCGCGTCATCACCACCAGGTATTCGTCATGGCGGTGCAGTTTGACGCCAACGATGCGCGTCTGCGGAACCGAAAAGTCCCCGGCCAGACGGGCCTTTTCGATCAAGGCAGCGTACCCTCCACAAATGATGAGGTCCATCCGGTCGATGCGCCGCATCATCTTTTCCCACAGATCCGGATAGGGCGCGAGCCACTCGCGATAGTTGTTGGCAGGATTCTTGCAGCCGGCCACGAAGCCCTCGCGACTGACCGCTCCGAGTTTGAACACGAGGGTGGGAGCTTGCACGAGTCCATCGGCCGTGCGCCCTTTCTCCCACTTGACGCCTCCCCGGGCGGCGACGTCGCCATCGCCGCTGCAGTCGATCGTCACCCCGGCCTCGATGCGCTGCCGTCCGGACTTGTTCTCCACGATCACACCGGCAATACGGTCCCCTTCACGGATCGTATCCACCACCTGGGAATGGAGCAGGAGACGGACGCCTGCCTCGCGCATCAACTGCATGAGGAGAATTTTCCACCAATGGGAGTCGATTCCGATGGCCGAGGCGCACTTGGGATCGAGGACGAAGTCGCTCGCGGCTCCGGCGGCCTGGAGCCGGCGGCAGAACTCGAGTGGCATGCCCTTGATCACCAGCCGATAGTCGCGGTCGTGGAAGCCGAGCCACGGCAGGGTGGAGGAGATGCCACCGAGGAAGCCCGCATTTTCCACCAGGATCGTATCGGCACCGTTGCGACCAGCGGCGACCGCCGCGGTGAGACCGGCGGCGCCGGAGCCAATGACGAGGACCTGCGTTCGATGAGTTTGGGTGGGTGAGGACATTTTGAAGGTCTGAGTGGGGGAAGTGAAGGGGTCCCGTGAATTGCGAAACGCGAAGACCGGAGAGGAGGATCTCTGATCGGATGCGTATGGGGACCGGTTATCGTAGCAGGATGGGCGCGGCACTAGAGCCGCCAGGCCTCTCCAAAATAGAAGGTGTCGATGTCCTTCAGTTCCACATTGTGGTGGCTGTAGTAGGAGCGCGCGGTTTCGCGGTGGCCGGCGGGCCAGTCGAGCTCGACGCCCTGGCGCACGAGTTCGCGCTGGAAGTCGGCGAGGTGTGCGTCGGTGTTGCGCACTTGGCGCGGGGTCAGACGGCGATGAAGACAAAAGGCGGCGAGTGCACCCGCCGACTCGCCGATGTTCCATTCGTTCGGGTGCAGGCGGAACGCGCCGTTGACGACCGAGGTGACACCGAGATTCTTGCAGGCGGGCAGGAGGTTCTCCACGCGCACCGGGATCAGCGCGCCGAGCGGGATCTGCTGGCACCCGTGCTTGCCATGGTTGGCGGAGGTCATCTCGCCTTTGCCCTGCTTGACCGGCTTGTGGATGTCGATGCGATAGCCGCCGGTGCCGACGCTGTCGGCGTACTTCACGGGGCGATCCTTGTTGGCCGGGACATCGTTGCGGAAATCGGTCTCGCGGACGAGGTACTCGGCGCGGATCCGCGTGGATTCGCGGATGTAGGGATACTGCGCGAGGCCGTCGGCGGTGCCGAAAACATCGCCGCGCGGGCGGAGTCCGGGGAATCCGGTGCGACCGGTGGCCGGATCGGGCGCCTCCGTCTGAAGCCAGTAGAGCAGGCTGAGTGAAAGTTGTCTCGCAGCGTCGAGGTGCTTGCGACGTTCGGCTGCGGACACACCGCAAAGCACGCCGGCGTGGTATTCGTTCTGGCCCCAAATGGGTGTGGTGATGTCGCTGCGAAAGGCGCCCGCTTCGAAATTGCTGCGGCAGAGGAAGCGGCGGAAGTTCCAGGGCGCGGCGGTATAGGACGCGGGTTTCACCGGGCGGCCAAAGTAGTCCTTGGCGAAACCGAAAAGGTCGGAGACGGGCAGCTTGGGCCGCCCGCTGTGGGCGTTGACGGCGTTCCGCCAGAAATCGTAGTCGCGCGGCTTGGCGATGACGTGCTCCTCGCCCGGCAGGTAGTCCATGGCCAGACAGTGCGTAAAGCCCATCTGGTCGAGTGGGTCGGCGGGACCGGCGAGGGCGTTGGGCTCGCCGGTGTCGGTGCGGGACTCTGCGCCCACGACGCGCTCGATGTCGCCCAGCTCGAGCAATTCGCCCAGCTCGGTGGCGTCGAGAATGTAGGGCGCGGTGAGCGTGCGGGTGGTGTTCGCCGGCTCGTCGAGCACGGACACGGCGCGCATTCGATCCCCGTCCATGGTGACAGAGACAGGACGGTGCCGCAGGAGCAGAGTGATGCGGCCGGCGGAAACATGCGGGGCCAGCATCTCATTGAGCACGGCAAGGCCGACGCGGGGCTCGTAGGCGAGCGCGGTCACCCAAGCGGCACCGGGGTTGAGGTGACGATCGGCGCGGGCCTTGGGGATAAGTGGGTAGTTGCGTCGGTAAAATTCGCGCACGCCGTTGCGGAATCCGGCATAGCTCCCCGTGCGGCCGAAGGCTTCGATCCACGGGTGCTCGTCGAGCGGCACGCCCTGCGTGGTGGCCTGACCGCCGATCCAGTCGGTCTCCTCGGTGAGGAGAACCGTTCGGCCCATGCGGGCAATGGCGAGTGCAGCGGCTACGCCGCCGAAACTGGCACCCACGACAATCACGTCGGCCTTGAGCTCGCGGCCAGCCCGGACGGGGGCGGCGGCCGGCGTTGCCATCGCGGCTCGGGTCACAATCGCCGGGGCGGTGGCTGCGGCCGACAGCAACGAAGCGGACTTGAGAAAGGAGCGACGGGTGGTCATCACGAAACGGGGAGAATGGGTGCGGTCTTTGAAGACGAACTACTTCGGGCGCAAAGCCACGCGTTGGAGGGGGAGGGTTCTGGCCGCCGTGTGAGAGGAGGCTTTGGGGTTGCCGGAACGAAACACGCCCAAGGCCTCTTCCGGGTTGGCCTGGTCGGGTGTCGATGACGTGGGGGTGAGTCAAGCCGTGAACCAGCCGAGCGGGACGCGCATGAGGCAGGTCGACGTCCGGCCCTGTAAGACCCCCTTGCCGGTGGATACGCGCAGGGTGACCCAGGCTTCGCGGCCGCGGTAGAGTACGCTCGGATAATCGATGCTGCGCCCTGGATCGTGGGCGAGGATCTTGCGGCGGGCGTGCGGCCAGGAGGCGCCGCCGTCGGAACTGACGCAGGCCATGATGGTGTTGCGGTCGCCAGACAGCCGGACTTTCGCGTCGTAGTCCGAGGTCCAGAGCAGCAGGAGGTCGTCGGTGCCGGGAATCCGCGAGATATGGGCCGGGGCGACGGGACTGATCACCTCCATGCTGCGCGGCGTGGACCAGGTGACGCCACGGTCGAAGGATTCGCTTTTGAACTGCGTGCCCATCGCGGTGCGGATCGTCATGATGACGCTGCCGTCGGCGCGCTCGGCCATGCCGGGCTCGATGCAGCCCGACTCGGTGTCCTGGATGAAGGCCTGTTGTCCGGGGGCACCGGGCGTGGAAGCCGGGGCCGGACCCTCGCGCTTGAACGAGGTGGCCCGCGGGTTCTCGCTCTCGAGCCAGCGGACATACGGCAGGGTAATCGGTTCACCCAGTTGCCATGTGACGCCGCCGTCGTCGGAGCGGGAGACGCGCACGTGCAGGTGGTGAAGGTCCCAGTCCTCGGTGCAATGGCAGGGCGCAAGCAGGCGTCCTGAGGAGTGAACGGTGAAGCGGTCATGGCAGCCGGTCTTGTACTGGCCATCGGCGACGGTGACAGGCGGCGACCAGGTCAGACCTTCGTCGGATGACGCAGTGAAGCGGCGCGATGCGATTTTCTGGCTCTGCCGGTAACTGAACAGCATGCCGATGCGCCCGTCGGGCAGCCGCTGCAGGGCGGGGGACATGGCGTTGAAGCCGCCTTGGGGCGGTGGCACGATGACCCGTTCCTCGTCCAGCGGTTGGCCCTCGGCGGACAGGCGGCGTGCGACGAGCGGGGCCTGGTCGTTGTCGCTGCGGCCGGCATGGCTGGCATAGGCCAGGAAAACGGTGCCATCGCGCAAGCTGACCATGCTGGCCTCACTGCGTCGAATGCGCTGGTCGTCGGCCGGAGCCACGGGGATCAGGGGAAAGGCAAAGTGGGCGCCGGGGGGCGCGGGGAGTGCGGGCGGACTGGAGGGGGCGCCGGCTCTGCTGGTCAGGGCGGCCAGACCCAAAGCGAGCGAGGGGGCGGCGGCAACCGTGCGCAAGAAATCCCTCCGCGTCGGATCGAGGTGTGTGTCCATGGGGGTAGGTGCTGACAGTCTGTACCGCCCACAGGTCTGTCGCCAAGCCGCCAGCCAAGGTCCCTTTTTCAGACCAGTGGACCCAGAGCCCGGCTCACGAGATTCGATGGGCGGCCCGTGGCGGCCACGCCGCCGGGTTGAGCAGTGAAGGCGGGCGCTCGCCCCGCACCACCATCAGCGCCTGCTGCACGGCGGATCCATGGCTGCGCCTGCGACCTTCGGTCGTGTAGGCGGCGATGTGCGGGGTGGCGACGACCGTGTCGAGGTGGAGCAGGGGATGGTCTGGCGGTGGCGGCTCAGGATCCCACACGTCGAGGCCGGCGCCACCGAGGCGGCCGGTGCGCAGGGCGTCGTGCAGGGCCGTCGCATCGACCACCGCGCCGCGGGACGCATTGATCAAAAGTGCCCCGGTTTTCATCAAGCCCAGGGTCTGCGCATTGATCAGATGGCGGGTCTCGGCCAGCAACGGCACGTGCAGGGAGACGACATCGGACGTGGACAGCAGCCCGGGCAGGTCCGAACACAGCACGACGTCCGTGGGGGCGGTGGCGAGAAGAGGATCGAAGGCCTGCACCGACATGCGGAAGGCGCGGGCGATCTCCGCCACCCTCCGCCCGATTCGGCCGCAGCCGACGAGCCCGAGGGTTTTGCCCGCCAGGTCCGTGCCCTGCAGCTCAACGCCGAGTCCCATCTGGCCCGCGCGCATGCGACGGTCGGCGTGGGCGACGCGGCGGGCCACGGCAAGCAGCAGGGCGACCGTGAACTCCGCGGTCGATTCGGTCGGTGCCTCGGGCGTGTTGACCGCGCAGATACCCGCCGAAGATGCCGCCTCGAGGTCGATGTTGTCATAACCGATTCCGACCCGCACGACCGCCCGCAGGCGGGACGCCCGGGCGAAGGTATCAGCGGTGCCAGGGAAGGTCGAACTCACCACGGCGACGTCGGCCTGCTCGATTCCGTCGAGGCGATCCGAATTTTTAAACCGATTCCCCGGCTCCGACACGGTGCCCTGGGCCAGCAGGAGCCGGTGGGCTTCGGGGTCGATGACAACATCTGTCCAGAATTGCCACATGGGGATGGTCAGGTCGGTGGTAGGAAGCCCCACGTTCGGGTGAGGGAGGTTGTCGACACTTGTCGCATGGTCGTCAGTCCCCGGCGGTCAGCTCCACGGTGCGGCCGTTCAGACTCGCCTCCATCACCGCCCGGCTGATGCGCAAGGTTGACAGCGATTCCGCTCCGCCGACCTGCGGCGGACGTCCCTCGCGAATCGCGCCGGCGAAGTCCTCCAACTCGGCGGTCAGCGCGGTGGTGACCAGGTAGGGACCGTCGAACTTCACGGGCTGCGCCGGCAGTCCGCCCAAGCGCGCGGTGGCCATGTCGCTCATCGGCTGCCAGGTGCAGGCATCCTGACCCATCCGGTTGAGTTCGAGTGCGCCTTTGCTTCCGAGGATCAGCATCCGGCTCAGGCCGACGGAAGCGGCGTAGGTGGTGTAGCTGGCGACGAGGCCGTCTCCAAATTGCAGTGCAGCCGTGGCACTGTCGGGCGGTGCGTCGGGTGCGGGACGCTGGACGAAACCGGTGACGCGACGCACCGGACCAAAGAGAAACTGAAGGACTTCGAAGTAATGCACGCCGAGTTCGTCGAGCTGGCCCCCTGGCACCGCGGTGCCGGACTTGCGCCAGTCGTCGCCGGTGCGGAAGAGTGCATGGGGGTAGCCTTGAACGACCACGACCGCGGCAATCGCGCCCAGCTCGCCAGCGGCGAGCATGGCCTTGACCTTGCGCATGCCGCCGGTGTGCCGGCCCTGGTGCCCGACGGCGAGCACGCGTCCGGTTTCGCGGCTGACACGCACCATTTCCTCAGCCTCGGCGAGCGTCGTGGCGATCGGTTTCTCAACGAAGACGTGCTTGCCGGCGCGGAGCGCCGCGAGGGATTGCGAGTGATGAAGGAAATGAGGCGTGGCAATCACCACGGCTTCCACGTCCGGGTCGGCGAGCAAGGCCGCGTACGAGGGATAGGAGCGTCCACCGTGGGCGGCGGCGAGCGCCGCCGCCTTTTCCGGGTCCCGACTGGATACCCCGACACATTTCAGCCGCGTAGAGTCCGCCGCGGCGCCGAGGAGTTTCTGACCCCAACGCCCGGGAGAGACGATCGCAAATCGGACTGGAGGTGTATTCATGGATGTAAGGCTGGTGGAGGGTGATCAGGCGGGCAATTCAGGGCGGGTGGTGCCGAAGACAGACCTTGCCACCCACGTTTTGGAGATCCGCTGCTTCATGGTTTACCGGCCGTCGTCCGTGGCGAACGGGGAGGCGGGCAATCCACCCCCATTGACCAGGGTGGCGACGGGATTGGCGGCCCATCCGTAGCGTACGGCCGTGGGACGAGCGAGGTCGGGATGCGAGACGATCACTTCGTTTCCCTGGATGCGCGCGTGGGCCCAGACGAACCGCCGCTGCGAGTCGGCAATGGCAAAGCCCTTGAGTTCGGTCTGGCTTGATTTCAGCCCTTCGGCGTGATCGAAGGTCAGCACCATCTGCCCCGCTTCCTGGCGGGCCGAACGAAAGACCGGGCCGGACCAGAAGGGCAGGGCTTCGCCGTAGACCTCGTGACGCACAACCAGGGCGAGCCGGTGGGCGAAATCGGCTTTGTTGGTGGGGTGACCGGCGGTGGCGCCCCCGAGATCGAGGGTGATCGCCATGCCGGTCCGCGGCAGGCGCAGGGCCTGGCGCTGGCCGTCGCGCACCCAAACTCCCCAGCCATTCGGTTCACTCGGTTCCCGTTGCTCACGTTGGAAGGCGGGTATCTGCACCCAGGCAAAGTACAGGTCGTCGCCCCAACGCGACCGCCAGTCCTTCACCAACGTTTCGAGTTGCAGACCGTAGAGCGACGTAAACGGACCCGCGGCGTTGCGTTCTCCCTGATACCAGAGCACGCCCTTCACCCGGTAGGGCACGAGGGGCGCGATCATACCGTTGTAAAGGCCGGACGGCGTGCTCACTCGCAGGTTCTTGTAGGCCGCGGGCGCCTTGGGGGGCGGCTGATTGGCGGCCTTGGCAGCATCCCGCTGCCGGATCCAGGCTTCGCGCGCGGCGGCGGCGGCGATTTGCTCGCGCGCCGGGTCGTAGCCATCGAGCCGGCGCGTCCAGTCGGCGAGCAGCGGCTGCAGGGCCGGAACTGCTTTTTGCGCCTCCAGACTGGTCCAAGCCTCGATCGGTGTGCCACCGACCGAACTGTGGACGAGGCCAATGGCCCGGCCGTGGAGCACCTGGTGGAGTTCGCGACCAAAGTAATAGCCGAGGGCGATGAAACGCGCCGCGGTCTCGGGAGTGCAGCGTATCCAGCGTCCCGGACGATCCGCTTGGGGCGTGCCCGGCGGCACGGGCAGGCGGTAGATGTCGTAAACTTCGTCAAAATCGAAGAGGCGCAGGGCGGGAAACTGCGCGGCAGCGATTTCCTCGTCGGCCCGGTCGACCTGCCCGTGGAGTCCCTTCATCTGCATCTCCATGTTGGACTGGCCCGAGCACAACCAGACCTCGCCCACCACCACGTCCCGAACCCGCCGTTGGTCCTTCCCCGCAATGATCAGATCCCGTCCCTCGGCCGAGGCGCTGAGCCGGGGCAGGTCGACCCGCCAGGTGCCATCGGTCCGGGTGACGGTCTCGACGCGATGTCCGGCAAACGTCACCGTCACCCGCTCGCCCGGATCGGCCCAACCCCAGAGCGGAACCGTTTCGACGCCAGCCTGAAGCACCATGTGGTCGGAGATGATCCCCGGCAGGCGCACGGCGGCACCGGCCGAAGTGAACAGGAAAACAAGGAGCGTAATGCCGATACTACTACGAAATCGAATCATGGCAGGCGGCGAGGCGGGACGATGCGGAAACGGTGCGGCAGGCGTGGACGAGGGCAGTTCGGTCTACCAGCCCAGGGAGGTGAAGAAGCGGGTCATGACCGTGAGGCTCTGCTGGAAGTCGTCGGCGTCCTTGAAGAGGTAGGTGTGCGGACCCCCTTCCTTGACGTCGAGCACGCACCCGTTGCCCGCGCGCACCATGGCGTCGTGGAAACCCTGCGCGCCCGCAAAGGGCGTGGTGGAGTCGGCGGTGCCGTGGAAGACCAGCGTTGGCGGAAGGCCGGTGCGAACCTGGTGCAACGGAGACAACTCCCGCCAGCGCTCGCCGATCTTGGCCTGGCCGTAGCCGGCGGCGGACGTATCAATCACCGGTGAGAACAGCACGAGGGCGTTTGGGGTGCACGAGACTCCGGCCGGCTCGCCTTCGTGGTCGAACGCAAACTGGGCGGTGGCGGCCGCGAGGTGCCCGCCGGCCGAGGCTCCGCCGACGGCCAGGCGCTGGGGATCGATGCCCAACTCGGCGGCGTGGGCGCGGACGTAGCGAACCGCGGCGCGGGCGTCCTTCACGCACTCGAAGACGCTCACCTCGGTCCCCGCCTTGAAGAGACGGTAGCGCACGCTGATCCCCACCCAACCCTGCTGGGAGGCCCAGTGGGCGTGCGGGTACATCACGCGGGGAGCCCCGGAGGTCCAGCCTCCCCCGTGAAACAGAATAAAGGCCGGACGACGGTCGGTGGGCTGATGCCCGGCGGGCAGGAACAGATCGAGCGTCAGCTCAAGGTTGCCGAAGCGACGATAGACCACGGTGCGGGTGGGTCCGACCTTGGCGGCCAGGCGTGAGGCGTAGTTGGGTTGGACCACCTTGGCGGACCGGGCTCCCTGGTCCTTGAGGGCGGCGTCGAGCCGGGTTCGAAGTTGCCGGGCGACCTCCGGTTGCGTGGCGACGAGGTTGACCTGTTGCCCGGGATCGCGCGCGGTGTCGTAGAGTTCGTCGGCGCCGGTCTCCCAAAAGTGCACCAGCACGTGATCGCCCGAGCGCAGAACGGAGTGGGGACGCGTCTGGCTGATGGCGAAATCGTTGATGCCAATCCTTCCCATCGCCTCGCCGTACTTCACTTCCGGGTGGTAGTAGGGAAAGTGCCAGAGCAAACTCCGGTCCGGTCGTTCGACGCCTGCACCGGTCCAGAGCGGAAGGATGTTTTCGCCGTCCAGCCTGACACCGGTCGGCGGGGGCGTGTTCGCGACCGCGCACAGCGTCGGCAGCAGATCGGTGCCAATGAACCGGGCGCCACTCTCCGTCCCCGTGGGAATGACCCCGGGCCAGCGCACAATCCAGGGAACGCGGATACCTCCTTCGTAGAGGTTCCATTTGCTGCCCCGCGAGGGACCGTTGGCGGCAAACACCGGATGTCCTCCATTGTCCGAGGTGAAGACCACCAGGGTGTTTTCGCTCAAACCGAGGGCGTCGAGTTCCTGGAGCACCTGGCCGACCAGGTGATCCAGAGTTTCCACCATGGCGGCATAGGCCGCCCGGCGGGGATCGGCGCCGGCGGGCAGGCGCGCCTGGTACTTTTCAACCAGCCAGGCGGCGCGAGTCCGGATCGGATCGTGCACGTAGTAGTGGGACAGGTGCAGGAAGAACCGCTCCTGACGATGCGCGCGGAGAAACGCGACGGCCTTCTCGGTCAGGGCATCGCGACCGTACTCACCGGGTGCCAGCGCCGGACGCGGCTCCGCCGCCGCGCCGCGTTCGCTGTACGGATGACTACCGAAGGTCTCGTCTCCCTCCGCGTAACCCTGCTGCAGCGGTCCGAGGGTGTTGGACCATTTCAGATACGCTCCCGCGTGCGGATTGAGGTGCCATTTGCCAAAGTATCCCGTGGCGTAGCCGGCGGGTCCCAGCACCTCGGCCAGCGTGACCTCCGACAGCGGCAGCTCGCGGGGATAGGGCGGGGGTTGCAGCAGGTGGTCGGTGGGCGGTTCGGCCGGCGGGTCCTTGATCACGAACTCGAGACCGAGCCGGGCGGGGGAACGTCCCGTCAGCAGCGCCGCGCGGGACGCCGAGCAAATGGGTGCGGGCGCATAGGCGGAGGTGAAGCGCCGGCCCTGACGGGCGAGGCGATCCAGGTTGGGCGTGTCGTGCCAGGCGCTGCCGTAGCAGTGCAGGTCCGATATCCCGAGATCGTCGGCGAGAATGAAGACGATGTTCGGCGGCGGCCGGCCCGCGGTGGCGCCAGGCGCGCTGGTCGCGGCCCCGACCCAGGTTCCGCAGCCCACGAGGATCGAACAGCCGAGTTGAAACCAGCGAAGGCAGAAAGTGGATCGTTTCATGAACCCAGGTGCCCAAAGTGAAGCACGGAAGAAGTCAGATCCCGCGCCCGCGCCAGAGCTTCAATGCAGACATCCCTACTGCGGTCCGCCTTTAAAAAGGGCTGACGATTTTGTTGGAGGTGGGGTCGCCGACCCCGCGGGGATGGGCGTCGCGATGAAGAAACGGAAGGCGGAGGCGGGACCTGCTGGTCCCGTCGCGGCCTCAGCGAGGCCACCTCCAACGAGATCGCAAGGTGGCTTCTTCCCTCGATTCCTGGTCTGAGTCCGTGTCGGTCGGTGTCCATCGCGGCTTATGCACTCGTGGGATCGTTTCGACCGGCGCGTCTCTCACCAAAGCATGACTGGTCAGCGCAGCACGAGGCGGTCGGTGTCGGCGATTTTGAAGCGCGTGCTGACCACGGAGTGCTTGTCGGTGCCCGGTCGATACTTGATGTACGTGGTGGCGATGATTGTGCCGTCGGGCAGCTTCTCAAGTCCGGGATAGCCGCAGTCGCCTCCGGAGAAACTGTGCAGGAGCTTGATGCGGTACTGGCCGGAGAAGCCGCGCTTGAGGTCGGCGTACGTGCCGACCCAGGCGACAAAGTGACCGCGGGTCGGGCTCTGCGGCGCCTGATCACGGAAGGCGAAGAGCAGGCGGCCGTCGTCGAGGGTGATGCCAATGTGACGGTCGCCGGACATGCCCCAGGGGGTCTCGACCGGTTCACTCCAGGTGGCGCCTTCGTCGGGGCTGAAGGACATCAGGCTGCGACCGGTGCGTTTGTTTTCCCGCATGACCAGGCAGAGTTCGGCTCCATCCGGAGACCGAAAAGCGAAAGGCTCGCAGGGGTCCTTGCCCTTCACGGCGGCGACCACCCGAGGCTCCGACCAGGTCACCCCGCCGTCGCGGGTCGAGGTCTGCAGGACCTCCAGCGGACTCCGGTCCTTGCCGTCGGGACCGCGGTGATACAGCCCGAGGTAGCTGCCGTCCTTCAGGCGGACGATGCTGCTGAAGGTCATGACGCAGGGAAATCCGAGGGCCGGCTGTTCGGTCCAGGTCTTGCCGCCGTCTTCGCTGAGTATACGCGGCATGAGCGGGTGGGCGGAGAAAACCCAGAGCCGTTCCTTGCCGGCCGGATCGACGAGCCGGTAGATGCTGGGGCAATTGCGGTGTTTTTGATACGAGGCTGGCAGTGCGTTATCGAGTCGGGTCCAGGTCAGGCCGGCGTCGTTGCTCCGCGCCATCGGACCGACCGGGCCGCCGTGTCCGAGCGACCAGACGGCGAAGATCGTCTTCTGATCGGGCATGAGCAGGGTCGTGGGATGCCCCTGGTAAACGGTGGCGCTGCCCGCCGCGATGACCACGTGCCGCTGCGTATCCTGGGAGAGATCGACCCACGGCAGGTTGGGGCCGTCGGTGGCAGCGTGGACTTGTGAGGTCACCTGACAGACTGCGAGCAGGAGGACCGCCCCGGCGCATAGACGATGGAACAGCCTGCGGCGGAGGGTGAAGGTGGGTGACATCAGCAGAACGGGAAGGGCGACCATGGTGGCGGGAAGGGGAAGATCAGGGTGTCGCCGGCAGGCGGAATTTGCCAAACTGAATATGGGTGCGAGCCCGATCCTTGGTCCCACTGTCCCAAATGGCGCGGAAGTCACCGGGAGCCACCTCGATCAGCGAGGGATAGGAGTTCTTGATGCCGGCGTCGTAAAAGGTCTTTTCCGCGCTCCAGGCCCCGCCAGCGGGTTTGAATTTGTAGCGCAGGCTTTTGCGCACCCCGGCGACGTCGTCGTTGTAGACGTAGAGTTCTGTCCCCTGGAGGCTGCGCGTGTAGTAGCCTTTCGACTTGGCGTTCCAGAGTTCCGGCTCGGAGCGGGCGGGACTCCAGGTGCGACCATTGTCCTTGCTCACGCTGGAGAAGGCCCGCGGTGGATCGGTCATCTTGCGTTCGTCGGCGTAGTCGGCGGTGCGCATCATCAGCTTCAGCTCGCCGGGGGAGTCACCCACGGCCAATCCCCCTTCGTGGAGAAACACGGGAGGTCCGGACTCGGGCTGGGGGATGAAGCCGGCCAGCGTCCATTCCATCAGGCTCGTGCTGGTCAGAATGAACTGGTCGCGCGTGCCGCGCGGGTCGTTGCGCCGCGTGTTGCGATGGGCGGGCAGCAGGTAACGCACCTGGCCGTTGTCAATGACCTGATGGAGTCCGGCGACGACGATGAGTGGGCCGGTGTAGCCCATGGAGAGCTCCACTTGTATCCAGGAACGTCCCCCATCGGCGCTGTAGGCGCCCACGAGTTGGGAGTCCTCGCTGTGACGGTAGTTCATGGGACACCGCATGCCATAGCACCAGATCACATCCTGTCCCGGCGGGTGGTAAAGGATGGCGTTGGCGTAGGCGAACTGGATCGCGCCCTGGCGCTCGTTGTGGTTGAAGACCGGGACCGGGTCACTCCAGGTGTCGCCATCGTCGGTCGACACGCTCGCGAGGATGTCACCCATGTCGGTCTTGCCGGGTATTCCCGCGCCAAAGGCGGCGACCAGGTGTTTGGGTTTCCAGGCGGCAATGTACGGTTCCCACAGCAGCGAGGAGCCGGGATGTTGTTCATACCGGCGGATGACGCGGACATCGGTGACATCGCCCTGGTGGCTTTGCGCCATCAGCGGTGCGACACCGAGACAGAGCGTGGCGAGCGTGCGGTGGAGGAGTGGGAGGAGGGTCATGGGGAAGGGGGAACCACGTGGGTGCGCGATGAGGTGCGTGGCCCAGGTTTCGCGAAGCACGGAGGTGGGACCACGGGGTCCCGTCGCGGCCTCAGCGAGGCCACCTCCAACGGGGGCGACGGTGGATGCCGTTGGAGGCGGGGTCGCCGACCCCGCGGGAGGACGAACCAAGCCTAGAACCGGGCGGAGAGCACGGCCTGCCACTCCCGACCCGGGTCGAGGGTGTAGCGGTGATTTACGCCGACGTAGTAGATGTCCTGGTTGTCGAAGAGGTTGTTGATCTTGAGCGAGAGGTCGTAGGAGATCCGGCTGCCTTTCAGCTTCAGCTTGTAGCCCGCGATCGCATCGACGCGCCAGTAGTCCGGCATCGGACCCCAGTCAGGCGAGTTGCGGGTGGTGGATACGGTGAGAGGACGTTCCCCCGTGTAGATCGTTCCCAGGCTGAGGTTGAGGCCCTTGAGTTTACCCTGATTGAAATTGTACCGGTTGAACATGGTGAACCGGTAGCGAGGGGAGAGGTCCTTGGCCAAACCAGTGAGGTCGTTGCGGGCGTCGGTGTCGGAGAATCCGCCCATGACGTACCAGTTGCTGGTCATGCGGGCATTCAGGCTGAACTCCATGCCCGTGCTGCGCTGGCCGCTTTCCTGGAGGAAATAGCCGGTGCGGCCGGGGTTCGGATCGGAGCGGGTCACGTTGTCCTGAAGCAGGTCGAAGTAGGTGACGAGGCCCACCAGGCGTCCGGTGAGGAAGCTGAAGCGGAATCCGATTTCCTTCTGGTTGCCTTCTTCGTCGGCGAGCGCTTCGCCGTCCGGCTGGGATCGGAACTCCGGGTTGAAGGAGTTGTTCAGATTCGCATAGACGGTCAGCGTGCGTTCCGAGTTGAGGTGATAGACCACGCCCACGCTGCCCGTTTGCGCGTCGGTATTGGCTGGGACCGTGGCCGGGCTGGGATTCCTGGTTTTGTTCGGGAAGGTGCCCGTGGCGAAGGTCTGCGTCCGGCGCTTCACGTCCGAATAACGGCCGCCGAGCATGACGAAGAAGCGGTCGTCTGCAAAGGAAAGCAGGTCGTTGATGTAGTAGTCCTGATTGGCGGTGTAGGTCTTGGTTTCGGTGTCGAGGTACAGGCCGGGACGCTGGCTTTCCGGAGGCAGTGGCGGCTCGGCTCCGCGATCAAAGAGATTGTAGGGAAGCAGGTTGTTCCGATTGAAGCCGGCCAGCGTGGGATCGGCGATGAACTGAGCGTAGGTGAGATTTGGATAGGAGTTGAAGAGGGGTCCGGCGTTGGCATCGGTTGTACGACCGTTGCCGGTGAGATTGGCGCCGGTCTGTCCGCCGTTGCTGCGGGGGGAGCGGTAGGTAATGTTGAGGTCGTACTGTTCGATCCAGCCGTGGCCGAAGAGCAGGCGGTGTTTCACCGGGCCGGTGTTGACGTTCCAAATCAGCTCATTGCGTGAGCGGTAATTGTCGGTGTCGCGCGGGATGTGGCGCCAGAGGCGGGGCATCAGGGCGGTGTCTCGGAGGATGGTGATGCCGTCGGACAGCGCCTGGGCCTCACGGTTGTCCTGCTTTTTGGTCTCATACTGGAACTGCGACCGGAACTGCAGGTTGTCGGTGAAGGCGTGGCGCAAATCGTAGGAGGCGACCTGACGGGTGTTGTGCCGGTAATCCTCGGGGTTGACCCAAGCGACCGAGCGGTCGTACTCGCGGAAGACACCGTCGCCGGTCGTGATGCCCTTGGGATTGCCGTTATGCACGGGCGTTTCCCAGCTCGCCTGACTTTCACGCCAGTTGTAGAGGTACTCGAAGATCACCTTGGTCTTGGGACCGATCTTCCAGGAGAAGGTGGGCGCGAGACCGTCCTCTTCCCGGCGCTGTTTGAACCAGGTGTAACCGCGGTCGTAGGTGCCGTTGATCCGGTAGGCGAAGGTCTTGCCGCCGAAGAAGGGAAGGGGGCCGGTGTTGTCGAATTCACCGCGGAACGAGCTGTAGTTCGAGGCGATGACGCGGGCGCTGGAAAACGGCTTCTCTTTCGGTTGTTTGGTAATGCGGTTGAAGGTGGCGCCATAACCACCCGCGCCGTAGAGCACGGCGGCGGGGCCGCGCAGGACTTCGACGCGCTCGATGTTCATCAGCGGCTGGGAACCGAATCCGCTGGTTTGGGCGAAGCCGTTGAGGAAGTTCGCGCCGACGCTGGCGGAGCCGCGGGCGAGGAAACCGTCGTTTTCCGAGGTTTTGACCGCGGAAGGCTCGTAAGCCAGCAGCGCCGAGGTGTCGGTGGCGATCAAGTCCTCGATGAACTGCTGGTTGAACACCGTGACATTCATCGGAATGTTCTCGATCGGGGTGTTCATGCGAGTGGCTTCCGCCGCATTGGTGGACTGGTAACCGATGTCCTGGTCGGTGGTCACCTCGAAGACAGAGAGAGTGACGGTGTCAGGCTTGAGCGCCTCGGAGTCGGTGCTCGCGGCCGTGCCGGGCTGGGCGGGCTTTTCCGGAGTCACGGGTTTCGGGGCCAGCTGCGCGGAGGCCGGGGCGGCCAGCCACACGCCAGCCAAGAGGGCGATGGGGATGCGAAGGTACGTTGGGTGCATGGTCAGGAAGGGTAGTAGGGAGGGCGAGTGCCGGCCTGGGGCAGGTCGTTGCGATCGCCCGGGGGGTTCGGGAACGGAGGGAGGGATAGAGCGGGTCCCCGGGCGAAACCAATGGCTTCTGGTGGCACTTTATAGGAACCTGTGCTTGAACGAGCGATAGAATCCGGAACGGGCTGCCGGTCCCGAAGGCAAGGTTCCTTGAAGGAACCACAGGCTCCGGCTTGTCGCGGGGACCGGTCACCTGAGTGTGGGGCCCGGTTCCCCCGACCCTGGTGGCGGCGTAACCTTCCCCATCCCCGATGAAACCTGTTTCGTACCTTGGTTCGTGCGTCGTTGGTGCGCTCGCCTGGCTCGCGTTGCCAACCTCCGGGACGGCCGCCCCGGCCACCGATTCCCCGTCCGCCACCGGCATCGCTTCATTCGACTCCCGCGTTTTCGACGTGTGGCGCAACCCCGGTCGCTTCACGAAGAATCCCGACATCATCGAACTGCCCTCCGGACGGTTGATGCTGGTGTACAGCGACACCGAGAAGCACCTTTCCCAGGAGGACCAGCATTTGATTCTCCTCGTGAGCGACGATCGAGGGCAGACGTGGCGACGGCACCGGACGGTGGACAGCCACGACAAACGCAAGGGTGAGGAACGGTTGGTCACTCCTCGCCTCAGCCGCCTCAACGACGGACGGCTGGTGGTGCTGATCGACCAGGATGATTGGGGTCACTTTCACGAAGACCAGCCTCCCGGCATTATGATCTACTGGAGTCACGACCAGGGGGACACATGGACCAAGGCCGAAACCCTCGCGGGTGTGAAGGGCTTTGAGCCCGACCGGGTTCTGGATCTCCCGGACGGCAGCCTGGGATTCGCGGCGCATGTCATGCGTGGAGCGACCCAGGAGTTTGCCGATGTGCTGTATGCCAGCGTCGACGGCGGCAAGACCTGGGCCGAGCGCGGGACCATCGCGCACGATGGTTTCTTCCGGTACTGCGAGGGTGCGGTCGTGGTGCTGGATGGCGGCAAGGAGCTGGCCTGCGTGCTTCGGGAAAACCACTCTGCCGGCAACCCGAGTTTCGTCGCCTTCTCCAAGGACCACGGTCGCACCTGGTCGCCGACGAAGATGCTGCCGTTCTCATTTCACCGTCCCTATGCCAAACAGTTGCCGGACGGGCGGGTCCTGGTGACGGGACGCAATGTGCTCGGCGGGCTGGGCACCTACGCGTGGGCGGGTGACTTGCGGAAGGAAGCGGGTCGATATGAACCCGGCGGGCCGGCCGCACCCTCTGCGGCCAGTCTGTCGGCGGAGGCCTTGGTGATTGAGAACAAGCCCGGCACGGCGACCCGCTACACCCTGCTGCCGCCGGAGTCGTCGCAGAGTGAGATCCTCTTCAGCGCCCGGGTCAAAGTGGAGGGACCGCCGGGCGTATCGGTGGCGTTCCTGTCGCTCGCGCGGGTCCTTGCGTTCCGCGGGCCGGTGGTGCTTTCCATCGCGTCGGATGGACTTGGACTTTCGGAGTCGCCCAGCGATGAACGCAAATCCATGGACATGACGCGCTATCGCGAAGTAGCGATTCGCTTGCGACGCGGGTTGCTTCAGGTCTATGTAGACGAGGAGCTGACCTTTAGTTCCTGCGTGTTCTGGGAGTCTTTACCGCTCAAGGATTTTTTCAGTGAGGATCCCTCGAAGCGCACGCAGTTCGGCCAGATCGGGGAGCGTGGCCGAAGCTCGTGGCAACGGGTGACCTATCGCGTTTTCAATCCTAAACAGCCGCTGTTTACCTGGCATTGGACGTCCCAGAGCCAGCTTTGGCCCGATCAGTATCAGCGTGATCGCTTCGTGCAGGTGCATGCCAATCCGATCCTCCCCCACCACCGTCCCGACCATGGGTACACCTCGTGGCTGACGCTGAACGACGGACGCATCCTGTTGGTCGACTACACGAATCGCGGGGATGCCAAGGACAAAAGTCATTTGGTGGGCGTGTACTTCAAGCCCGAGGAGCTTCCGTCCAAATCCGTTTCTGCCCAGGCCGCCCCGAAGAGCCAATGAACCCCGTTCCCATGACTTCCCGCCGAATCTTCTGTTTCCTGGGTCGCTGGTGCGTCGGCGTGGCCTCGCTGTCAGCGGCCACCTGGCTAGGAGCGGCGCCGGCGGCCCCGTTCTTCGAGCGCACGGACCTATTTGAGGTGCCGCAGGAGGGATATCTCTCCTACCGCATTCCTTGCATCGTGGTGTCGCGGAACGGGACTGTGCTCGCGTTTACGTCCGCCCGGCGGGCCGTCTCGGATTGGGCCGACATCGATCTGATGCTCCGCCGCAGCCTCGACGGGGGGAAGACCTGGGAGCCGCGACGCATCGTGGCCCAGGATGGCAAGGCCACGATCGACAATCCGACCGCGATCGTCGACGAGCAGACCGGGGCGATCCACTTCCTCTATCAGAAAAATTACGCGCAGGTGTTTTACATGCGAAGCGACGATGAGGGCGCAACGTTCACGCCTCCGGTCGACATCACTGCGGCCGTCGCCGGCTACCGCAGCCAGTACCACTGGGATGTGGTGGCTCCGGGACCCGGACATGGACTGCAGATGAAGAACGGCCGCCTGGTCGTGCCGATCTGGTTGTCCAATGGTGGCAAGCTGCACCGGCCTTCGGTGGCGGGAGTCATCACGAGCGACGACCATGGAAAAACCTGGAATCCGGGTGAGCTGGTCCCACCGTACCTCATCTGTGCCAGCGAGACCGCGGCCGTGCAGCTCGAGGACGGTCGGGTGGCTCTTTTTATTCGCAACGAGGAGCCGGCCTACCGTCACGCGGTGTCCTACTCCCGCGACGGCGCGACCGGCTGGACCACCCCGGTGCTGCACAAGGACCTGTATTCACCGATCAGTTTCGCCACCGCGGTGCGTTTGAGCGGGGCCGGGGATGGAAAGAAGTCCCGGCTCCTCTTCGTCCATCCGAACAACCCGGAGAAGAAGGAAGTCATCCGCTGGTCGGGGATGCGCCCGCGCAACAACGTCACTGTTCGACTGAGCACCGACGAGGGCGTGTCCTGGCCGGTCTCCAAGGTGCTGGAACCGGGCCGCAGTGCCTATGCCGACCTCGCAGTGGGTCGCGATGGCATGATCTTCTGCCTCGTGGAGCGTGGTGAAATCGATGGCAACAACCTCAACACCCGCTACCTGAGTGTGCTTCGCTTCAATCTCGAGTGGTTGACCGATGGTCGTGACACCCTCGCGCCCTAGGGCCGGAACCAAGCCCTTTCACCACGAATGGACACGAATGGACACGAATTCGGAGGAGATTGGGATGAGATTGTCGCTCGCTTGTTTTCCGCCCAGCAGTGATCTCGCGCTTTCTCGCTTTCCGTCCTCGTTTTCATTCGTGTGCGTTCGTGTCCATTCGTGGTGCTCATCGGTAGTGGCACGGTCATGCCAAACGGACTCCGTGATGGAGTCCCGAATTCCTGCAAACCCCTTTAGAAATTCCTCATTTGATTCATGGAAACCAACAAGATCGCCTTTGGCGCGCTGAACTACGTCACCTTGGGCGCCTACCTGCTGGGCACCCTGGTGATGGGTGTCTGGTTCTCGCGCCGGACCAAGAGCACGGGTGACTACTTCAGCGCCGGCCGGCGCATCCCGTGGTGGGTCATGGGCATCAGCATTTCGAACGTCAGTTCGATCTCCTACATGTCGATCCCGGCCAAGGCCTATGCGGAGAACTGGGTCGTGTTCTGGGTCAATGTGCCGATTCTCCTGCTCGCGCCGGTCGTCGTTTACCTGCTGCTGCCGGTCTTCAACCGGCTGAAATCGGCGTCCGCCTATGAGTACCTGGAGTCGCGCTTTGGAATCGGTGCGCGACTTTACGGAGCGACCGCGTTTGTGCTGTTCCAAATCGGCCGGATGGCCCTCGTCATTTACCTGCCGGCGCTGGCGCTGGCGGCGGTGACGGATCTCAACATCATCGTCTGCATCTTTGTTATTGGCGCCCTGAGTGCGATCTACTCGGCGCTGGGGGGGATCGAGGGCGTGATCTGGACCGACTTTGCGCAAACGGTCTTTCTCCTCGGGGCGGCGGTGCTGAGCTTTGTGCTCGTGGTGGTGCGACTGGACGGAGGCTTGGGGACCCTGGTGGACGTCGCTGCCGCGAACAACAAATTCCACATGATCAACTGGTCGGGCGACTACACGACCAATGCGCTCTGGGTCGTGCTGATTGGCAGCATGTTCACCCAGCTGGTGCCCTACATTTCAGACCAGAGCATCATCCAGCGCTACCAGACCACCACGGACATGGCGGCCACCCGACGCGCGATGTGGATCAATGCGGGACTCGCGATGGTCAACACCCTCGTGTTTCTCGGCGTCGGGACCGCGATCTACGTCTACTACCAATTCCACGCCAAGAGCCTGGCGGGCCTCCCGGGTTCGGATGCGATCCTACCCTTCTTCATTGCGCACGAACTGCCGGCGGGCGTGGCCGGCCTGGTGGTGGCGGGGATCTTTGCGGCGGCGCAGTCGGCCATTTCCACCAGCTTGAGCGCGACCTCCACGGTGCTGGTGACCGATTTCCTGCAACGTCTGGGACCCAAACGCAGCGACGCCCATTGGTTGCGCGTGGCGCAGATCCTCACCGGCGGGCTCGGCGTACTGGCGGTGGCGCTGGCCTGTCTGCTCGCGGTCACCACGGTCGACTCGGCGTTTGACCTCTTCCAGCGCATCCTCGGCCTGACGGCGAGCGGGCTCGGAGGCTTGTTCATTCTCGGCATTTTCACCCGCCGCACCACCGCGTTCGGAGCGATGACGGGCGCGGTGCTCAGTGCCGTCGTGCTCTACTTTCTCCAGAACCACACGCGGGTGCATGTCTACCTATACGCCCTGGTGGGCATCACGGTGTGCGTGGTGATCGGATACAGTGTGAGCCTGCTCGTGCCTTCCCGCCGGCCCCTGCCGCCGGGGCTCACGGTGCACGAGCCGTCGCCCGCCGAACCCACCGCTTGAAATGAACTGTTCGCTCCCGCTCCGCCGTCTTGTCCTCCGTCTCTTTCTGCCCATGACGCTGCTCACTCCTGCGGTCCTCGCCTCGGCGCGCGTGCCCGATCGCCTGGTCTGGGACGAACTGCCGCCGGTGCCGGCCTCACCGGGACAATCCCGACAGCCCGGGCTGGCCAGTCCGTTTGTCGGTGTGCACGGCAACGTGCTGCTGGTCGGCGGGGGAGCGAACTTTCCGGACGCGCTTCCCTGGGAGGGCGGGCGCAAGATCTGGTGGGACGACCTCTTTGTCCTGGAGCGGCGCGCAGACGGACGATTTGCCTGGGTGACCGACAAGGCGTTCAAGCTCCCCCGAAAAATCGGCTATGGTTTTAGTTTCAGTACGGATCAGGGCGTGGTCTGCGCGGGGGGCAGCGATGCCGAGCAGTGTTTTGCCGATGTGTTCCTCCTCGCCTGGGATCCCAAGACCCGCGAGGTCGTCCGGTCGCCGCTGCCTTCCCTGCCGCAGCCCCTCGCCTTCATGTCCGGCGTGCAGGTGGGAACGGTACTCTACCTGACGGGAGGCCAGACCACGATGAAGGACGCCACCGGCACGACCGTGTTTTGGGCGCTGGATCTGGCTCAGCGCGGCCAGGGCGCAGCGTTTGCGTGGAAGGTGCTGCCGTCGTGGCCGGGAGGCGGACGCATCCTGCCGGTGGCAGCGGGACGGGAGTCTCCAGGCTCCCCGCAGGTGTTTGTCTTCAGCGGCCGCTCCCAACCGGCGGGACGTGCCAGCACACTCTTTGACGATGCCTATGGATACGACGTCAAAGCCGGCCAGTGGCGCGTACTCGGAGCGATTCGCCCCGACGCCGCGTCGCGGGAGTCCCGGTGCATCATGGCCGGCGCGGCGGCCGTCGACCGCTCCGGACGGATTTTGGTTTTTGGCGGTGATGCGGGCGCCCTGTTTCGGGAATTGGAAACCCACGACCTCGCCGTGGCCGGCCTGCGCGCCAAGCTGAAGGAGCCGACGTCCACCGTCGCGGAGCGCGCGGGCTGGGAGAGTGAGGTTACCGGTCACGTCGAAGCAAAACGCCGCATTTACCTCAACCACCCCGGATTTTCCCGCGACGTGCTGAGCTACGATCCCGACGCGGATCGCTGGTCCGTGGTGGCGACGACCCCGTTGCCCCCGCAAGTCACCACGCAGGTGGTTCGCTGGGGAAACGATCTCGTGATTCCCAACGGCGAAATCCGCCCCGGCATTCGTACCCCAGCGGTGATCCGGATCCGGACCGAGTCAGCTGTTTCTTCCAAAGACCGCGATTGAACCACGGATGGACACGGATTCACACGGATAGAAACGAGCTGTGCAAAAGCTGATGGTCCTATTGCCAGAGAAAGACGGCTCGTACTCCGGATCCGCGTCCATCTGTGTCCATCCGTGGTTCATTCACGGACCTTAGTTTCATTCCAGGCCCTTCATGAAAATCACCGCGGTTCGTTGTCTTCTGCTCAGCGCCCCCTATGCCACGCCCGGGGACCTTGAGCGTGAACTCTGTTTTGCCGAGGGGTATCGCACGATCAGCGTCATTCAGGTGGAGACCGACGAAGGACTGACCGGCCTCGGTGAAACCTACCTCGGCGTCTTTGCCCCCGAGGCCACTCGCGAATTGGTGCGCCAGTTCGAAGTGGAGTTGATTGGGTCGGACCCGGCGGATGTATCCGGATTACGCGACCGGCTGCGGACCGCGTGCTACTACTGGGGCCGCTTTGGCATGACGCCGGCCGTGATCGGCGGCGTGGAGATGGCGTTGTGGGATCTGCGTGGCAAGGCGCTGGGTGTCCCCGTGCATCAATTGCTGGGCGGACGCGTGCATGATCGGATCCCGGCGTATGCCAGCGGCGGCAACAACAAGCCCTTTCCTGAATTGCGGGCCGAGCTGGAGGCCTACGTGCGCAGCGGATACCGCGCGGTGAAGATCCGGATCAATTTCCTCTCCCCCTCGCAGATTGTGGAAAAGGTGGCGTTCTGTCGGGAGGTGCTGGGAGCGAACGTTGATCTGGCCGTCGATGCCGTGCAGGGGGTGGCCCGCAAACCCTGGACCCTGAAGGAGTCGCTGGCGGTGGTGCGCAGCCTGGAACCGTATCGCGTCCTTTGGGTGGAGGAGCCCTGTGAAGTCACCGACTACGCTGGATTTGCCGAGGTGCGACGCCAGACCGGCCTGCCCATTGCCGGAGGCGAAACCGTCACCAGCCTGACCGAGGCCGAAGCGTACCTGAAAGCCGGTGCCCTTGACCTGTTCCAACCCGACGCGGCCATGCTGGGTGGCCTCGGGCTCTTCCGCGAAGTGGCGCAGATGTGTTCGCGCGACGGGGTGAACATTGCGGTGCACACCTGGGCCGGAGGGGTGGGCATCATGGGCAACTACCACGCCGCCTTCGCCTCGAAGAACTGCGTCATCCTCGAGCTCCCGAACAATCCTTATCCCTTGCGAGAGGAGTTCCTCGTCGAGCCCCTCGACGTCTCAGATGGCACGGTGCACGCGCCCACGGCGCCGGGTCTGGGCGTCAGATTGCCGGAGGATGCCGAGCGCCGGTTCCCGTACCGTCCGGGGTCGTTTTATCGCGTGCTGGGACACCCCGGACGCCGGGCAACCTGAACCCGCGAACAGGTTTCAAGCCAGAAACTCGATTGAACCACGGATGGACACAGATGAACACGGATACCACAGTGTTTTGCCAAAGTGAGCTCTCACCTTGCGGGTGAAAAGACCACTGATTTTAAGAAACTGTGTTCATCCGTCCCGCGGCCGCGGGATCCGTGGTTTATGAACGGATCGATTGTCTTCACGTGCGCAAAACTGGTTCAATCCAAGCATCACCATGACCCCACTCACCGCTGACCGCCTTCGTGGCAATTGGGCCACGTTGCTCCTTCCCATCCAGAACGATGACGCGATTGATTTTGGACTGCTGGCCGAGGAGTTGGAGCACTTTGTGGCAGCGCGGGTCAGCGGGGTTTACTCGAATGGCAGTGCAGGCGAATTCTACACCCAGTCCGAAGCGGAATTTGACCGACTCCAGGCGCTGGTCGCTGAGCGCTGCGAACGGGCGGGCCTGCCGTTTCAGATCGGCTTGAGCCACTCGAGTGCGCAGGGCGCGCTCGACCGGCTGCGCCGAACGCGGGCGCTGGCGCCTTCGGCCTATCAGGTGACATTGCCCGACTGGTTTCCTCCGACGCTTCCGGAAGTGGTGGCGTTCTTTGAGCGCATGGCCGCGGAGGCCGGGCCGATTCCCCTCGTGGTCTATAATCCGCCCCATGCCAAACGCCGACTGACCCCGCAGGAGTGGATCGAGCTCACGGCCCGGGTTCCCGGCATCATTGGTGCCAAGGTGGCTGGTGGGGACGATGCCTGGTATGAGGCGATGCGGCCGGTGCTCGAAGGCTGGTCCATCTTCATCCCCGGACACCGCCTGGCTGACGGACTGCAGCGCGGGGCGCGTGGGGCTTATTCCAATGTGGCCTGCCTCAGTCCCGCGGGGGCGCAGCGCTGGTATGAGCAGTGCGTTCACGCACCGGACGAGGGACGCGCGCTGGGCCGGAGAATTCTGGCCTTTTGGGAGGCGTCGGTCGCTCCTGTCATCACGGTGGATGGATTGAGCAATATGGCGGCCGACAAGGCTGCGGCCGTGGCCGGGGGCTGGCTCCCCCGGCTTACTCCCCGCCTTCGCTGGCCCTACCGGTGGGCCTCGCCGGAACGCGTGAACTCCATCGCGGAGCGGGCGCGACGCGAAGTGCCGGAGTTGTTCGCCTAGGTCCGGGTTCGCGGAAGGCCAAAGGTGGAGCGGATCCCTGCCACTTTGCGGCTGGATTTTGCCGGCGGACCCCCAAGACTTGGGGGGTGCCTGTGCATGCCCTCCCCCAACGGCAATCCCTCGTTGCCCAGACCATTGCCTATCTGAACACTCAGATCGGCACGGGAGAGTGGCGCGATTGGCTGCCCAGCGAGCGGTCGCTTTGTCAGACTTTACAGGTCAGCCGTAACACCTTGCGGGCTGCGCTCCAGCAGATGGCCGACGAGGCCCGGATCGAGCGTATCCATGGAACGGGAAACAAGATTCTCCCGCGGCCAGCCGGCCTTCCGATCGAACCCAGGGCGGGTCACGTGGCTCTGCTTTCCCCGGAGCCGATCGAACGCCTGCGTCCCATGCAAAGCCTGTGGATCGATGAAATGCGGGCCTTGCTGAGTGAACGGGGACTCAAACTGCGGGTGTTTCACGGACGGCATTACTTTGCCAACAAACCCGATCCAGCGCTGCAGCGACTGGTGACGCGCAATCCTCATGCCTGCTGGATCCTCATGCTTGCGGACGAAAACGTGCAGCGTTGGTTTTCGGACAACCGCGTGCCCTGCGTGGTGGCCGGTTCGACCCATGCCGGGGTGGAGTTGCCTTCGCGCGACTTGGATCACCGGGCGATGTGCCGCCACGCGGCCGGGGTGCTGTTGGGGCTCGGTCACCGCCGGATGGCATTGCTCACGCACAAGTCGCGGCGGGCGGGCGACATGGAGAGCGAGGCGGGCTTTGTCGAAGGGGTGAAGCAATCGCGTCACGAAGACGCCGAGGCGGTGGTGATGTACCATGAGGACAGCGTCGCCGGGGTGGGGGTGGCGGTGCGCCGCCTGCTCAAGCTCAAGCTGGCGCCGACCGCGCTTCTCGTCCTGCACCCGCACAACTACCTGGCGGTGGCGACCCGGTTGATGCAGTCCGGTGTGAAGATTCCCGAGGACATTTCGCTCATTTCGCGGGACGATGACCCGTTTCTCTCCTTCATCGCGCCGCTGCCCACCCGGTATGAAGTCAACCCTCACCTCATGGCGCAGACCCTGCTGCGTCCCGTGCTGGAAGTGGTCGAGGGGCAGGCGGTTTCCCAGCGCATGGCGCGCATCATCCCCAAGTTTCTGCGGGGCGAGTCGATCGCGGCGCCTCGGGTGACCCCGGCGGTTCCCTGAGGCTGATTCGCGAGCCCGCCTGCGACCCAACGCAGGGTGCAAACAACGTTTGGCGTTCGTCGCGAAGATTGAAAAAACGTTTTTACTGAGGCACTTAGTTAGAATCTGGGAGGTTTTGCTGCAAAAACAGGCAGTCTTGCGGGTGAGCTCATCGTATCCTCCCCCGTCGGTCGCGAGACCGTCACCCCGTTTCGCCGTGGATTCTGCACCCACGGTGGGTCTCAAACCCTGAACACGGGTCTTGGGTTAGGTGGAATGCAGCGGCGAGGAGATGCGCCGCTGCATTCTTCGTTTGGCCCGATCAGACGGCGTCGGTGCCGGACTGTTCGTGGGCCATCCGGTATTCCCGGGGCGTACAACCGCAGGCCCGGCGAAATGCTTCGTTGAAGCGGCTGATGGAGTTAAAGCCGGAGCTGAACGCGATATCCACGATCTTTTCCTCGCTCGTCGCGAGCAGGCGCTGGGCGTGGGACACCCGGTGGTTGGTGAGGTAGTCGATCAAGGTCGTGCCGAACGCCTTCTTGAAGAGGTTCATGGCGTAGTTCGGGTGCAGGCTGACGGCCTGGCTGATTTCGGTGACCGTCAGGGGCTCGGTGTAACGCTGGGCGACCAGGCAGGCCATCTGCTCCACCTTGTTCAGTCCGCCGTCCTGCAAAGAGAGTCGCTGCACGCGTTTTTTGGGGACAGCGGTGGAGGGGGGGAGGGCCACCGAAAGGCGGCGGAGGCGGGCCTCGATCTCCAACATCACAATGTCCTTGGTCTCCGGTTTGCCCCCTTCGAGGTCCTTCACCCATTGCGAAAAAAGGGCTTCATCAATGCTCAAACGCGCCGTGTCGGTGTCACTGAGCATCTCGCCGCGCATCAACGGCTGCGACAAGCGTTCCGGCAGGCGGCACTGCAGGAACCAGGAGAGGGGAATGGTGGCGACAAAGTAGTCGGCCCCCCCGCCAAAATCGATGATCTGGTGCGGGATCGCCGCCCAAAACGCGCTCAGGTGACCCTGCTCGACCCGGATTTTGCGGCCCCCCAGGAGGTACGTCACCCAGCCCGACAGCATGAGATTCAGCTCGATCTCATTGTGGTGGTCGGGACGGCGCATGGGCGAGGGGCTCCAGCGCACGCAGGTAAAGCCATAGGGGGCGAAGTCGGGGCGATTGGGGTCAAATTGCACCATGGAGGGTAGGGGTGATCACCGGATTCTGGATTCTGACTTCTGGATTCTGGATCCTTTCCTCGAGATCTGACTTAGGATTCCGCAATAACTGAGCGAAATTAAGGAAGCACTTGCGACATAGATAGCATACTGTGACGCAACCGGTCAATGGCGACCGCGCACCACCCCTGTCCAACCCCACCTGACCACGAAAAACTTCCGCGCCGGGCTAACGACCGGGCCGGCTCGTGGCGGCTTCGTCTCCCCTCTCCATGAAAGCGTCTGTACCGACCCTGGGAATCATCATTGGCAATCGCGATTTCTTCCCCGACAAACTCGTGGCCGAAGCCCGGGTCGATGTGCTCAAAGTGCTTCAGGAGTGTGGAATTGAGGGGGTCATGCTCGACCCGTCCGAGACGAAATTGGGCGGTGTGGAAACGCATGCCGAGGCCCGGCGTTGCGCAGACCTGTTCCGTCGGAACCGTGATCGCATCGACGGCGTCTGGGTGGTGCTGCCGAATTTTGGTGATGAAAAGGGCGTGGCGGACACGCTCAAGCTCTCGGAACTGAGGGTCCCGGTGCTGGTGCAGGGCTATCCGGATGACCTGGACCGGCTGGACGTGATCCGGCGCCGTGACGCGTTCTGCGGCAAGATTTCCGTCTGCAATAACCTTCGTCAGGCCGGCATCCCGTTCTCGCTCACCCGCCGGCATGTGGTTCACCCCCACGACGCGGAGTTCCGGGCCGACCTGCGTTCATTTGTCGCGGTCTGCCGGGTCGTGCGCGGTCTTCGCCAGGTGAGGATCGGCGCGGTGGGCGCGCGTCCCGGTGCCTTCAATACCGTGCGCTACAGCGAGAAGATCCTCGAGCGGAACGGCATCAGCGTCACCACGGTCGATCTCTCCGAAATCCTCGGTCAGGCCGCGAAGCTGGAGTCGACCCATGTCCGCGTCACTGGCAAGATCGACGAGATTCGGGCCTACGCGCCCACGGGTGCCGTGCCGCCCGCCAAACTGGTGCAGATGGCTCGGCTGGGCGTGGTGCTCGACGATTTCGTCCAGGCAAACCACCTCGACGCCACGGCCATCCAGTGCTGGACCTCGGTGCAGCAGAACCACGGCTGCAATGTCTGCACGAGCATGAGCATGATGAGCGAGAGTTTCCTGCCCAGCGCCTGCGAGGTGGATGTGACCGGCGTATTGACCATGTATGCCATGCAGCTCGCCTCGGGATCGCCGAGCGCGCTGGTGGATTGGAACAACAACTACGGCAGCGAGGACGACAAGTGCGTGCTCTTCCATTGCGGGAACTGGGCCAAGTCGTTCCTTCCCGACATTCAGATCAGCACCGCTCCCATCCTCGGATCCTCGCTGGGAGTGGAGAACACCTGGGGGGCACTCGACGGCCGGACGCCTGCGGGGACGCTGACCTACGGTCGGCTGACCACCGACGACACCCGCGGTGTCGTCCGCGCCTATGTCGGCGAGGGACGACTGACCAACGACAATCTGGTCACCTTTGGAAACCGGGCGGTCGCCGAGGTGCCGAAGCTGCAGAAGCTGCTGCGGCATGTGTGCAACGAGGGCTTCGAGCACCACGTGGTGATGAACGCCTCCCACTCCGCCGGAGTGCTGGCCGAGGCCTTTGGACGCTACCTGGGCTGGGATGTCTATCACCACGAAGCGCCCCAGGAGTGATATGACGGATCGCGAACTTGCCCTCAAGGCGACGGCACTGCGCCGCCGGATGCTGCGTGTCATTCATGATGCCGGCGCCGGCCACACGGGCGGTGGACTGTCGTGCCTGGATATTCTCAATGTGCTCTACAATCGCGTGCTGACGGTCTCGCCTGAAACCGTTCAGGACCCCCATCGAGACCGTTATGTGCAGAGCAAGGGACACTGCGTGGAGGCGCTCTATGTCGTTCTGGCCGACCGTGGCTATTTTCCCGACGCCGCTCTGGACACGGTTTGTCACTACCAGTCGCCCTACGTCGGTCATCCCACCCGCAAGATCCGGGGAGTGGAGATGAACACCGGGGCCCTTGGCCACGGTCTCGCCCTTTGTATCGGAATGGCCCTGGCGGCGAAAATGGACGATGCGCCCACCCGTGTCTTCACCTTGCTGGGCGACGGTGAATTGGCGGAGGGCTCCAACTGGGAGGCCGCCATGGCCGCCTCGCACTACAGGTTGGACAACCTGGTCGCCATTCTCGACCACAACACCCTGCAAATCACCGGTCACACCCGGGACGTCATGTCGAACGAACCGCTTGGAGAAAAGTGGCGGGCGTTTGGCTGGGAAGTGCGGACTGTCGACGGTCACGACTACGCCGCCCTCACCTCCGCGCTGACGACGGCCACGTCGTCGGGCCGACCGCTCTTCGTCATCGCCAACACGGTCAAGGGCAAGGGCGTCAGCTTCATGGAGAATGTGGGGAAGTGGCATCACGGGGTGCCGAATGAGGCCGAACTCGCCCAGGCGCTCGCCGAACTCACGGCGGTGGAGACGCGTTTGAAGGAGGCGGTCGTATGAGCGCGCCTGCTCCCTCGATGTTCTCTCCGGCCGCGATGGAGATGCTCCAGCAGCTTGGCCTGAAGAAGGGTCGCGCCAACCTGGAGGAGTTCTCCGATACGCTGCAGGCGCTCGCGACGGCGGATCCCCGGATCATCGTCGTCACCTCGGATTCGCGGGGATCCGGAAAGCTGGTTCCGTTTGGCAAAGCCCTGCCGAAGCAGATCGTGGAAGTCGGCATCGCCGAGCAGAACCTCGTGGGCATCACGGCCGGGCTGGCCGCCTCGGGCAAGAAGGCGTTTGGGGTTTCTCCGTCCTGCTTTCTCACCGCCCGCTCCCTGGAGCAGATCAAGAACGACCTCTGTTATTCCAATGTCCCCGGCGTGCTGATTGGCATCAGTTCGGGTGTCAGCTACGGAGCGCTCGGCAGCACCCACCATTCGCTCCACGACCTGGCCGTGCTGCGTGCGATTCACAATCTTACCCTGCTGGTTCCGGCGGACAACTTCGAGTCGCGCGAAGCCATTCGTTACGCCGCCGCGGCGTCGCGTCCGGTCTTCGTGCGTTTCGGCAAGGCGGCCATGCACGATTTGCACCCTCCGGGGACGCGGTTTTCCGTCGGACAGGCGCTGCCGCTGCGCGCGGGCAACGATGTCGCCTTCATCGCCAACGGCGAGACCGTGGTCCACGCGGTGCTGGCGGCAGCCCGACTCGCCGCCGAGGGCATCCAGGCCCGTGTGCTCAGCCTGCCCACCGTCAAACCGCTCGACACCGCTGCCGTGCTGGCCGCGGGCCGCGAGTGCCGGGCCGTCATCACCGTCGAGGAGCACATGGTGAACGGTGGAGTGGGGGAGGCGGTCGCCTCCACGCTCCTGCTGGCGGGCGTGTGCCCCCGCTTCAAGATGATCGGCTTTCCCGACGAGGACACGGTCACGGGCGCGCAAGCGGACCTCTTCCGTCACTACGGCATCTCCATGGAGGGCCTCGCGGCCACGGCGCGCGGGTTGCTGGCGGCAAAGTAGCGCGCTTTGGCGGGCAATTCACATCCGGATTTCTGCAGGTAAAAACCACGAATTGACACGAATGAACACGAATTCGGAGAGAATCAGGACGGGGAGCACCGCTCGAGTGGGTCATACGCGGCTGTGACCTTCCTCCTAAAACCGCGATTGAACCACGGATGGACACGGATCGACACGGATACAATCCAGTTCTGCCAGAGATGGCATTCACCGTGCGGGTGCAAAACCACACCTGCTCCGGATCCGTGCTTGATGCACGGATCGATCCGCCTCCACTGCCGAAGATAGGTCCATTCGTGTCCATTCGTGTCCATTCGTGGTTCCATTGACCGGTTGCGGCCACGCCTATGTCGCTCTTCCTCGCCCTCGACCAAAGCACCTCCGCCACGAAGGCGCTGCTCTTCGACGCGGACGGTCGCGCGCTCGATCGCGAATCGCGGGAGCATGCGCAGCACTACCCCCAACCCGGGTGGGTCGAACATGATGCCGAGGAAATCTGGCTGAATACGCTCCAAGTCCTGCGCGCCGTGTGGGACCGCCAGGGCGCCCGGACGGCGGAGATCGTCAGTCTGTCGATCACGAATCAGCGCGAAACGATTGTGGTGTTCGAGCGCGGAACGGGGCGACCGCTCCACCGCGCGATCGTCTGGCAGTGCCGGCGTGGGGACGAGACCTGCGCGGCTCATGCCGCCGCGGGCCGAAATGCATTCGTGCACGGCCGGACCGGACTCAAACTCGACGCCTACTTTTCCGCCTCCAAGCTGCAGTGGCTCGTGCGTCACCGTCCGGACCTGGCCGCCCGACTGGGCAACGGCTCGGCCTTGATCGGCACGATGGACGCCTACCTCATCTACCGGCTCACCCAGGGCCGGGTCTTCGCGTGTGATTCCACCAATGCCAGCCGCACGCTGCTCTACGACATCGTGCGGATGGCGTGGGACGACGACCTGTGCGCACTCTGGGACGTGCCGCGTCGCGCCCTACCTGAAGTGCGCGAGAGCGCCGCCCGGTTTGGTGAAACCCCGCTCGATGGCACCTGGGCGGCGCGCCCCCTGCCGATATGCGGTGTGATGGGAGACTCGCAGGCCTCGCTCTTCGCGCAGCGCTGCTTCCTGCCGGGCTCGGCCAAGGTCACCTTCGGAACCGGCTCCTCGCTCCTCCTCACGATCGGTACGGAGCCACGCTTCTCCGCGCGCGGGGTGCTCACCGCCCTGGCGTGGGTCCAGGCGGGAGTTCCCACCTATGCCTTTGAGGGAATCATCATCAGCTCCGCCTCGACGTTGACCTGGATGCGGGACCAGCTCGGCCTCGTCCGGGACGTGGCGGAACTCGAGCACCTCGCCCGTTCCGTCGACGACAACGGCGGCGTCTTTCTGGTCCCCGCGTTCACGGGACTCGGCCTGCCGCACTGGCAGCCGGAGGCCCGTGCCGCCATCGTCGGGTTGAGCAGCCACAGCCATCGCGGTCATGTGGCGCGTGCGGCGTTTGAGTCCATCGCCTTTCAGGTTCGCGACGCGCTCGAGGCCATGCGGGCCGAAGCGGGAGTGCCCCTGGGCACGCTGCATGCGGACGGCGGTCCGACGGCGAGCACATTTCTCATGCAATTCACCGCCGATCTGACCGGCTCGGACCTGCGCGTCGCCACGATGCCCGACTGTTCGGCCCTGGGGGCCGTGCTCGCCGGCCAGCTCGGGCTCGGCCTGTATCAGACAATTCCCGACCTATCAGCGCTCCCGCGCACCGATGTGGCCTATCGGCCCGGACTGGATCCTGCCTCCGTCAAACGGCTCACCGCGGGCTGGCGGCACGCCGTCCGGCAGGTTCTTCTGCCGGTATCGAAAGAGACTTGAGCCATCGGGCTCGATCAGGAGCTTGGATGCATCCCCACCATGAAGTCTAGAATTCCCCACGCCTTACTCCTTGTTGGCCTGCTGGTCTGCCGTCCCCTTCTCGCGGGCGAAAAGGCCCTGATCGATACGACCCGCTCACCGAAGGCCCTGATGTACATGCCGGATCTCGCCGACGTCCGCTGGAGTGGCGGGCTGCTCGGCGAGCGTTTTGAGGTCGCGCGCAACACCATGGTGCCGCACCTGTGGACGATTCTCAGCAGTGAGCAGGACAGTCACGCCTGGCATAACTACCTCATCGCCGCCGGCCGCATCGCCGGCAAATTCCGCGGCCCGCCGTTCAACGACGGCGACTTTCTCAAGTGGTTCGAGGCCTTGATTCAGGTCTATGCCGTGACCCGGGATCCGGCGATCAGCGCCCAGATGGACGAGATCATCGCGGTGGTGGCGAAGGCGCAGCGCGAGGACGGCTACCTGCATACCCAGACCATCATTCCCCAGCGCGCGGGTGAGAAGGCGAAGGAGTTCGCGGACCGCGAACACTTCGAAACCTACAACATGGGCCACCTGATCACGACGGCCTGCATCCATTATCGCGTGACGGGAAAGACGACCCTGCTCGACTGTGCCCGCAAGGCCGCCGACTACATTGACCGTCTTTGCAAGGAGCGTCCGCAGGAGCTGGCGCGCAACGCCATCTGCCCATCCCACTACATGGGGGTGGTCGAACTCTACCGCGTCACCCGGGAACCCCGCTACCTGGAGCTCGCCCGGCAGCTGATCGAAATCCGCAGCCTCGTGCCGGAAAAGGACGGCAGCGACCACAACCAGGATCGCATGCCATTCCGTCAGATGACCGAAGCGGTCGGACACGCCGTGCGCGCCAACTACCTCTATGCCGGCGTTGCGGACGTCTTCGCCGAGAATGGAGATACCTCGCTCTATCAGACCCTCTCCGTCCTGTCCGACAATGTGGCCGGACGGAAGCTCTACATCACCGGCATGACCGGGGCGATTTACGACGGTGCCTCACCCGACGGGGTCAATCACAAGCAGCACAAATACATCAAGACCATCCACCAGGCCTATGGACGCGACTACCAGCTGCCCAATCTCACGGCCTACAACGAGACCTGTGCCACCATCGGCTATGGCATGTGGATCTGGCGCATGCTCGCGGTCACGGGTGATGCCGGTTACGCGGACCTGTTTGAGCAGACCCTCTACAACGGCGTGCTTCCGGGCATCAGCCTCGAGGGTAAACACTACTTCTACGTCAACGCCTTGAAGAAGCTCCACGACTTCAAATGGCCGATGCGCTGGTCGCGTACGCGCGAGGCCAACATTCCGGTCAGCTTTTGCTGCCCGCCGAACGTGGTGCGCATGATCGCGGAGATGCACAACTACGTCTATGCGCTTTCCAAGGACACGGTCTGGGTGAATCTCTACGCCGCCAGCACGCTCGACACGGCCTGGCTCGACGGCAGCCGCATCAAGCTTCGGCAGGAGACCGACTATCCCTGGGCCGGCGCGGTCAAAGTGATCGTGGACGCGGCGCCCGACCGCGAGGTCACCCTCAAGCTGCGGGTTCCGGGCTGGCTGCGGGACGGCGCCACGTTGCGGGTCAACGGCGCCCCCGTGGCGGTCACGATCAAACCCGGCACCTACGTCGACGTGAAGCGTACCTGGCGTTCCGGCGACGCGGTGGACTTCGCCCTGAACTTCAAGCCGGAGCTCTGGGAAGCCAATCCCCTGGTTGAGGAAACGGTCAATCATGTGGCGGTCAAATACGGCCCCCTCGTGTACTGCGTCGAGTCGAACGACCTCCCGGATGGCGTGCGATTGAGCGACGTGGTCATCCCGTCGGGCGCTGAGCCGTCGTTCGCCTTTCGCGAAGAACAGCTCGCGCAGGCGCGGGTGGGTACCCTGACCCTGCCGGCCCTGGCGCGGAGGACCCAGGCCTGGTCGGACAAGGAGCTTTACCGGCCGGCCTCCCGGCAGGCCCCCCAGCCGTTTTCGCTCAAGGTGGTGCCGTACTATGCGTGGGGAAACCGCGGAGATACTGAAATGAGCGTCTGGCTTCCGGCCCGTTGATCCGTTTTCTTCGATTCCTTAATCCAGCCTCTCCTCATGAGTGATACCCCCTCGTCCGCCGCGGCCAGCGATTCTGGCACGATTACCCGGCAGCAATGGAAATGGTCGGCCCTCGCGGGCATGGCCTCCTACCTCGACGCCGGTTCGATCGTCGCCCTGGGCGCCGGTCTGGCCATCCTGCAAAAAGAATTCGGCCTGACCGACGGTGCCGTCGGCATCCTTGCCGCCATCGGCCCCAACGCCCTCGGGTGCGCCCTCGGCGCCCTGATCGGCGGCTGGCTCGGGGACAAGCTTGGCCGCAAGCGCATCTACCAATACGACCTCATGGTCTACGCTTTCGGCATCCTGCTGGTGGCGCTGGCGGTCAACCCCGAGATGCTCTTCATCGGCACTTTCATCGTGGGCGTGGCGGTGGGGGCGGATGTGCCCACGTCCCTGGCGCTTGTCGGCGAGTTTGCTCCAGACAAGGCGCGGGGCCGATTGCTCGGCTTCACCCAGGTCGCGTGGTGCCTCGGTCCCGTCATTGTCCTCTGGCTGGCGCTGGCGCTTGCGCCGCTCGGGCTGCTCGGGATCCGGATCATTTTCCTGCACCTGTTTGTGGTGGCGGTGGTCACCTGGGCGATGCGACGGGGCCTCTCCGAGTCCGTGCGCTGGACCCAGGCCGCCCAGTCGGTGCAGAGCGGCGGCCGGAAGCTGGCACAGCTCTTCACCGGCGCCAACCTGCGCGCCATCGTCTGGACCGCGACGATCTACCTGTTCTGGAATCTCGCGGCCGGCACGGCGGGACTCTTCAATCCGTACATCATCCGCACGCTCGACGCCGGCAGCCAGGCCATGAGCGTCGGCCTCGCCAGCGGCAACTTCATCATCACGATGATCGTGACAGTCACGATCTTCATGCGGTATTCCGATCGTGATTACAAAACGCGCAAGCTGATCTGGGGTGTCGGCGCAGTCATGCAGGTGGCTGCCTACGGCCTGTTCCTCTTCATGCCGTTCACGATCTTGTCTGTCGTGCTCAACATCCTGTTGTTCTCGATCAGCTCGGCGCTCTCCGGCGAGGCGTTCTACAAGGTCTTCAGCCAGGAGCTCTTTCCGACCATGCTGCGCGGCACTGCCCAGGGGTTCACCTTTGGAGTCGCCCGCACCATTCTCGGCATCTGGAGTTTCTTTGTGCCCGCGCTCGCCCATGCCGGCATCAAGCAGATCGCCGGCCTGCTCACCCTGTTTCTCGCGATCAGCGGTGTGGTGGGCTACTTCTTCATGCCGGACACCTCCGGCAAGTCGCTGGAGCAAATCCAGGCCGAGCGTTCCTGACCTCCATCTTCCCGGACTGCGTTCGAGCCGACACCCGTCATGAGTGAACCCATGGTTGCCCACCTACGTTGCGAGTACCTCGTCGATCCGCTCGGGATGGACGAACTTCACCCGCGTTTGAGCTGGCAGGTGACGCTGCCCGCCCGGGGCGTGCGGCAGGTGGCCTATCGGATCCGCGTTGCCAGTTCCGCCGACTTGCTCGCGCGGGGAGAGGCCGATCGCTGGGACTCGGGCAAGGTGGAGAGCGACTCCACCACCCAGATTGAATACGCGGGAAAACCCCTGGCATCGCGCGATGCGTGTCACTGGGACGTGGAGTCCTGGCTAACGAGTGATGCGCTGACTCCGGCCGTCATTTCGCACCGTTCCGCTCCTGCCTGCTGGACCATGGGATTGCTGATGCCCACCGACTGGCAGGCCCGTTGGATCGCTGCGGATCCTGTGCTCTTTGCACGCAGTCCGGAGGTCCAGGCGCCGACGCTGACGACTCCCGGCACGCCGACTGTTTTCCGTCGCACCTTAAACCTGCCGTCGGGAGTGCGACGCGCGACGGTGTACGCCAGCGCGCATGGCATCTTCGAGCTCAGGATCGGGGGACAGCGGGTGGGCGAGGACCTCTTTGCGCCCGAATGGACGGACTACCTGAAGCGTATTCACTATCGTACGTACGACGTAACCGCCCTGCTCGGGAGCGGTCCCCAGGAACTCACCGCCGCCCTGGGCGATGGCTGGTGGAGTGGCTACGTGGGCTGGCAGGAGCAGCGCGGACGCTACGGTTCCCTCGAGAACAGCCTGCTGGTCCAGCTTGAGGTTGAACTCACGAGCGGCGAACGACTGACCTTTGGAACCGATGGGTCGTGGCAGTGCACCACGGGAGCGATACTCGCCTCGGACTTTCAGATGGGCGAGACGTTCGATGCCCGCCTGACTCCCCGCGATTGGATCTCTGCCCGCGAGGTCTCGCCCCCGCCGGCGTCCCTGGTCGCGCAGCGGTCCGAACCCGTGCGAATCACGGAGACGCTTGTTCCCGTCTCCCGCGCCGAGGTGGCGCCGGGGATTTTCGTCTACAATCTCGGCCAGAACCTCTCCGGTTGGGTTCGCCTCAAGGTCGACGCGCCCGTGGGCACCCGGGTGCAACTGCGTCACGGCGAGCGCTTGAATCCGGATGGCACGCTTTACACCGAGAACCTGCGTCGCGCCAAGGCCACGGATGTCTATGTGTGCCGGGGTGGCGGGGTCGAAGTCTGGGAACCCACCTTCACTTTCCACGGTTTTCAGTATGTCGAGCTGACGGGACTGCCCGGCACGCCCTTGCCGGATGCCATCACGGCCTGCGTCATCCACTCGGCCACGCCGCCTGCCGGTCACTTCGAGTGTTCGCATCCCGGAGTCAATCGCATCTGGCTGAACGGACTGTGGTCGCAGCGTGACAACTTCCTGTCCGTACCGACCGATTGCCCGCAGCGTGACGAACGCCTCGGCTGGATGGGAGATGCGCAGGTGTTCCTCCGGACCGCGACCTACAACATGGACGTGGCGGCCTTCTTCACCAAGTGGATGGTCGACGTCGAGGATGCGCAGACTCCGGATGGGATCTTTCCGGACGTGGCTCCGCGCCTGCGCGAAGACCTGAATTTTGTCGGCCTCGATCAGCTCTGCGGAGCCGCGGGCTGGGGCGATGCTGGCGTCATCGTTCCTTGGACCCTGTGGCGGATGTACGGCGACCGGCGCATCCTGCAACGCCACTGGCGGGCGATGACGGCCTGGCTGGACTGGATCGAGCGCCACAATCCGGACGGCCTTCGGGTCAATCAGCTGTTCAACAACTACGGCGACTGGCTCTGTATTCCGACGGACACCACGTTTCGGACCCACTCGCCGATGAAAAACCTCCTGGCCACCGCCTACTGGGCGGATGACGCCGCGAAGATGTCCCGTATGGCCCGGGAGCTGGGGCGCGAGGCCGAGTCCACCCGCTTCCGGGCTATGTTTGAGCGGGTGAGGGCGGCGTTCCAGTCGGAGTTTCTCCGTGAGGATGGCCGGCTGACCGTCGATCAGCAAACGGCTTACCTGGTCGCCCTGGCGTTTGATTTGCTCCCTCCGGAGGTCCGTCACCGGGCAGCGGAGCGGCTCGTGGCCAACATCCGGGACCTGAACTGGCACCTCAGCACGGGGTTCATTGGCATCAGCCACCTTAATCCCACACTCACGCTCGCCGGGCACAGTGACGTCGCCTACCGGCTGTTGTTTCAGGACACGTTCCCGTCCTGGCTGTACCCCGTGAAGCACGGCGCCACCACGATCTGGGAGCGTTGGAATGGCTGGACTCACGAGGAAGGCTTCTTCAACCCGCAAATGAACTCGTTCAACCACTACTCGCTCGGCTCGGTCGGAGAGTGGTTCTTCCGTCACGTCCTCGGCATCGAACTCGATCCGGATATTCCCGGATTCCGTCGCTTTGTGCTGCGTCCCTATGTCGGCGAGGGACTTGATCATGCCCGCGGCTCCTACCGAACCCTGCATGGCGAAGTCCGCAGTGCCTGGAGACGCGAGGCGAATCGACTGGTCTGGGATGTCACCGTGCCGCCGAACACGTCGGCGCGCATTTCCATTCCTTGTGCCGCCGGGGCGGACCCGGATTCTGATGGACTTGCGGTGGTCGCTCGCGAACCGGGATTTGCGATCTGCGAAGCGCGGTCCGGCTCCTATCGTTTTGCCATCCCCCTCTGAACCGCCCATGAAGATTACCCATCTCACGCCGATCATCCTGCACGCACCGGTCACACGCGGTGGGATTGCGGACAGCACGCACAGCATCACCCACTGGGGAGCTCCCGGCGTGGCCGTCCACGCCGACAACGGCCTGGTGGGGTACGGCTTCTCCGGCACCCATGCCCACCTGCCGACCGATCGGCTGATCGTGCAGTGCGCAACCGAGGCCTTTGGGCCGCTCCTGCTCGGCGAGGACCCCCGGGAGGTCCGGCATCTCTGGGAAAAGCTCCATAAGCACTCGCCGATCCTGTGGGTGGGCCGCTCAGGCATCACCCACCTTGCGCTGGGCGCGATCGACATTGCGCTGTGGGACCTGAAAGCGAAGGCCGCCGGTCTGCCCCTTTGGAAATTGCTCGGCGGCTCGGCGAGGAAACGAGTCGAGGCCTACAACACCGATGGTGGCTGGCTGAACTGGCCGATCGAGCAACTGGTTTCGGACTGCCGGCGACTGGTGGAGCAGGATGGATACCGGGCGGTGAAGATCAAACTGGGTTCGGCGGATGCCAATGAGGACCTGCGCCGACTCGGAGCGGTGCGGTCCGCCCTGGGACCCTCGGTTCGGATCATGACCGACGCGAATGGCAAATGGAACCTGCCCCAGGCGGTGCAGATCGGCCGTCGCCTGCGCGACTTCGACGTTGTCTGGCTGGAGGAGCCCATCGCCTTCGATGACGTCGTGGGCCATGCGCGCCTGGCCCAGGCCATCGACACGCCGATCGCCCTGGGCGAGCAACTTTACCTCGCACACCAGTTTCGCGATTTCATCCACGCGGGCGCGGTTCACTACGTCCAGCCCGACGTGGTCCGCCTCGCCGGCATCACCGAATGGTGGCAGGTTGCCGATCTGGCCCACAGCTACAGTCTCCCGGTGGTCCCGCATGTGGGTGACATGTGCCAGGTGCACCAGCACCTTTGTTTCGCCCATCCCGGATGTGGCTTGTTGGAGTACATTCCCTGGTTGCGTGACTGGATGCGGCATCCGGCTCAGATTCAGGACGGACACTTCGTCGCGCCGGAAGCGCCGGGCGCCGGCATGGAACCGACGGTCGAGGCCCTCGAGCGGATCAATCGGGTCTAGAGCCATGGAGCGCGTCACTGCCACTTACCTCATCGAAACCCCGCTCCCGGTGGACCGGGCCGCCGCGACGCTCGCTGGCGAGCAATCATCCGGGACATTTGTGGCCGTGCCGGGAGAGACTGAGGAGTTGAAGCAGCGCTTCGCCGCTCGGGTGGAACACATCGAGCCGTTGGGCGCGGTGTCCGCACCCTCGCTGCCCACCGGCCGGTCTCCGACCGTCCACTACCAGCAGGCGCGGGTGACCGTGTCCTGGTCGATCGAAAACTTCGGCTGCAATCTGCCGACCCTGGTCTCGACCCTGCAGGGCAATCTCTACGAACTCGCCCAGTTCTCCGGCCTGCGTCTCCTTGATTTTGACGTGCCTCCGTCGTTCGCCGCCGCGTTTCGCGGTCCGCGCTTCGGAGTGGAGGGCACGCGCCGGTTGACGGGAGTGACGGGACGGCCGCTGATCGGGACCATCATCAAGCCGAGCATTGGACTCAGTCCCGAGCAAACCGCCGCGATGGTGGCGACCCTGGCCGAGGCCGGCATCGACTTTGTCAAGGATGACGAACTGATGGCCAATCCCCCGCACTCTCCCTTCGATGCGCGAGTCGATGCCATCATGCGCGTGGTGAACGCGCATGCGGACCGCACGGGCAAGAAGGTCATGGTGGCCTTCAACATCAGTGACGAACTCGATCTCATGCTGCGTCACTATGACAAGGTGGTGCGTGCGGGTGGCTCCGGGGTGATGGTCAGCCTGAACAGCGTGGGACTGGCCGGGACCAAGAAAGTGACCGATCAAGGTGCGCTCCCGGTGCATGGCCATCGCAACGGCTGGGGCATGCTGAACCGGCATCCGATGCTGGGCATGGAATTTGCCGCTTACCAGAAGCTCTGGCGGCTGGCGGGAGTGGACCAGTTACACGTCAACGGCATCGCGAACAAATTCTGGGAGCCCGACGAGTCGGTGGTGCGTTCGATCACCGCCTGCCTGCGCCCGTTTCTGGGAGGGGCGGTGCTGCCGGTCGTGTCGTCCGGCCAATGGGGAGGACAGGCACCCGAGACCTACCGTCTCACCCGGACGGTCGATCTCCTCTATATGGCCGGCGGTGGCATCATGGCCCATCCCGACGGCGCCGCGGCGGGGGTGCGTGCACTGCGCGTGTGGTGGGAGGCGGCGGTGCAGGGACTCACGGTTGCAGAGGCGGTGCGGGCCTACCCGGAGCTGGCGGTTTCGGTCGCCAAGTTTGGCCAGTCAGGATGAGCCATGGACTCTCCTTCGCGGCTGCTCCTCGCCTACGTGGGAGACGATTTCACCGGATCGACCGATGCGCTCGAGTTCCTCGGACGCGCCGGACTGAAAGCCGCGCTCTTCCTGGAGCCGCCTTCACCGGCGACACTTCGCCGCTACGAGGGCCTGCAGGCAATCGGGGTTGCGGGACTGACGCGATCGCTGCCGCCCGGTCCGATGGAGGCGGCCCTGCGTCCCGTCTTTCTCGCCCTGGCGGCGCTGGGTCCCGCCCACGTGCACTACAAGGTCTGCTCGACCTTTGATTCCTCTCCTGCCGTGGGCAGCATCGGGCGGGCGATTGAAGTCGGACGCGAGGTGTTTCATTCGCAGTCCGTACCGTTGCTGGTCGCCGCTCCGGCACTGGGACGATATTGCCTGTTCGGTCACCTCTTCGCCCGTATGGGAATTGGAAGTACGGGCGAGATCTACCGTCTGGATCGGCATCCGTCGATGAGCCGGCACCCCGTGACGCCGTCCGATGAGAGCGATCTCCGCCTTCATCTCGGACGCCAGACTGCGCTGCGGATCGGTCTGGTCGATCTGCTGGCGGTGGCGGGCACGGTCGACCAGGTCCGCGCGCAACGGGATGCCGTGGTGGCGGCGGGCGCGGAGGTGGTGCTGTTCGACGCGTTGGATGCGGGCCACCTGGCGCGGATTGGTGCGGTGCTGGATGGAGACAGCGAGGGCGGGGCGACCCGGTTCTTGGTGGGATCCTCCGGCGTTGAAATGGCTTTGGGCGAGGCTTGGACTTCCGCGGGGATTTGCCGGCCCGTTCATCAGTGGCCAGACCCGGGCGCCTGCCAGCCTTTGCTGGTGGTTTCGGGCAGCTGCTCCCCGGTCACCGCCGGACAGATCGACCGGGCGCTGGCGGCGGGGTTTGCCGGTGTGGCGATGGATGCGGTGGCCGCGGCGGAAGGCCGGGAGGAAGCGAACGAGGCTCAGGCCATGCTGGCTGCGCTCCGGCAAGGGCAGTCCGTGGTGGTTCATACCAGCCGGGGTGAGGTGGCTCGCGGTTTCGGCGCAGCGGAGTCGGCGCGACTGGGGACACGCTTGGGTCGCCTGGCCCGGATGGCGGTGGAATCGGCCGGCGTGCGACGGGTCTTGCTGGCTGGAGGCGATTCCTCCAGCCATGCCGCGCGTGCGCTGGGATTGGAGTCGATGGAAATGATTGCCCCGCTGGCTCCCGGCGCGCCGCTCTGTCGCGCCCGGGCCCCGGGTTCACCCGTGGATGGGCTGGAGGTCAATTTCAAGGGCGGGCAGGTCGGCGCGGCCGACTACTTCGACGCCGTGCGACGGGGAAAACTTTAGACCTTATGAAACGAACAACCCTCGGGCTCGTGCACACCTCGGCCACCCTCGTTCCCGTCTTTGCGCAGCTCTGCAAGGCGAAACTGCCCGGGGTGGATACGTTCAACATTGTGGACGACAGCCTCGTCCGCGCCATCGGGGCGAAGGGAGCCCTGACCGCCGACATCGCGCGGCGGGTCGGTTCCTACATCACCTCGGCCGAAGCGGGCGGGGCCGACTATGTGCTGGTCACCTGCTCCTCGATCGGCCCCGCGGTGGAGGCTTCGGCTCCGTTTGCGGGGGTTCCGGTGCTGCGGGTCGATCAACCGATGGTGGATCAGGCGGTGCGCCTGGGGCGAAAGGTGGGTGTGATTGCGACCTTGCCGACGACGCTCCATCCCACCGCCGATCTCGTCCGGCGTCGCGCACTCGTTGCGGGACGCGAGGTCGAGCTGGTCTCGCGATTGTGCGAAGGCGCGTTTGAGGCGTTGATGAATGGAAATGGTGCCGAGCATGATGCCCGGGTGGCGGCGGCCCTGCGGGAGCTCTCGTCGCAGGTCGACGTCGTGGTGCTGGCGCAGGCCTCGATGGCGCGCGTGGTGGAGAGCCTGACGGAAGCCGAGCGGCGGTGTCCGATTCTCGCCAGCCCGCCGCTCGCGATTGACTACCTGGCATCGGTGTTCGCGATCCCCTCCCGCACCGCATGAACCTGCTCCGCCGATGCTGTCTGTTGGGTGTGGTTCCGCTCGGGTTGGTGGGTGTGATGGCTGGGATCGTCCTGAAGCGGCCCGAGGTCTGGCAACCGGCGGCGGTGACTGCGGCGGTCGCCCTGGCGCTGGGCCTGGGGGCCTACGCTGGCGTCAAGGGGTACCAATACACGGCATGGATCCTGGCGGCGGTGGTGGCAGCGATGGTCTATCCCGGGGCCTTTGTCCGCTGGGGTGACCTCGATCTGCGCAACAAATGGGTGGTGCTCGTGGTGGTGCAGTTGGTGATGTTCGGCATGGGCACGCAGATGAGCCTGCGCGATTTTGTCGGGGTGATGAAGATGCCCTGGGGTGTGATCGTGGCGGTGGGCAGTCAGTTTCTCATCATGCCGCTGTCGGGCTGGGTGCTGACAAAGCTCTTTCCGTTGCCTGATGAGATTGCCGCCGGGGTGATTCTGATTGGCTGCTGCTCGAGCGGACTGGCCTCGAATGTGATGTGCTTCATCGCCAAGGCCAACCTGGCTCTCTCGATCACCGCCACTGCGATCACCACGCTCATCGCTCCGATCATGACGCCGCTTTGGATGAAGGTCCTGGCAGGTCGGTTGGTGGACGTACGTTTCACCCCGATGATGGTGGAGATCATCAAGATTGTGATTGTGCCGATCGGGGCTGCCCTGTTGCACGACTACCTTAAGACGGCCTCGGCGCAGGCGCGCCGGAACGTGGGTATCGGTGCCGGGGTGGCGGCAGTGGGCGTGGGCCTTGTCGCCCTGGGTGGCGTGGATCGCCTCGGCCTGGCGGGGGGTGAAGGCGGTCGACTGGCCTGGGAAGTATTTGCTTTTGCCTGCGGGGCGGTGGTGTTCGGGGTGATCTACCACGGCGTGACCCGGTGGCTGCCGTCGCTGGATCGCATCATGCCGCTCCTTTCAATGGCGGGAATTGTTTACTTCACCACCGTGACCACGGCCGCGGGACGCAACCACCTGTTGCTGGTGGGAGGAGTCCTCATCCTCGTGGCGATGCTGCACAATGCGGCCGGCTACCTGTTTGGCTACTGGCTGGCTCGTGCCGGTGGGCTGGACACTGCCTCGTGTCGCACCGTCGCGATCGAGGTGGGGCTGCAGAATGGTGGCATGGCGTCCGGACTGGCGGGGGCAATGGGCAAACTCGCGACCGTCGGACTCGCGGCCGCCGTATTCAGTCCCTGGATGAACATTTCCGGTTCCATCCTGGCCAACACCTGGCGACGCCGCACCGAGCAGGCTTTCAAAACCTCCAGGGCGCCGGGTGCAGAGTGACGGCGGAAACCCGTGTCCTTTGGTCGCTCAGGGCTGGGTGGCGCGAAACGAGAGTGTTGCGGACTGGCCGGGCGCGAGGGAGAGGGAGCGGGTTTCCCCGCGGAAGCGAATCTGCGCGGTGCGGCCCCCCACACTTCGGATCACGGCCTGGGTCAAGGTGCCGTGGTCCCAGCTCAAGTCCACTTCTAAGCCCCCACGCGTGCGCAGCCCGCGGACACTGCCGGCGGGCCACTTGGTCGGCAGCGCCGGAAGCAGCTGCAGCTCCGCCGCCGGTGCGATGCCTTCGTTGAGGACGCGGCTCTGCACGAGCATTTCCGCGATGGCGGCGGTGCCGCCGAAGTTGCCGTCGATCTGGAACGGAGGATGGGCGTCCCAAAGGTTGGGATACGTTCCGCCGGTCCACTGGCGGCGATCACCGGCGGTGGCGGCCGGTTTGAGGTGGGCCGCGAGCAAGTCATGGGCCCGGTCGCCGCGGCCGAGCCTCGCCCAAAGCGCCAGTTTGTAGGCCAGGCTCCAGCCGGTGCCGCCATCGCCCCGCACCTGCAGGGTTTTTTCCGACGCCGCGGCGAGCGCCGGAGTGGCGTCGGGCGTGATCTCGTGACCCGGATAGAGCCCCCAGAGATGGGCGATGTGCCGGTGCTGCGGGTCGGCTTCGGGGACCGGGTCGAGCCACTCGAGGACCCGGCCGTCTTCGCCGATCCGGGTGGGTGCGAGTTTGGCGCGCTTTGCGGTCCAGTCCCGGCGCAGCTCAGGATCGAGGTCGAGGCGCTCCGAAGCCTCGATGCAGGCGTCGAACAGGTACCGCAGCAGCTGCATGTCGGCGGTGGGGCCGAGGCAGACATGAGCCTTGGAGCCATCCGGAAGCAGGAAGGCGTTTTCGGGGGAGTTTGACGGTGCGGTCACCCACCAGCCGTTCCGCGGATCCTCGATCAGCATGTCGAGGTAGAACACACCGGCGCCCTTGAGCAGCGGATACACCCGGCGCAGGAAGGTCTCGTCGTGGGTGAACAGGTAGTGGTCCCACAGGTGCTGGCAGAGCCAGGCTGAACAGGAGACCGTCGAACCCCAGCTGGCGGATTCGCCCGGCGACGTGAAGCCCCAGGGATTGGCGAGTAGGAAAGCGACCCAGCCGCGGGCTCCGTAGTAGGCCTGGGCGGTTTTGCGTCCCGGGGCTTCGAGCGAAGCGATGAGGTCGAACAGGGGTTGGTGCAGTTCGGAGAGATTGCAGACCTCCGCCGGCCAGTAGTTCATCTGGGCGTTGATATTCAGGTGCCAGTCGCCGTTCCACGGTGTCTGAATCTGATCCGCCCAGATGCCCTGGAGATTGGCCGGCAGGCCGCCGGGCCGCGAGGAGGAGATGAGCAGGTAACGACCGAAGTGAAAGTAGAGCGCCGCGAGCGAAGGATCCGGGACGCCGGTCTGAAAGCGTTGGAGCCGTTGGGGTGTGGGCAGCGCGGCGGCCGCTGAATCAGGGGCGCCGAGTTCGAGGCTGACGCGATTGAACCACCGCTGGTAGTCGGCCACGTGGTCGCGGCGCAGCGTCGCATAGTCTTTTCCTTTTGCCAGATCGAGGTCGTGCCGGGCGGTGGCGCCGGCGTCGGTCACTCCGCGGCCGGCAAAGGTGCGGATGTCGGAGGCGGCCGACAGGCGCAGTTCGACCTCGTCCGCGTCGCGGATGACCAGCTGGTCCCCTTCCACCGTACACGAGCCGCCGCGTACTTGGGCGTGGAGGAGGGCGGCGAAACGCACGCCCGTGCCGCCCTCGCGTCCGTCATTGAGCTGGCCCGCGAGCAACAGTTCGTTGCCTCCGAGGGCCGTCACCGTGGCCCGTTCGGCTCGCGCTAGCCGGGCGGAGAAGGACAGCGCGTGCGGCCGGTCGGTGCGGAGGCGCAGCACCACCACCTGGTCGGGAGCGCTCACCCACGCCTCGCGCTCGTGACGGATGCCGTTTTGCCGAAACGTGACGCGGGCCGTGGCCTCCCGCAGATCGAGTTGCCGGCGATACTCGGAGACCGGGGTCTGCGCGCCGGGATGGGAGAAGGTCAGGAGCAGATCTCCCAGCGTTTGATAGCAACCAAAGGGAACATTGGCTCCTGCTCCTTTGCCGGACCCGGGGCCAGCGCAGGTGAAGTGGGCATTGACGAGGGCCTCCGCTTCGGCGTTGCGTCCCGCGAGCAGCAACCGCCGGATCTCGGGCAGGACGCTCGCGGCGTCCGGACGGTCCGCGTCCTGGGGCGATCCGGACCAGAGACCATTCTCATTGAGCACAACCCGTTCGACATCCGGATGGCCAAACACGGTGGCGCCCAGACGTCCATTGCCCAGGGGGGTGCCTTCGACCAGCAGGGTGGCGGGCTGATTCAGCCAGACCACGTGGGATTCTGGGCGAGGTTGGGCCGAGAGGTGGGACGACTGCAGCAGGAGGGTCGCCGCGGCCGCGCAGGAGGCGCGCACGACGGAGGCGATCATGGGGTCGGGGTGACGCCGGCGGGCAGGGGCCGGGAGGTGGCGAGGGCGATGACGCGACCCTGATCGCCGACCGCGCAGTAGAAGTGGTAGACCACGCCCTCGTGTTTGATCAACCACGGCTTGTGGGCGAACGTCTTGTCATAGGGTTCGCTGGGTTCGATCAGGTTTGCGCCATCCCACTTCGTCCACTGCACGAGGTCATAGGAGCAGGCGAACGTATCGAAGGCGTTCGGCTTCCAGCGATACCCGAAGTAGAACATGACCCAGACGTCCCCGATGCGGGCGATCTGGGGGTCGCCGGAGATGGCGGGTTTCCCCGGGGCATTGTCGATCACGGGTTCGGCGCCGAGCCGAGTCCACGTGATCATATCATTGGATACCGCCATGCCGATGGCCTCGTGATTGGTCGTCTGCCGGGTCTTGGCATTGTAGTACATGATGTACGACCACCCGAGGGAGCGGGTCTCGTCATGGATGATGGCGCTCTTGTAGAGCGTGGCAGTTTCGAAGTTCCTGATCTCGGGCTGGGAGATGGAGAGAACCGGATTCTCGGGGATGCGATTCCACTCCGCCACCGCGGTGGGTTGCCGGCTCCAGACCATGCCGATGGAAAGCGGATCGGTTTCGTAGCCCTGCAGTGCGCCGCCGATGTAGGACATCCAATAACGGCCGTCGTGCCGGCGCAATTGGTGGTCCGCACCGTCCCACCGCAGGTCGTAAAGCGCCAGACCGGCATCGGCCTGCCAGGCGTCCCAGGTGCCCTGGCTGAACGAGAGGATGCGCCCGAGCTTCTCCCAGTGCACCAGATCGTCGCTCCGCGCGAGGTAGGTCTGGTAGCCCACCTTGTCACGGATCGCTACATACACCATGTACCAGCGCCCCTCGTGCCGGAAGACATTCGGGCAGTCGATCATCTCGCCGGGCTCGCCCTTGAGAATGACGCCGACCTTGTGGGGGGTGCGCACGCCCTCGTAGACCTGCAGCATGACCGCGGCCGGAACCGGACGCGGGGGCAGGGAGGGGAAGGGCAGCACCGCACGTTCGGCTGGTGCGGCGCCGGCGCCGGTGGGCATGACGGCCGGCGTCGCGCCGAGCAGCATGAAACCGAGGTGGCTTTTCCGGAAGGCGGATGACAGCATGGCAAGGAGCGGGAAGGGAGTCTTGGCGGGCGACAACATGGAGGAAGGCAGGAAGGGCCGGCTCGAGGCTGTGCTGGGTGTCGGAGGGCGGCACTCGGCGCGGACTTGGGACGGAGGACGGGCGAAAGAGCGAGAGGAGCCCAGGAATAGGCTGGGTGAACCGGTCCGTCAACCGCCTCGGGGACAGCAAGGACTCTCAAATTTACCGCACCCATTCTCATGGCCGGACCGTCCTCGAGAGACTAGACTGGGTTAAGCCCCCCCTTTCCGTGCGTTCCCTGACCCTTGGTTTCCGAAAGCTTTTGTTCCGCTCCTGGTTGGGCTGGGGGCTGCTGCTGTGGCTGACGGGGATGGTCCGAGCTGCGGCTCCGGTGGAGTTTACCTTTTCGGTTGCAACGCCTGGCCCGGAGGCGTTTGCCCGCGACCTGTGGGTTGACCTTGCCCTGCCGGATGGGAGCAGCCGCTGGTTTCCCGCGTTTTATGACGGAGGCGAAACCTGGAAGGTCCGGGTCGCGGCACGTTGGCAGGGCACCTACCGGCTTCTGCGCGTGGAGGAGCGGAGTGAAGGGCTGGACGGCGGGGTTGCGGGAAAACCGCTTCCGATCCAAGTCACCGGTCCCCGTGAATTCACTCGTGCCGACGACCTGTCGGCGCCGGCGATCCGGGTCGATCCGGCGAACCGGCGGGGCTTTGTTCGGGGCGAGCGCGAGCCCTATCTGCCCTTTGGCCTCAACCTGGCGTGGGGCAGCGATGCGTTCTATGCCCACGCCTTTTCGCAGTGCAAGGCGGCGGGACTCAACTGGACGAGGGTCTGGATGGCACCCTGGGCGGAGCTGGACTTGAGCTGGCTCCCGCCGGAGCGCGGGACCTCGCCGGCCGCGGGACACCTCGACCTCGCGGTGGCGCGTCGCTGGGACCGGATTCTCGACCTGGCCGAGCGGGCGGGGGTTGCGGTGCAGGTCGTGATCTTTTCCCACGGTCAACTCAGCACCGAGGTCAATCCTGTCTGGGCCACCCACCCGTGGAATGTGGCACAGGGCGGATTTTTGCAGCGACCGGCCGACTTCTTCACCGCACCGGAGGCCCGTCGGCACACCCGCACCAAACTCCGGTACCTGACGGCCCGCTACGGCCACTCCCCGGCGGTCCTGGCGTGGGAGCTCTTCAATGAAGTCAACTTCACCGACGCATGGCGGCTTCAGCATGCAGAGACGGACGTGGTGCGCTGGCATGACGAGATGGCGGCCTGGCTGCGGCAAAATGATCCGCACGGCCACCTGGTGACGACGAGCCTGAGCGAGGCGCCCGTGGGTCCGCTCTGGCACTCCATGGACTACTACCAGCCCCACGTGTATCCGGTGAATGGATTGGCGCATGTGCGTCGCTTCCCGCTGATCGATCTTCCACCCGACAAACCGCTGTTTTACGGAGAGATCGGGGATGATCACCAGGCCTACGCGAACGCCGGGGACAAGGAGTCCGGGGCCGGGCTGGTGCCGGCGGTGTGGAGCGGATTGATGGCGGATCACGCGTTGCCGGCGCAAACCTGGTACTGGCAGCGCCTCCTCGATCATCCTCGCTGGGCGGAGTTCGCCGCGGTGGGACGCTTTGTCAAGGCGGCCAAGCTCGCGGAACGGATCGATTCCCTGCGTGCGTTCGACCCGGTGGTGGAAACCGCCTCCCGCGTCCCTCACCAGCTCGGCGCCGGCTTCCACTGGGCGGTGCGCGGGCCAGCTGTGATTACGGTCACAACTGAAGGCCGGGAGCCGGCGCTGCTGGCGGACGTTCCGGAGTATGTGGTGGCCGAACCGGAATTACTGGCTCAGGGCAGGGCCGACCGGCTGACGCTGCACCTGCAGCGCGAGCGACCCGGCACCCTGCAGTTCCACCTCACGGATGTCGGGCCTCGCGGAGCGACCGTGGTGCTTCGGCGCGAGGGCGAATCCATGGTTTCTCGAACCTGGGAGGCGGAGGCGGAGAGGCCGCAGCGCCCGTTGCGACCCGCCACCCTCACGTTACCCGTGCCGGCGGGACGCAGCGAGGTGCTGCTCCTCAATCAGGGACCGGATGCTTTTCGGCTTCACCACGTCGACCTCGATCAAACCGTGCCCGCCCTTGCTGCCACCGGGCGCCGCAGTGACCGCTTTGTCATGGTGTACCTCTGGCATCGACTCTCTGTGCATGCGGCAACGCCCGGCCCACCTGAGACCGGAACGCTGGTGGTGGAGGATTTGCCGGCCGGGAATTGGACCGTCACCTGGTGGGAGATGGAGCAAGGCGGTCCCCGTGAAGCCTCCACCTGGCGCCACCCCGGAGGGCAGGCGAACATCCCGACCCCTCTCATTTCCCGTCACGCCACCGTGATGTTGGAGCGAGAGTAGTCCGGGGCCCTAGGAGGCGTTGCGGGGGCGCAAGGCTGAACTCTCCCTTGATTGGCGATCCGCTGTTCCTATGCAGAACCGCGCAGTGGATCCAGGGTGTACGTGGTGGAGGTGACGGCGGCGGGACTAAAACTCGAATGAGTTGGTCACGGTCCACTTGTTGGGCTGGGGGATGCGGGCGGAGGCGATCTGTCCGTTGGGCTGGGCGGAGACCGCGATCAAGTCGTCGGTGCCGAACAGGTCGCGGATGTTGAGTTGGATGGACCAACGGAGTTTGCCCTTGTTGAACGAGCGGCCGTAACGAGTCCAGAAGTCGTAGTCCAACTCGTCGCTGCCATAGTAGGGATTTTTCACGTCGTACACCCAGACACCGCGGGCGTTGCGCACCACGGGGAAACCGACCGCGACCTTGTCCTGCCAGCGAGCGGCGCCGCCGACTGAGAAGCCCTTCAGCCGGCCACTGCGGAAATCGTAGTTGGCTACGAAGTTGAAGCGCCACTTTCTCAGCTCCTGGACTGGCGATCCCTCCGCGGCGACGGCGTTGAGGTAGGGAATGTACATGTTGTTGATGGCGTCGCGTCCGAGGAGCGAGCCGGTGAAACTACCGAAGTAGGGAATGTCCTCAAACCCGTTCATGCTGCGGGTGCTCGTCGCGAGGACGCCATCGCCGTCGGTCCAGAGCGGCAGATTCTTCTCGATGAACTCGGCAAAGTCCGAGCCGACGTTTGAGCGCGAGGCCTCCTGTTTGGCGGCGTTGAAGGTCATGCGCAAATTGGGGAGCGGGTTCCAGGTGGCCTCGATTTCGATCCCTTTGGAGACGGTGTTGGCGATGTTGCCGACATTGGGCGGACGCGTCGCCGTCCAGTTGCCGCCCGCGGTGGGTTGGGTGAATTTCCACGAACTGGCGAGCAGCGGGTCCACCGGCCGCAGCCACTCGGCCGCGGTGCGCTGGGTGAACCAGGCGTTGCGGAAGGTCTGCTCCGCCGCGGTGAGCGTGGGGTTGGCGACATTGGCCTGCGCGGGGTCAGACAGGCTCGCCCGGATCGGGAGGTAGTTGGGGTGTCCCGGAGTGAAGCCGAACCACTTGTTGATGATGTTCTCATTGACCAGATTGCTGCGGAGCCCGTTCATCGCTCGGACGATGTCGTTGCCCGGCCAGAAGGTGTTGTAGAACGTGGCCGAGTCGTTGGCTTGCACGGTTTCATACTTCACAACCCGGAGGACAAATTTTCCGTCGCGCAGGGACAAGGTGGCCCCGATGTCCTTGGTCGATCCGGAAGGCGGGGAAAACGGACGGCCGTAGACGTCGGCCACGGCGGCGGAGGGACGGAAGTTCTCGGCCTCGTTGTAGGAGAGACTGAAATCGGTGCCATCTGGCAGCAGACGTTTGACAAAGCGGGGGGCGTGCAGGACGCCGCTCCAGCTGACCGTCGAGTCCTTGGCGTAGATGGTGGGAGTGGAGGGCAGCACCCAGGTGGGATCGAAGGGGTTGGTCTCACCGGTCACGGCCACCAGTTTGGGGGCGCCGGCATCGCGGAGGTCGTATTCATCCTGTCGCCACCCGACCGTGCCGACGAGCAGGTCCTTGAGCAGGTAGGCCTGCCAGACGGCGGAGCGGCTCTGGGTCGAGTTGGTCGCCTTGGAGGCACTGGAGTAGAGCTGGTCGAGATTTTTTTCGTAGTCGAGCAAGCTGAGTGTCGGCTTGACCCACTGGTTGACACGGGCGTCGAAGACCAGGGCGGTGGTGCTGGCCTGCGGCCGGTGGACCGCCGTCAGCGCTCCGATATTGGCTCCGGCCGGCGAGGAAAGATTGGCAATGGAGGGGCCGAGGTAATGGACCGCCGCGTAGGCGGGATAGCTGCGGTTGTTGGCGTTGTTGGAATAGGCGTTCAGGTCGAGTGAATAGGCGTAGCCATTGTAGAATCGGTTGAAGGAATCCGCCTGGAGATCGCTGTAGACGCCGGTGACCACATGGCGGCCCAGAAAGCGGAGCAGGCCTTCCTTCTTCCGAAAATCGGCGATGGCGAACGTGGTGGCGCGGAACGCTTCGCGGTCGCTTTCGACCAAGCCGTTGCCGATGGAGTCTGAGGCGAGGTAGGGACGGCCAAAATTGGGATTCACCGAGCCATCGATCAGCTTCGACTGCATGTCGACGAGGATCGTGGCGGCGTCGAAGCTGATGGTGTTGAAGTTGCGCCGGTTGAAGTCCTGCTGGTCAAACACGAGTTCGAAGCCGAGCTTGTCCTGGAAGAAGGTCTGTCGGAAGACGGCGTTCAGGGCCCGGAAATCCGCCCCTTCCCACTTGTTGGGTCCGTCCAGGAGCTGGTCGTAGAAGTTGAAGACAGAGGGGTCGCGGATTTCCTGATACCTCCAGAGACCCGAGTAGGCCTGGCCGGCCGGGGCGAACTGGCGGTTGAGAAAAAAGTCCGGGCTGTTGCCGCGGGAGGTGTAGGAGCCGACGGCGTACCACGTGCCGAACGGCACGCCGGCGGTGTTGACGCTGTTGACCATCGAGGCCGGAACGCCTCCACCGCCCTGGGCGCCGCTGTTGGGGTCCGTGAAGATGGCCGCGACCTGACCGAACCAGCGGCCGGGCTGGGCGAGGTGGGCGGAGAGGAAGGGACTGGAGGCGACCGTGTTGTTGGTTGGGTCGAGCGCGAGCTTGTTGAGCACATTGTACCACACCGTCAGCCCGTCGTGGGGCGGCGTGGGTCGTGGGCGATTGGAGTCCTGGTCGCCCATCTCGTAGCTCACCTGGAACTGAGTCAGGCTGTTCTTGAGCAACTTGGGCTCCCATTTCAGCACGGCGTAGAGGCGCTTGTCCTCCTCGTAGGCCGGCTTTTGCCGGTACTTGCGTTCATCGTTCAGCGCGATGACACGCAGGCCGAGCACATTTTTGATGATGGACTCATTGAGATCGATCACCTCGCGGTGCGAGTCGAAGCGGCTGTAGGCCAGCTGTGCCTTGTAGGAGTCCTTCTGGAGGTTGGGGACCTTGAGCTGGTTGTTGATGATGCCGGCCGGGCTTCCGAGGCCGAAGAGGATGGCGTTGGCACCGCGCGAGATGTCCACCCGCTCGGTGTTGTAGGAGTCCATACCGATGTTGGTCGGGAAAAAGTCGCGGGTCAGGTCAGCGCCGGCAAGACCACGCACCCGGGTCTGTTGGTTGGGCGAGGCGAAACCGCCCTCGGGATTGGAAAAGGTGCCTGAACTGACACCCGAGAAATTGCCTTCGAAGCCACCCATCTCAGTGTTGGTGGTGTAGACGAGCAGGTCCTTCAGGGTGGTCGAGGCCGTGTCCGTGAGGAACTGTGAGGTCACCACCGATACGGCCGCGCCGACGTCCTTGAGTTCGGTGCGCAGACGCGTGCCTGCCAGCGTGGACGTGGCCTGGTAGCCACGGTCCTCCTCCGCCTCGACCACGAAGGGCGAGAGGATCACGGTCTCCTCCTCGCTGCGGACCACGGTGGAGGGCGGTGGGGAGGTGACGGCTTGAGCCGCGACCGGCCTGACGAGGACGGAGACGCCGGCGATCACAAGGAGGGCACGACAGGAGAACGAGGCAACGAGGCGGGAAGAGCTCACGGGGGTAAGGGAGTGAATCCGACAGAACGGTGCTGGGGCCCCAGCCCGGGGAACCGGAAGGGTGATTCCCTGAGGAGGGGGTGGACGAGGTGCGACCCTACGCTTTTGTCGAACTCCTCGAAAATGAGTTTCTTTGCACCGGGATTAAGTTCCTTTGCCGCCCAAGGTGGGCCTCGACGGAGAATCGTGGCCAAACGGCAGCGTTTCTGCCGGGTGGCTTTCTTTTGGTATAGCGTCTACCGACCCGGTCTGCCGTCCGGGGAGGAGGGGCGTCGTCGAGTTGGACGGCTGAGATCGTCGAGGGGTCCTTCGCCAGCAATTCCCTGCTGACCGACGACGTTTCAACCGAAGGCGACGGCTCACGTCGCCGAGAGTCTTAACCTTGGGAGCGCCGGTTCAGCGGCCCGTCGTTCGCGCCTCCGCGCCTTCGCGTGACACCATGGGATCAGCTTGGCGCGAGTCGCCGAAGCCGGGCGACTGATTCCAGCACCATGCGGCCGTTGTGGTAGGGACACTTCCAGAAGCTGATCTTGGCAGGATCACCGGACGGGCGACCGTCGCGGTCCACCGAACGGATCCACTCGCCGCGGGTGCGGTCGATGAGGTGGGAATCAATGAACTCCCAACTCCGCAGGGCGGCGTCGAGGTGCTTCGGTTGACGGCCGATTTCGTAGGCGTTGAGGAATCCGATCACCGCCTCGGCCTGCGGCCACCAGTCCTTGCCGGTGTTGGTCAAACCCTGGGGACCGCCCTGATTCATGACACCTCCATCGCTATCGACGCCTTCGGCCAGCGTCACGTCGGCGATTCTGACGGCGGCTTTGCGAATCCGCTCACGAAGGGGTGCATCGTCGACGCCATCGCCGGCCTGGGTCAGGAGCCAGGCCGCTTCGATGTCGTGACCGTAGGAGACCTGATCGCTCTTGGGCTGCCAGTCGGCGCTGAAGAACAGCCCAAGGTGGCCCGAATCACCCTGCAGGACATGGTCGAGCATGACTTTGAGCAGACTGATCTGACTGCGTTCCAGGTCGGGGTTGGGCCAGACGCGGAGCAGGCAGGCGTAGGCCTCCATGACGTGCAGCAGGGTGTTCTGAGATTTGGGAACGTTCATGTCCCCACCGCTCAGGCGCATGTCGGGAATCGCCTGCCACTCGCGACCGAGGGCCTCCAGGTAGCCGCCATGGGTCGGATCGAGGGCGTGTTTCTCCAGCAGGCGGTGCACCTCGATCGCCAGTTCGAGGGGTTCCGGGCGTCCGCTCGCCGCGTGGTATTCACTCAGTCCATAAAGGGCGAAGGCCTGGCCATAGACCTGCTTTCGATCCTGCAGGACGGTGCCGTCCGGGCGCAGCGACCAGAAAAATCCGCCGTGCCGGGCGTCGTGAAAATGGCTGATCAAATCGACATAGGCGAAGTCGGCCATGCGCAGGTACTCGATCGTCCGGTAGCGCCGGTAGGCGGCGGAAAACGTCCAGAGAATCCGGCTCGTCAGCAGGGCCCCGCGCACCGCATTGGGATCCGGCACCAGGTCTGAACTCACGGAGCCGTGAAAACAGCCGCGTTTCGTATCGATGGCATGCTTCAGCCAAAACGGCAGGATATTGGACAAAAGATCGGACTCCATGCGACGCGAAGCGGAGTCCAGCCTGGCAGAACCCTGGGCGGAACGTGGGGAAGGGGTGGTATCCAAGGGAGGCGGGGGTTTAGTGCGGAGTGGTCGCGCACCGTCCGGAGCGGGCCGGGACAGACGGTGGAAAAGAGGTTCAGGCGGCGGCGGCCCGGCGAGCCTTCAGGTCGGCTTCAATCTGGGAGACCTTGCGCTCATTGAGGGGATAGAAGAGAACAATCACCACCGAGAGGATTCCGATCGAGGCGGGAATCACGCTCATGAGCAGCACGAGTCCGTGCCGGGAGGCGGCGGTCTGTTCGACGTTGGCGACGAAACCGACGCTCTGCATCAGCGCGAGCGCCACCCACGCGCCCAGAGCCCAACCCTGTTTCTGCGAGAAGATCGAGGCGGAGAACACCAGCCCCGTCGCGCGGCGTCCCTTGCGCCACTCTGCGTAGTCCGCGGTGTCGGCGTACATGGCCCAGAGCAGGGCGCTGAGCGGACCGCCGGTGAGCGAGCCGAGGAGATTGATGCCGAAGATGAGCAGCAGCTGGTCCGGTTTCAGCAGGTAGAAGGAAGCGGTGCTGGCGAGGCCGATGAGGAGAAGGACCACAAACGCGGACTTGCGACCCACCCAGCGGGCGACGAAAGGCACGAGCATGACCCCGACGAGCGAGGCGAGCTGTCCGCTGGTGTTGAAGATCGAGACGAGTCCTTCCAGATGCCACTCCTGGGTGCCACCCCACTTGGGCAGCCACGAGGGCAGGGTCAGGGTCTGGGTGCCGACGTAGTACTTGAAGTAGTGCACGGTGACACTGCTGCGCACGGCGACGTAGAGAATGAACGTGATGGTGGTCGCCAGCAGAATCAGCCATGGGCCGTTAGTGACGAGGTCGCGCAAGTCCTGCAGCACGGAATCCTTCTGCTCCTTCGGCGGCAGGATTCGTTCGCGCGTGTTGAAGAAGGTGATGAGGAAGAAGCAGATCGCCGCGAGTCCGATGACCACAAACGACAACTGCCAGCCCCGGGCGTCATTTCCACCGCCGAGAATTTTCGACATGGGCAGCAGCAGGGCCGAGACGATCATGCCGGCGCCGAAGGCAAAAACAAACTTGATGGAGGAGAGGGTCGTGCGCTCGTTGGGATTGGGCGTGATGACCCCCAGCATCGCAGTGTAGGGAATGTTGATCGCGGTATAGAGCAGCATCAGGGCGTTGTAGGTGATCCAGGCCCAGATCAGCTTCCCCGAGGCGGCAAAGTCGGGCACCGTGAAGGTCAGTACACCCGCAGCCGCAAATGGCACACACAGCCACAGCAGGTACGGGCGGAACTTGCCCCAGCGCGTTTTGGTCCGGTCCGCCACCATGCCCATGACCGGATCGAAAAACGCATCCACGCTTCGGCTGAGGCCGAGCATCGTTCCAGCGGCCGCGGCGGCGATGCCGAAGACGTCGGTGTAGAAATAGGTCAGGTAGACCATGAAGGTCTGCCAATAGAGGACGGACGCGAGGTCTCCGAATCCGTAGGAGAGCTTCTCTCGGGTCGACAGCGTTTCTGGGTTTGTCTTCTGCATTGGGAAAACTTGAGGGAGGAAGGCCCCTCACGGGAGCTGGTAAACCTCCACCAGCGCCACGCCGCGGGCGCTGCCGGCTCCGGTGACGATTGCCGTGTATCCGCCGGGCGACTGGGCCGTGACGAGAGCGCTGTCCCGGCTGCCGACGGTGAAGGGAAAGGCGCCGACCTGGGCCGAACGGGTCGTGAGGTCCAACGCGGCCACCGGATCGGTGCTCCAGCCTGCGTTGCCGGCCAGCGTCACACCGGCAGCGGTCGTGAGTGTCAACTGGGGCGAAGCCAGGACGCCGCTGACCCCAAACGGCGTCAGGGCGGGGCCGGCGGCCCGGACCAGGAGTCCGGGATGGGCGGGGGGCGTCACGACGAACCCGACGATGAGCGGCTGGCTGGCGGAGGCGCTTCCCCGCGCGGAGAGATTGATCAGCCGCACGGCGTGGTCGGTGGCTGCATCGTAGATCTCGGCCAGGACGGTTCCGGCGCTCACGGCGTCCGCGCTTTGAATGAGCGCCGTGTATCCACCGGGTGGGAGCGTGACCCGCAAGGCGGCATCCTGGCTGCCGGCCGGCAGGCTGAAGGCGCCGACACCGGCGAAGGCGGCCTCCATGGCACCGGGAGGCGCTCCCGCCTGCCAGGTGTCATTCTCCGCCACCCACGTGCCGGCACTGGACACCAGGGTGATTTTCGGATCGGCCAGCGGATTGGTGACCCCGTACGCGGCCAGCGTGGGCCCGATCGCGCGCAGGACCAGCGGCTTGGCGCCGGAGCCCTGGACCACGAACCCGACGATCAGCACATCCCCGTGCGTCGCGAGTGCGGCGCGGGTCGACAGATTGGCAAGGGCGGCCGGCAGCGACGGTGGGTTGGTCTCGGTCACGGTCAGCGATGCCGCTGCGCTCGTGGCTTCACCCAAGCCATTCCGGACGATGACACGGTAGGCACCGGCGTCGGAGATTGCAGCCCGGGAGAAGGACAGGGTCGGTCCGGTCGCCCCCGGCACCGGCGAACCATCCTTCGTCCATTGGTAGGAGAGCGGGCCACTGCCTCCTGCGGTGACCGCGAGCGCCAGCGTGTCACCGGTTCGGACCTGGGTTGCGCTTGGCGCGACCGTGATGAAAGGCGGCTGGCTGAGACGCCGGTAGACGTCCGGCATGGTTTCCAGAGTGACGGTGCGCGGATCCTGGTAGACCCGCCGGAGAAAACTGGCGGAGTTCTGGGCCGAGTCCGATTCGAATCCGTTCCATGTGCAGAAGGAGGGCCACCCCGCGCCGGCGGCGAACATCGCATCGAGGTCGGGGATCGCGCCGTTTTCGGTCAGGGTGACGGGTTTTCTTCCGCCGGTGAAGTCACGGAAGTGCTGATACACCGAGGCGTAGTGCGGATGGGTTCCGGCCGAGGGGTAGATGTCGAGTCCGATCAGGTCGACCACGTCGTCACCCGGGTACCAGCTTTCGAGCGCCCCGGTCGTTTCCGTCGGATTGTAGCACCAGATGAGGTTGTTCAGGCCGTGGACGCGGGTGAACCGGTCAAACATGAGCCGGTAGGCCTGTTTGAAGGGTTCCGGCCCCTTGGCCCCCCACCAGAACCAGCCGCCGCTGCACTCGTGAAACGGCCGCCAGATGACGGGCACGCGTGCATCGCGGAGCTTTTTCAACTCCTCGGCCATGAGGTCCATCTCGCGAAGCAGTTCGACGTTCTCCGGAGTGCCGGTGATCAGGGCCTGCCGGAGATCGAAGGTGGTTTCGTTGGTGTAGAACTTGGGATTGCCCGCGGCGGATCCGGTATCGACGAACCAATGGACACAGAATTGCACCACGCCGCCTTTGCGCGCCCACACGATGGCGCGTTCGGCCGCCCGCTGGCCCTGCCGGCCGCCGGCGCTGTGGGTGTAGAACATGAAGTCAAACCCGCGCACGGCCGGTGTCAGCCCGGTGGTCTGGCGGACGAAGTCGATATTGACCTCATTGTCCAAGCCGAACCAGTCGATGCGCTCCTGTTGTCCCGATAGGATCTTCTTTCCCGTCGTTTCCCTGAGGAGTTCAAGCACCCAGCCCACCTCGGGCAGGGCTCCCGCTGAAACAGGAGCATCCGCCGCCAGGACACGCGGTTCCTGCGCGATCAGGCAGGCGAGGGTGATTAGGCACACCCAATGCAAGGGGCGGGGAGACGACACGGTACGACAGTCGAGGGGAGAAAGCGCGGGAAGGCGGACGTCACTCTAGCGGAAGCCCGCGCCACCCTCCATGAGAGTGGTTGCTCGACAGTTGAGACCCTTGCCACGCGGGCGTGGCGGCCGCGGGGGTGGGCGGACGGGCGGACGCCTCGCTTCAGGGGGCGACAAGCCGTTGCAGCCCGGCGAGGTTTCGCCGAAGCACCTTTTCGGCGTCCTCGTCCTCGACGTGACCGAGGATGCCCAGCGGACCCTGGTATCCGGAGGCGACAAGCAGGCGGATCATGCCAAGCTCGTGTGTGCCTTCCCCGATCGGCAGGATCTTGGGTCCATCCGGATTCATGCCATTGAGCACCACTGCCTTCAGGTAGGGCAGCATGATCGGCAGCAGCGTGGCGAATCGCCCGATCTGGTGGTGCGCGTGATGAAAATTGTAGGTCATTCCGAGCCCGGAGGGCCCGGCGGCGGTGATAATCTTCACCTGGTTCTCTGGCTCCCCAAACCAATCACCGTGGTTGTAAAGCGAGATTGAGCTTCCGGTTGCCTTGGCGAGGTCGCGGAGAAAGGAGACCCAGGCGACCCCACGGGCCACGCGTGCGGCGTCATCGCCGTCTGTGAACACATTGGCGTGAAACCCCACCCAGAACTCAACCGGCCGGCCGGCCTGGTTGACGGCCTTGAGCACGTCCTGATTGGCATCGCTCAAACGACCGAGGGTGTCGTTCCGGGCGTCGATCCAGATCCAGAGACCGCGCAGGTGAATGCCTGCCGCGTGCGCACGTTCGATTTCGACGGGCAGGTCCTTCAGGTGCGCCTGACGCCAGTCCCAGACGTACTGGGTGAATCCGAGCCGTTGCAGCATCTCCACGCGCTGGGCCGGGGTGCGGTGCTGGTTGTCGTAGGGAACAATGCACCACGCGAGGAGGTTGGCGGGTGCAAACAATGGGTGCTGGGAGAGGCTTGATTTCAGGGAGGCGGAAGGCGGCATCGGCGCGGGCGGCGGAGGGTCGCCGGGCGCGGCGGAGATTACGCCGGCGGCGAAGAGCAGAAGGAGCGCCTGGCGCAGCCCGATCACAGTTTTCAGAAGGCGGGTGCCAGGAGGGCCGGCGGCCGGGCGGTCGGTTGCGGCGCGGATGCTCATGGGATCACGCATGTCTTGTCTCCGGGGCGGTGTCGAGCCGGACCCGGCCTGGGCCTCTCTCAGGTCGACTTCTCGGCGGACTGCCGCTGTGAGCGATAGCTTCCCGGAGACTGGTCGGTGATGCGTTTGAAGACGACGCACATGTATTCGACGTGCTCGAAACCGGTGAGGTCGGCAATTTTCTTCAGAGGGAAATCCGTCTCCATCAGCAACTGCTTGATGCGGGTGACCTGGATGCGTCGGATCTCGGCCTGAGGGGAACGTCCCAGGTAAGTGCGGAAGCGCTTCTCCAGCTGGCTGCGGGAAAGTGCGACATGATCGAGCACGTTGTCGACCGAGATGCCCGTGCAGGCATGTTCCCGGATGTAGGCGATGGCGGCGGCGACGTTGCGGTCGTCGATGGCCAGGATATCGCTGGAGCGACGCGTCACAACCCCCGACGGATCGATCCGGAGGTCGCGTTCCGCGGGTGTTTCGCCCCGCATCAAGGCATCGAGCAACTCCGCGGCCCGGTAGCCGGAGAGGTGCGCGTTGGTCGCCACACTGGAAAGCGGCGGGTAGGCAAGATCGCACCGGGCTTCGTCGTTGTTGGCTCCCAGCACGGCCACCTCCTCGGGCACGAGCAGACCCTCGGTGCGGGCAGCGTGGATCACCTGCAGGGCCCGAAGGTCGTTGCACGCCATCACGCAGGCCGGTTTCGGCAGTTGTTTGAGCCACTGCGCCAGTTGATCGGTTTGGGCCAGGTCCCAGATCGGATCGAGGTCACCGGGATACTCGGTATCAAGCACATCCACACGGTGACCGCCCAGCTTGACGGCCTCGACGAAGCCGTCGCGTCGCTCACACGACCACCCGTTGTTCTTGAAGCCGGTGAAACCGTAGTTCACGTAGCCGCGTTCCAGAAAGTGTTCTCCTCCCAGGTGCCCCATCGCGACATTGTCGGGCCGAACCTTGGGCACGTCGCCGAAGGGCGGAACGTCGTTCAGATCGACCAGCGGCACTTTCAGGCGGGCGCATTCCTTCACCAGCGCCGGTGTGGTGTGCCGGCTGATCACGCCCTGCCATGCCCGGCGTCGCAGCCATTCCGGGTCCACCTCCGCGCGCGCCTGATCATCGAGAAAGGCATCCCAGGGATGGTGCGAGCGCGCATAGTGCGTGATGCCGCTCAGCATGGGCTTGCACTCCTCAAAGCGGGTCATGAAGACCAGCAGCACCTGGGGCGTCATGCCGGCCACCCAACACGCGGGCCCGTGGCGGCGCAAGGGAGAAGCCGCCGCCGCCGCGCAGCGCAGCGCGGCGGCGGAATGACGAATGACGAATGACGAATGACGAATGACGGGGCCAGCCCGAGGGGCTGGAAGGGCGAAGGGCGAAAAGTGAAGGGCGAAACGGGCGGATTGACGAATGACGGGTCAGTCTCCGGGCCTTGTAGGGCCGGCCCTCGCGGCCGTGCCTGGCGTCGAAAACGCAACCGCTGCGAGCAACCGAAACCGCACCCGACTTTGCCCACTAGGTCACAGGTTGGTTCTGCGGTTCTTGGTCTGCAGCGCCAGATGCGCTCCTCACGCTTTGCACTCGGTCCAGGCTTCGAAGTCGCCGTGGGTGCTTGCGGCGATCGTCCTGCTAGGGCTTGAGGCGGGCGGCGAGGTCGGGGGGGAGGAGGTCGGGGGCGAGTTGGCGGAGGGAGGGATCGGGGAGTTCGACGCCAAATCGACGGGCGAGAGCGAGCCAGCGGAAAAGGGCTCCGGTCGACAGGGCACGCAGGCGGGACTCGCTCGCGTCCTTGATGGTGCGGCGCAGCTGAATCTCGGCGAGGTCCGGGCGCTGGCCCTGGGCGAGTAGGGCGGCGAGGCTGACGCGTCGGTCCCAGGCGAGTGATCGATCCGCCCCGGCGCTGAGCAGGGGGAGCAGGGCATTGAAGCTCGCGGCAAACGCCTCGCCGTCATTGCGGGCGGCTTCGACGCGGGCGAGGGCGGTCCGGGCTCCGAGGTCGGCGGGGAATCGCTGGAGTTCGCGGCGCAGCCCGGAGGCGAGGTCGATCCATCCCATGTCGAGGAAGTACTCGGCCTGCAGGCTCAAGGTCCGCGCCTCGTCCTGGTCTTCGATGACTTCGAGGACGACCACCGACTCCTGTTCGAAGCCGCCGATTTTGGGGAGACGGTAGGGAAGGGGCCGGATCCAGGTCAAAGGCACCCAGCGACGGAGCGCGCCGACAAATGAGGCGGCTCCGGCCGGAGTTCCGACCCGGGCTGAAGCGTCGAAAAAGGGATCCCACGACGGCAGGACCAGGTAACGAATCTCGCGCTGCCGAAGGAGAGCCAGGGCCTCGTCGGGGGATGTGGCGCGGGCGATGCGCAGAGCCGCCCGCAGGCCTTCGGCATTGTCGGGGTGGAGCGATGCCACCCCGTGCAGTCCGCCGTGGTAGGTGAGCGCGGCGCTGACCGCCGGGGACGCCAGCACGATGGCCGGCTTTCCTGCTGCTTGTCTGGCCAGCCAAAAGGCGAGGTCGCGTTCCACGATCGCCTCGACATCGCCGCGTCCGAGCGCGGTGCGTCCTGCCTCACCGGTCGCCGGCCATTGCAGGAGAAAACCGGGAAACGCCGCCGCCGCGCCGGCCAGCAGCGGCAATCCTGCAAAGTCGAATGCGCGCGGCTCGACCCGGTCGTCGCGCGCCACCAACGCCACCGCCAGCACCAGCAATCCGACACCCGCTGGCGCGAAAGCCCGGAGCTCCAGGGACGCGAGCAGGAGCAAGAGGATCGCCGCCCCCAGTGCCGCGCCTCCGGGCGTGGCGTTCTGCCCTCGCCGGACGCGCGCCCACCACAGCCCGATGCCGACCAGTGCGGTGAGCCAGGGGAGCAAGGTGGCGATGAACAGACGAAGGGCGCCTTCCTGGTTAAACGCCTGACTCAAGCTTGAGGCGACCAGATCGGTGAGGGGTGAGAGACGGCCGTCGAGCGCCTCGGCCGGTGCGACGAGTGGCGTATCCGAAAAATAAAGACTTGCAGGCAGCCCCGCCAGCAGGACCAGGGCCGCCGCGCTTGCGACGATGCCGGAGCCGCTGCGCCAGGGCGCCCGTCGGGTCTGTATCCAGGAATGGAGCAGGACGAGGAGTTCGCCCCAGCCGATCCAGGCGATCGCGTGCCCGGGATGCAGCCTCCCCGCCCGCCAGACCGGAGCCTCTGGCAGGTGGCCGAGGGCCAGCACGGCGAGGCTGGTCAACGCGCCGCACAGCGCCCACCACCGCCAGCCGCGAGGATCCATGGGGTCGGTCGGCGTGGCGCTGCGGCGACCCATGAGTGCCAACGTCGTGATCGCACCCAAACTGACTCCCACGATCGCCAGAAACTGGGGCAGGAAATCAAGCGAGAGCCCCACGCCCGCGGCGATGCCGCCCACGGCGAAGGCGCGGCGTCGCCCCGCATCAGTCAGCGCGCTCGTCGCCGCGACGATCGCCAGCAAGCCGGTGGCCAGACAGACCCACGCGAGGCCCCGGGGCGACGGCGCGCCGGGAAGGAAATCGGTGGCCAGGGGAAAACCTGCCACCCAGAGGATGCTGGCGAGCGCGGCGGCGCGTCCGCCAAATCGCCGCCCGATCCAGACACCGACACTCCCGAGAAACAGGAGCTGGAGCGCTGGGTCGGCCCACCGCGTCGCACGTTCGGCCGCGAGTGCGAGTGACTGCCCGGACACCAGGTGATCCACCTGTGCCACCAGCGCCAGCCAGAGTCGATAGAGCCACGGATCGTGGAGCTCCCGGCCCAAGGGGGCGTTGTCGTAGTCCACGCGCTCGGGCCTCCAGGGTCCTCCGGTCACCAGCGCCTGGGTCTGGAGGATCCAGGGGAATGCCTCTTCGCTGCGCCCGGGCGACAACCCCACCCGCCTGCCGTCGGCATAGCCGGTGGGCGATTGTGCATCGACCCGGGAGGGCGAGACCGACCACTGGGCCATTCCGTTCATGTGATCGATCCGCGCCCAGCGGATGCGGACGGTGGTGATCACCAGCGCCGCGCAACCCAGGAGAACGCTCAGCCAGAGAAAGGTTCGAACGCGAGAAGGGGATCGCATGCAGGCAGGGGACAGGCAAGGGCGGGGCAGATGAATGAAAAGAACGCACCGGATCAAGCTCCTCCCGCACGCAGCCGGCCAATCGGCCGCTTCGCTCCGGGATTGCACCACGCGGGGGATTGGAGCCACCGTGGTCTCCGGGATCGGCTGGTCCGGCCAGCGCCGTGACGCGGTCCCATGTCCCCTCATGTCGTTCGTCGTTTTTCCCGTCCTTCGCCTGGTTTCCCTGCCGTTCCGAGGCGTGATGTGCTTCTATCTGGCCTCGGCCGCGCTGGCCGTAGTGCTTGGTCTTGGACACCCCGATGCGCGCGGTGCCGAGGCACCCCTGGTCATCAGCCAACCGTTTGCCGCACGCTCCGGGCCCCGAGGGCCCACGCTGTTCGCGAGCCTGGCTCCGGCACGCACCGGCGTGACCATCGAGAACCGGTACAACGATCCGACCATGTGGTGGGAACGCTACCAGGAGTTTTCCGTGGGGGCGATCGGCACGGGCGTGGCCGTCGGCGATTTTGACCTGGATGGACGTCCCGATTTGTTTGTCGTGAGCAAGACCGAGTCCTGTCGCCTGTATCGCAACCTGGGCAACTGGACCTTTGCCGACGTCACCGAACGGGCCGGCGTGGGCGATGTCGGCGCGGAGGCGGCGATTTGGAAGCAAGGCGCCACCTTTGTGGATGTCGACAACGACGGCCGGCTCGATCTGTACCTCTGTCGCTTTGGAGCGCCCAACCGACTCTATATGAACCAGGGCGACGGCACGTTTCGCGAGGAGGCGGCGGCGCGGGGTCTCGCGCTCTCCGACGCCTCGGGCATGGCGGCGTTTGCCGACTATGATCGAGACGGCTGGCTCGATGTTTACATTCAGACCAACCTCCTCGACGCCAAGAACCGGCCGAACGGCCAGCCGGACCGGCTGTTCCGGAACCGCGGTCGAGGGAGCTTTGTCGAAGTCACCGCCGCGGCCGGCATCACGGGTGAAACCCAGGGGCACTCCGTGACCTGGTGGGACTACGATCAGGACGGCTGGCCGGATCTGTATGTGGCGAACGACTTCGCCGTGCCCGACCAGCTCTATCGCAATCAGCGCGACGGTACCTTCCGCAATGTTGCCGGCCTGGTGCTGCCCTACACCCCCTATTCGGCCATGGGCTCCGACGTGGGTGATGTCGACAATGACGGCCGGATCGACCTGCTGGTGGCGGACATGGCGGCGGTCAGTCACGCGAAGGACCAGCGCGGCATGGCGGATTCGCGCACCGTCGCTCGCGACCCTCGGGTCACACCCGAGGCGGCGCCCCAGTTGCTGCGGAACACGCTGTTTCTCAACACCGGCACCGGACGATGCGAGGAGGCGGCCTACCTCGCGGGCCTGGCGGCGACGGACTGGACGTGGTCGGTGCGTTTTGAGGATCTCGACAATGACGGCCGAATCGACCTGCACGTGACCAATGGCATGGTGCGCGAGCTGCACAACCTCGACCTCCTTGCGCGCATGATGGTGGCCGAGAGCCCGGCGGAGCGGATTCGCATCATGCGATCCAGTCCCGTCCTGGCCGAGGCGAATCTGGCGTATCGCAATCACGGTGACCTACGGTTCGAGGAGATCGGTGCCGCCTGGGGGCTCAATCAGCGCGGCGTCAGCTTTGGGGCGGCCTTTGCGGACTTTGACGGGGACGGGGATCTCGACCTGGCCTACACCAATTTCGGCGCCCCACCGACCCTGCTCCGCAATGACAGCGACAGCGGGCACCGCCTCGTCATCGCGCTGCGCGGAACGACCTCGAACCGCCAGGGCGTCGGTGCCATCGTCCGGGTTGAAACCGAGGCCGGCGTGCAGGTTCGGACGCTGACGATCGCGCGCGGCTACCTGTCCAGCAGCGAGCCGGTGCTGCACTTTGGCCTGGGCGAACAGACGCGCGTGCGCCGCCTCACCCTCGAGTGGCCCTCCGGTGTGCGGCAAGTGCTGGAGGACTTGGCCGCTGACCGTCGCTACGAGGTGACGGAGCCGTCCGCGGCGGGCGGAAACGCCGGCCGTGACGCGGGGCCGGAGCGGGTGACGCTTTTTCATGAAGAGGCCGGGGAGCGGGGTCTGGCGGTGACGGTGCGGGAAGCCGACGTTGAGGAGACGGCGGCGCAGCCGCTGCTGCCCGTGCGGCACAATCGCCGCGGACCAGCGCTTGCCGTGGCGGATCTGGAAGGTGACGGAACCGATGACCTCCTGGTCGGGGGCAGTACGCTTGACCTGCCCCGACACCTGGCGCGCGGTCCGGGCGACCGTTGGGTGTCGTCGTCCCTAGGACCCCAAACGACCCCCCACGAGGTCAATGACGGCCCGCTGCTGGTGTTCGACGCCAACCGCGATGGACGACTCGACGTGTGGGTGAGCCGGGGAGGTTCGGTTCTGCCGGCCGGAGCGCCGGCCTACCAGCCGAGCCTGCTCTTGAACGGGGGGCGGGGCGTCTTCCTGCCGGAGGCGCCGGATCCGCTCCCCCCGCTGCCGATCACCGCCGGGGCGGTCGCGGCGGCGGACTTTGATCGTGATGGAAGCCTCGATGTGTTCATGGGAGGCCGGGTGGCTCCGGGGCAGTTTCCGCTTCCGCCGCGCAGCGCCCTGGTGTCACGACGCGGAGGACGCTGGCAGGACGTGACGGCTTCGGTCGCACCCGGTCTGGCCGAGGCTGGCATGGTGACGTCGGCGCTGTGGACGGATGTCGATGGCGACGGGTGGATCGACCTCCTGCTGACGCTCGACTGGGGTGGCGTTCAGTACTGGAGGAACCGCGACGGAAAGGCCTTTGACAACCGATCCGAGGAAGCCGGGTTTTCGTCGGCGGGCCTCGGGTGGTGGACCACGCTTGCCGCGGCGGACTTCAATCGGGATGGCCGGCCGGACTATGTGGCGGGCAATGTCGGACTCAACACCCCCTACCAGGCGACACCGGAGCATCCCGAACGGATCTACCTAGGCGAGTTTCGCGAAGGAGCGGCCCCCGTGTTGATCGAGGCCACCGAGGAGGGAGGGCGTGTCGTGCCTCGCCGCACGTTGAAGCAGCTGGCGGTTTCACTTCCGGCGCTGCGACGCCGGTATCCGAAGATCAATGACTTTGCCCGTGCCACGCTGGGGGAGGTCCTCGGTGAGGGCCCGCTGGCTGCGGCGCAAAGCTGGACGGCGACGGAGTTTCGCAGCGGAGTGTTTTTGAGCCAGCCGGGAGGCCGATTCCGTTTTGAGCCTCTCCCCCGCCGGGCGCAGCTGGCTCCCTGGCAAGGGGTGGTGGCGGGCGACTGGGATGGCGACGGACTGGCCGACCTGGTGGTGGCGCAGAACAGCCGGGCACCCGTTCCGACGATTGGACGCTTTGAAGGTGGGCTGGGCGTGTTCCTGAAAGGAAACGGTCGCGGGGGATTCGAAGTGATCGAGACCAGCCGGAGCGGATGGAGTGTGCCGGGCGACGCCCGTGCCGTGGTGGCGATCGACCTTGATCGGGATCGGGCACCCGATCTGGTGGTCAGCCGCAATGATGCTCCCCTCCTCGCGTTCCGGAATCGACCCGAGGCGGGTCGTCGGTTTCTTGCGCTCCGCCTGCGCGGGAGGAGCGGCAATCCGCAGGCCGTGGGTGCGCGGGTCACGGTGACACAGTCCGACGGCAAGGAATCAGTCAGTGAAGTGTACGCCGGTTCCTGCGGGGCCGGGCAGTCGACCGCGGTGATCTTTGTCGGTTTCCCGGAGAACCAGCCTCCGACCCGCATCCAGGTGCGATGGCCTGACGGCCGGACGAGCGAGCATGTCCCGGATCTGTCGGCGTCGCCCGAGCAGCGTCTCGTGGAGCCATGACCGGCATGTCCCACCGCGGCCGCGGGTCGCCTCGGACCTCCAGACCTACCGTTCCCGGAACTGATCAAAGACCTGGAGTTCGGCCGGGTAGGTGCGTCCGGTGCGGCGAGCCTCGTCGAGGGATTTCTTTTCCTCAGGATCGATCCAATGGACGAAGTACTCCTCGGGGGTACGGCTTTGCATGACGTTGAAGCCCTTCGGCCATTTGATGTGGCGCCAGTAGGCCCCGCGGTAGAACGGCAATTTCCAGCCCGGGATCCAGCCGGCGTCGGCGTGGATGGTGGCTTCGATCTGTTCCGCGAGCCGTTTGAGTTCGGACAATGACTCCGCCCGGTCATAGGCCTCGATCAGGCGGTCGAGTTCCGGAAGGAACGTCATGGTCATGTTGTTGGTTTGGGTTTTGACCTGGGTGGGATGCGGATTGGCCACGCTTCCGGTTGCGGTGGTCACCGGTTTTCCGTTCAGGCTGTACGCGTCGGTGTAGGCGTTGGAGCCGTGATAACGTTCCCAATAGCGTGGATACAGCTCGACGGCGCGGTTCAGGGCCAGCAGCGAGATCTCGTGGTTCTTTTCCTGGACCTTTTTGAAGCCGGTCGTGCTGTCGAGCACCTCAAGCCGGAGTTCGAGGCCCGCTTTCATTGCCTGCTGCTTGAGGATGGGAAGCATGTCCCGGAATTCCTGGCGTCCCGTCGTCAGGGTGAAGGAGAGTCGCCGGCCTGAACCGTCGATCAACACCCCGTCATCACCCTGCCGGGCAAACCCTGCCTTGGCGAAGAGCGCGCGGGCTTTCTCCGGATCGTAGGGGCGGGGAACGAGGGTGGGGTGCGTCCGCCAGCTGTAGCCATCGGAGCGCGTCTGAAGTCGCTCGGCGTCGCCCCGAAAATACTGCGTGCAGACCAGGTCGATGTCGATTGCGTGATGGAGGCCGAGCCGCACGTCGAGCGTGTCAAGGAGGGGCTTGGCGCAGTTGATCCAGATTCCCCAGTCGGGGCGGGGAATGCGGTTGTAGAACTTGAAGCGGACGATCCTGCCCGCGGTGACCTCCGGGTGCGTGTCGGGCAGCGTTTCGAACCAGAATTTGGGCGTTCCCAAGGAAACGAGGTCGAGGTCGCCCCGCGCGAAGGCCTCGACCGACTTGTCCGGATCGCGGATGACTTCGAGCCGATACCGGTCGGGATTGAAGCGGCCCCGCAGGAAGCGGTGGTTTTCGCCCCACCAGTTCTTGACCCGATTCAGCGTGATGGCGCGTCCCTTCTCGATGTCCTTTTCGAGCAACTCGTATGCCCCGATCCGGGGCAGCGCCCGCCATTGGAACCGCTCCAACCAGTCGGCGCCGAAGTCCTGGAAAGCATGGCGAGGGTAGGGTACCATATCCCCGAAGCGAGCAGCGAGGTCGGGTTTGTTTTCGGGATGAACGAAAGCAAAGGTGTGGGTGTCGAAAATGATGAGCTGACGAAAATTGGCGGTGTAGAAGTCATTGTACCAGGGATCGCGCAGGTGAGGGCTGCGGTTGAAATAGAACGTGAAGACCACATCGTCCGTGGTCAGCGGCCGGCCATCCGACCAGCGGGCCCGGGGGTCGAGGTGGTAGTAGACCGTTCGGGTCGACGTGGAAACGGCCCAGCGGTCGGCCAGGCCCGGCATCACGGCGTCGGGCCGGTTCGGATGCGTCTTCACCAAGCTCGGCTCCGTGTAGTCGCGCAGGTAACCCCGCACTCCTCCGCTGGCGTCCGGCCCCACGGTTCGCAGGGTGCGGGGAAAGTCGGGAAGGGACATGTGAAACGTTCCGCCCTTCTTGGCCTCGGGGTCGGCGAACACCGGCAGGTCCAGCCCGTCCTGCCACGTCAGGTCGGCGGGAAGGTCGGCGGCCGTCTTGAAAACGTAGAAATCCGCCTGCTCCTTGATCGTACGAGCCAGGTCGGTCTCCATCGCAGGCGGTTGCAAGCCGGGTGACGGCGCCGCCGCCACCGGCTCCGCCTGCTTGCCGCAGCCTCCCAGGGAAAAGGCGATTCCGACCAGAAGGAGGATGACGTGGCGAGAGTGGGGGCGCGTCAGCATCCACCCATCTGCGGCAAGGATGTCGCCGAGAACAAGCGGAATGGAAGGCGGACCGTGACGATGATCAGTTGAACGGCAGTCTTCATGGACGGGCCCCCCCGTTGGGACCCGACTTGGTCTTCTCCTGCAGCAGAGCCGCGCGTTCCAGCGTTTCGGGAGACTTGGAGATTTTCACCACCTCCGGCAGGAGGGTGGCGGCGAGCTGACGAGCGGCTTCGTGCTGCACCTCGAGCAGGTCGGTCAGGTCTGCGGCGGCGCGTTCGGCGACGTCCTGATCCACCAGGAAGGTCGCGACGAGCCGGGCTGCGGCGGGAGTCCGGATTCGGCGCAATTGGGTCAGAAGGAGGACCTTTTCCTCCGGTGACTGAGCCCAGGGGGCGATTGATTCGAGCAGGATGAGTCGCTGTTCCCCGGAGGGTTCGCGGTCGGTCAGAGTAATGGCTGAGCGCAGGGCCAGTCGCGAGAGCGGGGCGGAGGGGTCCCGCCGTGCCAGACGGATCAGGATCGGTGTGGGCGAGGCGTCGTGCCAGCGGGCGAACGCCAGCACGGCGGCACGGGCTGAATCCGGGTCGGGACCCAGCGCGTGCAGCTCAGCTTCGGCCGATGCTTCCGTCGTGCTCAAGGCCGGCAGTAGATCGAACCAGGCGGTCCGATCGGCGATTGGAATCCGGCGCAGGGCGGCGAAAACGAGCCGGTTCGCCTCCACTTTGTCGGGAGCGTCGGCACACAGGTTCGCCGCCACCTGGACGAGAGGCCGCCGCACCGAATCGGCGGTACGCGCAACGGCGAGGTCGAGCACGGGGGCCAATGTCGCTGGATCATTCAGTTGCACCAAGGCGCGCTGCGCGGCGTAGGCGACGGTCGCGTCCTCGTTCACCGCGAAGCGCAGCAGAAGCGCGGCGGCCCTGGGCTCGGCCCGCTCGCCCAGGGCCCGAAGTCCTTCGTTCGTCTGGGGAACCGGAGTGCGCTCCAGTGCCGACTCGAGCGCCTCGGCCACACCCGGGCCGGTCAGGCGTGCGAGGGAGTAACGGGCCGACTCGCGTTCAGGCATTTCACCGGCAGCGGCGGCCTCGAGCAGGAGCGGAACCAGCGAGGGATCCCCGGTTTTACTCATGGACGCAAGCGCCGCCCGGCGGACACCCGGATCGGCGTCCTTGGCTGCGAGCCGCAGGGTGGGTACCGCCTCGGCGCCGAAGGCGACGTGGGCATCCATCACGGCGAGGCGCTGCACCGCGGCCAGTTCATTCCAGCGACCGAGGAAGGCGGCGAGAAGGGTGCGATCCGGCCTCTCGCGAAGGAGCTGAAACGCGGTGTCACGGATGGGGCCCTGTGCGCCGAAAAACGCCTGGGTGATCAGTTCTGTCCGCTGGCTCGTTTCGGTTCGAGCGAGGCCCATCCACGCTGCGGATCGGATCGGCTCAGGGGAGTCATCGACCATGAGCAGGCGGTACAGGCGCGCCGCTTCGGGGGTGCGTCCCGCCTCGCGCCGAATCTCGGCACAAGCGAGCAGGGCATGCGCAACCCCAGGGACAAACGGGCGCGGCTGCGATTCAAGGGCGGCAAGAGCTCCGTCACTGCCGATGCGCCCGAGGGCGCGCGACGCTGCCTCCGTCAGCGCGGGGTCGGCAGACGCAAGCAGCGGGGAAAGCGGTTCGACCGCCGCACCGTCGCGGCGAATGCCCAGCAGGTCCACCAGTCCGATTCGCGCGGCACCGGTGACCTGGGGCAGAGCGCCCCGAAGGGCGGAATCTACTTCCGGAAAAGGAAGTTTCGCCAGTGTATTCGATGCGGCGTGACTTACCCGCTCCTGGCTCAGTGCGGCGACGAGGGCCGGGATGCAAGCGGGTGTGCCGATGTCAATCAACTGGCGGCAGGCGTCGCACCTCCGAACCACATCGGTGGAACGTTCGAGGGTCTCGATGAGCGCCTGTTCCAGCGTACGAGGATGGGGTCCGACCTCGGCCGAGAGTGCGGCGCCGACTGCCGTCAGGAGGGCGAGGAGACACCTTGCGGTGAAAAAGCGAAATCCGAAGCGCGGGCTCATGGTGAAACAGGGATCAGAGGGACCACGGCGAACGCGGAAGGTAGGACAGGTGGCGATTTGCGATGTCATCTCCGATGAACCGGTGCTTTGTCGGGTCCCAGGTGAGCGAGCGCTTGAGTCCCAGGGCCAGGCCTCCCGCCAGCACGGTCATCATGGACGCGGCGGCGACCTCCGGGTGGCTGATCGGCTGCCGGCGCGTGCGGATGCAGTCGAGAAAGTTGTTCTGGTGACCATTGACGTAGGACACCCGTTCCGAGCCGGCGGGCAGGGGCGTCCGGGCGAGATGTCCAGGGTAGGAGACGAGCCGATCCCGGTCCACAGCCAGCCGGCCCTTGCTGCCCAGAAAACAGGCGCCTCCCTGTCCACCCGTGGTTTCCCCGGGAAAGTCTGCACCATGCACGACCACACCGGTGGCATGGTGATATCGGATCCGGCCGCGGTCGTATTCGATTTCAACCGGACTCGTCGGACTCGGATTGAGCGCCCACTGCACAAAATCATAGTGGTGAGGGCTCCAGTTGACATCTCCGGCCAGGAGGTCCGAGGGAGTCGAGCGGGTATTTTCGGCGTAGGGACGCCAGGGCAGGGGGCCGAGCCACCGGTCCCAATCGAAGCCGGCGGGCACCGGGGCTTCGGAGGACGAGGTCCACTGGGTCGGAAAGAAGGCCCCCGGAGCGCGGTAGGCGTAGATTTCGCGGAGGGTTCCGATCCGTTCATTGCGGATCAGTTCACACGCTGTGCGGAATTTGCCGCCGTACTCCGTGCGCTGCTGGGTGCCGGCCTGATAAACCCGTTGGTAGCGCTGTGCGGTGGAGACCACGGCCTCCGCTTCGGCTACAGTCAGGGCGATCGGCTTTTCGCAGTAGACGTCCTTGCCTGCGCGCATGGCGAGCACCGCCAGGGTGGCGTGCCAGTGGAACGGAAGGGCGAGGAGCACCGCGTCGATGTCCGGCCGGGCCAGCACCTCACGAAAGTCGCTGTACGCCGCCACGTCGGTGTAGCCCGGACGGTTGAATCGTTCGGCGTAGACCTCGTTGCACCGTCGGTGGGCCCGCGTGAGCCGGTCGCGCTGCACGTCGCAGACGGCCCGCACCTGCACGTCGTCGCGCGAGATGTATCCACCTGGCACATAGGTCCAGCCGCCGCCCAGGAGGTGCCCGGCGCCCTGATTGCCGAGGCCGATGACTGCAAGGTTGATCCGGGCGCTGGGCAGCGTGTTGCCTTTGGCTCCGAAGGCGGTGGCGGGCAGCAGCGTCGGCAGGCCGAACGCGGCCGTCGCCTGTGCCGTGTGTTTCAGGAAAGTGCGCCGTGTGAGCCGTGAAGCGGGGCTGAAAGGTCCGGAGGAGGGGGCCATGGGAAGGAGCCGCGACGGGCTCAGGTGGACGCGAGTGTGCCGGGGTAGCTGGTGATTGCGAGCATCGGGTCGGCACACAGGACCCGTTGTTCGCACTTGATCGAAGAGCCTGAAATGGACTCGCGCTGGCGCGATTGAGGAACCCGGCCGCGAGTGAGAGTGGCCGCAGCGCCCGCCGACGCCGCCCTGGGGCTTCCCGGGTTCGCCCCTCGAGGCGGGCATTCGCCTACGGCGCGACTCGCGTCCCGGAGAAGAGCAGTACGCGGGCCGCGGTCCGGCCCGGCGGGGCCGGACCGGACCGAAGTTTGCGAAGATTCGCGGTGCGGTAACGTACCCGTCTAGAAGTTCAGCCGGGCGGTCAGCCGGAAGGTCCGCGGATCCGGGTAGTATCCCACCATGCTCATGACGCGGGCCGGCGAATTGATGTCGCCGTTTTTCGGCCGCAGTCCTGCCGAGTTGTAGATCTGGTCCTTGCGGTCGAGCAGGTTGCTGACGTTCAGGTTCAAGTTGAGCCGCATGTCGTGCCAGACCTTGAATTCGTAACCGATCGTCGCCGTCGCCATGTGCCACGCTTCCATGTAAACGGGCGTATTGGCGTCGACAGACGGATCATCGATGGCCGTGAGCGGATTGGCGGGATTGACGATGGTGTCCGATCCGCGGTTTCCGAGCAGGATTTTGCTCCGGAACTGCACGCCGCCGCCGATCCGCAGGTTCTTCAACCTTCCCTCGCTGAACCGGTAGTCCGTGTAAACGTTGGCGGTGTACTTGTACGCCGTGCTCACGATGGGTGCATTGGCTTCGGCGGTCGAGATGAAGCTCTGCATGGAGTTCCAGTTCGAAATGGCGGTGGTGATGTCGGGCGACGCCGACGTCGCCACTCCGGGATTCGAAGCAAGATTGGTGGCGGAGTCGATGACCGCTCCCGTGTCGAGCACGATCTGCCTGAGGGTTGCCTTGTTCGCCGCCCAATAGGCCAGGGTCTCGGGATAGCGGTTGTTCGAGTAGTTCTCGGGCAGCGCGTAGTTCATCGTCAGACGCCAGTCCTTGGTGACGTTGGCCACGACCTCAAATTCGTAGCCGTTGGCCCAGGCGTCCTGATAGTCCTGATAGGGCTGCGGTACCAGGCCGAGTCCTCGGGCGTTGATGCCGTCGACTGAGAGATCGTTCAGTGCGTTGGAGCGGGTGAGAATTCCTATCTCGTTCCGGTCCGCCCCGGTCGCCGTATGGGTGGCGGTGGTGCCGTACTTGGAGATCGACGAATTGATGCGGCCGTCGAGCAGGCTGAAACGGATGCCGGCGTCCCATCCCTTTGAAACCGTAGGCTCCAACACGTTTCCGTTGATGGCGAGAACGACACGGGATGTGTCATAGGTCTGAGCGAAGTTGTAAAAACCGCCGAGCCACTTGGTCGCGTTGATGATGCCGCCGTAGGTGTCGGTGGAGACCCTCTGATCGAGAATCGGTGGGTTGTAGAGTCCCCGTTGGGTCGAGGTCAGGCTCCAGTAGTTCGCGGGTGCATCGGGGTCGTGCAGGAGCGTCCTGCCGTCCCAATCGGTCGGATAGGCCGCCCGCGTGTTGGTGTGCAGGGCATTCCATGTCTGGACCCGGAAGCGATCCCAGCGTTTTCCCGCCAGCAAGACCAGGCGGTCCTTGAACAGCTTGGCGAAGGCGGAGGCCTGCACGTAGTCGAAGTGTCGTTCGGCCGTGCGGTTGTTGGCATCGGTGTAATTGAGATTGAGCAGATCCTGGACTTGATAGGTGGAGCTGGTCCCGGCGATCGAATCGACGTAGGTCACCTGGGATGGGAATCCGTAGGGCCGGTTCGGGTCGTTCAGGTAGTAGCGGTATCCCGGCGAGTCGTTGACCGGCCGCTGGCGAATGTCGGGATTGCGGGCCATGACGTAGGTATAGGTCCGGTTGGTCGTATCGACTTCGCTCAAGCCTCCCATCACGTTCAGGCGGAAGGAGCCAAAGCGCGTATTCTCCTTTACGTATCCAAGAGCCGCCCTCGTTTCTTTGGTGTCGGAAAGACCTTCGCCCCGGTCATCCCGTGTGGTTTCGACAAAGGGCTCGAGGTAGTAGGGGTTGTTCTTTCCGTCCGGCAGCGTGCGGGTGACATCGACATACACCTCGGTGAACCGCTGCGGGGCCAGATTCGTCAGACGTCCACCGAGCGTTGCGCTGTGTGCCAGTTGCAGGAAGAAGTCGTCGCCGATTTGCTGATCGAGGTAGACCGACTTATTTCTCAGGACCTGGCTGAAAGTGTAGGGCAGTTCGGGCAGGTATACGTAGCTCGGGGCCGGGACGAAGAACTTGGACTTGGCGGTGGCAATGTCGAAGCGGCTCACGGGCTCGTTTTGCACTCCCGTGATGCGGGAGCCGGCAGCGCCAAGGCTGGAGGTGCTGACCGGCAGGACACCGTCAACCGGGGTCGCCGTCGTCGCGCCACCGCCCATCGTCCGCCACGTGTTGGCGAAGTTGTAGACCGTCGAGTTGTTGTATCCGGGGAGAATGAGCATGTAGGGGCTGGTGGACGAGCCCACCCGCTCGATGCCCACCGCGTTGGAGTTCACGCCACCCGGCAGGGTTCCGATCGGTGCATCGACGACCGTGATGCCATCCCAGCCGGAGACCCGGTCGTTGAGACCATTGACTCCCAGGAGTTCTTTCGACTTGTAGTCCTCATAGTCCGCGCGAATCCGGGTTTTCTTCCACGGACGTGCAGATGCCGTCAGGTAGATGCCATCCCGGCGGCTCCGCGTATTGTCCCGCCAGGTAGTCGAGTCCTCTTTCAGGAAGCTGGCTCTGAAGGCCACCTTGTCGCCGATGGGCTGGTTGAAATCGAGGGTCGCCCGTTTCGTTCCCTGGTCGGAGAAACTCAGTGCCAGCTCTCCCTTGCGTTTGTCGAACGTGGCCTGCTTGGTCATGAGGACGGTGGCTCCGCCAAGACCGCCGTTGCCAATGAGCAGGGCGTTGGTGCCGCGCGCGAAATCAATGCGATCCTGGGCATAGACATCGGTCAGCACGCCCTGGGCGAAGAAGTTGCGGAGCTGCTTGACGATGACGCCGCGGGCGCGTGTGCGCGTGCCGCCGTCCAGATTCTGGATGCGGTCCTGAACGTCGCCACGGGCCTGGTAGGAATTGACCGCCCAGTCCATGGCGGTTTCGGTGTCGGTGATGGCGAGGGCCTCAAGAAACTCCTTGGTCAGGACCGAGTAGGCCAGGGGCGTGTCCTTCAGGTCGGTGGCCATGCGCCCGCCAGCGAGGGAGGAAGCGGCGACAAATCCGACGTCGCGGTCCGTGCTGACAGTGAAGGGTGAAAGCACCACCACCTCGTCCTTTTTTGGTTCGAGGGGGGTGGATGCAAGCGGTGCTGTTTGGGCGGACAGCACCGCGGTGGCGACTGCGCCAAAGGCAGCAGCGAGTCGCGAGGGGAGGGATTTTTTCATGGTCTGGGGGGCTTCGGTGGCTGACTTGAGCGATGCCTCCGTGTGTGACCGCGCCGTGCGGTCACGCGTAATCACGAAGGCACCCGACCCCCCATCCTGCATCACCTTGAGCCCGGTACCGGCGACCAGCCGCTCGAGCGCTTCGCGCACCGCGAAGGAACCGCGTAAGGGATTGGTCGCTACACCGCGCACGTCGTCGATCAGGTAGACGACTTGCGCGCCCGTCTGATCGGAGAACGACTCCAGCGTCACCTCGGCCGCCGCCGCCGTGAAGGCAAACGACTTGGGCGTCCCATCGGATGCGCAAAGCGAATCCGGTGAGAGACCATGGCTGAGGATCAGCCCGAGCGCCAGCTGGAGGCCCGTCGACCTGACAATCTGGCGAACAAGGAAAAGCATGGATGAGGTTTTCCACCGGCCGTAAGGCCGGCAGCACTGGGATGACGCGCATCCCCTCAAATCCCGCTATCGCGAATCCACCTTTCTTTTCCGAAGCACCAGGGTGCCGTCGGCGGAGCGTTCCATGTCGATTCCGTAGATGGTCGCCAGAATGTTCGCGAAGCCCTCGACATCGTCGGCCCGAAAGCGACCTCCGATGCGCATCTGTGCGAGCGCGGGGTCGGCCAGCAACACGCGATTGCCGGAGCGACGCTGAAACTCGGTGACAATCTCCGCGAGCGTGGCTCCGCCAAGCCGGATCAAGTCGTCCTGCCAGGCCAGGGCCCGGGCCATGGACGAGGGGTCGACCTGGGTGATGACAATGGCGGGTTCCGTCAGGGACCGTCCGGGCGGGGCATCGGCCACCACGGCGCGTTGCCCGGCTTCGAGCAGGGACGGAGGGCTGGAGGTTGGTTTGGGCTCCCCGGCGATTTCGGGGGTGGTGGCGAGTTGCACCTTCCCTTCCGTGACGAGCACCTCCACCTGCTCTGCCGTTAGGTTGACATTGAAAGCGGTGCCGACGGCGCGTACGCGCAGTCCGCCCGCCGCCACCACAAAGGGCCGCGCGGCATCCTTGGTGACCGTGAAGAAGGCTTCGCCTCGGGTGAGCAGTACGCGCCGTTCGGCTGCGGTGAACTGTTCAACAATCTCGCTCCTGGCGTTGAGGTAGGCCGTGGTGCCGTCGCCCAACGTCAGCAGGCGCGGGCCGGTGGCAAGCGAGGAGGGGGTCGCGGAGGCGGGGGCTGGGGACGGGGTCGTGTGGCCTTGCCAGGCGAAACGGACCACGAAGGCCACGGCGGCGGCGGCGGCGAGTGCGCCCAGCGAAAGACCCCGGCGCCAGAATCGCCGCCGGCGAGTCGCCTCGGCCAATGTCTGTTGGGCCAGAGCCTCGGGAATGCGATCGAGTTGCGACCACGCGCCACTGGCGCGTTGGATGGCCGCGGCGTGCCGGGGATCGGCTGCCAGCCAAAGTTCGTATTCGATCGACTCGGCGGCGGATAGTCCGCGGTCGCGACGCACGGTCCACCGCGCCGCGGTTTCGCGGAGCGTGGAGTCGTCGGAGGGAAGGTCCATTTTGGTCATTGCCGTGGCAGGGTCACCCAACCGAGCCGCGAGCGCCACGGGCAGCGCACCCGGAGAGGGGCGGCGGGTTACCGAGGAGGAAGACCGTGTTTTGCGAAATAGGCCTCGCACCGGTGAAGCGCCTTCGTGAGTTGGGCCTCGACGGTGTGTTCAGCGATGCCGAGACGCTGGGCAATTTCCCGATGGGAGAGGTTTTCAAATTTGCGGAGAATGAGGATTTCGCGGCAGCGGGGAGGCAGGGATGCGATGGCCGACGCCAGGAGGTCGCTTTCTTGCCGACGGCTCACCGTCTCGGGCACGGGAGGAGCCTCGTCGAAGACGCACGATGCCTCCTTTTCCGTTATCGGAATCGCGTTGGATACGGCCCGCCGTCGAAACAGATCGCGGGCGGCGTTGCGCGCGGTTGCGAACAGAAGGCCGCGGGGAGACTCGATCGGGCCGCGTTCGCGGGCCCTCAGGATCCGCGTGTAGGTCTCTTGCACCAAATCATCGATGTCCGACGGCCGGACGATCCCATGGAGGTAGGCGCGAAGCGCAGTCTCGTGCGGCGCGAGCTCATGGGCGAACCACTCCTCGGTACGCTGTGCCGACGAAGGAGTCGGGTTAGACTGGGGTGAGTCCACGGCAGTGACGCTGCACCGGAGCGAGAAGAGTTTCAAGCCTGCGAACCGATTTGCCGGGGGCCGAGGTGAGGTGAAGTCTTCCCATGAGGCTGATCGCGAGTAAGTTTGGTTCCTGTCGGTTCACGTGAGAGCGACCGCGCTGGGTGGTATGTGCGTTGAAGTTTTAGGCCATGAGTTCCGGGTGCAATGGGTCGGGGCTCTTGTTGCAGAAACGGTGCGACGGAGGGACTTGGTTTTTGTCACGCTCGGCTCCCGGTCTTGGGGGCACTTTTCGTTCCCTAGACTTGGGTGAGGCGATTGCGACAACCTCTCTCAGGTCCCTGGCAAGGAACCTCCTGTCCAAGCGGGCCCCAGCGACTATACTTTGGCTACCCCGTGGTCATGTTCCCCGTTTCCCTCCGGCCCTGCCAGGTCCTGCTGTTACTCGCCCTGCTGTCGGGAGCCTTGAGTTGTGCCTCGGCGCAGACCGTGCCGTCCGGCGGGGTGCGGTTGATCGCGCCAACCGACCTGGCAGTCGGAGGGAATTTCTGGCAGGGATCGACAACCGGCGGGCCGGTGGCCTCGCGGACGCTGGTGCCGGTGACCGGACAACCATTCACCCAGGCCGCCCGCATTGCGGTGCAGCGTCCTACCGGGGAATTCTGGGCGAGTTCGATCAGTTCGCCCAGCCTTCAGGCCCTGGCGCAGGGCGATATCGTTCTCATCCATCTGTTCCTGCGGGCGGTGGAGACCCAAGATGAAACCGGATCGGTGTTCGTCCAGGTCTATGCCGAGGGACCGGCCCCGGACTATGCCAAGTCGGTGTCGCAGCAGATTTCGGCGGGGCTGGAGTGGCGGGAGTACTTCATCCCTTTCGCCATGGCCGGAGGGTTTTCCTCGGGGCAATTCATGTTCAACCTTGGCTTTGGTGCCTCCAGCCGTCCCCAGATTCTCGAGGTGGGTGGCGTGGAAGTGCTGGGCTACGGGAAAACCCGGACCTTGGCGGAGATGCCCCGCACGTCGTTCACCTACGATGGGCGCGCGGCCAACGCGCCCTGGCGGAAAGAGGCGCAGGATCGGATCGAGCGTTGGCGCAAGGCGCCCTATGGCGTGCGGGTGGTCAACCGGGCGGGCCTGCCTTTGCCCGACGCCCGCGTGCGGGTGCGACTCGACCGTCACGCGTTCGGGTTTGGCACGGCGTTTCAGGCTTCGCGGGTGGTGAATCAGACGACGGCCGACAACCGAACTTACCTGCAGAAACTCACCGAGGTCTTCCACGCCGGCAGCACGGAGAACGATCTCAAATGGCCGGCACTGGAGGGGGACTGGGGCACCGCCTATACGCGGCCTCAGACCCTGACGGCCCTGCAGACGCTGCAGCAGCGTGGGATGGCCCTGCGCGGGCATGTGCTCGTCTGGCCGTCGGAACGCAATCTGCCCAACTCCATCAAGGCGCTGCTGCCCAGTCGCGATCCTTCCGTGCCCAACAAGGTGCTCACCCACATCGATGATGCAGTGACGACGACCCAGAGCCTGCTGAGCGAGTGGGATGTGTTGAACGAGCCCTATGACAATCACGATCTGATGGACATTTACGGTGCGTCCGTAATGACCGACTGGTTTCGGCGCGCCCATGAGCGTCACCCCGCAGCGCTCCTGTACATCAACGACTATTCCATCCTCTCGGGCGGCGGCTTGAACGTGGCCCATCAGGCGCACTACGAGCAGACCATCCGTTACCTGCTGGATGCCGGGGCCCCGCTGCACGGCATTGGTTTTCAGGGACACTTTGAAGGAGCCCCCACCGGCATCGCCAAAGTGTGGTCGCTGCTCGAACGCTACACCGGGGCCTTTCCGGGCGTGGTCTTCAAGATCACGGAGTTTGACGTCGATACGGACGACGAGTCGTTGCAGGCCGACTACACGCGCGACCTGCTCACCCTGGTCTTCAGCCATCCGAAGGCCGCGGGTTTCCAGGTCTGGGGTTTCTGGGAAGGTGCGCACTGGCGTCCGCGCGCGGCGATGTACCGGCGCGACTGGAGCGAGAAGCCGAATGGCAAGGTCTTTCGGGAACTGGTCAACGAGACCTGGCGCACGGATGAGACGCGCACGAGCGAGGGCGACGGACGCGTCGCCGGGCGCGGCTTCCTCGGCACGTATGGGGTCGAGGTGGAGGTCGCGGGCAAATCAGTCACCTCCCGTTTCACGCTGACGGCCGCGGGAGCCCTGATCGACGTCGTGGTCGATGCCCCCGCCGATCCGGCGCCGCGGGTGCTGCAACAGCCGTTTGGCGCCGTGGTCAACCCCGGCGAATCCGCGACGCTGACGGTGGCGGTGGCAGGCGATCCCGTTCCCACGGTGACGTGGTACCGCAATGGGGTCGCTTTGAATCGCACGGGCACCGAGCTGGTGCTGAGTCCGGCGGCGGGCCCGATCGATGGAACCTATGCGGCGGAAGTGGCGAATCGTATCGGAACGGTCTGGACAAGAACGGCACAGGTGGCCGTACGGGCCGCGTCGCCGTCGCCTGGCGCGCTGATCAACCTTTCCTCCCGCGGCCTGGTGCGGTCCGGGGACAGCGTGATGATTGCCGGTTTCGTCCTGGCCGGGACCGGCAAGAAAGCGGTCCTGATTCGGGCGGTGGGCCCTCGACTCGCTCAATTTGGGGTGCCCGGAACCCTGGCTGATCCGCGGCTGCGCCTGTTCCGTTCGGGCGAGTCCACGCCGCTGGCGGAGAGTGACACCTGGGCCCCCGCCCTGGCGGCGCGCTTTGCCGAGGTGGGTGCCTTCTCGCTTGAGAACGACTCCACGTCCGCCGCGCTCTGGATGGAACTCGAGCCGGGAGCCTATACCGCGCAGATGGATGGGGCCGACGGGGGAAATGGGGTTGCATTGATTGAGGTCTACGATGCGGGTACGGGTCAGGCCCTGGCGTTAAAGAACCTGTCCATCCGGGCGGTGGCGGGGTCCGGTGACACGGTTTTGATCGCCGGTTTGGTCGTGAGTGGGCAAACGCCGGTGGCCATGTTGATCCGAGGCGTAGGGCCGGGGCTGTCGCCCTTTGGCGTGAGCGGAGTGCTGGCGGATCCGAGCCTGCGCATTTACGAAACGGTGCCCGGAGGCTCCCGGCTCCTGGCTTCCAACGATGATTGGGGACTTTCGTCGCGCGCCTCGCAGATTCGAGCGGCTGCGGCCCAGGTGGGTGCGTTTGGGGTCGACGATTTTGGCCGGGATGCGAGTCTGCTGCTTTCCCTTGAGCCCGGCGCCTACACCGTCCACCTCTCCGGAGCGACGACGGCCTCGGGTGTCGCCCTGCTCGAAGCGTATGCCCTGCCTTGATTCTCCACCCCTCTTCCGAACCTGGTTCCGACCAGCCGTGGGGGTGGTTTGCGCGCTGGCGCTGCTGGGTGGGAGCGGCTGTGGAAAACAGGACGCTCCGACCGCCGCGGCGGTGGTATCCCGGCCGACTCCGACCGGTTCACCCCCAACCATCGCCAGCCTGACCTACGTTTCCGAGCCCATCGGCCTGCCCATGGGGAACAAGCCCGTGATCACGCACCTCGCCCTGGCCGACCTGGATGAGGATGGCCTGCTGGACGTGATCGCCTGCGATGGGGCCTCGCAGCGCGTGGGCTGGATCCGGCAGTCGCCCCGCGGAGTGTTCACCGAGACCGTGGTGGGCGACCCCGTTCCCGGGCCGGCGCACGTTTCGGTCTGCGATCTCAACGGGGATGGCCGGCCCGACCTGCTCGTGGCCAGCATGGGGTCGATTCTGCCCAGCAATAACAAGATCGGCCGGGTCGTGGTGCTGGAGAACCTCGGCAACGGCACCTTTCGCAACCGCGTCTTGCTGGAGAACGTCGCCCGGGTGACCGATGTGCGCGGCGCGGACTTCAACGGCGATGGCCGCACCGATCTGGTGGTGGGACAGTTTGGATACATTGAGGGCGAAATCCGCTGGATGGAGAACCTGGGCGACTGGACCTTTCGCAGTCACGTCCTGCTCAGCCAGCCCGGAACCATCACGGTGCCTCCGGCCGACTACGACCAGGACGGCAAGGTCGATTTTGCCGCGCTCGTGTCGCAGGACAGCGAGGCGGTCCACTGGTTTCGCAACCTGGGTGGCGAGTTTCGCGACCAGGTGCTCTGGCGGGCGCGCGACGAATCCTGGGGTTCGAGCGGCATGGACGTGGCCGACCTCAACCGCGACGGCCGACCGGATCTGATCGTCAGCAACGGGGACGGTTTTGACGTCAACATGACCAAACCCGCGCGGTGGCACGGGCTGCAGTGGCTGGAGAACCGCGGCGGAGGCGACTTTCACTATCACCGCCTCGGTGACATGCCAGGGTGCTACAGTCCCGTCAGTGCCGACCTCAATCAGGATGGCCGGCCCGATGTGGTGACCGTTTCCGGCTTCAACGATGTCATGGATGCCGACGCGGTCTGGCTGATGGCGTGGATGAACGAAGGCCAGGGACGCTTCACACCGGTGCCCCTGGCCCGTGATCCGACCCGATTGATCACGGTGGCGGCGGGCGATCTGGACGGGAACGGGGTTCCGGTGCTGGTGACCGGAGGCATGCACCTATATCCACCCTTTGCGCACATGAGCCGGGTGACGCTTTGGCGGCGCAAACCGGCGGACGCCCCCCGGTGAGCGCATTCACCGACCGATCGAGCACGCTCCGTATGAACCGCTTCTTCTCGCAACGCCGGGTGGTGATCAGTGGCGTGGCGCTCCTCTTGCTGCTGGCGGCGGGTTGGGTGGCGTGGCAGCAGCGGCGGACGACCGAACGGGTGGCGGCAATACCGGAACCACCCAACCTGAGTCGCTGGCCGGCCCGGTTTGTCGAGGCGGTGAACCAAGCGACGGACGAGGCCCGGACGGCGCGGAATCCCCTTGAGGCGATGGTGCGCCTGGAGGCGCTCTATCATGCCAATGGCTTCGAGGCTCAGGCCGAGCGTGTGGTGGGGTGGCTGGAGAAGCACCAACCGCGCGTGGCGCGCTGGGCCTACCTGGCGGCGGACCTGCGGATCCGCCAGTCGGACCAGGACGGCTACGAGCGTAAGCTGCGCCGGGCGCTCGAACTTGAATCGACGTACATGCCCGGTTGGATACGCCTCGGTGATCTCCGGGTGGAGCGGAAGCAGTTCGCCGAGGCGGAGTCCTGCTATGACCGCGCCCAGGCGCTGGCTCCGGGGGACGCCCGGACGGAGTTTGCGGTGATCTCGTTTCAGGCCTGGCATGGCAAACGCGGCGATCCCCGGGCCTCGCTGCGGCAGTTGTGCGGACGATTTCCCGGCATCGTGCAACTGCACGAGCTGCTGTCCGAAATGGAAACGGCGGCGGGTGACCCCGCGGCGGCTCGGCGCGAGAAGCTTCGGGCCGCGGCAGGAACCCGCTATCTCGACACGACCGACCCGTGGCTCGATGTGCTTGGACTTGCCTGTCATGATCCGACTCGTCTTGGACTGCTCGCGTACAAGCTGCAGCGGGAGGCCAGGTGGGTCGATGCCGAGGCGCTGCTCACCCATGCCGTGGGAGTGGCGCCGACGGATGCAGGACTGCGGGTCAACCTTGCCCAGGTTCATGAGCAGGCCGGCCGGCCGGCGCAGGCGCTGCAGGTGCTTGAGCAGGCTGCCCGGGATATTCAGACGGACGTGGTGCTGCCGGTGCAATGGGCGCGCCGACTTTCGCTGGAGCACCGAACGGACGAGGCGCTGGCGGTCCTGCGCGGGGCGCTGGTCCGATGGCCGGCGGACCCCGCCTTGCACCTCGCCCTGGGTTACACCCTGCGTGATGCCAATCGTCACGCGGAGGCACTGCCGGCGTTTGCCGAGGCGGCGCGACTCGATCCCGCGCAGGTGGAGCCGCTCTACTACCAGGGATACTCGCTCCTGGCCTTGGGAAAGCGGGAGGAGGCGAAGCGACAGGTCGAGCGAGCCTTGGTGCTGCGACCCGATTATCCCGAGGCCCTGACCCTGCGGGCGAGTCTGGCCATCGAGGCGGGAGAGATCGCCACCGCTGAACCCCTGATCAAGCGACTCTATGAGCTTCGGCCGGATGATCCCGAGGCCCGGGTCCTCTTTGCTACCCTGCACCTTTTGCTGGGACTCGCGCAGGAAGAGGCGGGTGCGCCGGACCAGGCGGAGCGGCTCTATCGCGTTGGGCTCACGGCGGAGACTGACTTTGCGCCCCTGTTACGCCAGGCAGGACGCCTCGCGTGGTCGCGGAAACGATGGTCTGAGGCGGTGGCGTATCTGGCGAAGTACCAGATCCGGGAGCCGGCCGACCTGGAGGCCCTTCTCTGGTATGGGCTCGCGCTCCGTGGGATGGGACAGGCGGAACCCTCCCGGGCCCTGCTGACCCAGGGCCGTAGCCGCGCCGAGGCGGCCGGTGATCGTTCACTCGCGACCCAGTTTGCGCGCGCGCTGCAGGTGCCGTGATCTTCGGTTACTTGACGTCAGGGCGCGTGGGTATTCCGGATGTTGGAATAGAGCCCCCATTTCCCCGCCAGCGTCTTCCCGACGTTTACCTACTTCCTGCCGAAAACGGGGAGGGAATTAGAAAGTGTGCGGAACATTGTATTTGCTTTGTTGTCGCAAAACTCGAATCAGGGTCCTTAATGCAGATCATAGGACAATTTGGACGCGGCTATGAGACCCATTGTTTCAATCATCATCTGCACGCGGAACCGGTGCCGCAGCTTGGATGAAACACTGAGTTCACTCTTGCGATGCCACTCTCCTCAAAACTTTGCCTGTGAGCTTCTTGTGGTTGACAATGGATCCTCCGATGAGACCAGGCAAGTCGTGGATGCCCGGTCTTCTGGGTGGTTAAAGGTCGATTGGATACCGGAACCGAGGATTGGGCAGTGTTACGCCCGCAACACCGGATTGAAGCGAGCCCGGGGTGATGTGGCACTCTTCACGGATGACGATGTGGTGGTGCCAGAAGATTGGATATTGAGGATGCCCAGGGCCATCCTGGAAGGAAAGGCGGACGCTGTCGCGGGAGGCGTCGACTTGGATGGGCCCTGCCAAACCGCGATCGAAAAGCTGGGTCTGCGTCCGTTTGCGGGATGGTGGGCATCGACCGAACAGCTTGATCCCCATCAGCCTGAGAGGATGGTCGGTGCGAACATGGCGTTCTCGCGCTCGGTTGCGGAGCGCATCGGCGGTTTTGATACCAATCTCGGTCCCGGAGCCCTGGGGTTTGCGGACGAAACACTGTTTTCATATCAGGTTGTGAGGGAAGGCTTTAGATTGGTTGCGCATCTCGATACTCCTGTTGTCCACCGGTTCGACCTGCAACGGCTGACGAGAGCGTCAATCCTTGAGTCTGCGAGGAGCATGGGTCGGAGTCGCGCCTACCTCTTTCATCATTGGTTCCTCTTGCGCTCTCGATTGGCCCGGCTCCATCTCCTGGAGCACTGGGGCCGATGCAGGTGGTTCTTGCGTCAGCGTATTGATGACGTGGAGGTCACACACTTTCACAGACTGGTTATCGCCTTGGAGCGTCTCGCGTTTTGTCGGGAATATTTGAATCAGAAATCTCTGCCTCCCAAGTATCTTGGACGCCGTGTCCATGCTGGCGAATGAGCAACCGGAGCCGGCGATCTCCCCCGTCGGAGACCCATGGGGGTGTGGGTCAGGCAGATCACACCGACTTCCCTCTCATGCAGAGGCGAAGGAGTGAAATGAAACGGGTGATGGCGTAGTAGTGCCACTGTCCGGAGCACCAATACTCGGCGGCGGTTGCGCCCAGCCCAACAAAGGGTTTTCGCCGCTTCAGAATTTCCTGCAGTGTGCGCGGGTCGAGGGCGCCCCTCTGCATCTGCTCGATGAGCCATCCCCAAAGCGTATGCGGAGCCTTGCCCGTTTGGGTGGATGAGTAGTAATGGAAGAGGTGGGCACTGCGCGCCAGCTGCGGGAGCGCGGAGACCGGAACGTTCCAGGACGGCGGAAGCAAACAACAGGTATTCAACGTCCGCGCCGTGTGATTGAATGCCGGTTGATCGAGGTGTTCGCCGGTGCACCGCACGGCGTGATTCCAGTTTTCGAACCACAGGGAAACAAAGTCGCTGGCTTGCGATGAGGCCTCAAAGAGGATCACACCGGAGTTCAGGTAGGCCAGCGATGGCGTCGTGGACCATTCCCAACCGCAGGCGACGAATTTTTTCCTGACCCAGTCTTCACTGGAAAAGGGTCTGCCGCGGTCGCCATCCCGATTTTCGCAGGCGCCCACACGGCCGGAGCGGACCGCTGCAAAATCGAAGCTTCCGACAAACAGCGTATCCGTATCGAGAAACAGGCAGCTTTGCTGGAGGAACGCGTAGGCTTGGATCTTGAGCCAACGACTGCGGTGCAGGTCGGAGAGGCGCGGCACATCAATCCCGATGACGTCCAGGTGGCACCCGAACGCGTTGAGGCTGGCGAGCCGCTCTCGCGTCACCGGTGCTTCTTCGGCGGGAACCAGGCAAACTTTCTTTGCTTCCGGGTGAAAGAGATGCGCGGACGAGGCCGAGAGCAGGAGCATTTCGCCCTGGTTGCGCTGATCAATGCCCACCAGGGTCCAGACAAATGTGGGCGCAGTCGGCAGCGGGAGGTTGGTATCGCGCTTCATGCGCGGACGCGGTCGACTGACGAGGGGCGAGTGCAGTGAATCCACCGGTTCGCGTACTTTCGACCTTCATTCATGGATTCAAGTTTGAGATGGGGATGGACGGAAACCCGGAGGGATCGCGGAAACTGTTCAATTCTCCTCGGGGTGGCGTAGAATGTCCGGATCGTATGGGTGGGACTCAACCGACTCACCAGCGTGTCAAAAGTCCGGGTTGAGGTGGGTTCATCATGGACCTCGCACACAATGTCCGCGTGGGTGAGTGCGTCGGTCAGCGGGGGACGGAAGAGCTCCGTTTCGGCACCCTCGATATCGACAATCAAAAGGGTGCGCACGGTGCCTGGCAGCGCAGTGAAAGGCCTGCAGTGGAGTTCGGCCTCCAATCCGTTCAGTTGGAGAAGAGACTTGGCCAAGCCAATGGCATGCGGGTTGACATCGTACCCTACCAGTCGAGGCAGACTGTGCCCGGCCGCGCGCAACGCGTGGCCAATGCCGGCCAGGTAGTAACCTTCCGCGCAACCTACATCCACGATTGCGCCAAACTGCCGGAGGTAGCCGAGGTTCCACACCGATTCGAGCTCCAGCTCGTAGGTTCCGAAGATCTTCGGGAGATAGGCGCTGCCGGTACTCTGGCCAATGTACTTCATGCCGGAAAACGGCCCGCTCCTGACTCGTTGGGAGAACAGACTCAAGTATCGGCGGAGCACGGACGCTTCGTGAATCCCAAAGAGGAATTGCTGAAGGGTCGGAAAGACTCGTCGAAGGCGAAGCATGGGGACGCACACCGGTTGGCTAGACTTGGATCGAAGCGAAGCCGGTGCGGTCCGTCTTGAAGCGGGCGACCAGGGTCCCTTTTTGCGCGTAGACCAGTTCGCCGGTGCGGCTGTCTTCAATCGCGACATCAATGATGTATTGCCCCTGGCGAAAGATGGTGGTGTCGATCCGGGCCTCGATGCTGTATCCCGTTGCCGTCCTGACCAGTTCGCTCCCGTGGTTTTCCGACCGCCATTCCGCGACCTTGGAGCCGTTGGGATGGTTGAAGACCAACCGTGGACGCAGTCGGTCGGCCGCCGCCGATGCGGTGATCGTCAGGACGAACCGTGCAGGACTTGAGCGGTCGGCGGCTTCATGAAGGGTCAGCGTGACGTCCTGGATCATCTCGGACGAAACGGTGAAGGTCTTGCCGCGAATCCAGCTCTTCTCGTACTCCTCCATGATCTTGAGGGTTTCGCCGCTCTTCACCAAGCAGCCCTTCTCGAGCAGAATCGCCCGATTGCAGATGCGCGCGATGCTTTCCTCGCTGTGGCTGACGAAGATGACGGCAGCCTTTTCGCGTAGCTGTTGAATGCGATTCAGGCATTTGACGGCGAATGCCCCGTCTCCCACCGCCAGCACTTCATCGAGGAGCAGGACGTCGGGCTCGAGGGCGGTGGCGACCGCAAAGCCAAGCCTAACGCCCATGCCCGAGCTATAGTTTTGAACCGGGGTATCGATGAACTCACGGAGTTCGGAGAACTCGATGATTTGGTCTGCCTTCTCCTCGATCTCCCGTGCGGTCAGTCCGAGGATTGCGGCGCTGACCTTGATATTCTCGCGTCCAGTCAGGATGGGATTGAATCCGGCCCCGAGGGCAATCAATCCGCCCACGCGGCCGTGGATCTCGATTCGTCCCCGTTCGGGCTTGATCAGCCCATTGAGCAACTTGAGCAGGGTGGTTTTCCCGGCGCCATTGTGTCCGATCAGACCGAGACACTCCCCGCGTCGAACCTCGAATGAGATATCCCGGTTTGCCCAGAACTCGCCGTCCTTGAGTTCCGGTTCGCCGTTTTCCCGCACCTTGCCGGCAAAGGGATTGAATTCGTGCATCATGTCACGAACTCCGTACCAGAGCGACTTCCTCAGGTTGCGGCAGAACTTCTTGGAGACGCCCTCGACGCGGATAAGGACTTCTCCATGACGATCATTGGGACCCGGTTTGTCGCCTGTGCTTGGAGTCAGAGGAGGCATGCCGCGAGGTGAAAATGGGAGCGATAGCGGGAGCAGGGACGGTACTGACCGGTTCAACCGCCCATCCGGGCAATGAGGTGAGGCATGGCGATGCGGAAACTGATCAGTCCGACAAAACCGAGCAGGAGGGAAACGAGGGCCACAATCACGAAGGCCGGGAGTTGGGCAAACGCGGATCCGGTGAGCGAATTTCGCGCCGTTTCAATGATCGGTGAAACGGGATTCCAGGTGGCGAGCCATCCGGCAACGCCCTCGCTGCGCGCGGGGTACACCACAGGAGTCAGGAGCATCCAGAAGCTAGTGATGATGGGCAGGCCCTTCGTGATATCACCGTAGAGCGCTCCCAAGGGAGCGATCAGCAAGCCCACTACGCTGCCGCAGCCTATCAGCACGGCGAGCGTGACGGGGAACAGAAGCACGCCCCAGTCCGGAACAACGCCCCACCATGCCATCACGGCCGCAAGGAGGACCAGGCGGATGCCCACGTTGAAGATCACCAGGTAGAGTCCCGCGAGGAGAATCGACTCCCTGGGAAAATTGATTTTGGCGAGCATGGGTTTGGCGCGCCAAAGGGCCTGCGAAGGACTGTTGAGAGCATCCACAAAGACCTGCCAAAGGAGGGTGCCCATCATCGCAAACGCAGGGTAGGGAATGCCTTGGGTGGGTATGTTGACGATACCTTGGGCGTTGAGAAAAATGAACGTGAGGGATGCCGCGATGGGAGGCAGAAACGCCCAGACATAACCGAAGACGGTTTGGCGATACTGTGCGCTCAGATCGCGAACAAAGAGGCGCCAAGCGAGTTCTCGTCCCGCGAGAATGTCCTTCCCCAAGGCGCGGGCCATGACGGCCGGGTGCTGAAGCGAAGGTTCAGGGGTGTAGACTGCGACCGGCAACGGCGCTTGTGAGTCTTTGACCATTGGACGGTGGGAGAAGGGGAGATGGAAGACAGCGTTTATTCCAAAGAAATCGATCCAGAGAGCAGGCCCCAAACGTCGGCGCCCGCATGGTTTTCTTGATCTCGCACCCACGCAAAAAACCACATGCCCTGGAAATGGCAAATGATTCGCTCAAGGTGGAGCATTAAGTTGACGCTTCTGCGCGGTGAATCGGTTCCCCAGCAAGAACGGGTTCGCCGTTCCCCTACGCAGGTCAATGGATCGATCGTCGCGCCTTCGCGTCCTCGCGCTTCAATCCCCGATCACTTCGGAACGGCGCAAGCGCCCTCACCATGGGTCGCGGCGGAAGCGCCCATGGTAGTCGTTGACCAAGGTCGCGAGGTCGCCGGGGGCGAGGCGGTGCAGTCCGCGGAGTTGATTCAGGCCTTGGCGGGCCTGCACCTCGTCGCCGGTCTCGATGGCGTGTCGGGTCAGGATGCTCAGCGCGAGGGGGTGGCCGGGCTCGGCGACCAGGGCCTGGCGCAGCTCGGCGATGCCGTCGTCGATGCGTTCCTGGCGAAAATAAAGCAGGGCAAGCTCGATGGAGGGACGCACTTCGTCGGGCTTCAGGCGTTGGGCCCGCTTGAGCTCGGCGATGGCCTCACCCACGCGGCCAAGTTTGGAGAGGCGGCTGCCGTTTGCGAAACGCAGCGCGGCGGAGTTGGGGCACTGGTTCAAACCGGCGTTGAGCGCGCGTTGCATTGCGGCGTCATCGCCGAGGGTGTTGAGGAGGTCGACGAGCAGGGACCACGCGTCGGCGTCGTCCGGGCTGAGCGCCACCGCCCGTTCGAGGTGGCGGCGGGCCGGCTCGTGTTGTTTGAGCTGGTAGTGCAGTTTCCCGAGCTGACGCTGGTAGGTGCCCTCACGGGGAGCCAGTTCGATGGCCCGTTCGAGCAGGTGCACCGCGGTATTAGGTTCGCCGGAATAGGTGGCCACGGCGGCGCCCACGCTGACCCGGTAGGCGTCGTAACACTCCTCGAGCAGGCCGTCCACCCAGGGGTCGCGAAGGTCGTGAAACTCCCGCATGCCAATGGCGGCCTGCACGGCTTTGGCGGCGTCGGCGTCACCAAAATGCTCATGCACCGATACCAGCAAGGTGAGGGTGCCGACAAAATCCGGGTGACGTTCCTGCGCCCGGAGAAGAACCTCCCGCGCCCGGGTCCAGTCGCCGGCCGCCAGGTGGCATCGGGCGAGGCCGAGGAGGGCGTAGGGTTGATCCGGTGACTGCTGGAGCACTTCGTCGTAAATCCGGCGCGCTTCGAGGGGCTGATTGGATTTGAGCAGCACGTCGCCGAGGCGCAGGCGGGCAGGCACGTACGTGGGGTCGAGCCGCACGGCGTCACGCCAGAGTGGCAGCGCGTCGTCCAGCCGGCCCGCTCCGGCGAGCAGGCTGGCGAGCAGGTGAGGCCAGAGCGCCTCGCGGGGCTTGAGGTCGCGCAACCCGGTGTAGCAGAGCGCGGCGGGTGCGGCCTGTCCATTGGCGTGGTAGAGGCGTCCCAACTCGGCCAGTCCGGCCGCCGGACGGAACCAGCTCCGGGCTTGGTGTTCCGCCGCGGACAGGCGTTCGGAGAGGGCGACTTCGCCCTCCAGCCCGGGGGGGCGGGCCGGGGTGTAGGCGATCACCCGGGACCGTTGGGCGTGGGCCCACCCGCCGGCGGCGGCGGCCAGACCCAGAACGAGGAGAACGAGTGCCAGGAGGATTCCGCGCCGACCCCGGAAGAAGGAGGGAGGATTCATGGCCGGGGGCGCCAGAGGGTGAGACGCGCCATGTTGTCAAACGGTGGATACGCGAAGAAGGCGCCGGTGACGAGACTCGGGCGGCCGGAGCCGTCGAGATCGCCGGCTGCAACCGAGATGAGCTGGATCGGCTGATGGGCCAGCACGATTGGGGTGAACGACTGTTTGCCGTCGTTGCGAAAGAGCACGAGCGAGGCGGATTTGGGGTTTTTCCAGTCGTTGAATCCGCTGACGCAGACGATGTCCATCACCCCGCGCCCCTCCAGGTCGACGCCGATCGGGCTGTAGGCCCCCGCCATGTCGCCGATGCGGTGGAATTTGAAGAAGCCCTGCCCTCCGTTTTCCAGCCATTGCAGGCCGTGCCAGGACCGTTTGCCAGGGTCGGCGTAGGCGAAGCCGTCGCCATTGGTGTAGAGAATGTCGGGACGCCCGTCGCGATTGAGGTCGCAGAGGCTGATCCCGCTGCTGCCGTAGTCCTCATTGGTGGAGCCGAAGAGAATCTTGTTCGTAAACGTGCCGAACCCGCTGTTTTCGAAGAGATAAATTTCCTCATATTGCTGCGAGACGAGGGCGACGATATCGAGGGTGCGATCGCCATTCAGATCGGCCACGCAGACATTGATGGTGCCCGGCAGGCTGAGCAGGATCTGGCTGTCAAACTGCCAGTTTCCCTTGTTTCGCATCCAGCGGATTTCGCCTTGATTGTAGCCGAACTGGGCGACGGCGAGATCGGGTTTGCCGTCTCCGTCAAAGTCGCCGGCCCGGAGATCGGTGACCCGTGCGACCCGCTCAAGCAACGTGTGACGGATGAACTGCTGGCGTCCGTTGTTTTCGAGGATGATGACGGATCCGATCTTGTCGTTGTTCGGAAAGACCTGGCCCATCGAGGAGACAAGCAGGTCGAGATCGCCGTCACCGTCCATGTCGACCGCTTCCACGTGGACGGGAGAGGCCAGGTCGGCCATGACGGTCGTTTCCTCGAAGCGTCCGGGGGCGGACTGACGTAGCCAGACCACCGCGTTGAGCTGGTCATCGCACGCGAGGATGTCCATCCGGCCATCGCGATCGAGGTCGGCGACGTTGACATGGGAGATCCATGGCTTCCCCTCGATGGCCCGGCCGATGTGCTGGGGGCTGAAACGGTCCAGCTCCACTTTCGTAGTCGGAGCGGCGATGACGGGTGCGGGCAGGGGAGGTGGCTGGTCGCAGCCGCTGACGAGGCCGAACACGAGTCCTCCCAGAGCCAGGACCGCGGATCGAATGGCCGGGGAGACGGAGAGCGGGGAGGATCGGCGCGAGGGGCAAAGGTGCACAGAAGGGTGGCGAAGCCGGAACGAAACGTGGAGGTGTGACGATTGAAACCGAGAAGTGCCGGAGTGCAATCTGTCGCCGCAGGGAAGAAGCGGCCAGCCCTGGCGGGCTGGAATGACGAATGACGAATGACTAATGACGAATGTCGGAGGGGGGCACCGACTCGGTGGGGATCTGCGTCGCGTTGTGAAATCGGAGAACAGAGGTGGGTACGAAGCGAGCGTCGCAGCTTTACCGAGGCCGCCTGAGGTAGCGGATGCGAAGGCCGGGATTTGGGCGTACAACAAAAAGGCCGGTGGCTTGCGCCACCGGCCTGAGGGTTGAGGGGAAACCGGTTGAGGGTTTCTTTGGTGCTTAGAACGTGAACGAGTTCGTCAGCGAGAGCACACGAGGCTCTGGAATCTTGTACGCACCCGGTGATCCGTCGGGTTGCACCGTGACCGGGATCAGGTCGTCGGTGGCGAACAGATTGCGGACATTCAATTGTACGCGCCAGCGGACGCGGTCGTTGAAGATCTTGGTCTGATAGCCGATCCACAGGTCGAAGGCGTCCTCGGAGGGTCCGAAGTACGGATTGTCGACGATGTAGCCGTCACCCGCCGAATTCAGGCGGTAGCCGACCACCTGTTTGTCCTGCCAGCGGTAGCTGCCACCGATATTGGCGTCCTTGAGCCGCCCCTTCTTGAAGGAGTAGTTCGTGGTGAGGTTGAAGCGCCACGGACGCAGTTCGGAGACATTGCTGTTGTTGAGGGCGAGGGCCAGCTTGTAGGCAGGCAGGGTCTCGTTGTTGAACTTGTCGCGCACCGTGCCGCCGGAACCGACATCGAGCGCCCAGTTGCCATTGCCCCAGAGGCGCATTTCGCCCATCGGGCCCTGGTAGTCCTTGTAGCGCTTGTCGATCCAGTCCGAGTAGGCCTGGCCGATTTTGAGGCGCTTGGCCTCGGTCTTGGACGCGTTGATCGAGATGTCGAGCCCATCGATGGGGCTGGCGACGAGTTCGAACTCCGTGCCCTTGGACAGGGTGTCACCTGTGACCGCGACACTGTTCATGCTCCAGTTGCCGCTGCCCGTGGCGTATCCCGTCATGCCCCAGGCGAGCTGGAAGGAGGCGGGAACCGGCTTGGACATCCAGTCATCGGTCGAGGCGCGCTGAATGTCATACTGCGCATTGATCGCGGCCTGGCTGTAGGTCTGCTGGTATCCATCCGTGCCAGGAGCGCGGCCGGCGCTGTCCGCCACCAGGTTTCCGGCGTTGGCGGGCTGCCAGCGCAGAATATGACCGGCGCCGTACTTGGAACCCGCCGTGGTGGTGCCGAAGTTTCCGTCACCGGGCCAGATGTTGTCATCCTGCTTCAGGTGATAGGCTGCGGCCTGACCCCACGCTTCGCCGGCGCCGATCAGGTAGGCATTGCCGAGTTCGCCTGAGAGCGTGGCGTTGGTGACCGACGTCTCATAGCGATTCACCTTGAGGGCGATCTTGCCGTTGAGCGCGCTGATCGCGATGCCATAGTCCTTGGTCTTGCCGGTGGGCGAGGCGATGATGCCGCCGACGATGTCCTTGCGGGACGCGTCAGGCTGGAAGTTCGCGGACCGGTTGTAAAAGACGCTCGCGGTCATGCCGCCGGGCAGGCGCTCCATGATGAACTTCGGAGCGTGGCCGACGATGCTGAACGTGTGCGTCTGACCATCGACATTGTTGTAGATGCGCTCCTTGTTCTTGCCCGTGCCGTTCTCGATCAGACCGGTCGGGATGCGCCACTCCGGATCCGCAAAGTTGGTCACGAGACCATCCACCTTGTTGGGGGAGCCAGCGTTGAAGCTTTCGGCGACGTCCTTGCGCCATCCGACCATGGGAACGATCGCGCCATCGAACAGGTAACCCTGCCAGACGAAGACCTGCGAGGTGATATCGTCGCGGGTCTTGCTCGCCTGCGTATAGGGGCGATTGCTGTCGTTGTAGCTTGCATCGTTCGGATTCACGATCGGCAGCGCGTAGGTCTTGTAGGTGCGCGTCAGCGTGTCCCAGTTCTTGACCGTGGACGACGTGGCGGTCTGCTGCGCCGTGATGCGGCTGAGATTCAGGCCGCTGGCCGAGGTGCGGCTGGCGATGCTGGGTCCGAGGTAGGTGAGCGTGGTGGCGTCGCGTCCGGCCTGACCGACCGCGGCGTTGGCCGACTGCAGGAAGCCCGGGCCGACGAACCAGTTGTTCCAGCTCGTCTGCACCGTATCATTGCGCTGGATTGCACCACTGTAGGTGAGGATGTGCCGGCCGAGGATCTTGGCGGCCTTGGAGTCGCGCTCAAACACGTCGCGGAAGTCAACTTCACCGAAGGCGGTCGCCCGGGTGGATTCGCGGACGCGATTGACGCGGCCGCTGCCGGCGGAACCGCCACCACCGATGACCATGGGCCGTCCCACATTGGGATTCGGGCTGCCATCGATGAGGGTCTTCATGATGTCGACCGTGACCGCTGCCGCATCCCAGGCCAGGAAGTTCTTGTAGTCCCAGGTGGCGTCCTGCTTGTCGTAGGCGACCTCGAAACCGATCTTGTTGTTCAGGAACGTCTGGTTGAGCGTCAGGTTGTAGGCGTCAAACTCACTCGTATTGAGACGATTGCTACCCTCGATGAGGTTGTTGTAGAAATCGAACACGCTCGAGTCCGTCAGCGACTTGGCCTTGTACGGGTTGATCACGTAGCCCGGCAACCGGAGGTTGTTGGCGATGTTGTTGTAGGTCGTGATGCCCTTGTACGAACCGTTCGACGGATCGTTGGCCGCCGAGTCTTGTCCGGTCGGGTAGCTGTAGGGGCTGGCCGAGAAGGCGATGCCCTGCGTCGGGCTGTTGTAGTCGAAGGCGACAATCTGACCGTCATAGATACGTCCGCCGGCGGCGCCGACGTAGGGACTATAGCGGGCATTGGTGCGATCGGTGACCTCGTTGATGTTGCGCCAGTCGTAGGTGGCCTTGTTCATCGACGTGAACCAGGGCGTGATGGCGTCCATCGGCGGCGTAAGCCGGGGATTGATACCATTGATGTCACCCTTCTCGTAGTTCGCGCGGAACGACGTGCGGGCGCTGCCCTTGGCGAGGAACTTCGGCTGGTAGTTGACGGCGCCGAAGACACGGTGGTCGTCGCGGAAGGCCGGCTTCTGACGGTAGTTGGTCTCGTCCATCAGGGCGGACACGCGGAGAGCGAGCTCGTCCTTCAGGATGGCCTTGTTGAAGTCGACCGTGCCGCGGACGGATCCGAACGTGGCGACCTGCAGCTCGACCTTGTTCTCGTCGCGGAAGCTGGCGGTGTTCAGACTGCTATTGATGACGCCGGCGGGAGACCCGATGCCGAAGAGGATCGAGTTGGGTCCGCGCTGGAGATCGACGCGGCCGACATTGTAGGAGTCCCACGGAATGTCGGTCAGGAAGAAGTCGCGCAGATTGTCCGCCGCGGCCAGACCGCGCACGCGGGTGTTGGGACTGGGATTGGAGTAGGCGCCATCGTTGATGATGTTGCCGTCGCCGCCTCCCACAAAGTTACCGCCCTGGCCGGCGACTTCCGTGCCGGTCGTGTAGACCAGCAAGTCGGCCGAGCTCTTGGAATTGGTATCCTTGAGGAATTTCTGGGTGACCACGCTGATGGCCGAACCGACATCCTTCAATTCGGTGCGGAGGCGGGTGCCAGCGAGGGTGTTTTTGGCGGAGTAGCCCTCGTCCTCATCGGCTTCGATGACGAACGGGGACAGTTCGATCGTTTCTTCGTCCGCCGGCTTGATCGTCGCAGGGCCGGGATTGGGCGAAGCAGTGGATTGCGCCGTTAGGCGCCCCACGGCAAGCAGACTTAGGGCAGGTAGAAGCGCACAGGCGCTTACCCGCGAGAACACGCGGTACTTGGTCATTGGGGTCGGGGAATCAATCGCTCACAGCGGAGTTTGGACGAATCCGGGCTCGCGCCATGCCGGAAGCACGGCTTCCAGGACGCTCAGCATAGAGAAAGGACCTTATGAGGTAAATGAGATCACTTACATCTTGCTTGAGAATTTTTGCCGACTCGCCGGGCCCTCCCGCCTAGGCAATGGGGTGTTCAGCGGGTCTTTGACCGCGCCGGCGATTGAGAATTGCCCCCGTGGCTCGTTTTGCGAAAGACGCCCGGCGACATCCCGGTCACGCGCTTGAACAGGACGCACATGTACTCGACGTGTTCAAAGCCCGCGAGTTCGGCGATCTTCTTCAAGGGAAAGTCGGTTTCCTGGAGGAGCTGCCTGATCTTGGCGACCTGAACCCGCCGGATCTCCGCCTGCGGCGTCCGCCCGAGGTGGTCGCGGAACTTGCGCTCAAGCTGGCTGCGGGAGGTGTGGGCATGGCGCACCACTTCATCCACGGTGATGTTCTGGCACGCTCGTTCGCGAATGAAACCCAGGGCCGCCGCCACGGTGCGGTCGGAGATGGCGAGCACGTCGGTGGAGCGACGGGTGACCACCCCGATGGGCTCGATGCGCTCATCAAGCCCCTCGGGCCGGTTGCCCGCGAGCATGCCGGCCAGCACCTCGGCGGCGCGGTACCCGGACTGGAAGGTATTGGGGGCGACGCTGGACAGCGACGGGTAGCAGAGCTCGCAGCGCGTGAGGTCGTTGTTGATACCCAGAATGGCCACTTCGTCCGGCACCAGCAGGTCGGACTCCAGCGCCGCCGCCATGATCTGCTGCGCCCGCAAGTCCATGCAGGCAAGGACACCGACCGGTTTGGGCAGGCGCTTGAGCCAGGCCGCCAGCAGGTCCAGTTGCTCCGAGTCCCACACCGGACGATCGTCGCCCGGGTACTTCATCTCCAGGATGTCGCAGGTGTGACCGGCGAGACCGAGTGCCTCGGTGAAGCCCGAGCGACGTTCACAGGACCAGCCTTCGCTGGAAAAGCCGGCAAAGGCGAAGTGGCGGTGGCCGCGTTCGAGAAAGTGTTCGGCGGCAAGATGGCCGAGGGCGACGTTGTCGGGACGGATCTTCGGGACTCCGGGCAACACCGGGGTATCGTCCAGATCGACCAGCGGAACGCCCAACTCCGCGCAAATTCGCGCCATCTCGGGGGAGGTGTGGCGGCTGATGACGCCGTCCCAGGGTTTGCTCCGCAGCCAGGACGCATCGGTGAACGCGCGGGCCTGGTCATCGTGGAACCCGGCCCAGAGCTGGTGGGTGCGCTCGTAGTGAGCGATACCACGCAGCATCGCGAGGCTCTCCTCAAACCGGGGTAGGAAGACGAACAGGACTTGGGGTCTCAACAGCGGACTCATTGTCAGCTGGGGCCGACGATGGCAAGCCGGGGGCGGAAAATTATGACAAAGGATCTCAAGCGGCCTCCGGGGTGGGGGGTCGACGAGCGGGGGGAACTGGGGGTTGCCGGCAGAGGGCCGGCCCGATCAAAGGTGGGCGCCGCGGCTTTGGATAACGTCGTGGTACCAGTGGAACGAGCTCTTGGGGGTGCGGACCTGTGTGCTGTAGTCGACGTGAACCAGCCCGAACCGGTCCTTGTACCCTTCGGCCCATTCAAAATTGTCGAGGATCGACCAGTAGAAGTAACCTTCGACGGGGATGCCTTCCTGGATTGCACGCCGGATGGAACGCAGGTAGCGGCGGATAAAATCGATGCGCTGCGGATCGTGCACGCCTCCGTCGAGGTGGACAAAATCCGAATTGGCGTAGCCGTTTTCGGTGAAGACGATGGGGAGGCCGTAGCGCTCCGTTTGAAACCGGGCCGCCCAGTAGGTCGCATCCGGGGCGATCTGCAGCCACGACAGGGCGGCGCGGGGGTTTCCCGGACCCCAGCCACCGGGGACGGATTCCGGAGCGCCGTCGGCCCCGGCGCGCACCGGCCAGCCTGAGTAGCAATTGTAGCCGATGAAATCGACTTTCTGCGAGATGAGCCGCAGATCCGCGTCCGTCACCTTGGGCATGTCCGGACCGTAGGCGGCGACGCCGTCTTCCGGGTAGCGACCAAACACAATCGGGTCGGCCCACCACGCAAGGTTGTGCATCGTGCGATCGGTGGCGGCAAAGTAGTCGCGGCGCGCGGCCTCGATGTCGCGTTTCGACTCGGTAAAGGGGATACGTTCCCGTCCGGTGTGCGCGAGTGCCACCTTGATCGGCCCTTTGCAGCGGGCGCGCAAGGCCTGGACGCCGCGACCATGGGCCATGAGCAGGTGGTGGGCGCCCCGCAGGCACTCGGCGAACGGCAGTTGGAGGCCCGGGGCGAAGCGGCCCTCCTGGTGGCCCAGGCCGAGGATCACGGGTGGTTCGTTGAAAGTCATCCAGTGACTCACCCGGTCGCCGAGTTTGCGGCCCATGAGGTCCGCGTAGTCACCAAACCACTCCACGAGGTCGCGATTGAGAAACCCGCCGCGGTGCTGCAGCGCCTGGGGCAGGTCCCAGTGGTAGAGCGTGACCCAGGGGGTGATGCCGGCGCGGAGCAACCCGTCGATCAAGCGATCATAGAAAGCGAGACCTTTGGCGTTGGGTTTGCCCACGCCTTCGGGCAGGATGCGCGGCCAGGAAAGGGAAAGGCGGTAGGCGTTGACCCCGAGATCGCGCATCAGCGCAATGTCTTCCTTCCAGCGATGGTAATGGTCGCACGCCACATCGCCGGTGTGATTCTCGAACACCCGACCCGGTTGTTGGGAGAAGACATCCCAGATCGACGGTGCCCGTCCGTCCACATTCCAAGCGCCTTCGATCTGGTAAGCGGCGGCGGCAGCGCCCCAGGTGAAACCGGCGGGAAACGGAAGTCCGGTAGCGCCGGATGCCGAGGAGGAAGGCGCTTTCATGGCGCGAACCACTCCCTCACGATCCACACAGACGTGGAGTCGTTTGGAACGTCGACAGGAAGGTGGTGAACGGCCGCTTCAGGCGGCCAGCACGTGCAGGGCATCGGGGTAAGACAGGATACCCCTAAGCAGCCCGGCTGGGAATGAGAGCGGTTGTCGGAGGGTTGAGAATCTTTGACTCCTCGCGCTGCAATTACATCGCGTGTTCGAGAATAAAGCGCACCAGCGGTTCGGCTTCGCAGAAGCACAGGGCGGAAACCGTGTCGGCCGCGCCGTAGTAAATTGCGATCCGACCGGTGACCGCGTCGCAGAGGCATCCGACGGGGAAACAGACGCCCGGAACCAGCCCGGCCAGCTCGTAGGGCGCTTCCGGCGTGAGCAGGCTCTGGTTGAGTCGGGCGCGCACTTTCCAGGGTTGATCCCGATCCAGCAAAGCCGCGCCCATGGAGTAACTGAAGCCATTGCAGGTGCTCATTACCCCGTGGTAAAACAGCAGCCAACCCTCCGAGGTTTCGATCGGGGAGGGGCCGGCTCCGATCTTGGTGCCCTGCCACCATTGACCGCCCCGACTCATGACATGCCGGTGACGTCCCCAGAAGACCATGTCGGGACTTTCACTGTAGAAAATGTCACCGAACGGAGTGTGCCCGGTGTCGCTCGGCCGGCTCAGCATGGCGAAGCGACCGTTGATCTTCCGTGGGAAAAGCACGCCGTTGCGATTATAGGGAAGGAAAGCGTTTTCGAGCTGCTCAAACGCAACAAAGTCACGAGTCCGGGCCACGCCGATGGTCGGACCGTGGTAGCCGTTGCACCAGGTGACATAGTAATAGCCATCGACCCAGGTGACGCGCGGGTCGTAGCCGTACTCGTGGCGGGTCACTTCCGGATCGTCGCAGGTGAGGGCGATCGGTTTGGGCTCGAACGTCCAGGTGATGCCATCCGGACTTCGGCCGACGTGCAAGTGAGGCATGCGATCCATGCCTTCGGTGCGAAACACGCCGATGAAGCCGCTCTCAAAAGGAACGACGGCGCTGTTGTAGATCCCGGTGACACCGGGCAGCGGGCGCCGGCCGATGACGGGATTCAAGGAGTAGCGCCAGACCAGGTCGGAGTTTCCGGCGGGTCGCGCTTGCCAGGGGAGGTGGGGTACGGGCGAACCAAGGATCTGAAGAGCCATGACGGGGTTGGGGTGAAGAACGCGGTCCGAGTGTCGCAGAAATCTCAGGTCCCGCCTAGGTGATCGCTACCCTGGGTATTGAGACTCTTTGCCCAAGTGAACTGGAACGCGTTCCATGGCTCCCAAAGTCGTGATCTGCGGGCTGTGGGCTCACGTTGACTGAGGAACTTATGCTGAGCGGGTGGAGGACAAGGAATGCGTGAAAGCTGACAAAGAACGGAATCGGATGGAGATTGAGGATTGAGCGCGGCCGGGGATGATGCTTGGCTCGTCCTATGAACGCACACCCCCACGCGTTTATTGCTCTCTTCCTCCTCCTTGCGCTCCTCTTTCCCGTGGTGCTGCTCGGAGTGGCGAGAGTCTGGTTCCGGTCGTTTCAGCCCCCGAAGCCGGGCACAACGAAGCTGGACCCGTATGAGTGCGGCGTGGCTCCCAATGGGGATGCCTGGATTCAGTTCAAGGCTCACTATTATCTCTATGCGATTCTGTTCCTGATTTTTGACGTCGAGTTGCTGTTCCTCCTCCCGTTCGCCGTGGCCTTCACCGGCCTGCCGACCGGGGCGTTGGTAGGTTTGCTGGCGTTTGTCCTGCTGCTGGCCGAGGGTCTCGTCTGGGCCTGGCACCGCGGACACCTGGAATGGACGTGATATGAACGAGACGAAGCCGGCCCTCACCACCCAAGAACGCGACGAGTTGCGACGGCAGGGAGTCCTCCTGACAAGCCTGGAGGAGCTCTACAATTGGGGGCGGAGCCATTCCGTCTGGCCGCTGAATTTTGGTCTGGCCTGCTGTGCCATCGAGATGATCGCGGCTTCAATGGCGAAGTACGATATCGCTCGTTTCGGCTCCGAGGTGTTCCGCCCGTCTCCCCGGCAGGCCGACCTCCTGATTGTGTCCGGCACGGTGACCAAGAAGATGGCTCCGCATGTCATCCGGCTGTGGAACCAGATGCCTGAGCCCAAGTACTGCATTGCGATGGGGGCCTGCGCCATTTCGGGCGGTCCCTTCAAGCAGGGTTACAATGTGCTCAAGGGCATCGATCGCTTCATCCCGGTCGACATCTACATTCCGGGATGCCCGCCCCGTCCCGAGGCGTTGCTGCACGGTCTGGTCCAGCTCCAGGAAAAAATCCGTGGTCAGGCACTGACGGGCTCGGATGCGCCACGCCACCTGCGCTCGGACGATGCCTGCGATTGTCCCGTACCGGAATTGGGCGCCCATGACATTCAGCCGACCCATGCGCCGGACCTGTGGACCGCGCCCACGCTGACCCGTCCCGAAAAGGGCTGAATCCTATGGACACGCCCGAACAGCTCCGTGACCGAGTGCTGGCCCGGTATCCCGGGGCGACCGTGCGGTTGGTGCCCAACGGCTCTCCCTCGGCTCAGGTTTCCCTTTGGATCGACGCGGGCCATGCACTGGAAATCGCCCGCATGCTCAGGGACGAACCCGAGCTGGCGCTCGATCAGTGCAGCAATGTCACCGGCATCGATTGGCGCGACCGGGAAGTCATCGACATCATCAAGGAAACCCAGCCCGGTCCTCCCGGCGCCCCTTCGATCCCGGTCGAGCGAAAGGTCAAGCGAGTCGAGCCGGGTTATCTCGAGGTCGTGTACCACCTTTACTCGGTGGCCCGGCGGCAGGGGCCGGTGATCCTCCGCCTGCGCACCGGCAACCGCTCCGACGCCGTGACGCTGCCGTCCCTGACTCCGATCTGGCGAAGCTGCGAATTTCAGGAGCGGGAGGTATTCGATCTGTTCGGCGTCGTTTTCTCGGGGCATCCCGACCTGCGTCGCATCCTGATGTGGGATGAGTACGTGGACCACCCGATGCGCAAGGACTACGTCGAGCCCGACGACTACGAGTGGGAGCCCACCCCGCACGGCGAGGTGCTGGCCAAGGCGAAACGACATTACCCGGCGGCCCGCGGTGGCGGGACGCCGGGAATGACGAATGACGAATGACGAATGACGAAACACGCATGATGCCAGGGGGCGTTCCTGTGGCCAATGGGGGGGTGGGCCCTGTCCCGTTCGGAGCGGTTGTGGATGCCTCCCCCTCGTCCCGGGTTCGCCGGGTCGATCCTTCGTCATTCGGGTTTCAGGCTTCGTCATTCCCGTCGCCGACCGGCGGCGGGGGCGGGGAATTGCTGGAGATTTCGCTGGGGCCGCATCACCCGTCGACCCACGGCGTGTTCCGAATGAACGTGGTGCTGGATGGTGAGACCATCGTTCGCCTGAAACCGGTGTTCGGATACTTGCATCGCAATCACGAGAAACTGGGCGAGGGGGTCAGCTACCTCGGTTCCATGCCGTACACGGATCGGCTGGACTACCTGAACTCGATGACGAACAACTGGGCCTACGCGATCGCGGTGGAGAAGCTGGCGGGTGTGACGGTGCCGGAACGGGCCGAATATGTCCGCGTCATCCTCGCCGAGCTCACCCGGCTGCTCAATCACACCTGCCTTGCCGGCTTTTTGCTCCAGGACTGCGGCTGCAGCGGGACGCCGCTCATGTATGCGTTCCGCGAGCGCGAAAAGATCCTCGACCTCTTTGAGTCGCTCAGCGGTTCCCGCATGATGTGCAACTACCAGCGCTTCGGGGGCTGCCGGGTGGATCCCTCGCCGGCGTGGCTCGCGGCGGTGGCGCAACTGGTCGAACGCTACGGTCCCTTCCTCGACGAATTCGAGGCATTGCTGACCGGCAATGAAATCCTCATGGCGCGCACCCAGGGAATCGGCCGGCTGTCCGCGGCCCTGGCGATCAATGCCGGGGTCACCGGTCCAATGCTGCGCGCCAGCGGCGTCGGGCACGACCTGCGCAAGGTCGACGGCTACGGGGTTTATCCCAAGTTCAATTTCCGCGTGCCGATCGGCGACCATGGCGACGTCTACGACCGCTACATGGTGCGCATCCTCGAAATGCGGGAGTCGATCTCCCTGCTCCGCCAGGCGCTGGCGACCCTCCCGGGCGGCCCAATCCTCGACCCCAAGTCCAAGCAGCGCGGGCTGCGTCCGAAGGCGGGCGAGGCCTATGGCCGGATCGAGGGCCCGAAGGGAGAAATCGGGTTTTACCTGGTGAGCGACGGCACCGGCAATCCGTACCGCTACCGCGTGCGCGCCCCGTCGTTTGTCAACCTCACCATCCTGGAGGATCTCTGCCTCGGCCACACGGTCGCCGATGCGGTCATCATCCTCGGCAGCATCGACATTGTCCTCGGCGAGGTCGACCGATGAAACGCCAACCCGCCGCCCACCCCTGACCATGATTGGAAAAGGACTTCTTCAGGGACTCGCCGTCACCGCCAAGAATCTGGTCGGCAGCTTCCACGATCCCGACCGCTACACCACGGTCGAGTACCCGGAGGTCAAGCCGGTGCTGCCCGAGGCGTATCGGAATTTCCCTTTCCTGGTGACGGAGTCGGCCGAGGATCCGCTGGGCACGCTGCGGTGCGTGGCCTGCCAGATTTGCGAGAAGGAGTGTCCGCCCCAGTGCATCTTCATCGTGATGGAGCGCGATGAGAAGGGAAAGGCGAAGATGCGGCCCAAGGTGTTCGACATCGACACCTCCGTCTGCATGAGCTGCCAGATCTGCGTCGAGGTCTGCCCATTTGATGCGATCAAGATGGACCAGGTCTTCGAAATCGCCACCGAGGACCGCTTCAGCGCCCTGCTGATGAACCGCGAGCAGCTCGCGAAACCGAACTCCTACTTTCACCAGATCCACCCGACCGAGGCGGCCGAAGTGGATGCGCGGCTCGCCGCCGAGCGCAAGGCGGCGGAGGAAAAGGCCCGGGCGGCCGCCGCCGCCAAGGCTGCGGCGGCAAAACCCGCCCCGCCCGCGCCGCCGGCCCCGCCACCGGCTCCCGCGTCATGATGCCGACGACCCCCGTTTCCTCCTCGGAAGCCTGGCTGGAGCGCGCCCCGCTCCTCCTGCGCGATGCGGTGATCGGGAGACTGCCCGAATCCCTGCAGTGGTTCGCCTCCAGTGTGCTGTCCGTCGCCGTCCTGGTGGCCGTCTTCGGACTGCTCTTCGCCTACCTGACGCTGGCGGAGCGCAAGATTCTCGGTCGCATCCAGAACCGGCCGGGTCCGAATCGAACCGGCTGGGCGGGACTGCTCCAGCCGTTTGCCGATGCGATCAAGGCCCTGACCAAGGAGGACATCGTGCCGAGGGACGCGGACAAGGTGCTGCATGCGCTGGCGCCGGTTTCGCTCGTCGGCCTGTCGCTCATCGGCCTCGCGGTGATTCCATTCGGCCGCAACCTCGTGGCGGTGGAACTCGATGCCGGTGTGCTCTACTTTTTCGCCGCCGGCGCCGCCACCGAGCTGTCGATTTTCATGGCGGGCTGGGCGAGTCGCAACAAGTACTCGCTGCTCGCGGCCATGCGCGCCCTGGCGCAGCTGATCAGTTACGAGGTGCCGCTGCTGCTCTCGATGGTGCCGGTCGTCCTGGTCGCAGGCACGCTCTCGACCACAGGCGTGGTCGCGGCGCAGGGCGGCTGGGCCCTCGGATTCCTGCCGCAGTGGCACGGACTGACGCCGTGGGGCTTTTCGGCCTTTGTCGTCTTCATGATCGCGGCGCTGGCCGAGTCCAACCGGTCGCCTTTCGACCTGCCCGAGGCGGAGAGCGAACTCATCGCCGGCCACCTGACGGAGTATTCGGGATTCAAGTACGCCTTGTTCTTCATGGCGGAGTACTTCGGCATGGCGGCGTTGAGCGCCATGGCGGTGACGCTCTTCCTCGGCGGCTGGCAGGCGCCGACCGGTGTCCTGGAAGTGATACCGTCGTACGTCTGGTTCGGTGCGAAGCTGCTCACCCTGCTCGTGGGGTTCATCTGGATTCGGGCGACGCTTCCCCGCCTGCGCATCGACCAGCTGACCCGCCTGGCCTGGAAGTTCCTCGTCCCGATGGCCCTCGCCAACCTCGCCAACGCGGCGTTCTGGTCCCTGACCACCGGGTGGTCGGGCCCGATGCAAGCCGTGCGCTGGGCTGTTTCGCTCGCGTGCGTCGTGCTGCCGTTTATCGGCCTGAGCCGGCAGCTCTACGCTGGAAACGGTCCCCGCGTCTATCGCTACGCCCCGTCATGAGTGCCGCCTTTCTGGCCCTTTCCCTGATCAGCCTCGTGGCCGCCGCCGCCGCGATGCTCTCGCGCAACCTGATTCACAGCGCCCTCCTGCTGGTGCTGACCTGGGTGGGGCTGGCCGGACTCTACCTCTGGGCGGGCGCGGACTTTGTCGGGTTCTCACAGGCGATTGTCTATGTTGGCGGCGTTTCGATGGTGGTGCTCTTTGCCGTGTTGCTGACCCGGCGTCACCGGGGTGAGAGTGAGCCACCCCTGGCAGGCGCAGGCTGGATCCGGGCGGCCGGAGGATTGGCGGCGACCCTGTGCGTGGCGTCGGTGCTGACCTCGGCGATTGTCGCGGCGCCGCGGGTGGTGCGGAGTGCGGCCGCGCCGCAGGTGACGGTCCAGCGGATCGGGGAACTCCTGGCCGGACCTCACCTCGTGGCGGTCCTGATCGTCGGAGTGATTCTCACCGTGGCCCTGATCGGCGCACTGTTGATTGCCGCACCGATGTCCGCCGAGGACCTGCCCGAGCCGGAGGCGCTCGCGCCGGAGCGCACACCTCGCAACCCGGAGGACTCGCCGTGAACCCGCTGCACCTCTGCCTGCTCGTTTCGACGGCGCTGTTCTGCATCGGCCTCGCCGCGGTCCTGGTTCGCGGCAATGCCATTCTGGTGCTCCTCGGCGTCGAGCTGATGCTCAACGCTGCCAACCTCAACTTCATCGCCTTCTGGCGCTACGGGCCGGGCGGGAGCGACACCGGGGTGATCTTCGTCTTGTTTTCCATCGCCGTGGCGGCGGCCGAGGCCTCGGTCGGGCTGGCGCTGGTCATCGCGCTGCACCGCCACCGCCGCACGATCTCGGTGAGGGCTGCGAATCAGTTGAAGGGCTGACCATGTCACTTTCCGTCTCCCAACTCTGGCTGATTCCGGCGCTGCCTCTGGCGGCCTCGGTCTTCGGTCTCTTTGCCCCGCGCGCAGCCCGCCTCCTGCCGATCGCGGCCGCCCTCGCGGGCATGCTGGCGTCCCTCGTGCTTTCCTGTGGCGCCCTGTGGGGTGCCCTCGAGCATCCCGAGGTGCACCAGACCAGCTCCTTCGCCTGGTTTGCCGTCGGCGCGGGGGCGATCCGACTGGGATGGCTGCTGGATCCGCTGGCGGGATTCATGTGCGTGCTGGTGACGCTCATCGGGCTGCTCGTGGCCCTCTTCAGCACGGCCTACCTGCAGGAGGATCCGCGCATCGGGCGTTTCTTTGGATTTCTCAGCCTGTTCGTGTCGGCCATGCTGGGCCTGCTGGTGGCGAACAGCCTGCTATTGCTCTTCATCTGCTGGGAACTGGTCGGGCTGGCTTCGTATCTTCTGATTGGATTCTGGTATGAGAAACCGGCGGCGGCCGCGGCGGCCAAGAAGGCCTTCATCACCACCCGGGTGGGTGACCTCGGTTTTCTGCTTGGACTCGTCTGGCTGCACCAGGCGACCGGTTCGTCGCTCTTCTACGATGCCGGGGCGGGCGTGCTCGAGCCCCGCACGCTCGGGCTGCTGGCCGGCGCAGTCTTGCCGGGCGGCCTGGCGGTATCGACCGCGATCGGCCTGCTGCTCTTTGTCGGCGCGGCGGGAAAGTCGGGTCAGTTTCCGCTCCATGTCTGGCTGCCCGATGCGATGGAAGGTCCGACCCCGGTGAGTGCGCTCATCCATGCCGCGACGATGGTCGCGGCGGGCGTGTTTCTCATGGCCCGCGTGTTTCCGCTCATGGCCGCGGACCAGGGGCTGGCCGGCGTCCCCTTCCACGCGCTGACGGGCGTGGCGGCGATTGGTGCCGTCACCGCCCTGCTTGGCGCGGTGCTGGCCGTGGCGCAGAATGACATCAAACGCGTGCTGGCCTATTCCACCGTTTCCCAGCTCGGCTACATGATGCTCGCGATTGGCGTGGGCTCCTGGGTGGCGGCGATCTTCCACCTCATCACTCATGCCTTCTTCAAGGCGCTCCTCTTTCTCGGCGCCGGTTCGGTCATCCATGCGGCGCACCATGAGCAGGACATCCGGCGCCTCGGCGGCCTGTCCGGACGCCTGCGGCTCACCTTCGCCACCTTTGCGCTCGGCACGGGCGCGTTGATGGGCCTGCCTTTTGTTTTCTCCGGTTTCTGGAGCAAGGAGGCGATCCTGCATGCGGCGGAAGGGTGGAGCGTGAGCCACCTGCCGTTCGGGATCGCGCTGGTCGGGGTGGTGCTGACGGCGTTTTATATGACCCGCCTGGTGATCGAGGTCTTTTTCGGGACGGCCCGAGGCGAAGGGGCGGCGCACGCCCACGAGTCTCCCGCCGCCATGGGAGTGCCGCTCACGGTGCTCGCGGTGGCGGCGGTGGGTCTGGGCTGGCTGGGGTTGCCGAACTGGCCCTGGTTGCAGCGTGCGCTCCATGGCGGCAAGTGGGAGGCCCACGCTTTGGGCGAAGGCGTCATGCTGATGGCGGTGTCGACCGGGCTCGTCCTGCTCGGCGTCGGAGCCGGTTGGTGGTGTTATGGACGGACCCGGCGGAAGGACGCGAAGGCCCTCGATCCGCTGGCGCGATTCTGGCCGGCGGGCCATGCGGCGCTGGCGGCGCGACTCTATCTGGACGAGGCGTACGCGGCGACCGTGGGACGCCTCTTTGGCGGGCTGGCCGGACTCGCCGCGTTCTTCGATCGCTGGATCTGGGGCGGGGCGGTGAACGCGGCCGGGCGCACCGCCGAGACCGTCGGTGCCGTCAATCGCGCGGTGGATGAGGACGGACTGAATGCCGGGTTTGACCACTCCAGCGAACACATCCGCGGCACCGGCCAGCGTTACTCGCGGGCGCAGACGGGCGACGCCCAGGGGTACCTTCGCGTGGTTGCCGTCGGACTGGCCGTGGTGGCGTTGCTGCTGATCTGGGGAGGGGTGCGATGAACGACCTCCCGCTGCTCACGCTGATCGTTTTCCTGCCTTGGGTGGGCGCCCTCTTGCTCTGGCTCTGGCCCAAGGCGCCTGCACGCGCCCTTTCCCTGGTCTTCAGTGCGTCAACCCTGGTCCTGGCCGGCGTGGCGGCGACGGGGTTTGATCCCGCCGTGCCGGGCTATCAGTGGGTTGAGCGCCATGCGTGGATCGTGTCCTTGCAGGTCGACTACCACCTGGGAGTCGACGGCATGGGCCTGCTGATGGTCATCCTGACCGGACTGGTCTCTCCTCTCGCACTGACGGCGGTGCTGCGCCGCGTCGAGGCACCCCGCCTGGCGGCGCTGCTCTTCCTTCTGCTGCAAGGGGCGGCGCTCGGCGTGTTTGTCGCGCTCGATTTCTTTCCCTGGTTCGTCTTCTGGGAGTTGTCGCTCGTGCCGGCCTTTTTCCTGATCAAGGTCTGGGGCGGGGCCGGAGCCGGGCGTGCGGCCTACACCTTCGTGGTCACGACGCTGGCGGGCAGCGCCGGCCTGCTGCTGGGATTCGCGGCGCTCTATGCCGCCACCGGCACGATGAACTTTGCCGACCTTGCCCGGCTGCAGGCGGAAGGGCGCCTGGTGGGACAACTGAGCGCGCTCGGCGCGGGCATGCCGACCCTTGTCTTTCTTGGGGTGCTGGTCGGGCTCGCGGTCAAGGCGCCCCTCTTTCCCTTGCACACCTGGATGCCACCGACCTACGCGGAGGCGCCGGCCGGGGTGGCCATGTTCCTGACGGCGGTGATGTCGAAGATGGGTGTCTATGGATTCTTCCGGATCCTCTGGCCGCTTTTCCCCGAAGCGCTGCGGGTGCACGCCGACGTCCTGGTCGCACTGGCGCTGGGCGGGGCGGTTCTGGGGGCGATGGCGGCGCTGCGTCAGACCGACATCCGGCGCATGTTGGCGTATTCGTCACTCAACCACGTCAGCTACTGCCTGATCGCGCTGTTCGCGGCGGCGGCGGGCGTCAAGGGACAGGAGCCCGCGGTGGAGGCGGCCCTGACCGGGGCGCTGGTGCAGGCGTTCAACCACGGACTCTCCGCGTCGGCCCTCTTTTTCTGCGCCGGCGTACTGGAGTCGCGCGCCGGCGGTTCCCGGGAGTTTTCGAGTTATGGCGGGGTCAGGACGGTCGCCCCCCTGCTGGCCGGAGTGTGCGGGATCTCCCTCTTTTCCTCGCTCGGACTGCCGGGACTGAACGGCTTTGTCGGTGAGTTTCTCGTCTTCCGGGGAGTGTTTGGGCTCTATCCGTGGGTGGCGGCGATCGGCACGATCGGGCTGCTCGCGACGGCGCTGTTCCTGCTCACCTTCTGGCAGCGGGTGTTTCACGGACCCCGGGCGGGAGCGGCCGCGGGGGCGTTTGCCGACCTCGATGGCGGTGAGCGGGCGGTGCTGGTTCCCCTCTGCGGGGTGATGCTTATCCTGGGTGTGATGCCTGGACTGGTCACGAGCTGGATCAATCCGCTGGTCGTGCAGTGGGCTGCAACTTTGCCGATGCCATGAGCCTGCTTCCCTGGATTCCCTACCTTACGTTCGCCGGAGCCCTCCTCGCGTACCTGGCGGGCGTGCGCTCGGCCCGGGCCGCGCGGATCGTGGCGCTGGTCACGGCGGTGGGTGGATTCGGTCTCGCGGTGCTGGCGGCGACGCGGTTTGTGCCGTCGCAAAGCCTGCAGACCCTGGTCAATGTCGCCTGGATACCCGAGTTGGGCATTCGCTACCACCTGGCGGTGGATGGCATCAGCATGACGCTGATCGTCCTGACTGGAATCGCGACCACGGCGGGGGTCCTGTTCTCCTGGACGATTTCGGAGCGGGTCGGGGAGTTTTTCGCGCTCTTTCTAGGACTGATCGGAGGCGTCTATGGCGTGTTCCTCAGTGCGGACGTGTTTCTCTTCTTTGTATTCTACGAGATCGCGATCGTGCCGAAGTATTTTCTCATCGCCACCTGGGGATCGACCCGGCGCGAGTATGGCGCGATGAAGCTTGTGCTCTACTCGTTCGCCGGCAGCGGGCTGGTGCTGGCGGGTGTGCTCTGGACCTATGGTTCGGGGGCGGCGGACGGGTTTTCGCTCGGGGCGTTGACGGAGGCGGCGGCGCGGTTGTCGCCGAACGAGGCGGTGATCGTGTTTGCGCTCATCTTTTTCGGATTTGCGACGCTCGCCGGTCTCTTTCCCCTGCACACCTGGGCGCCGACCGGACACGTGGCGGCGCCGACGGGCGTCTCCATGCTCCTGGCCGGGGTGGTGATGAAACTGGGCGCCTACGGCTGCCTGCGCGTGGCGTTGCCGCTGTTTCCGGATGCCTTTGCCGCGTGGCACGTCACGCTGGGCTGGCTGGCGGTGGCGGGCATCGTTTACGCCGGCCTGATTGCGCTGGTGCAGGACGATTTTAAGTTTGTCATCGGCTACTCGAGCGTGAGCCACATGGGATTTGTCATGCTGGGCCTGGCAACCGGGGAGCGCGAGGCCTTGGCGGGAGCGGTGCTGCAGATGTTCTCCCACGGGGTGATCGCAGGACTGCTGTTCGCGGTGGTGGGGCGCATGGTGTATGAGCGCACCCACACCCGGGACCTGACGGTCTTGCAGACTTGGCCGATGCATCGACTGCTGCCGGGCGTGGCCGGTGTATTCGTGGTGGCGGGACTGGCGTCCATGGGACTTCCGGGCTTCAGTGGTTTTCCATCGGAGTTGAAGATTTTGATCGGCGCTTGGAGGACGCATGCTCCCTGGGCCCTGACTGCCGGTTTTGGGGTGTTGGTGGCGGGAGCATTTACCATCAAAGTCATGCAGCGCGCGTTTTTTGGCCAGGTGACCGCTGGGTCGGCCCATGGAGCCGCCCATGAACCGTTCGCCCCGCTCAGCCTGCCGGAGAAGGCCGGCGCGACCCTGTTGATGGTGGCCACGGTGATCGTGGGCCTGAAACCGGATCTGCTGCTGGACTGGATTGTGCCCGCGCTCCAATCGCCGGCCTTCACTCTGACCGTGACGAAAGGACTGCCATGAACGGCGGCTATGGAGCGTTGGGGCGCGCCTTGTTGCCCGAAGCTTTGTTGGTGGTGACCGCGCTTCTGGTCATCACGTGTGACTTGGTGTGGGGTCGGGGGCGAAGCCGTGATACGCGCATGCAGGCGTCGGTGTTCCTTGGTCTGCTCGGTGTGGTCGCGGCGGGCGTGGTGGTGTGGCAGGATGGCGTGCTCGGCGATGTCTGGGGCGCGGCTTTGCGGGTGGATGTGCTGGCGGTCGCGGTGCGGGTGGGCGTTCTGGGGCTGACCGGGCTCAGCCTGCTCACGATCACCGGCGGGCGGGCGCGATCACAGCCGGCGGAGTATGTGGCGTTGATGCTCCTGGCCACCGTTGGATTTCTGCAGATGGCGGTCGCGCAAACCCTGCTCCTGGCCTTCCTGGGACTCGAACTGGCCAGCCTCTCCCTTTATGTGCTCGCGGGCTATGACCGGTCGCGTCCGAAGTCCGCTGAGGCCGCGCTCAAGTACTTCTTGCAGGGGGGCGTTTCCGCCGCGGTCTTGCTGTTCGGATTCAGCCTGATCTATGGGTTGACCGGTTCGATCGACTTCGCGGAGGTGTCGCTCGTGTTGGTATCGCATTCGCCCGGCGCTCTCGGAGCCGTCGCCGTGGGCATGGTCCTGGCGGCCTTTGGATTCAAGGTGGCGGTTGCGCCCTTTCACCTTTGGGCTCCCGATGTGTATGAAGGCGCGCCCACGTCGTCCGCGGCCTTGATTGCCTCCGCCTCGAAACTCGCGGGAGTCGCCCTTTTCTGGCGCCTGCTCTGGTCGGGCCTGGGTCCGGTTTCGGGTGGGGTGAACTTGTTGTCGGACGGACCCGGTGGCTGGATTGTGGTGGTGGCCTTGATGGCGTCGGTCTCGCTCGTCCTCGGCAATGTGGCGGCTCTGGCGCAGCAAAACGTCCGCCGCCTGATGGCCTATTCGGCGATCGGTCATGCCGGTGGCATGGCTCTGGGGCTCTTGGCGGCGGGGGAGGTGGGCCCGGGTCCCCTTTTCTACTACGCGGCCACCTACGGATTGGCGACCGTGGGTACGTTTGGTTGCATCGCTCTGGCGGAACGGGATGGACGCTGTGAGACCCTCGCGGATCTGGCGGGACTCTGGCGACGTTCGCCGCTTGTGGCGGGATGCCTTGGGGTGTTTGTCCTCTCGTTGGCGGGAATTCCGCCCCTGGCGGGCTTCTTTGGCAAATTTGTGGTCTTTGCCGCGGCCCTGAAGATCGACGGCCTCGGACATCCGGCCGGGTGGGTTGCCTTGATCGCCATCATTATGAGCATGGTGGCTTTGTATTACTATCTGATCGTGCTCAAACAGGCCTGGCTCGTGGAATCAGACCAGCCTCCAAGGAGAATCGCGATTCCCGCCGTGGCGGCGCTGGCGCTGGTGGCAGCGGCGGCCGGGCTCGTGGTTCTTGGTATTTTCCCCTCGGCCATTCTCGGTCGCTTCTAGGCAAAGTGTCATTGGCTGGATGACACTTTTGCCGGGGTCGCGGGGTGAAGGGTGCCGTTGGAATGGCCTGGGAGAACCTTACGAGGACAAAATCTGCGCAGTAAAAACTAGCTCGCGCACGGCACGTCTGCTTCCGCCTCGGTAGACTGCCCATCATGGCAACCTTTACTGACCGTACCCCTGACAATGTCCCCGGCCGCTACTACATCGATTGCACCTGCATCGACTGCCAACAATGCCGCGTGATGGCACCCGACTTGTTTGCGCGCAATGAAGACACCGGCCTTTCCTTTGTTCGCCGGCAACCCCAGACCGAAGACGAGATCCTGCTGGCGGAGGAGGCACTTGAAGCCTGCGCCACCACTTCGATCGGCAACGACGGAGCGTAGGCCAACGTCCTCCCCACAATGAATGACCTGATCATCGGCATGGCCGGTTCGGGCGGCGATGGCATTGTTTCCGCCGGCGAATCCCTCATCAGCGCGCTGTCACGCGAAGGCTACTACGCGATTCTGACCAAGAGTTTTGGATCTCAGATCCGCGGCGGCGAATCCTCGTGCCGGCTCCGGGTGGCCACGACCCCGGTGCTCAATCCCGGCGGCACTCTGTCGGTGGCGGTGGTGCTCAACTGGGAGGATTTTACGCGTTTCGGCGGGGAGTTGCCGGTGGGGCCCAACACGGTGGTCATTTATGAGAAGAAAACGGGCGTCGCGCCGTCGGAGGTGCCCCTGCGGGTGCGCCCCGCGGTCGTCATGGCCGTGCCGATATCGGAAATCGCGATGAAAGCGGCCCATGCCCTGCAGGCGAAGAACAATGTGGTCCTGGGGCTCCTGTCCGGTTGGTTCGGACTCGGACGCCAGGCGATTCTTGAGGGCCTGCGGCGCAAGTTCGCGAAGAAAGGGCCGGAGGTGCTCCAGGCCAACGAGCAGGCGTACGCGGCCGGTTTTGCCTACGCCGAGGCGAATCCGATCGGGCCAGACTATCACATGGCCCCACCAATCGCGACGGGGGTGAAGCGGCAGGTGACGGACGGCAACGAGCTGTGTGCATCGGCCGCCTTGTTCGCCGGCTGCAAATTTTTTGGTGGTTATCCGATCACGCCCGCGACCGAGATCATGCAGCACCTGCAGAAGGATATCTGGAAACATGGAGGCTCCCTGTTGCAGGCCGAAGATGAGATCGCGGGAATCGCAGCCGCGGTCGGCGCATCGTACGCCGGGAAAAAAGCGATGACCGCCACCTCGGGCCCGGGGCTCTCGTTGAAAACCGAGGTGCTGGGACTTGCCAGTGTCGTGGAGCTGCCCCTGGTCTGCGTCAATGTCCAGCGCGGCGGGCCTTCCACGGGCATTCCGACCAAGTCGGAGCAGGCGGATCTATTTGCCGCCGCATTCTCCGCCCATGGTGACACCGTGCGACCCATCCTCGCCCCGATCAGCGTGGCCGACATGTTCGGCATTACGGTGGAGGCCTTCAATATTGCCGAGGAATACCAGACGCCGGTGATCGTGCTCTCCGACCAGGAGATTGCGCAACGCAAGGACATCGTCGATCCGGTCGACACGTCTCGCTTCAAACTCGTGGAGCGACTGCAGCCGGATGCCAAGGAGCTGGAGTCGTATTCGCGATTCCGTTTCACCGAGTCCGGTGTGAGCCCGATCAGTCACCCCGGCCTCAAGGGTGGCAGCTACCTGGCTGCCGGCATCGAGCACAATGAGGCGGGTGCGCCCAGCAGCAGCGGGGAAATGCACGCAAAGATGAACGACAAGCGACTGCGGAAGCTGAATCCACTTCTGCAGCGGCGCGATTTGTTCGTCATGGAAGGCAATCCCGACGCTCCGATTGGAGTGATCGGATGGGGAAGCATTGCCGGGGTCGTCCTTGAAGCCGTCCGCGCCGCCCAAGCCAAGGGACTCGACGTCAAGCTGCTCGTTCCGAAGCTGATTTATCCCGTCTCGGACCTCATCTATCAGGAGTTTTTCGCCTCACTGCGCCGCTGCCTCGTGGTGGAGCAGTCCCATCAGGGACAACTGCATCGCATCATTCGCATGTGGACCGATGTGCCGAAGGGCTTCGCGTCCATGGCCAAGAGCGGCGCCAATCCCATCACGCCCGATGAGGTCCTGCAGCGCGTCGAAGCGCTCGCGTCCGAACTGAGTTCTGCATCCGTCCCGGCCTGAACCCACCCACCCATGTCCTCCCCAACGACTGACTGCGGTTGTGCGCCTGCCGCCGCTCCGGCTCCCACGCCCGCGACTTACACCTCCAAGGACTTTCGCAGCAACCTGAAACCCATCTGGTGCCCCGGCTGTGGGGACTACGGTGTCGTCACCGCCCTCTATCGCGCCCTCGCGAACATCGGACGTCCGCCTCACGAGATCGCGTTTGTTTCGGGAATCGGCTGTTCCAGCCGCATTCCCGGCTATACGACGGCCTACGGCTTCAACACCGTCCATGGCCGCGCCCTGCCGATCGCGCAGGGAATCAAGATGGCCAATCCCGACCTGCTGGTGCTGGTCGCCGGCGGGGATGGCGACGGTTTTTCAATTGGCGGTGGTCATGTGCCCCACGCCATCCGGCGCAATCTCGATCTCACCTACATTGTGATGGACAATCACATTTATGGCCTGACCAAGGGTCAGCTTTCGCCGACGACTCCCCGCGGGGCGAAGACGCCGACCAGCGCCTATGGCAGCATCGAGGAGCCGGTGAATCCGTTGCTTTACGTCCTGGCTTATGGCGCGGGATTTGTCGCTCAGGGCGTGCCGGCGGACATGGAAGGGCTTTCGAAATTGATTGAGGAGGCCATCCGGTATCCGGGTTTTGCCTTCGTCAATATTCAGTCACCGTGCATCACCTTCGGCGACCCTGAGGATCAACTGAAGGTACAGAAGACCCGCATGCGCAAGCTGTCGGACGAGGGCCATAACCCTGCGAATCGTCTCCGAGCGATGGAGTTGGCGCAGACCTACGGCACGGATCTCTACACCGGCGTGTTCTACCGCAATCCGACCCCGCCGATGACCTACGATCAGCAGATCCGCGATCGCCAGGCCGCAATGCAAGCCCCGGCGGTGGTGGCGTAGTGTGGGATAGGGAAACCGCATGTGGAAAGCGAATGGATGCGGATTTGGAGTGAAGTGAGATTTCCCATGGAGGTGGGGGCGTCGAACCCGCGGAGATTGGCGTCGCGGGGACGAACGCCGGACAAAAGGCGGGACCGGTCGGTCCCGGCGCGGCCTCACCGAGGCCACCTCCAGCAGGACTGATGGTCGATTCCGTCTGACACTCGCGGTTGTCGTCGATCGGCAAGGACGGGACCGACCCTCGTCAAGCTCCATTGTCTGGTTGAATGTCCAATCCACGAATACGTACGGCCAGTGTTTTTCCGCGTTACCACGCAGCACGGAAAACCCTCAGTCCGCGGTGGCAATTATTGAGTTAACGTGTTGATGGATAGGTGCTAAACGTTATCATGAATCGTCGGATCCTGAGCCCGATACCCGCAAGTCGCGCAATAAATGCGGACTGATGGGCAATCGTTGCGACGCAGCGATTCACAGTCCCTGACATGATGTCGTCGCACTCCCCACCACAGTGATGCGACCGAACTAGACGCACCATGAACGAAGTCCTCAAAGGCGACCTCATTTACATCTTCGCATTCTGCGCGGGTGGCTTCGCGTTTGCGTTTGGCCCGTTCGTCATCGTCTACTTTCTCGCGCCGCGGTGGACGCGGAATACGCTCAACAAGACGGGCCAGGCGATTGAATGCGGCATGGAGCCGATCGGGGATGCCTGGATACGGTACAGCGTGGTGTACTACCTGTACGCCCTGGTCTTCGTCGCCTTCGCCGTCGACGTGCTGTTTCTGATCCCGGTCGCGCTCGTGTACGGGCGTCATTTTCTCATCCGCGACTTTGTCGAATTGGTGATTTTTGTCGGCATCCTCTCACTGGTCATTGTCTACGCCTGGAAAAAAGGAGTCTTCGAATGGAAACGCCACTAGCCGGTAATCCCCAGCCGGACGTCCCGGTGGAATGTTCGCAAATCGTCAAGTTCGCGAAACTGGATGATTTGCTCGCCCTCGGCCGCGCCAACTCTCTCTGGCCGCTCACCTTTGGCCTGGCCTGCTGTGCGATCGAGATGATGGCGGCGGGCATGGCCCGGTTTGATCTTTCGCGCTTCGGCGCCGAGGTCTTTCGCCCGTCCCCGCGCCAGGCCGATGTCATGATCGTCGCCGGCACGGTGAACAAGAAAATGGCCCCGGCGGTGAAGCTCCTCTACGACCAGATGCTGGAGCCCAAGTGGGTCATCGCCATGGGCAACTGTGCGTTGTCCGGGGGGCCTTTCAATTATCCTGGCCAGTACGCCGTGGTGGAGGGCGTCGACAAGCTCTTTCCGGTGGACGTCTACGTGCCGGGCTGCCCGCCGCGGCCCGAGGCGCTCATCGAAGGCATCCTGAAACTGGAAGAAAAGATCACCGGCAAGCGGCACTTTCCGGTGGCGAAGCTGAAAGAATGAACCCGACCCTCGAACAGCTCACCGAGCACTTCAACGGGCTCACCGTCGCTGCGGCCGCGCCCGCGGATGGCGCCGCCGGATCCGTGTCACCGGCTCCCGCGCTGGTGGTGCAGGCGGTCGACTTTGCGCTCAAGGGATATCACCTCGATGTGGCGGTCGCTCCGGCGCAGGTCGTGTCGGCGGCCGCAGTGGCGGACCGCGCCGGATTTGGAATTGATTCGATCACGGGCGTCGACTGGCTCGCCCAGAACGAGATGGAGGTCGTGTACGACTTCTTTCATCCCACGTCCCCGCTTCGCGTGGTCGTGCGCACGCGCGTCCCGCGCGGAACACCCGAGCTTCCGACGATCGGTGGCGTGTTTCCCGGCGCCAACTGGCACGAGCGCGAGACCCATGACTTCTTTGGCATCCGGTTCACGGGCAATCCCAACCTGAAGCCCTTCCTCCTGCCGGAGGACGCCACGTTCCACCCCCTCTTGAAGGACTACAAGCCGTGATCGCACACAAGGACCTCGTTCCGTTGGGCCGCGTCGGCGATTCGCCGCAGGAGACGTTTGTGCTTAACCTCGGGCCGCAGCATCCGGCCGCGCACGGGGTGCTCCGCGTATTGCTCACCATGGATGGCGAGTGGATCCAGCGCGCCGAGCCCATCATCGGCTACATCCATCGGATGCATGAGAAGATGGGGGAGAACCGCACGTGGGCGAAGTTTCTGCCCAATACCAGCCGGATCGACTACCTCTCCGCCATGCACTACACCCACGCCTTCGTGGGTGCGGTGGAGCGGGCCGCCAAGATCGAGGTGCCGCTGCGCGCCGAATACGCCCGGGTCATCACCTCCGAACTTAATCGCATCTCGAGTCACATGGTCTGGTGGGGCGCGCTTCTGCTCGACCTCGGTGGTTTCACCCCGATCCTCTACGCCTTTGACGACCGCGAGAAGATCCTCGACCTGCTCGAGGCACTCTGCGGAGCGCGGCTGACCTACTGCTACTATCGGTTTGGGGGACTCTACAACGACGTCGACGACGCTTTCCTCAAGGGGACGCGTGACTTTGTCACCCACCTGCGGCCGCGGTTGAAAATGTACCGCGACCTGGTCACCGACAACATCATCCTGCGCAAGCGCCTGACTGGGATTGGCCCGATCAGTGCGGACCTGTGCCGCAAGTACGGAGCGACCGGCCCCGTCATCCGCGGCGCCGGAGTCGCCTACGACGTCCGCCGGGCCGAGCCCTATTCGGTGTATCCGAAACTGGAGTTCAAGATTCCGACCTACCCCGAGGCCGATTCGATGGCGCGCTACCTGGTGCGCATGGACGAGATGGAGGAAAGCCTTCACATCATCGAGCAGGCACTCGATCAGATACCCACGGGTCCCTTCCTTGGCAAGGTCCCCCGGGTATTGAAGCTGCCGGTGGGCGACACCTGCTATGCCGTCGAGGCCGCCCGCGGCCGCTTCATGGTGCGCATTGTGAGTGACGGCAAGGAGATCCCCTATCGGGTCAAGCTGCGCACGCCGTCCTTTTCCAACCTCAGCCTCTATGAGGAGGCGAGCAAGGGCATGATCCTGCCGGACGCCCTGGCCATGATGGGGAGCCTCGACCTCGTCATCCCCGACATTGATCGCTGAACCGGACTGCGATGAACTTCTTCCAAATCGAACCTGTCCGGATCCTGCTGTACCTGGTCGGCATCTGCGCCTTTGTCGGAGCCAATGCCGCGTACCTGGTCCTGGCCGAACGCAAGGGCGCCGGCCGCATCCAGCGGCGCCCGGGACCGAACGAGGCCGGCTTCGGAGGCATTCTCCAGCCCGTGGCGGATGGCATCAAGCTCCTGGCGAAACAGGTCATGGTTCCGCCGGGGACGGATGCGCTTCTCTTCCGGGCCGCCCCGCTGATGGTCATGGCCCCGCCCCTGATGTGCCTGGCCATGATTCCGTTCAGTGACAGCATCGTGGCGCGCCATCTCAACGTCGGGCTGCTCTTTGTCTTCTCCTTCGGGTCGATCAATGTGATGGCCCTCATGCTTGGCGGCTGGGCCTCGCGCAACAAGTTCGCGATCATTTCGTCCGCCCGCGTGGTGTCACAGAATGTTGCCTACGAGATTCCGATGCTGCTTGTCGTCATCACGCTGCTGATGGTGACCGGCACGATGGACCTGAATGAGATCATTCAGCAGCAGGGAGGCGGGATCTGGCACTGGAATCTCTTCAAGGTCTGGGTGAACCCCCTGATGCCGGTGACGTTCGTGATTTTCTTCATCTGCATGCTGGCGGAAACCAACCGTGCGCCGTTCGACATGGCCGAGGCCGAGAGCGAACTCGTCGCCGGAGCCTTCACCGAGTACGGCGGCATGGGCTTTGGGGTCTTCTTCATGGCCGAGTACGCCAACATTGTCGTCGGATGCAGCCTCGCCACGGTCCTGTTCCTGGGCGGTTGGCAGAGTCCCATCGGCGTCCTTTCCGGAGGACTCTGGGGTGCGGGTTGGTTCCTCCTCAAGCTGTACGGGCTCATCTTCACCGTAATTTGGATCCGCTGGACATTCCCGCGCACGCAATTCTACAGCCTGCTCAATCTCTCCTGGAAAATCCTCATTCCGATCTCGCTGTTCACCCTCCTCCTCACCGGAGCGATGATGAAACTGCCCGTTGTCTACCATCAATTCTTCTGACCGATGAGCCTACTCACCGCACTTCGGGAAACCTACTCCGGCTTCAAGAGCCTGCTGACTGGGCTGCGCATCACGGCCCGCGAGGCCTCGAAACCTTCGATCACTGTTCAGTATCCCCACGAGACGCTCAAGATGCCCGAGCGGTTCCGTGGTCACGTCAAACTGGTCCTCGACCCCGTGACCGGCAAGTCGCGCTGCACCTCGTGCAATCTCTGCGTGCGGGCGTGTCCGAGCGATTGCATCACCGTCGAGGGCATCAAGCGGGAAGGGGAGAAGAAGAAATCGGTGTCCGAGTACACCCTGGATTTCACCACCTGCAGCCTCTGCGGCTCCTGTGTGGAAGCCTGTCCGAGCGATGCGATCGAATACTCCAAGGACTACAATGTGGTCAGTCTCCACCGTGAGGATTTCAGCCGCATGGACCTGGTGAAGAAACTCGAGGCGGAAGCCAAGGTGTGGGCGGAGAAGAATCCCGAAGCTGCCGCCGCTGCGGCTGCTGCCTCCGCGGCCGCACTGGCAGCCGCTGCCGCCGCCCCGGCCAAGCCTGCCGCGGCACCTGCTCCGGCCGGTGCGGCGACACCGACTCCGGCGGCACCTCCGGCAGCCTCTGCCAACCCGGTCGCTCCGGTGCGCAGTCCCGAACCGAAGACGACATGAATCCGATCCCGTTCGCAGACTACCTGATCCTCGCGCTCTTTGCGCTCATCGTGGGCACAACGATCGGCGGCGCGTTGATCGCAGCGCTGAGCACCCGCATCATTCGCGGTGTATCCGGACTGATGATGTGCTGTGTCGGACTGGGCGGACTCTACTATTTCCTGAACAGCCCGTTCCTGGCCCTGATGGAGATCCTCATCTATGTCGGGGCGGTGTGCGTCACGATTGTCTTTGGCGTCATGCTCTCTGAACCCGACGAGCCCCCGCACCAGGAGACGCGACGTCACGCCGCGCTCTGGGGTGGAGGCGCTTTGCTGGTGTGCCTGGTGATCGCATTCGCCGTCGCCCACCTCGGATTGAGCGGTCCCTGGCAGGAGCCGGCCACCCGGGTGAATGACGGCTCGGTCGAGGCCATCGGACTCGCTTTGCTCACCACCTACAGTCTGCCATTTGAACTGATTTCGATCGTACTGCTGGTCGCGATCCTGGGCGCCCTGGTCATTGCCCGCTCCGGGAGGACCAAAGAGTGAACCTGCTCCACATCCACCAGCGCCCGGCCGTCTTTCTGGTCCTCGCCGCCCTGCTTCTGGCCGTAGGCATCTACGGACTGATCCGCCGTCGCACGTTGATCGGCATGCTGATCGCCGGGGAGCTGATTTTTTCCGCCGCCTCCCTGAATTTCATGACGGTGAACCGGTTTTATGCGCCGGATCCCGCGGTCGGGCAGATCTTTGTTCTCTTCATCATGGGGCTGGCCGCCGCCGAGGTGGCCATCGCCCTGAGCGTCATCATCGCGGTCTATCGCAACTACCGCTCCATTCACTCCAACGATCTGTCGGAGTTGAAAGGCTGAGTTGCCGGCCATGACACCCAACCAGGCAAACCCGTGAAGGACCCGCTCCCCGATCTCCGCCTCCTGCTGGCCGTGCTCGCTCCCTTGGTGGGCGCCGGGCTCGTCATGGCAACCGGCCGGCGGCCCAATCTTCGTGAAAGCTGCTCCCTGCTCGCGGCGCTGACGCTGTTTGGAATCACGGCTTCGCTGGTGCCGGACGTCCTCGCGGGAAAGACGCTGCGCTACACCCTGTTTGAGCTGCTGCCCGGTCTCAGTTTCACGCTCAGGGCCGATCCCCTGTCGATGATGTTCGCGCTGGCCGCGTCGTTTCTGTGGATCCTGACCGTCTTCTATGCCGCCGGCTACATGCGCAGTCTTGAGGAACATGGACAGACGCGGTTCAACACCTGCTTCGCCCTGGCCATTTTTGGCGCGATCGGGTGTGCGTTCTCGGACAATCTTTTGACGCTGTATCTCTTCTACGAGATTGTGAGCGTGACCACGTATCCCCTGGTCGCCCACCACCAGGACGCCGAGGGGTACGAAGGGGCAAGAAAGTACATCACCTACCTGACCACCACGGCCAAGGGTCTGATCCTTCCCGCGATGGTGCTGATTTACGTGCTCTCGGGCACCCTCGACTTTGCCACCAGCGTTCACCCCGGGATCCTGCCGTCGGGCGTGCACAACGGTGTCATCACCGCGCTCTACGTCTGCTGCATTCTCGGGTTCGCGAAGAACGGCATCATGCCGCTGCATCACTGGCTGCCCGGTGCAATGGTGGCGCCGACCCCGGTGAGCGCACTGCTTCACGCGGTCGCGGTCGTGAAGGTGGGAGTTTTCTCCACCGTGCGCGTCATGCTGCACGTGTTCGGGGTGGACCTGATGGCGCGGCTCAACCTGGGAATCCCGACGGCGTATTTTGTTTCCATCACCATTCTCGGCGCGTCGATCATAGCCCTGAGCAAGGACAACCTGAAGACGCGGCTCGCGTACTCCACCGTCAGCCAGCTCTCCTACATCATCCTCGGGGTGGCCTTGCTGACTCCGACCGGGATCGAGGGCGGGCTGGTGCACATCGCCAATCACGCGTTTTCCAAGATCACCTTGTTCTTCTGCGCCGGTGCCATCTACGTGGCATCGCACAAGAAGAACATCTCGGAGATGAAGGGGCTGGGACGCGCCATGCCGTGGACCTTTGGTGCCTTTGCCATTGCCGCGTTGAGCATGATTGGTGCGCCGCCGGTCGCGGGATTTGTGACGAAGCTGTACCTGCTGATTGGTGCCCTTGATGCCGGTACGGTCGGGATCCTTGTCGTGCTGGTGGCCAGCACCCTCCTGAATGCGGCGTACTTTGTCCCCGTGGTTTACCACGGCTTCTTTGGCAAGCCGTCCGAGCAGGATGCACATCACCCTTCGCATGAGGCACCGCTGGCGATGCTGATCCCACTCTGCCTCACGGCCGCCCTCTCGGTGGCGCTCGGCCTCTATCCTGACTTCTTCCTGCAGTTTGCCCAAGCCGTCGTGAAATGAACCTCCTTCGCTTCATCGAGTTTCTGCGCCGCCACCTCAAGTCCGTCATCCGGCTCAGTCTGGCCGTGCTCGCCTTGCTCGTGATCGCCGACGCCGTGCCGGCCCTCGTCGACAAACACCATGCGCACACCAAGCTCGAGCACCTGCCCGGTTTCTGGGCCGCGTTCGGTTTTGTTGCATGTGTCGTGATCGTCATTGTCTCCAAGGCGTTTGGTCACGCCGGGATCATGACCCGGGAGGACTACTACGATGAGTGACCCGTCTGCCATTTTCGCCGTCCTGAACGCGGACCTTAGCGTCGCCGCCCTCGGTTTCTGGCTGCACCCGGCGGTGATCCTGCTGGTCGGGGCGGTGCTGCTGCCGCTCGTGCCGGCGCGGCTGCGGCAGGTTTGGATGGTGCTCGTGCCGGTGCTGACCTTTGCTCGCATTCTCGGGATGTCCAAGGCGACGTTCGGTGAGGTGCAGTTCCTCCAGTTCACCCTGACCTTCGGCAGGGTGGATGCGCTGAGCCTGGTGTTCGCCTACATCATGGGATTGATGTGCATCCTCGGCACCCTGTATGGGCTGCACGTCAAACGGGCGGTCGAGACGACCGCGGCATGGATCTATGTGGCGGGTTCCCTCGGCGCGATTTTTGCGGGCGATTTGATCACGCTGTTTTTGTTTTGGGAGGTCATGGCCCTTTCTTCGGTCTTCCTCATCTGGTTCCGGGGGCGCGAAGAGTCACTGGCTGCCGGATACCGTTACCTGCTCGTGCACATGGCAGGTGGGGTCGCATTGCTGGCCGGCATCATGCTTCACTACCGGTCGACGGGGAGCATGGCGTTTGTCGGCTTTGACGTGGCGCATCCGTCGACGGCGTCCTACCTGATCATGGTGGGCTTCCTGCTCAACGCCGCGGTGCCACCCTTCCACGCGTGGCTGCCGGATGCGTATGGCGAAGCCACCTTCAACGGATCGGTCTTCCTCTGCGCCTTCACCACGAAGACTGCGGTGTATGCGCTCATTCGCGGTTTCGCCGGCATGGAGATCCTCGTCGCGCTGGGTGTGATCATGGCCCTCTACGGTGTTGTCTATGCGGTGTTGGAAAACGACTCCCGGCGCTTGCTGGCCTATCACATCGTCAGCCAGGTCGGCTACATGGTGGCGGGCGTCGGCCTGGGCACCGAGCTTGCGATCAACGGTGCCTGCGCCCATGCCTTTGCCCACATCCTGTACAAGGGATTGCTTTTCATGGGCTGCGGGTCGGTGCTCTTCATGACCGGAAAGAGCAAGTTCACCGAACTGGGCGGGCTCTACCAGAAGATGCCCTGGACCTTCCTTTTCACGCTCGTGGGCGGGCTCTCGATCTCGGCCTTTCCCCTCTTCAGCGGCTTTGTCAGCAAGTCGATGATCGTCCAGGCTGGATTTGAGGACCACAAGCTCTGGGTGGCGTTTCTGCTCATGCTCGCCTCGGCCGGAACGTTCCTACACACCGGCTTGAAGGTGCCTTACTTCATCTGGTTCGGAAAGAACCACTGTTCCAAGGAGACTTGGGAGCGCGCCGCGGAGCCAACCTGGAACATGATGGCGGCCATGGCGCTCACCGCCTTCCTCTGTATCTTCATCGGCTGTTACACGCCATACCTGTACCAGATGCTCCCGTTCCCGGTGGAGTATCACCCGTACACGTCGTACCACATCTCCGAAACGCTGCAGATCCTCCTCTTCACGGCGCTCGGGTTCTTCCTGTTGCTGAAGAAACTGACTCCGGAGCCCAAGATCAGTTTCGATCTCGACTGGTTCTACCGCAAGGGCGGCCGTGCCTTCCTCTGGCTGGCGAAGAAGCCGGTGCAGATGCTTGATACGGGTGTGGGCGAGCTATACCGCGTGGCGGGCCTGATTCCCCTGATGGTCAGTGCGCGCGTGTCCGCAGTATTCGACAACCGGGTGATCGATGGCGCAGTCGACGGCCTGGCGTCGACGATCCGCTCACTCGGCAACCGCCTGCGCGGGGCGCAGCGCGGCGCGCTGCAGGAAAACCTGACCATGGCCTTCGGCGTCGCCGCTGTGCTTGTGCTCCTCTTCGTCTGGATGTTCTGACGCCATCGACCGATGACGACCCCCTCCCACCTCCTCTTCGGACTTCCGCTCCTGAGCCTGCTGATCTTCAGCCCCCTGGCGGCGGCGGCCGTCGCCCTGTTGATCGGCAGTGAGCGACTCCTGCGCGTGTGGACGCTCGTCAGCACAACGCTGATTGCCGGCATTTCTCTGCCGCTGTGGTGGCGATTCGATTCCACCACCGCGGCGTTCCAGTTCCGCGAGCACGTTTCCTGGATTTCCTTCCTGAAGATCGACTACTCCCTCGGCCTCGATGGCATCAGTCTGCTGATGGTGCTGCTGACCACGCTGATCCTCCCGCTGTGCGTGCTGGCCTCCTGGACTTACATCAAGGTTCGGATCAAGGAGTTCATGGTCTGCCTGCTTGTCATGGAGTCGGCGATGATCGGTGTCTTTTGCGCCCGCGACGCCATTCTCTTTTTCGTCTTTTGGGAGGCCATGCTGATTCCGATGGCGGTGCTGATCGGTGTCTGGGGCGGTCCGCGGCGGCTCTACGCGTCGCTCAAGTTCTTCATCTACACGATGGCAGGCTCGGTTTTCCTGCTCGTGGCGCTCATCGCGCTCCGGATCAAGACGGGGAGTTTCAGCCTGGAGGGCATGGTGGGACAGCACTTCTCGCCCGGATTCCAGTGCTGGGTCTTCGCGGCCTTTTTTCTCTCGTTTGCGATCAAGGTGCCCATGTTCCCGTTTCACACGTGGCTTCCGGCGGCGCACGTGGAGGCTCCGACGGCGGGCAGTGTGATCCTGGCCAGTGTCCTGCTCAAGATGGGGACCTACGGGTTCCTGCGATTCTGCCTGCCGATCACGCCGCAGGCGACGATTGCCTTCGCTCCCTGGATGCTCGGGCTGTCCGTGGTCGCCATTCTTTACGGCGGAATGACCGCACTGGCGCAGAGCGACCTGAAGAAACTCGTCGCCTATTCCAGCGTCGGACACATGGGGTTCGCCACACTTGGCATCTTCGCCCTGAACACCCAGGGGCTCGAGGGTGCGATCCTGGTGATGGTTAACCATGGTGTCACCACCGGGGCGCTCTTCATCTGCGTCGGCATCCTCTACGAACGCCTGCACACGCGGGAGCTTGGGGCGGTCGCGGGCGTGGGCAAATACATGCCGGTCTTCACCGGTTTCTTTGGGGTCTTTTGTCTCTCGTCGCTGGCCTTTCCCGGCACGAACAGCTTCATTGGCGAGTTCCTCGTGCTGGCCGGCAGTTTTGCCCACTCCAAAGCGCTCACGGTCTGTGTGGTGCCTGGGGTGGTGCTGGCCGCGGCCTACATGCTGCGCGTGCTGCAGCGCGTTTCCTTTGGAGGGACCGACAATCCCGACCACAGTGGTTTGGCCGATCTGAATCTCCGGGAAATTGTCACCCTGACTCCCTTGCTGGTTGCCGTGCTCTGGATCGGTCTGCATCCGCAGCCCCTGGTGCAGGTCCTGCATGCCACGGTTCACCAGCTCCTGCAGCAGGTGGGTCCGGCCCTTCCGGCTGCCGTCGCCCTCGTTCCCTAGGAATTTCCGCGTCATGTCTCCCACATCCTTCATGGCCCTCCTACCTGAGCTGGTGCTGCTGACGGGCGGCCTGGCGCTCTTTTTCGTGACGTTGGGCGAGGGTTTCGCCCGGCGGGCCCGCTGGGTGGCGATGGCGACCGCCCTGACCGCGCTGGCGGCGAGCGTGGCGGCGTTTTCACAGGAGGCGGTGCTGTTCAGCGGGGCCTATCGCGTCGATGCGTTTTCGCAGCTTCTGAAGGTGGTCATCACCGCGGGATTCACGGCTGTCCTGCTGCTCAGTGCCCGGTTGCCCGATATCCGGGAGCGGATTCAGCCGGAGTACTTTCTCTTCCTGTCCTTGAGTGTGCTGGGGCTGGTGACGCTGGTCAGCTGTGTGGATGTCATCGCCCTGGTCATCGCGCTGGAGCTGTCCTCGTTTCCGCTCTACCTGATGGTGCCGATGCGGCGGGAGCGGGAGGGACATCGCTCGCAGATGGAGTCGGCGGTGAAGTACATCATGTTTGGCGTCGCTGCGAACGGCGTGATGCTTTTTGGATTCAGCTATCTCTTTGGTTTGACGGGATCGACCTCCCTTCCGGTGATGGCCGCTCAGCTCAAGCCAATCGTGCAGTCGCCCCTGGTGATCCTGGGCCTCGCCCTCTCGTACTGTGGTTTCTATTACAAACTGGCCATTTTCCCGTTCCACTTCTGGACCCCCGACGTTTATCAGGGGGCCTCGAACGAGACTGCGGGTCTGATCGCCACGCTGCCCAAGATCGGGGCCGTGGCGGTGCTGGCGAGGTTGGTCTCGCTGGCCACGCCGGATCACGGGACCCTCGCCCTGCTGTTGTCCGGCCTGGCGGTTGCATCCATGCTGCTGGGCAATCTGCTGGCCCTGGGCCAGTCGGATTTCAAGCGGTTGCTCGGTTTCTCGGGCATTGCTCACGCCGGTTACGCGGTGGTGGGCTTTGTCACGCTGAGCAATGCCGGCTTAGCGGCGGCGCTTTACTACATCACCGGATATGTGCTGATGGTGCTGGCCTGCTTTGTGGTGATTTCCCGGGTTTCCCGCGACGGCACCAATGTCGCCATTGAAGACCTGGCTGGTTTGCACCGCCGGTCTCCCTTGCTCGCGGCCACCTTGATTGTGGGGGTGTTCGGTCTCGCCGGCATTCCCCCCTTTGTGGGATTTTTCGGCAAACTATCGCTCCTGACCGCGGCGGTGGACACGGGCCATCTTGCGCTGGTGATCATCACCATGGTCAACGCCGCCATCGCGGTGTACTACTACCTCCGCGTGGTCCGTGAGGCTGTATTTGGCGATCCCGTGGAAGCGGCGCCGGCACTCAAGCTCGACGGGCCGACGCGTGTCCTCTGCGTCGCCCTCATCGTCGCCATTGTCGTCCTGGGTGTGGCGCCGGGAGTCATGATGGACGCCCTGACCAAGGCCGTTGCGGGTTTGAACTTGCCCTTGGCCGGGATTCTTCCGCGCTAGGTTTCAGGTCGCTCACCGCTTGGTATCAGCGGTGGCGAAGCCGATTCCAGAGGTAGCGGGCGCGGTACTGAAGCATGCGTCCTGGGTGGAAGAGCGCGTGGGGAGACTTCATTTCGTCGGCGTCCACCCGATAAAGCACAGGCGCCCCCCAAGAGCAATTGATGGCACCACCAATGCGGAAGACATGGGTGTAGCAACGACGAGCGACATGGAGGGAGTCCGAGGAGAACCGACCGTAGGGAAAGACGAAACTATCGACCGGCTGGCCCAGACGCGCTTCGAGCACCGATTGCGGCAGTCTGATTTCCCGGTGCGTGTCGACACTCGGTCCGTCGAGCCGTACGTGGGTGTTGCCGTGCGCCGCGATGCGGACCCGGCCGCTCGCGGTCATTCGCTCCAGTTCGCTCCAGGTACAGAATCCACCCGTTTCCGGTTTTGAAAACGCGACCTCACTCTCGACTGCGAGTCGGGCGTTGACCGGTACCGAAGTTTGATCAGTCACCACATTGACCGGTACCGCGAGCAAAGCCTTCAGATTGTGTCGGACCAGCAGAGGGAAGACGGTGTGATAGAAGTCAAAGTATCCATCATCGAAGCTCAGGCAGACGCTGGTCGGACCCTTGGAGATCGAATCGCCGGGCAGCACAGGGTGGAAGCAGTTTGCAATGTGGGCAAAGTGAGCGTCGAGCACCGATGGTGCGTTGCCGTGCCGACCGGCCCGCGCACGGTGATACATCAGTACGAGGAGATTCACGGGATGAGCGTCACACGGGAGAGACTGCGAGCGGACTCTGACAGAAAGCGATTTCCCTGCACGTGCGATTTCGCTTCCCGAGGCAATTCGAAGACTTGTCGAGGAGAGTGACCGTGTGAGTGAACACTACCCAAGAGACACGCGGGACGAAGACGGGCCCGCTGATGCATCCAGGCTTTCGCGCACCCCATGCCGGTGCAGCTGCGGATCAAGTCCTCATGCTGCGATTGGCCTCGTGCAGCATCAGGTACTTCCAGAAAACAACCTGCGATTTGTAGGCGCTGATTGTGAGCCCTTCGGCGCCTTGGAGAAATCCATGTTCGAGCACATAGCTCTTGAAGAAGGCCCAGAGTGAACGGGCCACCGCCTTGGCGGGTCCGGCGCTCCGCTTTCCGGCATGTTGCTCCGCGAACAGACCGGCGTAGACAGACATTTTCCGAAGGAAGTCGTGAGTCGATTGATAGGAGTAGTGGTCAACCGGGTGTTTCAGAAGCTCGACTTGCCTCCCTTGGGACATGACCCGTTCATGTACTTCGCTGGTGCAAAAGGTGGTGACTCCCCGGTTGAACAGGCGTTCATGGCAATCGGGGGACCATCCGCAGGAAGTGATGTGCTTCCCGTTGTAGTGGTTCCGGAATCGAATGGAATAAACCGTGTTGGGGTCCAGCGCGAGCGATGCGATCTCGTGGGCAAGTTCGGGGGAAATGACTTCGTCGCTATCAACCGACAGGATCCAGTCGTTGCGCGCCACATTCACCGCCTGCCGGTGAGCGATTCCAAATCCAGGGAACCGTCCCGGGAGATGATGCAGGTTCACATTGCCAAAGGAGGTGGCAATTTCGATCGTGCGGTCGGTTGAGCCGGTATCCAAGACGACGATTTCGTCACACCATGCGAGCGCTTGGAGTACCTCGGGCAACATCAACGCGCTGTTCTTCGTCAAAATGGTGGCGCTGATGGGAGTGGGCGCGGTGACACCGGTGCGGTCCACGGTCCTGACGGATCGAATTGCGGAACCGGGAGGCGGGTGGATCTGGGACAAGAAACTTGCAACACCGCTGTTCGGGGGCAGGGCAACATGGGAATCCACCCCCAGAGCGTAGTCGATTTTGTGGTCTGCTTCCTGTCGGCTTGTTCGGAATCTGTTTGTAGGGAGTTTCCCTACAGGCGCGAAAATAGGATGCGAAAACGCGTGTTGCCGTCTTGGGTACAGAGTGCCGAATGGAACACCACTGCGCGATAGGATTGCTACACAGGTGTTTTCGTGCCACTGACCCGATCATGGAGCGATGGCCACATCCTGCAGGTCGTATGGGCTGGGTCGGGAATGTAGGGTCCAAGGGTGTCATCATCTGTCACCTGTAATCTGTTCACCCCATGGGCCCGATTGAGCGCCGAAGACTCATTTTCCTGGTCGACGACCATCCCTTGGTTCGCGAGTGGCTGGCGAGCATGATTGCGCTTGAGCCGGACCTTGAAGTGTGCGGTCAGGCCGAAGATGCTGCGGTTGCACTGGAGGCCATGGCGAAGGTGCGTCCCCATCTCATGATCGTGGACTTGTCGCTCCCGCGCGGTTCGGGCCTTGAGCTGATCAAGACGATGCGCATGGAGCACGCCGACGTGCGTTTGCTGGTGCTTTCGATGCATGATGAAGCGAGCGTGGCCGAGCGGGCGTTTCGGGCTGGGGCGCACGGCTATGCGGTCAAACGGGAGGCGGGCGGGCGTATTATTGACGGCATTCGGACGGTCCTTGACGGGAAGTTCTACGCCAGCCCCGCGCTCACGGCCCAATTGGCCGGACGCATGTTCACGGGCACAATGCGGGCCGGAGGATCGCCGGAAGAGCGCCTGAGTGATCGGGAACTGGAAGTATTCAATCTCCGGGGCCAGGGGTTGGGCGCCAAGGAGGTGGCGGACCGGCTGGGAGTCAGCGTGAAGACGGTCGGTTCTTACGATGCCCGCATCAAGGAGAAGCTCGGACTGAGTGACGCGGGTGAACTGATGCGTGAAGCCGTGTTGTGGCGGGATCGCCAACGTTGTTTGTAGTTCACCAACCGTGGATCCGCAGTTTCCTCCTTCTTCCCCGGCGCGTCCGTCGGGTGCACTGTGCCGGTGGCGAGCGAGGATTATGCCCGGTTCCCTGCTCCTGTGCCTTTTGGGCCTTGCCGCTCCTCTGCATGCCCAGCGTGCGCTGCCGACGCCCGGCATGCTGAAGAAGATGAGCTTCGAACAATTGATGGAGGTGGAAGTCACCTCGGTCTCCAAGCGACCGGAGAAGCTGCTCAAGGCCGCGGCGGCGATCCAGGTCATCAGCGGAGAGGACGTGCGTCGCCACGGTGCCACCAGTCTGCCGGAGGCCTTGCGCTTGGCGTCAAACCTCGAAGTGGCCCAGATCGATTCTCGTCAATGGGCGATCACCGCGCGCGGGTTCAACAACGTGTTTGCCGACAAGATGCTGGTGCTTCTGGACGGACGTTCCGTCTACACGCCGCTGTACGCGGGGGTTTTTTGGGATGTTCAAGACACCCTGCTGGAGGATCTCGACCGCATCGAAGTCATCAGCGGACCGGGCGCGACTCAATGGGGATCGAACGCGGTGAACGGGGTCATCAATGTGACGACAAAGAGCGCGAAAGGCACCCTGGGCGGCCTGGTTGTGGGGGGCGGGGGCAATCTGGTCCGCAGTTCCGGGGCCGTCAGGTATGGGGCCCAACTGTCTCCGCACACCTACTACCGCGTGTACGGAAAGTTCTTTCGACGGGGTGAGTCAGTCAGGTCCAGCGGACGAAGATCGGGCGATGCGTGGAACATGAACCAGGGCGGGTTCCGTTTGGATACGTTGAGTTCCGGCGGCGACCCTCTGACGATCCAGGGTGATCTCTATGGAGGCAAGATGGGACGGTTCGGAATGGGCCTCGACAGCATTCGGGTCAACGGGGCGAACCTGCTTGGACGCTGGGTCCGGCATTTGGGAGAACAGATGGAACTGAAGGCCCAGGTCTATTTCGATCACGCACGTAGGCGCATACCCGAGTCCTTCGATCAGGACATCGACACCTCGGACCTCGACCTCCAGTATAGACGGCCGATCGGATCTGCGCACGATCTCGTGTGCGGGTTTGGTTACCGCATGATCCGTGACCGCGTGGTGAACACGCCGGCCAACGCATTCATTCCACCACGGGTGGTCCGGCACTCGTTCAGCGCGTTTGTCCAGGATGAAATGGTGGTGCGGAAAGATCTGCTGCACCTGGCGCTGGGAACGAAGGTGGAGCACAATGACTACACGGGCTCGGAGTTTGAACCCAGCGTGCGTCTGGTGTGGACGCCTGACGGTCGCCAGACCGTTTGGAGCGCGATTTCAAGGGCGGTGCGGATACCCTCTCGGATCGACCGGGATTTGTTTTCCCCGGCAACTCCGCCCTACCGCATCGCAGGCGGAGAGAAGGTGGTTTCGGAGAAGCTCATTTCCTACGAAGCCGGGTATCGGGCGCAATTTTCTCCTTCCTTCGCAGTATCCCTCGCGAGTTTCGTCAATGACTACGACGACTTGCGCAGCCTTGAGCCGCTCAATCCCCCCCTGGCGTTTCCGGCCAAGGCCAGCAGCGGCTTGCGCGGACGCTCGAGCGGCGCGGAGCTGAGCGCGGACTGGCGCGCGACGGCCCGGTTGCGGCTGCAACTGGGCTGGACGGAGCTGCGGGTGCGCAGCGAGCCCAAGGCGAGTGCCAGTTCCGACCGGGGAGCCCGCGACAGCATTTCCCGCGATCCCAATCATCAACTCAGCCTGCGGTCCTCCCTGGATCTACCGGGCAATTGGGAGTGCGATGCGCACCTTCGCTACGTTGCTTCCCTCCAGAACCAGTTTGTCCCAGACTATACGGAACTCGATTTGAACATCGGTTGGCGGCCGACGGCCGAATGGGAGTTCTCCCTACGGGGCCAAAATCTGCTCCACTCCCGACATCCCGAGTTCAACACCCCGGGAACGCGCCGAGAGCACCCGCGAGCCTGGTATGCCAAAGTGTCATGGCGGTATTGAGCAAGCGTGAGCCTGGCGCCGATCGGGGCGTAAACCGTCGTCGACCGATCCTTCCGCTATGGGGCTTGGCCTGGATCGCCCTGTTCACGACCTGCGGGGTGAGCGCCGAGTCAACTCCCCCGGCGGAGTATCAGCTGAAGGCGGTGTTCCTGTTCAACTTCGCTCAGTTTGTCGATTGGCCGGCGCGCTGCTTTCGGAATCCCGATGATCCGCTGGTGATCGGGGTTCTGGGTGACGATCCGTTCGGGTCGTACCTCGACGAACTAGTCCGGGATGAAAAGGTGGGAAACCGGGGACTGCAGGTGAGACGGTTCCGGAGGGGTGAGGAAATCGGGACGTGTCATATTCTCTTTGTCAGTGCCTCGGAGTCGCAGGGACTGGAGTCCGCCCTCCAGCGTCTGCGTGGCCGGAGCATACTGACCGTGAGCGACCTGGAGTCGTTCAATCGACACGGAGGCATCGTGCGATTCGTCGTGGAGGGCGGAAAAATCCGATTGCGGATCAATCTCGCGGCAGCGAAGGCCTGTGAACTCAACATCAGCTCGAAGATCCTCCGGCCTTCGACGGTGGTGACGGAGGGGAGGGACTAGGTCATGACGCTGTTTCGGGACATGCCAATCCGGCGGAAGCTGACCGCGATGATCCTCATCACCAGCGGCGTGGTGTTGCTGCTGACCTGTTCGGCTTTCGTTGGCTACGAACTGGTCACCTTTCGGCGGGTTTCAGTCAGACAACTGGCCACCCTGGCGGAGATCATTGCGGCCGAGAGCACGGGGGCGGTCGCCTTTGACAACCAGCGCGATGCGACCGAAATCCTCTCCGCCCTGCATGCGGAGGGACAGATCGTGGCGGCCTGCCTCTACGACATGAAAGGGCGCATCTTTGCGCGTCATCCCGCCACGGCCCCTGACAGTGCGTTTCCGAACGGACCGCAGGCTGACGGATTTCGGTTTGTCGACGGTCACCTTGTGGGATTCACCCCGGTGGTCCAGGTGCAAGGAACGGAGCGATTTGGTACGCTCTATCTCCGTTCGAACCTTGAGGCGGTGAATGAGCGCTTGCGGCTTTACGGGGGTATCGCCTTCGCGGTTGTGCTGCTCGCCTCATTCGTGGCCTTTGGACTCTCGCAGACATTCCAAAGACAGCTCTCGCAGCCCATCCTGGCGCTGGCGGACACTGCCAGGGCGGTGTCGCACCGGCGGGACTACTCCGTACGCGCGCGCAAGCATGGGAGTGACGAACTCGGCGAGCTGACCGACGCTTTCAATCACATGCTCAAACAGGTGCAGGAGCAGAATGAATCGCTTGAGAAGCGGGTTCGTGAACGGACGGTCGAACTGGAATCGGCGAATGATGAACTTGAGGCCTTTTGCTCATCCGCCGCGCACGATCTGAGAACCCCACTCCGAACCATCACCGGATTTGCGGATGTGCTCCTCGATTCGAGGACACAGTTGTCATCGCCCGAGGCGCAGCGCACCATCCGACTCATTCGTGACGGGTCAGTGCAAATGAGCGCCTTGATCGACGATCTCCTGGCATTCTCGCGACATGGCCGCAAGGAGCTTTCTCGACAGACGGTGGACCTCGATCAGCTTTGTCGGGAGGTTTTCGCCGATCTCGGCGCAGAACGCGGCAACCGCAAGGTTGAGTTGACGGTGCAGCCCCTGCCATCCGCCAACGGTGATGCTGCGCTCCTTCGGCTGGTCTTTGTCAATCTGCTGTCCAATGCCCTCAAGTATTCGCGCCCGCGTGACGTCGCGATGATCGAAGTTGGCGTGGTGCCGGACGCCATCGAGGGAATACCGGTTTATTTTGTCCGCGACAACGGTGTTGGATTTGACATGCGGGATGCCACGAAGCTGTTTGGAGTTTTTCAACGCCTGCATCACAGCCATGAGTTCGAAGGAACGGGTGTGGGGCTCGCAACCGTGCGGCGCATCGTGGATCGCCATGGCGGGCGCATCTGGGCGGAGAGCAGGCCCAACCTGGGGGCGACCTTCTATTTCACCCTTTCGACGCCGGCCTCCGCCGTTTGATCCGAGCCTATGTCGCTCTTTCATTCCACCGATGCCGCACGGGACCGCGCCGATCACGGCGACGTGCGCCGCTCCGCACGGTGGTTTCGTGAGCGTGGCTTACTCCCGGGTGTCTGGAGGTGGGTGTTGCTCGCCGCCGTGATCGGTGCAACTTTCGTGGCCGTTTCCAAGGTCCTGCGGCGTAGTCCGCCGCCACCGTTCCGATCGCCCGGGCCGGTCCTTCCGGGCGATATGGGGGCTGGCCTCGCTCTCAAATCGGAAAGCGCCCGGTCGCCGGACTATTTCAGTGCGTTCGTGTCGCATCGGACGCTGGTCCATGCGCACGCCGCGTGCGTGGTGGAGATGGCTGACGGACGAATCCGGGCCTTTTGGTATGCCGGCACGGATGAGGGAACCCAGGATGTGACGATCCAGTCGGCCGTGTATGAGCGAGGTCGGAGGCAATGGAGCGCCGAGCGTACGGTGACGGGCCAAGAGTCGACCGAGGAGGCGCTCTTTCGCTACGTGAAGAAGGTGGGCAATCCGGTTGCTGTCTGCACGGGCGATGGAGCCCTGTGGCTTTACTATGTGACCGTGTCCGTCGGTGGATGGAGCGGAAGCTCGATCACGGCGATGGTCTCCAGGGATCATGGCGAAACATGGAGTCGCCCCCGGCGGCTGATCACTTCTCCCTTTTTCAACCAGAGCACCCTGGTCAAGGGACCGGCGATCACGTTCGCGGATGGGAGCATCGGCCTGCCGGTCTATCATGAGTTCATGGGAAAGTTTGGCGAGCTGCTCCGACTCGACCAGAGCGGGCGGGTGATTGACAAGGTGCGGTTGAGCAGCGGCCGTTCGACGCTGCAGCCGGTGGTCTTGGTCGGAGGTTCCGAGCGTGCGCTGGTCTTGATGCGTTATGCCGGGCGGGTACCACCCAAGCGGGTGATGGCCACGCGCACCCATGATGGAGGTCGTTCGTGGACCGCCGCCACCAAGACCACGCTCTCGAATTCGAATACAGCATTGACGGGGTTGGTGTTGCCAGACGGTCGAATCCTGGCGGCACTCAACGACAGCGAGCACAGCCGCAACTGCCTTTCTCTCGCTCTGTCCACCGACGACGGTGCAACGTGGAGAATGCTGCGTCACATTGACGACCAATCCGGCGCAGGACCGGTCGACCTCGAGCCCGCGGCCTATGCGTCGGCTATTGAGCGGTTGGCCCGGGCATCGACCGAGGCGCCGGTGGACGGGCCCGGTTTTGCGGAGTCCGTGAAGCGTCAGATGCGTTCCGCCAACGGCTTTTCCTTCGAGTTTTCGTATCCCAGCCTCATCCGCACGCGCGATGGAGATTATCATCTGGTCTACACCTGGAATGAAGCGTTCATCAAACACGTTCAGTTCAGCCAAGCCTGGCTCGACGGACTCTTGAACTAGCATGACGCCCCCTCTCTTTACGGACGTCACCGGTCTTGCTGGAATTGCTCTGGTGGCATCGGTCGTGGTACTGTCGATACCGGGACTGCGGCAGCGGTCGTGCTTGTCGCGCCTGGGTATTTTTGTCGCGCTCATGCTGCTGTGGGTCATTCCATTCCGGGGACTGCCCCTTGTGGCCTATGTCCGGGGCGTCACCGGTGATTTGAGCATGGCGACGCTGGTCTTGAGCTGCAGCGGAGCCGCGTGGAGGGTGGTCGGTTGGCAGCCCCTGGCCCGAAGCACAAGATGGGTGACGCTGGCCTTGATCGCCACCGGTGCGATGGCGCTTTATCCCATGGCCCTTGGATTGTCATCCTTCGACCCCTACCGCCTCGGTTATGGCTCTCCCTGGCTGGTCGGAGCGCTGCTGTTGCTTGCGCTCGGGGCTTGGATCCTTCGGTTTACGGTCGTCACCGCGTGGCTGACACTCTCGATCCTGGCCTGGACGCTGCAGTGGTATGAATCCACCAACCTCTGGGACTATCTGCTCGATCCGTTGGTCTCGATCTATGCGCTGGCGGACCTCGTCTGCTGCGGAGTGGCGGCGCTGCGACACCGGTCGCGATGGATGGTTCGGCGAATTCTCCTTTCGCCCAGAGCATCGGGTCCTGAGGTGTGAGACGCCAGCGGCAACGGGAGCCCGGATCGTCCGGTTAAGGCTGTGAGGAAGGCTTGCGATTGTGCAGCAACAGATAGCGTGAAGTCTCGTAGAATGCGTTTACGAGGTCGTGGTAGTTCTCGTCGGGAGGCGGGGACCCGATTCGAGCCGGCTCGCGGAAATCCGCCCACAGCACCTCCGGATTGGTTCCGTCGATTCCATGCCGGGCAAAGTGACGCTGCTTCACGATGCCGATCCACTGGTCATGACGGTCGATGATGAACGCGACATTGGACGCTCCGCCGTCGATGGTCATCCGCTGGACCAGGTCGCGGCCCAAGGTGGTGTTGCGGTACGAGATTCCGGCAATGCCGGCGACCGTGGGCAGGATGTCCACCATCGAGGCTACCGCATGTACCCGCTGCGGAGGCAGCCGTTTCGGACTATAGAACAGCAGCGGGACGTGGTAGGCGGTCAGTTGGTGGGTGGTCCAGGCCGGGGGGAACATCGTGCCGGCGTTGCCATCGATGCCATGATCACCGACAAAAACGAAGATCGTGTTCTCGAAGTAGGGGGCCTGCCGGGCAGCCTCGATGAACTTCCTGAAACAAAAGTCGGTGTAGCGAAAGGCGTTCAGTTCTTCCAGCGAGTCGAAACCGAACTGCCGTAGTTGTTCCGTCGCGACTTCCACCTTGGCGAACTCCGGCAGATCCTCCTTTGGAATCGTGTAGGGACGATGATTGTCGGCGGTCTGGATCACCGCGAAGAACGGCTTCGTCTGCCGGGCCAGGACCGCGTTCGCTTCCAGGAACAGATTCTTGTCGCTGATGCCCCAGACATCGGCGCGGGGTGAAGCGAAGCTGCCCTCCTCGTAGAGATTCAGGCCCTTGATGTTATTGGTGAGCAAACCCCGGATGTTGGCCCAGCTCGAACTGCCACCGATGAAGTAGAATTTCTCGTGGACCTCGAAGTTGTTGATGATCGTGTGCTGATCCACGAGTGCGGGGTTCCGGCTCGCGGTTTCCACCGCCTCGACATCCGGTGTGCCCGTGAGCGTGGCCCACACGCCGCGTGCGGTTCCGTAGTGAGGGGTGTAACAGTTGTCGAAGAAGAGGCCCTGCCGGCAGAGTTCGGCAAAGAAGGGCGTGGTGTCCAGCGGATTGCCCCACATCGAACTCTTGTAGGCGCTGAACGACTCGCAGATGACGAGCACCACGTTGGGCGGCACGGTCGCGCTGCGTGCAGCCGGGACCTGACGTTCGAACGTGGGTTGCCCGCGATCCGAAGAAGACACGCCCAGGTAGGAACTCATGAACGCGTAGTGCCCCTTGACCTTGTCCAAGTCGTAGCCCGAAGTGCGAAAATTCATCGAACTGACGAATGATTGAACGGGGTTGAGGGCGAGGTTCGCCAGCGTGGCGTTGCGAAGGTTGTAGGCGTCGCTCCAACGCAGGGGATACTGGCCGATGCGACCGAAGACCCCCAGGACGCAGAGGATGCCCGTTCCGACGTACCAGATTGTTTGCGACACCGTAGTCGTGGCCACCGGTGTGGCTTCGATTCGGCGACGGAGGATCGCGAACGCTGCGATGAATCCAGCGAGTCCGATTGCGATTGCGAGGACGATACGAGCGACCGGATAGGTTTGCCAGACCATCCCGGCGGCGATGCCGGTGTCCGTGACCAGGCCCAGCACCGATGCGTTGAGGCGTTGGTTCAGGTACCTGAAGTGCAGGAAGTCCGCGGCGTAGGCGATGAGAAGCAACCCGGTCAAGCAACCCAGGGCGACCATCCAGAGCCGTCGCCCCAGCGTCGTCGTAAAGGGATTGATCCAGGGCATCGCTCCCAAGACCAGAAGCGGGAGCATGGAACCGGCCACCACCCGGACGTCAAAACGAAGTCCGAGGCCGAAGGCGGACCACGCTTCGGAAACCGGAATTCGATGCTGTACCAGGAAGATATACGCCCCAAGTCGGAGCAGCGACATCGCAACCACCAGGATGAGCGAGACGGAGGCGATCCAACGGACCAATCGGGGAGCTGAAGGCATGTTCATTTCGATCCACGGCCGGGTGGCGCGTAGTCGAAGGGCCGATCTTGAAACGGCGTTCGCAGGAAAGACTCAACAGAATTGGTGCTCGATCCATCGCACCCTCGGGTCTGTTGGCCTGCGATGGCGGGGTGGAGGAGCGAATCTTCACTCCCTGGCGCCGGCGGTGCGGGGCAACGGGAGGCGCTGCCCGTGGCGCTGGCTCACTTGCTGGAGTGCCCCAGCAGTCGGGCGGGCAGGAAGAGCAGGGCGCTGACCAAAGCGATCAGGGCCTCCATCACGGTGGCGACAATGCGGAAGGGGATCGACAGGAGCCACAGCAGGGGCCAGGCGAGCAGAACGAGCAACGCCAACGGCCAGCAAAGGACCAGCAGGAGCGACCACAGGAGGAAGGCGATGAGGGTTTTCATGAGCGGAGCGGGACGGAGGGTCGTGGGCGCAGAGCCCATCCCTTTCCTAGAATACCCCGTTCGGAGCGGGAAGTTGCACCCGAATCGTGCGCTGGATGAAGGGTTAGAAGGTAACGGGTACCAGCTCGAAACCGTACCTACGGTTAGCCTCAACCCGTTCCTCGGCCCGCAGAGACGACGTGGCCACGGGCGGTCGGGTGAGGGAGGTGGCGTCGGTCGAGTGTTCGATGAAGAACCGCTCGAAACCCGGTGGCGTGATGATCAGCAGGGCGCGAAGGGAGTTCGACTCCACCTTCAGGTGATGTGCGGTGCCCCGGGGGACGAAAACGAGGGTGCCGGCGAACGTGGAGTACACGTCGTCACCGACGAAGAACTCCGCTTCGCCATCGAGGATGTAGTACAGCTCATCTTCGTTTTGGTGGGAGTGCCGGGGGGGCTCGACCCCGGGCGAGACCTTGAAGTCGACCACCGCAAACTGGCGGCTTTCCGCGGCGGTAAGGAGGGGGGTGACGAGTTGACCTTCAAACCAACGTGAGCGCCCTAACCCCGAGCGCCGCACTTTGGTCGGGTTCGGCCGCGTGTAGGGAGGCGCGAGGTGTGGCGGACGGAAGACAATGCCGCGGGCAGCAAAGACCTCCGCCATTTCGGCCGGTGACGGCAGGGGCTGCACGGGATTCACACGCAAGGCCGGCGCAGGACGGCAGAGCTCCCGGAAGGCCGCCTCGAGTCCGGCCGGGGCCGTGACCACCAAGGCGTGAAACTCCTCGTTGAGGATGCGAAATCCATGCTCAACCCCATGAGGCAGGAAGAGGGTGTCTCCCTTGCCCGCTCGGACGGTCTCATGCCCGATGCGAAATTCCACCTCACCGCTCAGCAGGTAAAACAGCTCGTCGTCCACCGTGTGCGTGTGCGGCGGCGGTTCCGATCCTTCCTTTCCGGCCACCTCCATGACCGCGATCCGACCCCCGGTCTCCGCGCCGTCGGCCAGGATGCTGATCAAATTCGGACCGCACCACAGGGAACGGTGCAAACTGGCATGGCGGGCAAACGACGGGAGCAATGAGGGGACCGTGGTGGGCATGACGCCGCCCTATTGCTTTTTGTGTGCCAGTTTGCGGATCTGATTTTTAGTTATTACCAATCACGGCTTTGTGTAAAATTGGCTGGAGGTGTGCCAACCCCATCGCTCCAAGCGCGGGATTTCCACGTCCCATCTTCGGGAAATCGGAAAAGACTCCTGGGTCGTTTTGCAAACCGCAGGCCCGTCGGGCGAAGGGAAAACTCGTCCGTCTCAGCATTTTTCTGAGTGCCATACAGGTTTAGAGACAAAGTCCCGATGAAACATAGTCTTTGCGATACAGCGAGTTGCACTCATGCCCGTCCGAGAGGAGTGACCGTTGGTCCCGTGATCCGCCCCAGGTTCCTTCCCTCCCACTTCATTTATGTCGGCAAAACGTAAACTCTCGTTCTCCACGCGTTTGGTGCTGACGCTTTGCTGCGTCGGGCTTGCTCCCCTGATCGTGATGGCAGTCTTTGCGCTCCGCACGGTGGGCAATCTCGAGGCCGGAGTCCGAACGTCGCTCGCCAAGTCGAGCATCAATGTCTTGGAGCAAATTGATCGGAATCTCTTTGAGCGGTATGGCGATGTGCAGGCGTTTGCCAGCAATCCAGAGATCCTGAACAAGAGCCACTGGTATGTTCAGGGGTCGGAAAAGAGCCGGATCGTGCAGGCCATGAACCGCTATGTTCAGCTCTATGGCATCTATCCGCTGATGTTTGCAGTCGATCTCGAGGGCAAGGTGATCGCGACCAATGATCGCTCGGCTCAGGGAAAGCCGGTGGAGACAGCGTGGCTCTACCAGAAGAACTACAAGGACGCGGCGTGGTTTCGTCAGACGCTGGCGAGCAAGTTTCTCAAGAGCGACATCCTGAACGGCACGTTTGTGGAGGATCCGTCGTTCGACCCGGATGTGGCCAAGGCTTCGCACACGGACGGTTTTTCAGTGGGGTTCGCAGCGCCGATTTTCGACAGTGCGGGCGTGGTGATTGGGGTGTGGTGCAATCGCGCAACCTTCGACCTCGTCGAGGAGATCGTGCAGACGGAGTATCAAAGTCTCGCCGCCGCGGGACACGATTCCGCGGAATTGACGTTGATCGATCGCAAGGGGCTCGTGCTCTTGGATCACGATCCGGTGGCTCGCAAGGTCGACAAGGGGGTGCGGGACGCCTCGATCATCCTGAGGGTCAATCTGGTGGAGCAGGGCGTGGAGGCCGCTCGCCTTGCGATTGAGGGCAAGTCGGGCGCGGTGGATTTCTCGCCGCCCGGATCGAAGGCGGTGCAATGGGTGGGTTTCGCCCGATCTGATGGGGCGTTGGGTTATCCGGGCCTGGGTTGGTCGCTGCTCACACGCGTGCATGAACGCCAGGCCAACGCCATTGCGAACAGCGTCGCGCGCATGCTGAGCGCCGTGGTTTTGATTACCTTCCTCGTCGTGGTGGTGATAGCGGTGTGGCTGGGTAGGTCCATGAGCCTGCCCATCATGGCGGCGTTGGAGGGCATTCGCATGGGAAGTGATGAGATTTCCCGGGCCGCCCGGCAGGCTTCGGCGGCGGGAAACCAATTGGCGGACTCGGCCACGACGCAGGCGGCCTCACTCGAGGAAACCGCGTCGACAATGGAAGAAATGGCGAGCATGACCAAACGGAATGCCGAAGGCGCCCAGGAGGCGATTGGGGTTGCTTTGGGGGCGAAGACGACCGCGGAGTCGGGAGCCAACCAGATGCGGGCCATGCAGGCCGCGATGGGTGACGTGCAGGTGGCCAGCCGCGAGATCGCGAAAATCCTCAAAACGATTGATGAGATCGCCTTTCAAACCAACATTCTCGCCCTCAATGCCGCGGTCGAGGCGGCCCGGGCCGGTGAAGCGGGGGCTGGGTTTGCCGTGGTGGCGGAAGAGGTGCGGGCCCTCGCCCAGCGTTGCGCGACCGCGGCCCGGGAAACGGCCACGAAGATGGATGACTCCACGTCCAAGACCGAGCTCGGGGTCAAGATTTGCGCGGAGGCCGGTGGGAGTTTTGCCCAGATCGAGGCCTTTGTGCAGCGCCTCGACGCCCTCGTGAACCAGATTGCCGCCGCCTCGAGGGAGCAGAGTGAAGGTGTGGTTCAGGTCAATACTTCGGTGTCCTCCGTTGACACCACGACTCAGCAAATGGCGGCGGTGGCGGAGGAAAATGCCGCGATCTCCGAGCAGCTGCGCGTGGAGGCGGATACCCTGACGCGCACGGTGGGACAACTCTTTGGTTTGATTGGCGGACGCCGGCAAAACGACCTCATCGGTCGCGGAGGGCCGACACGGACCGGCGGGCGCCGGGAAGGGGATCGCCGGCCGCCTTCCACGGAGGCCGTGGTCGCCGCGCCCGCGAAGATAGTCCACCGGACGGAGCGCAGGGTTTCCTGAGCGCGCCGGCTGTGTGCGGAATCAGGGTGGTGGGCGTGACGGGAGCGAAGGAGAGGCCGGCACGACCCAGGCGGACGGATGGGCGGTGAAGCCGATCCGCGGGTAGTATTCCCGCGCCTTGGGGGCGGCGAGCAGGATGATCGTACACCGCGGGTGCAGCCGCGACTGCGTCACCCGGATGAGTTCGGTGCCCACGCCCTGGCTTTGGTAGGCGACGTCGACGGCAAGATCCGATAGGTAGCAGCAGTAGACGAAGTCGGTCACCGAGCGCGAAACACCCACCAGACGTTCGTCGTCCCAGGCGGTGCAAAGCAGGTTCGCATTTTCCAGCATTCCAACGATGCGGTCGCGGTCGTCGATGGGGCGGCGTTCTCCCAGGGTGGAGCGGGTCAGGACATCGATGAACTGGTCCGCCGAGAGGCGTCGATCGGTATGATAGGCGAGTGGCATGGGTGCGGCCTCGCGGCCGAGGCGAAGACGGTGGGGAAGTGATTGCCTTGGGCGGTTGGCCCGACAGGCTCGCCCGATGATCATCGGAGTCCCGAAGGAGATCAAGGATGGGGAAACACGGGTGGCTATGACGCCCAGTCTGGCGCGCCGCTGTGTGGCGTCGGGGGCCTCGGTCCTCGTTGAAAAGGCAGCCGGCCTTTCCGCCGGCTTTACGGATGCGGAGTACCGCGCGGTGGGTGCGCGAATCGTGCCGTCGGCGGCAAAGGTCTGGTCGTCGGCCGATCTGATCGTGAAGGTCAAGGAACCTCTGCCGCCGGAATATGACTGCATGCGCGAAGGCCAGGCGCTGTTCACCTACCTCCATCTGGCGGCGGGACCGGAGCTCACCCAGGTGTTGCTGCAACGCAAGGTTCTTGGCGTGGCCTATGAGACCGTCGAGGCGCAGGACGGTTCGCTGCCCCTGCTCAAGCCGATGTCACAGATCGCCGGCCGCCTCTCGATTCAGATCGGCGCTTACTTTCTGCAAAGCCAGAACGGCGGCTCGGGCGTGTTGCTGGGCGGCATCCCGGGCACGGCGCCCGGTCATGTGGTCATCATCGGCGCGGGCAATTCCGGGGCGCATGCCTGCCGGATGGCCGCGGGCATGGGAGCCCGGGTGACGATTCTGGATTTGGATACACGCAAGCTGGAGATGATCGAGGAGGAGTACGGCGGCCGGGTCGTCACGCTGCAGTCCAATCCCGCAAACATCGAGGCGTCCGTCGCCGATGCCGATCTCCTGGTGGGCGCGGTGCTCATCCCGGCGGCCAAGGCCCCCATTGTCGTGAACAAGGCCACCGTGGCGGCGATGCGGCCGGGCAGCGTCGTGGTGGACATTGCCGTGGACCAAGGGGGTTGCGTGGAGACAATCCACCCGACCTCGCACCATGAACCCGTGTATCGGCACCGCGGAGTGGTGCACTACGCGGTGCCGAACATGCCGGCCCTGGTGGGACGCACCTCGACGATCGGGCTGACTCAGGCGACGGAGCCGTTCGTGGTGAAATTTGCCGAGCTGGGCATTCAGCGGGCTCTCGAGGAGCATCGCGGACTGGCCAAAGGCGTGAACACCCGGGACGGCAAGCTCCTGAACGGGGCGGTGGCCAAGGCGCTCGGACTGGTGAAGGGATAGCTGCGGGTTCCATCGGGCGCCCGTTTTGTGGATCACCCGCAAAGGGGGCCGGTCCGTCTCCCGACTTCGCCGGACGGGTCCGGCACCGACCCGGCTACGAGCGGCGGTCCGAAAAATGAACGTCGGTGCAGCTTGCTTATGTCCGAACGGAGCCCTCAAGCTGGGTTGGGTTCGGAAATCAAACATCCGGAGGCATAGAGACAGTCGGGCCGCTGTCTCGTTCATCACGTCCGGCCACGCCGGTTGCCGGACGATCGTTTTCACGCCGAAGCCACTCTGCCCGATCTCCTGGGCAACGCTTGGGCGTATCCTCCCTCCAGACAAATCCTGTGAATCTTCGAATCCTCATGCGGCAGTGGCTCCTTCTTGTCGGGCTGGCGGCGATGTCCGCGAACTTTGCCCTTGCAGCTGAATCGGCCGATCAGCCATCGCCCCTGCCGCGACCCCTTGAAAGCTACGCCGACCCCGCGAACGCCGGGGTTCTCGGAACGCTCAAGCATCGCATGGCAGTCGAGCCATTCAATGCGGTCGCCTCGTTGATTTTCGTGCTGGCCATTTGCCACACCTTTCTCACCTCCAAGTTTCGCCACTTGGCTCACGAGGCGGAGGAAGCCCACGCCAAGAGGATCCAGAGCGATGGGTCGGCGCGGGTCGATGACGACGGCGAACCGGTGGAGGTGAGTTTCAAGGGCCAGGTGTTTCATTTCCTCGGGGAGGTGGAGGCGGTGTTCGGCATCTGGGCTCTGGCCTTGGTGGGTGCGATCGTCTGGTTTTTTGGCTGGGGTGCGGTGACTGACTATGTCGGGCACCGCGTGAACTTCACCGAGCCGATGTTCGTCGTGGTCATCATGGCCATTGCTGGCACGCGGCCCGTGCTCCGGATTTCCGAAACCTGCATGCGCCTGGTGTCCTCGTTGGGCGGAGGCAGCGCTTCGGCCTGGTGGCTGTCGATTCTCATGGTCGCGCCCCTCCTGGGTTCATTCATCACCGAGCCCGCGGCGATGACCATAGCCGCGCTCCTGCTCGCGCAGAAATTCTACGCACTCAAGCCCTCGGCCCGCTTTGCCTATGGCACGCTGGGGCTGCTCTTCGTGAACATATCGGTGGGAGGAACACTGACGCACTTTGCGGCGCCACCGGTGCTGATGGTGGCCGCCCCCTGGGGCTGGACTACACCGTTCATGCTGGTGCACTTCGGCTGGAAGGCCGCCATCGGAATCGCGGTTTCGACCTTGGTTTACTTCGCCTTCTTCCGCCGCGAGTTGAGACGTTTGGATACGGTGCGACTTGGAATGTCTCCCACCAAGTCTTCGGACGGCGACCGTCCCGTCCCAGCCTGGATCACCGTGGTGCAGCTCTCGTTTCTCGCCTTCACCGTCGCGGTGGCACACTATCCGCCCCTGTTCATTGGCGGCTTTCTCTTCTTCCTGGCTTTCACGCAGGCCACCGCACACCACCAGGGTAAGCTCGATTTGAAGGCGCCGATGCTCGTCGGTTTCTTTCTCGCCGGTCTGGTGGTGCATGGTGGACTTCAGGGCTGGTGGATTGAACCGGTGCTCAAGAGCCTGACGGAGATTCCGCTTTTCATCGGAGCCACCGCCCTGACGGCGTTGAACGACAACGCCGCGATCACCTACCTGGCGACGCTGGTGCCGGGCTTCACCGATGAACTCAAGTATGCCGTGGTGGCTGGCGCGGTGACGGGCGGAGGGCTGACCGTGATTGCCAACGCACCCAATCCGGCCGGTCAGAACATTCTCCAGCGTTTTTTCCCCGGAGGGGTGAGTCCGCTCGGCCTGTTGGCCGCGGCGCTCGTGCCTACGGTCATTCTCGCCCTTTGCTTCCTGCTGCTCTGATCCACCCAGCGGTGGAATGACGTGCGACGGCGCTGCAGCTTCGGCCCGCCTGCTTTCGCTCTTCAAAGCAGAAATTGAGTCCCGCTTTGGGCCGGATCATCGCTGTTTGTGCTCAATTTTCCAAAACAAGAGGTAGAGGAGATCGATCACAGATCCGAGAACCAGACCGCACAGTGTTCCACCGATAAACAAGGCCATGACCGTCGTGCCAAAGGTGGAGGTCCAATCGAATGACCGAGGAAGCGCCTCATTGGCGGAGAGGGTGAGGGTGACGGTGTCCGCTCCTGCAGCCACAACCGGAACTTGCGCCTCCGCCCATCCGGTCTTTGTCAGCACAAATTGTCCCACGCGATAGGTGAAGTAGTAGAGCGGGGCCGCCGTGAGGGGATTGGTGATGAACTGGAGGCCTCCCGTGACCATGACATTTGTCCGGCTGAGCAGGGATACTGCGACGGCGAGGAGGAGTTGGATGCCGAGTACCGGCCAGAGTGACAGCACCGTGCCGATGTAGATGGCCGGTCGCACCTGGGCCGGTTTGAAAGACCACAGGTGCGCGCGCCTCCGGGCAAAACCTGCGAAGCGCCCGACCACGGGGTACCGATGAAAGACGGCGCGGCGTGGCGTGAAGCGGAGCAGGCGCTTGACCCACCGGAGTCGGGCGTGCCGCCGGGCGCGTTGGGGATCGTCAATGGACATGGTGCGGAACCGTGCAAGGTGCGGCCTCGAATCGAAACAAGCCCTCGGCACTCGCTGCAGCGAATCCAGGGATCGCTCAATGACAATCGCTGAACCTGCAACCGTGCCCCCCGGCATCCCGGACCGTTTAGGGCATACCCAGTCGGATCGCCGGGGGAGCCACGGCGGTCCTGACCGCCTCGGCGAGGACTTGCACCGTGATGGGTTTGTAGAGCAGTTGGGAGATGCCCAGGGACCGGACCCGTTCCAGTGTCAGATTGGCGATATACCCGGTGGTGAGCAAAATCGGAAGATCCGGGCGGATCCGGAGGACCTGCTGGGCCAGATCGGTGCCGGACATCAGCGGCATGGTGAGGTCGGTGATCAGTGCATCGTATGCCTGAGGTGCGACCCGGAATCGTTCCAGAGCTTCCTCAGGACGGGTCGTCGCCTCCACCTGGTAACCCAGCCGCTCAAGGATGCGCTTTTCCATCGACGCGATCGAAACCTCGTCGTCGACCACGAGGATTTGCTGGCCGCTTCCCCGCGGTGCATCTTCCGGCATGGACGGTGGTTCCACCGCCTCGGAAAGGTGGACGGGAAAATAGAGGTAAAACTGGCTGCCACGGCCCGGTTCGCTGAACACGCGGACTACCCCGTCGTGACCCTGCATGATGCCGTGCACCACCGCCAGCCCGAGGCCGGTGCCTTCCCCTGGCCCCTTGGTGGTGAAAAAGGGATCGAAGATGCGGCTGACCGTGGCCGCGTCCATGCCGTGTCCGGTGTCACTCACACAGAGCCGAAGGTAGCGTCCCGGCTGCAGACCGGTGTCCAGTTCCGCCTGGTCGGTGCCGACCTGGATCACGTCCAGCACGACCCCCAGGCGTCCCGGCCGGTCGCGCATGGCGTGGGCGGCGTTCGTCGCGAGGTTCATGATCAACTGGTGAATCTGAGTCGGGTCGGCCAGCACGGTTGGAGCCTGGCGCGCGAGGGAGACATGAAACTCGATGCTGGCGGGAATGGTGGCGCGGAGCAGTTTCATCGCCTCGTCGATCACCGGCCAGAGCTGGATGGGTTTGCGTTCCTGCTCACGCTGGCGGCTGAAGGAGAGGATCTGCCGCACCAGGGCGGTGGCGCGCCGACCGGCCTCGGTGACGGCGTGGAGGTGGCTGATCACGGCGGCCCGGTTGTCGATCTCCATCTTGGCCAGCTCGGCGTATCCAGAAATCGCCGTCAGGATGTTGTTGAAATCGTGGGCGATGCCGCCGGCGAGGGTGCCGATCGCCTCCATCTTCTGCGCCTGGCGGTATTGCTCTTCCATGCGCCGGGCGTCGGTGACGTCGCGTGCATTGACCACCACCAAGGGTTGTCCATCGCGCCCGATCGCCGGCCGGCCATGCGATTGCAGTACGCGCCAAGAGCCGTCCTTGTGTCTGATTTGAAATTCGGTGGGAGTGATGCGCTGGTTCCCCGTGATGGCCCGCTTGAGCCCTTCTCCCACCCGGATCAGATCGTCGGGATGGATGATTTCTGCGACGGAACGTCCGACGAGTTCCTCCTGACGATAACCGAGAAGGCGGAGGGACGACGGACTCTGGTAGCGGATGACTCCGGTCTGGTCGACCACCACGATGAGGTCGGTGGCGTTTTCGATCAGCAGGCGGAACCACTCCTCGCGACGCTGCAGCTCCTCGCTCGCGAGCCGCTGGGCGGTGATGTCAACGGCCACGCCGACCACCCGGAGCACCTGCGCGTTGCCATCCCGATACGGAAATGCGCGATCGTGGATCCAACGCACTGAGCCGTTGGGCTGAACCACCCGATAGACCTCGTTGAAACTGCCGTTCGCGCGGCGCGCCGACGCCTCGGCCAGCCGTGGTCGATCCTCCGGGTGCACCGCCTCCATCCAGTCGGAGGCTCGGGCGTAGAGGCCCGAGCAGGGGCGGCCCCAGGTGCGCTCATAGCCCGGACTGACATAGAGCACCTGGGAGGCGTCAGCGTTGAAGATCCAGAAGACCTCGGTGATCGTTTCCGTCAGCAGACGAAAGCGCTCCTCGCTGAGCCGGAGCGCCTCTTCCACCTGGCGGCGCTCGCGCTGCAGTTTGCCCTCGGCGAGGGCGTTCCGCACGGCGGACCCGAGCCGTGCCAGGCGGTCCTTGAGGAGGTAGTCGGTGGCACCCCCCTTCATCGCCGCCACGGCGGTGTCCTCGCCGATCGTCCCGGAGATCAGGATGAAGGGGACCTCCGGATACCGTTGACGCAGCAGCCGGAGGGCCTCCAGTCCGGAGAACTGGGGCAGGTCGTAGTCGGAAAGGACAATGTCCGGAGGTGGCTCCAGTGCGGCGAGAAAGTCGGCGGCGTTGTCGACCTGCCGCCATCGGAAGTCGACCCCGGCCTGCTCGAGCGCGGACACGACCAGCTCGGCGTCGCGTGGATTGTCTTCAACCAGGACCAGGGTGAGCGGGTCGGCCTTCATGCGCACAGGGCGAGCCGATGGTCATGCCCTGCACCCGGGGATGAATGGCCATGACCAAGAGACCGGCGAAACGCGCCGTCGAAAAGGGTAAGCATCGGCAAAAACTCCGTCGTCGGGAGACCGCGGGGATGGGGGACGGCGGGTCACGAACACCTGACCACAAGACTCTGCAAAAGGAAGTGCCGGAGGGCAAGTCTCGCGGGGAAGCGTTTCTTCTACGCATGTATGCGTAGAAGAATTTCGACCGGGATCGGGCGGCAAGGCTTGATCGATCCGCCCCCGGAGGTTGATGTGACGGCACGTCCTTTGCTCCCGGAGGTGCGGAGCTCGATACCTGCCGTGATACCACCGGATGGATCTCGACGCCGCGCACCACCGATCCCGAACCCTCGTCCTGACCCTTGTCTTTCCAATGAAACACGAATCCACCTCCGTTTTCACCACCGGTCGCCGCCAGGCGATTTGGTGCAGCCGACTGGCAGTGTGTCTGCTCACGGCGGCTATGGCTGTCACTGCTCGAGCCTATCTTCCGCCCGGTGCGACCCCGGCGCCGAACACCGCCCAGACCGCCGCCGCATTTCCCAAGCGCGTCACCGCACAGGGAAGCAATTTTGGCGTGTGGGACCAGGCACTTACGAATCCATTCTTCGGACGCGACGGCTACTATGCGAACACCAGTGTGGAAGTCACAGGCGGCGGAGCCTCCATTGATGGATTGTTGGAGTTCGATGCTGCCGGTAACACCGTGCGGCGGATATCCCCCCTACAGACAGGGGTCACGGTTCAGCAATCGAGCACTGCAGGGCAGTTTTATGCACAACAGATTCAGACTGGAGCGAACGAGGTGACGTTCGGGCTCTATTCCGCGACAGGAGGGTTCACGCCGGTGTACCAAAACAGGTTGGCGGTGGATGCGTCCAAGACAGTCATCGCGCAAGGGGCCTTTCAGGGTAGGTCTGTGGTTGTGCACAATCGCAACACCCAGTTTGACGTCATGGTGTTCAAATCGGACGGCTCCCACGACTGGTCCCGGACGCTTTCGTCGACACTCTTTGGAGTCACTGTCGGGAGCACAACCGATTCGCAATTCGCCTTCGTTCTTCCGCTTGCGGATGGATCCATACTCGTCGAGGTGGTTAAGACCACCTTCAGCATAAGCCTCCCGAATATCGGTTTGGGCTATGACACGATCCTAGTAAAACTTAGCTCGACCGGGACAGTCGAGTGGGCAAAGAAGCCGAGTGGTCGTGCCATGTTGGTGGCGTTTCCGTCTGCGTCCGGCACAACGCTTTACCTCAATGGGACGGAAATGCCAACCTTAGGCTCCACCCAGTTGGGTATCACCGTTTCCAAGATGAACCTCGCGGGTTCATTGATTTGGTCTAAACGCGTATCCGGTCCTTCGCTCCTTGCCGCCGGCGAATTGACGGGCGAAAAGGTGTTGCTCACAGGGACATCGGCCAATTTGCAAAACCCGCTGGGGACGTCGGTTCTGGCGGTCTTGAGCTCGGACGGCAATCTGGAGTCGCAGACGCAGTTTTCGTTCGGCGAACGCAACTCGACCGTTGCCTACGCAGAGGGAGCTCGCATCTGGATCGCAACCGCCACGGGCCCGGCACCAACGGCGGGCAATCCGACGCTTCAGGCGGGCCCGGCACACATCGGTCTCGCCGATGCGACCCTGAACAACATCGTCTGGAAACGGTACAAGAACAACATGCATGTTGCGCTGGCCAGCCCGGACTGGGACAGCGATAATGTGGCTGTCTCGTTTTTCAATCTGACTGACCACGCGATGGAAGTGGCGGTCGTCAAAGACGACTTTGCTGCCAGCGCGACCGCTGAATTGTTTACGACTGCGGCCCCGACGGTGAGCTCAGCAGGAGCCTCGGTTTCGAATTCTGGTTTCACCTTGGACAATGTGACTGTGAACGCTGTGGCTTTCACTCCCGCGGTTCAGAGCGGCGCTTTGACGTTTGAGACGCTTCCGACGATCGAAAC
>JAXMHM010000016.1:0-177002 GCA_046346755.1 Opitutaceae bacterium | reverse complement strand
GACGCCCCTACACACACCAATTGGTGGAGCGAGAATGAGAGCCAAAGGACAGCTCAGCTGCATGGGTCCGGCTTGATAGAGGGGACTTCGGCTGCGAGGATTATTGAGGAGATAGTGGGTGTAAGGATCGACATTCCCCTCTATCAAGAGGGGTGGCGCGCAGCGACGGGGTGTGTCGGTTCGACAGGCCGAACAAATCAGACCTCAGAGAGTGCTTTGTTCGGGTAAACCGGATCCGCTCGGGCGGATCCCGCCGGTGAGATTGTCTTCTTCCGGACACCCGGCCGTATCGGGCCGCTTGCGGCTTGAATATCGGGTCGAATCACTTAGCCAGTTGGCCCAATCCACTTCCGCTTGATGAAGACGCAAACACCCTATCGTTCCCGAGCCTTGATCTTCCTGCTGGTGGCCGGAATCGCTGCGGCTTTTGCGCTCTACACCCACCACGTCTGGGAGGATTACTACATCACTTATCGCTCGAGCAAGAACCTCGCGACGGGCCATGGCTTGGTTTTCAACTATGGTGATCGTCTGCATACCTTCACCTCCCCGCTGGGTGTGCTGCTGCCCGCCGTGGCCAGCCTGCTCACGTTCAACAGTTCCGATGCGGTCGCGCTTTGGATCTTCCGCCTGATGTCCTGTTTTGCCTTGGGCGGCGCAGCCTTGCTGATCCTGCGCCTGACCGAGTCGCTGCGGTACGCCCGCCTGACCGCGATCCTCATGATCGGCTGGCTTGCGATCGACTCCAAGCTCGTGGACTTCGCCATCAACGGCATGGAGACGGCGTTCCTGATTCTCTTCCTGACGTACACGCTCTGGGCCCACCTGACACCGGGACCGAAAGCCTGGCGTCACCTGGGCATTGCGTGGGCGGGCCTGATGTGGTCGCGGCCGGACAGCTTCATCTACATCGGGCTGATCGGCGCGGGCATCTGGTTGTTCAACGACCCCGCGCGCACCGGCGCCAACCGCCGGCAGCTGCTTGTCACGTTTGTGCGGGCCGGCCTGGTCACCACCGCGCTTTATCTGCCTTGGCTGCTGTTTTGCTGGGGCTACTACGGCACCCCGATCCCCCACACCATCACGGCCAAGAGCGGCATCGGCGATCCCCGCACGTTGGTGGGACTATTCAAGACCGTCGCCAACCTGCCCTTCAGCGCCTGGACCGGCACGGGCTCGATGGAGGCCACGTTTCTACCCGCGTATTACATGATTGGGGGCTGGCCGGCCTATCTGGTTCAGGCCGCCCGCGGTCTGGCGATCTTCTGCTCGTTGCTTTGGGTGGTGCCCTTCTTGCGGATGGAGACCCGGGCCACGTCCCTCGCCTTCTTCGGCGCACACGCCTACCTCAGCTACTATCCCTATTTCCCGTTTCCCTGGTACATTCCCAGCACGACGCTGCTGGCGATCTACTGCCTCGGCAGCCTGCTGGCGCAGGGACTCGCGGTGGCCGAGGATTGGAAGAAGCTTCACGCGACCAGCCTGCGTCCGAACCAGGTCCTGAGCTTCGCGCTGGTCGTGGTCGGCATCATTCTCGCGGCGAATATCTGGACCACCTGGCAGAGCGCCCGGCTCTTCGCCGCGCAACAGCGTTACGTGGAGGACGGCAACCGCCGCAAGATCGGCGAATGGCTGCACGCCAACGGCCAGCCCGGCGACGCCGTGTTCATGGAGCCACTGGGCTACATCGGATTCTTTTCCGGCCTGAAGACCTATGATTTTCCCGGCATGTCATCCCGCGAGATGGTGGCCGCGCGCAAGAAGGTTGGCGTCAGCTGGGCGAAACTGATCGTCGAGCTCAGGCCGGAGTGGGTCGTCCTGCGTCCGTCCGAGGTTCAGCGCGTCTCGCAGGAGGACTACGATCTGCTCACCTCCGACTACCAGCCGGCGAAGGAGTTCTCCGTTGCCGAACAGCTGGACTCCCTCGACATCCACGGCCTGCCCTACCTGCAGTTCGACGCGAAGTTCACGGTCTTCAAGCGCCTGCCGCCCAACAGCCGGCTCGCACCGGTGAGCGACACGAGCCCCTTTCCCATCAACCAGGTCCAGATCGACAACAAGAGCGTCACGCTCGCCCATGCGCCCAGCACGCTGGTCCGCGCCGTGCCGCTGTCGGCCCAAAAGGCCACGGTGCAATTTGGCTTTGTGCCGACCGCCTACACGGAAGCGGACCACCAGACCGATGGCGCGATCTTCTCGGTGGAACTGATGGTCGGCAACCGCATCACCGTGCTGGCCACCCGCACCCTCACGCCCGCAACCAACCCCGCTGATCGCGGCCTGCAGTCCTTCACCTTCGAGCTTCCCGGCGGCCCGGACCCGGCCCGACTGTTCCTCAAGGCCGACCCCAAGGGAACCATGGAACGCGACTGGACCTGCTGGGGCGAGGTGGTCTTTCAGTAAAGCCCCTGGGACATTTCCAACAAATCGCGCAGGTCAGGAACCCGCGCTCCCGTTCGAACTGGAGGGCCGGTCTCTCCGTTCCACAAGCTCAGGACCCCAAGCCAGTCGAGGGGCTGACCGGCCGCGGCTGATCAGCCCCGATTGCCGGCCGGATCCCTCACTCGGACTTCCGGACTCCCGTGACCCGCAAGGCGACCGGCGGAGCCGAGGCGATGGGATCCACGAGCACCACCAACCAACCGTTGGCCTCGGAAGACCACGCCTTGAATGCAAAGGTCCGGGACGGCGACGCCACGACGCTCTGGGTCTGGATCTCCAGCTTGGCCTGTTTGTAATACAGCACCCTGATCACCGGCTCCGAGGGCAACGCCGCGTCGGCGGGGGCTGTCGCCACGCAGTCAATTTCCGAAAAACGTCCGCTCAGCTTGATCCAGAGCTCGCCGCCCGGCAACAGTTCCAGACCATTGGCGCCCGCGCGACCATTGCGGATATACACCGCCGGCGGCTCCCAGCCCACCGCCGGCGCAATCAGGGCCGCGCGTTCCGTCTGACCTGCCTCCACGGCCTCGGCCGCATCCGGCAGGATTTTCATCGGCGTCTCCGGACCATCCACGGTGTCAGTCAGTTTGAGATCCCGGAAGCCCGCCACCACCTTGCCGTCAAGCTCTGGCGGAATGGTCACCGTCAACAGCATGGGCAGCCCGCTGCAATCCAAGGGAAACGGGGCCAGCAGCTCCGCCTGATCCGGCGCGAGCGACCATTCCTCCGACCAACGCCGGTATTTATCCTGTCCCGACACAGCGAAAGCCTCGAAGCGGACCTTGGCGTCGGGTGGCACCTCCTTGCCTTCCACTTTTTTCAGCACGGCCACACCCTGCGCGCGGAAGCTCGGGTCCAGAATCTGCAGGTCTCCCCGACCCCGGCTCAAACCCAGAAAGGAGCGACGATCTCCCAGCGTCTGCTTCACGAGTGAGGACACGATGCGCGTGGAGTTGATGTTGCCGCCGAACACCGACAGGTAATCGATGGGCCGCCAGGAGACGCGGCCGGGCGGTAACTTGTCGTAGTGGAACCAGACTGGTCCGGCGCGACGCTTGAGGTAATTGGCAAAAAATTCCGCCTGGGTTGCCTGATCCCAATAGTCACGGGCCTCGGGCACCAGCAAATGCAGGTAGGGTCCTTCTGCTCCGATGGACGCCGTGAATCTGACTTCCTCGGCCGGTCCGTAGCTCGTGCCCCCATGCATCCACAACGGCATGCGCGACAACTTCAGAACCGGCCAGACCCGCTCCAGCCACTCGAGACCCTGCCCATAAAAGATCAGCTCGCGCTCCGCGGGAGCCAGCGTGTTTCGCCACGCCGCCGTGGCCTGCATGGATTCGCCGATCCCCGGTGGCAGGTGGGTGCCGCGCAAATAGGCATAGTCAGGGGCCAGAGAACCCGCCTCCACATAACTGGTCCGGGGAGCGAGCGAATAGCCGAACTGGGACCGTTGCCCTTGCCACGCCGAGATCCAGGCCAGCACGCCCACCGCCAACATCGGGGCAACCAAGCTGCCATAGAACCAACCACCGGAAGCCCGCAGGCCAAAGCCCAGCCAAAGCGCGACCAGCAGCGAAAACCAAGCGCCCATGCCCACGTAGGCGATGTCCAGATTCGTGGCCAGAAAGGCCGTGCCCGACGCCGCGGCCATCGCCGCCGCCGCCACCACCCAGAACGCATGCCTCGCCCCCAACGTCCGCAAACCGGTCACCAGAAATCCCAGTGTAGCCAACAGCCCCACCAAGCCGAGCTGGGGTACGGGCAGCTTGCCGTAGTAGTCATGGCGAACGGCCAGAAAAAACTTCCAGTCCAGAATCGCCGCCAGCTCACCGGACCGGGACGCGAAGGGGAGATTCACCACATTGTACCACCAGGTCGCGAGCGAAGCCCCCGTCCACGCCAGTTCGATGGCGATCGGCAGCACGATCGCAAAAAAGCCCGCCAGCAGCAGCGTGACCGCCACCCGTCGCCACTCTCCCTTGCGGAGCAGCCCTGCCTGCAAGGCCCAGGCCACGACAGCGGCCAGCGCCACCAGGTGGGCATTCAGTTTGGTCAGCCCCCCAGCCAGCAATGCGCCTGCGGTCAATACATGCCAAGGCCAGGTGTCCTTCCGCCACAAGGGCGCCACCGCGGCACTGCTGGCCGCCACCGCCAGCGCGAATGCCGCCAAGGTGTTGTGCCAGATGATCGTATGCTGCGCCAGAGTCATGGCCGTCCACGCCGCTGCCAAAAGGAACCCCAGGGTGAACGACCAACGCCGCGACAACAGCAGAGTCAGCAAAGCCAGGCCGAAGGCGGTCAGGACGGCCGCTCCCCGGGTCATGGCCTGATACGTGCCGTCCCCGAGCTGCTCCGCCCAGCCGTTGGCCAGGAAGATGCCCGTCTGGATCGGGGTCACAAAATCCTGATAGGGGCGCTCGCCAGCATCGATGCGTCCGACCCCGGCCATGACCAACCCATAATCATAAAAATCACGCAGATAACCATGGTTGCGCCACCAGGGAGCCAACAGGAGCACGAGCCCGAGCATCAGCAGCAACGAAGACGGCCACCGAGTCCTGGTTCCGCCGTTCACTGCGTTTTGCATCCTGTCGGGAAAACCATGAGGAGGAATGATCAGCAAGTGAGATTTTGCGATGGCGGGTTCTCCAACCTGGGTGGTCTGCATTGCTGGCGGTTCCCCGGCCAATCCTCCGCTTGCACTCCGCCCGGGCGACACAAGAATGGGCCGCCCTGCCAAACATGCGTCTCCTGCCTCGTTTTTCATCGTTGATTCCGCGTCACACCGGGGCTGCGGATCAACCTGTCACCGCGCGCCCGGGCCGCCTCTGATGCCCGGATCCACCCCAAGCTTCCGTGCCCGGATGCCGGCCGTGGGGGCGGCGCTCCTGCTGATCGCCACCTCGCTCTGGCTCCGCTGGCCGACTTTTGGTTTTGCGCTCTGGAATGTGGATGAATCCATCCACGCCGCGGCGGCGCGCGTGATCTTGGATGGCGGGGTGCTTTACCGGGACGCGATCGACCAGCGCACGCCCCTCACCTACTATGCCGTGGCCGGGATCAACGCCATCTTCGGGGCCAACAACCTGTGGGCGGTACGTGCAGCCATCGCCTTGTTGGTCGCGGCCACCGGCTGGCTGCTCTTCATCGCCGGCCGCCGGCTGCGGGACGGCGGCACCGGGCTGGTCGCCGGCGTCCTCTACGTCCTGCTCGCGTCGAGCACGCTGTTTCAGGGCGATGCCAACGCCGCCAACACGGAATGGTTCGTTGCCTTTTTCTCCAGCGCGGCGGCGGCGGGCTTTCTCCTGGGCGGGTCCACCCCCGGGCGGAACCGTCTCGTCTGCTGCGGTCTGTTGTCCGGCTGCGCCTTCCTCTCCAAGCAACCCGCGCTGCTCGACGCGGGTGCCCCGCTGGCGGTGTTGCTTTACCTCGGCTGGCGGGAGGGCCGGCCGCGGCGCACGGTCCTGCTGCAGATCCTCGCCTTCATCGCCGGCTGGCTCGCCCCGGTGCTGCTCACCGCGCTGTATTTCGCCGCCCACGGCGCGCTGCGGGACGCGGTCTTCTACACGTGGACCTACAACCTCAGCTACTATGGCCCGGAGATCACCGCCACCGACCGCTTGGCAGCGTTGCTCGGGCCGTTCCGCCTGATCGGGACAACGCAACCCTGGTTGCTGCTGCTCTGGGTGGCGGCGGCCGTCTACACCTTTCATCGTCTCGTCCAGCGCGAGCCGACACCCGCGGAGCGCACGGGCAACCCGCCGCTGCTGTTCGTGGGCCTCTGGTCCCTGACCGCCCTCGCCGGATCGGCGGCCAGCGGACGCTCCTTCGATCACTACTCCATCCAGTTTCTCGCTCCGTTCTGTCTCGGGGCGGGTCTGGTTGTCGGCCACCTTGGACGGAACATCGGACAAGGCACCCGCCATGTCCTTGTCCGCACAGTGCTCGGCCTGCTGCTCGCGGTCGTCGCGTGGAACGCTCTCTCATCCGCCTTCCGTTCCCGTCTGCGGACTCTGCCCGAGGATCCGTCCCGCCGGGTCGCCGCCTACATCAAGGCGCACAGCACACCCGCCGACGCGCTCTTCGTCTGGGGCTATCATCCCGACATCTATCTTTACGCCGACCGCCGTCCGGCCAGCCGCTTTCTCTACGCCTCTTTCCTGACCGGCCTCATCCCGTGGACCAACACCGCTCCGGAGCGTGACACCGCCTACGCCGTCGTACCGGGCGCGCTGCCGCAACTTCTCGCCGACCTGCACAAACGGCCGCCGCTCTTCATCGTGGACTGCAGCGCCGGGCCCAATCGTTTCTGGCAGAAATACCCGACCGAACATTTTCCCGCGTTCCACGCGTTCCTCCGCGCGCGCTACCGGTTGGTCGAGTCCCACCAATTCGTTCCTCAAGGTTTTCGCCTGTATCAGCGGCGTCCGGAAAATGAGCCGGCGGCAAACGACCCGGCCGAAACGGAACTGCCCGCCGCCGTCACCGCCACGCTCCAGATCGGCACACTCGGCTCGCCGCTCGCGCCGGTCCGGGCCACGGCTCCTCATGGCGCCAACCGCGAGTCGGTGGACGGACATGTCGAGTATTTCGCCCATGCCCCGGCTTCGCTGGTTTATCGGGTACCGGCCACGACCAGCGCCCTGCGCGGCAGCTTCGGTATCCGGCCCGGGGCCTATGCCCCGGAGAACCCTGGCCCGACCGATGGTGTCGAATTCATCGTCCGCTGGCGACCGACCGGGGGCGCCGAACAGATCTTGCTCCGCCGTTTGCTCCGCCCCCGGGAAGATCCCGCCGACCGGGGTCTCCACGCCTTTCAGGTGACCCTGCCGCCCCACGCCGGCGGGGAACTGGAATTGGTCACCGGCACCGGCCCGTTTGAGAACGCCGCCAGCGACTGGTCCTACTGGCGCGACCTGCTGCTCGAAAACTACCACTAGCCCGGATAGTTCACCCTTGAATCCTCCACAACCCACCCCGCCGTGTCGGTCACCCCTCTTGGTAGAGGGGACTTCTGCTGCGGATATCGTGATCCCCTCGATGAAGAGGGGTGGCGCGCAGCGCCGGGGTGTGTCGGTTCGGCGTCAACCATTCTCAAATTTACCACTAGACGCCCCCGCCCCTCGATTTTAAGGGTAATCGCTTCCCATGGACTCTTCCGCCACCTCAACTTCCCAAACTTCGTCGCTGGACTGGCTGTTCCGCGTCTTGGGTTTTACCGCCATGGTGGCGGTCGCCTTCACCCTGCCTCTGTTCCCGGCGATGGAACTGGATTCCTCTTGGCGCATGGCCATCGGCAGATTCTTCATGGAAGGCCGCCAGTTTGGCACGGAGGTCGTGTTCACCTACGGCCCGCTGGGCTTCGCCATGGGCAAGACCTACTGGGGCGACCATCTGAATGTTCTCATCGGCTGGCACGCCGTCCAGGCCGTCGTGTTCACGATCATCATCTACTGGCACGCCTACCGCCTCACCGGCTATTCCCGCATCTTCTGCTTCGGCTTCTTCTTCCTGTTCGGCCTGTCGTACCAGGACGCCATGCACATGTCTATCATGGCGCTCTGCGGCATGGAACTGATCCGCCGCAGCAACCTCACGTGGCGCTGGAGCTCGGTCGCGCTGCTGGTGCTGCTCGTCATTCTCTCCCTGGTCAAGTTCACCAACCTGATGCTCGGATTCTTTCTGGTCCTGCTCGCCGGCGGCCTCGAGCTTTGGCAATCCAGAAAGGTGTCCGGCCTGCGCCTGCCCGGTCTCTTTCTCGCCTTGTTCATGATCGGCTGGATGCTGTGCGGCCAGCACCTGGGCAACCTGCCCGCCTATTTTCACAGCTCGTGGGAAATCAGCCAGGGCTATCAGGACGCGATGGGCCTGGCCTGTCCCTCGAACCAGCTTTACCTCGGCCTGACCACGGTCGGCCTGATGCTCGCCTACCTGGCCGTCAATTTCGCGACCGCGACCGACCGCATCCGCGGCGGCGCCCTCACCCTCGGGGCCCTGGCCTATCTTTACCTCAATTGGAAACACGGCTTCATTCGCGCCGACGGCCACCAGATCGGTTTCTATTATGCGGTGATGACGATCCTCTTCACCTCCCCGCTCCTGCTGGATGAATCAGATCGCCTGCGGCGCCTGAAGCAGGGCCTGCTCGCCGCAACGGCGGTGGTCTCGTTGTTCAGCCTCGAAGCCGTTCTGCCCGGGCTCGTGCGCGGGGCCCTTGGGAGCATCCAGGAAAAGGTCAACCTCCACACCGCCTACCTGTTCACCGACGCCTACGGCACCAAGGTTTACGAGGGCAAGCTGGAGGCCGAACGCAGCAACGTGGATCTGCAGAAGACGAAGGCCACCGTCGGCCGCGCCTCCCTGGACGTCCTCGGTTTCGAACAGGCGGTCGCCCTGTTCAACGGCTTCAACTACCAGCCCCGCCCGGTGTTCCAGGGCTACTCGGCCTACACGCCCTATCTCTCCCGGCTGAACTACGACTACTACGCCTCCGACCGGGCGCCGGAATACGTCCTCTTCAAGCTCCAGACCCTCGACGGCCGGCTCGCGTCCATGGACGACCCGCACGTGCTGCGGCTGCTGGTCCAGCGCTACACCTACCTCTACTCCGAACAGGGATTCGCCCTCTGGCGGCGCAAGCCCGGTCCCTTTGACGCCGCCTCCTTCGAGCCCAAGCCCATCCGTTCGGTCGCCGCCCACCTGGGCGAGAAGATCAATCTGGCCGACCTCGTCGACCACAACATCTGGGTCGAGATCGACTACCGCTTCAACCTCCTCGGCAAGCTGCGGCGCTTCCTCTACCGTCCGGTGCTGGTCAACCTGCACATCACCGATGACAAGGGCGTGGAGACGGTCCACCGCCTGCCCCAACCCATCGGCCGCGCCGGCTTCATGCTCAGCCCGGTGGTCAACGACATGCTCGACTACATGCGCGCCTCCGGTGGCGGCACCTCGCGCCGCGCGGTCAGCATCCGCATCGACACCGCCAAACAGGATCGCGACTGCGTGCAGGACGATGTCACCGTGAGTTTCTCCTCCCTGCCTCCCTCCGATGCCGGCAAGGAATATTTCAAGAACGCGGACAAGGCCAAATTCCACATGTTCAAGGACACCCCGATCTCCTACGAGGCGCTCAATCCGCCCAACGAGGACATGATCGACAAGCGTCCGGTCATGATCATGCACGCGCCCAGCCAGATGGTGTTCGAGGTGCCGGCCGGTGCCACCATGGTCGAGGGTTCCTTCGGCTTCGTCCCGGGCGCCTACCAGAACGGCGGCCGCACGAACGGCGCCCAGTTCACCGTTTTCTGGAGTGACGGCGGCGACCGCATGGTCCTGCACGAGCGTTACCTCAATCCCGTGACCCGCCTGAACGACCGCGGCCTGCAGCATTTCTCGGCCCCGATCCCCAAGGGCAAGGGCCACGTGATCTTCCGGATCGATCCGGGCGAAAACAACGAATACGCCTTCGACTGGACCGGGTGGACCGGCATCGAGTTCAAGTGAGTCCCTCCCGTCCCATCCGCCGCTGATGCCGTCCGCCTCGGTCAACCGCTGGTGGCTCTGGGCGGCCCTCGCACTCACCGCCTTCAAGCTCTGGCTCACCAGCGGCCAGACGATCTACGCCATCGGTCCGGCGTTTCATGACGACAAGCTTTTCGCCACTCTCGCCGCCCACATCCTGAGAGGCGACTGGCTCGGCCCGTATGACCAGTTCACCCTCGCGAAGGGGCCGATGTATCCGCTGTTTCTCGCGGGCGTCTTCTGGCTGGGGCTGCCCCTGTTGTTGACCCAGCAGGTCGTCTACGCCGCCGCCTGCGCGGTCGTCACCCGTTCGCTCAAGCCCTGGTTTCGCTCCGGGGGCTTGCAGTTTTCCCTCTATGCACTGCTGCTCTGGAATCCGATCAGCTACGACGCCGGCAATCTCAGCCGGCTCATGCGGCAAAACATCTACACGCCGCTCGCCCTGCTGGTGGTCGCCGGTCTCGTGCAACTCTTCGCCCGCCGTCGCGAGTCGTGGGGCCGGCAGGCCGGTCCGGCCCTCCTCGCCGGTTTTGCCCTCGGTGGTTTCTGGCTGACGCGCGAGGAGAGCGTGTGGCTCCTCCCTGCCGTGGGCCTGCTGCTGGTGGGGATCGCCGCGTCTCTCCGAGGTGAACTCGCGGCCCGCTGGCGCACGCTCAGCACCAGCCTCGGCCTGTTCCTGCTGGCGTTTGTTTTGCCTTTGCTGACGGTCTGCGCGCTGAACCAGCGGCACTATCACTGGTTCGGCACCGTCGAGTTCCGCGCCACGGAATTCAAGGATGCCTACGGCGCCCTCATGCGGATCAAGGTCGGTCCCGATCTGCCGCAGGTGCCCATCACCCGGCAGATGCGCGAGGCCGCCTACGAGATCAGCCCCGCCTTCGCCCGGCTTCGCCCGCAGCTGGAAGGCCCCGTCGGCGAACACTGGTTCGAGCGCCAGCTCTTCGCCGGCGAGGACCGGCAGATCCGCGGCGGCTGGTTCGTTTGGGCAATCCGCGACGCCATGGTGGCGGCCGGGCTCGCTCCGGACGCCGGCCAGGCCCTGGAAAACTACCGGAAAATCGCAGAGGAAATTAATGCGGCCTGCGATGCCGGCCGCGTACCAAGCCGGCCACGCCGCTCGGGCTTCATGCCGCCGCTGGGAAGGGAATATGTCACACCCCTGTTCGACGGCGCGGTCGAGTACGCCGGGTACTTTGTCTTCTTCAAGGGTTTCACCGCCTACTCGCCCGACAGCGTGGGCGACTACGCGGACCTGAGACCCTTTCGCGACATCGTCGGCACGCGGCTCAGTCATGCGCCGCGCTCCCCCGATCCTTTCCCGGCCAACCAGGCCGAGTGGGAACACGCCAAGGTCGACCGGCTGGAAACCATCGGCCGCGCCACCGGCGAGGTCCTCGGCTGGCTCGGCCCGCTGCTGCTCCTGATCGGGTTGATCCGGCTGGGTGAAGCCGGCCTGGAACGGAAGGTCACTTATCTGCTCGGTCTCGCCACCGCCTTGCTCGGCGCCTGCGCGGCCTATCTCGCGATCAACGTGTTGGTGTCGGTCACCTCGTTCAACAACATGAGTCCCGCCGCCATGGCGACGGCGTATCCCCTCTACCTGCTGGCGCTCGCCGTAATCGCCGCCGACGCCGTGCGGGTCTGGAGCCGGCCCGCCATGCAGGCTGTCCGCCCACCCGCGGTCGCGACCGCCAGCCGCTGGCTGGCCCTGCTGCCGGCGGGCACCGCCATCATCGTGCTGGCCGCGCGGCTCCGGGAAATCCACCTCTTCGCCGGCGACGTCCCCTACAACGACCAATGGATCATCGAGGCGCAGCAGATCATCGCCCCGTGGCTCGAGGGCACGCTCCGGCCCTGGCACTTCTTCACCCCGCACTTTGAACACCTGCCGGTGTGGACGCGGTTGCTGGTCTGGTTGCAGGTGGCTGTGACCGGCCGCTGGGATCCGCTGGTGCAGATGACGATCAACTCCGGCTTGTACGCCGGCTTCGTCTGGCTGGTCGCCCGCTGGCTTTGGGAAACATTAACCCCGCGCCCGGCCGCCTTCGTGACGGCCCTGCTCGTCTGCGGCGGCGCCCTGCCCCACGCGTGGGAAAACATCGCGTGGGGATTTCAATCCCAGTTTCCCCTGGCGCTCCTGTGCCTGTTTGCCTACGTGCGCGGCACCTGCACGCAGCCGCTCCACAGTCGGGGCTGGTGGCTGGCGCAGCTGGCCGGACTCGCCGGCCTATTCACTCTCGCCAGCATGTGGCTGGCGCCACTGGCGATGGTCCTGTCCGTTTTCTGGACCCGCCGCCAGGAATCGCGCGGCGCCCTCCGTGTTCCCCTCGTCATCACGGGGCTCGGCATCGGTCTCCTCCTGCTCATCCACCTGCTTTCCCCGGGCGGGCACTCCTTCGCCCAAGCGTCGCGCTCGCCGCTGGATTTCCTGCACTCCGCCCTGCATCTGCTGAGCTGGCCGAGCGGTCTGCCGGGCGCGCTGGCGGTGTTGCAACTGCCCTGGCTGATTCATGCGCTGCGGCTTCGCCGGCAAAACACGGTCGCCCCGCTCGACCGCATGGTCTTCGTGTTCGGTCTCTGGGTGATCATGCAGGCCCTTGGGCTCGCCTTCGCGCGCACCGGTGACAACAGCGACTACGTTTCCCGCTATGGCGACCTGTTGTTCATCGGCACCCTCGCCGGGGCACTGGCGCTCACCCGCCTCGTGCCCGCAACGACCCGGGCGCGGGCTTGGTTTTTCGGCGGCGCGCTGGTCTGGTCCGGCATCGTGCTCACCGGCCTGTTCGTGCGCGCCACGGAGGGACACGCCCGATACTTCCATCAAAACGCCGCACAGGCCAACCAGCTGCGCCTAGCGGCGGTGCAAGCCTATCTCCGCGATGGCGACAAGCACCTGCTGGAGCAGACGGAAACCCGCTGGGTCCTGACGCAAAGCACCGACGTGTTGACCGGGCTCCTCGACCAAACGGACTTCCGCGCGCTCCTGCCCGCCACCGTCAACCCGGCCAACCCCACGACGCACATCGGGAACTTCAACCGCGCCATCCAAGCCCGCTGGCTCTGGCTGCTGCTCGGCGGCGGAGGGATCGTGTTGGCAGGGGTGGTTGTGCTCGTCCGACGGGGTTCGCCGGCAGCGGCACTCCCGGGACTGTCCGCCGACGACGATCCCTGGCCCGCCCGGCTCGCGCTCCTCACTGCCTTGGCTTCGGGCATCGGCTTGCTCCTCTGGTCCAATCCCCTCGTCTTCGACAAGGACACGCGCTGGCACCAGATGTTGGGCGGCAAACAGGCACTGACCGGACTGACCTTCCACTTTGCCACGCCGTCGACCTTCGGGCCCGAGCGCCTGCAAGGGGCCGCCCCGCTCTCCCCGGTGGAACTGCGCAACCAGTTCTTCGGCACCGCGCCCGCCGGTCCCGGTTTCACCGGCACCGTGCTCAGCAGCAATTTCGTGCTCTCCAAGCCCTGGCTCATCGTGCCTTACGGCGGCTACCCGGTCAGCGACGGCAATGGCCTGCGGGTCCAACTGCTGGACGACAGCGGCACCAACTTGGTCGGGGAAATCGGCTGCCCTGGTCCGAACCTCAACGGCATCGGCTACTGGGCCGTGGACACCAAGGCCTATCTCGGCCGCCCGGCCCGGCTCGTGCTCTACGACGGACGCTCCGAAACCGAAGGGTGGGTCGCGGCCGCCCCGCCCATCCCGGCGGACAACGCCGAACTGGCCACCACGCTGGAGCAGCGGCTGCAGAACGAAAATCACGCCGGTCTGCACGCCTCGCTCGCCGCGCTCGCTCTGGCCGGACTCGCCGGCTGGTTTGTCGCCTGGCGCGCCGGCCGGCCCCAGATTGCCGGTCAAAATCGCTGACACCGGATAGCGGGTTTGGTCGCCGGGATTGTCTTCGAGGGTGAAGTGCTGCAAAACACCTCCATGCCCGACCAGCCACCCAGTTCCCGGGACTTCACCAGTCTCTACCGGAACACCGTGGCCCCCTTGCGCCGTCACCTCGCCCGCATCCTCGGCAACCCGAATGAAGCGCAGGATGTTGCGCACGACGCCTACCTGAAGGTCTATCCCGTGATGGAGAAGCACGAGGCCGAAAAGCCCGAGGCGCTCCTCTACACCACCGCCCGCCGCCTGGCTTTCAACCGGCTCAAACGCCGCCGCATCGCTCCCTTCGCGCCGGAGCCACCCTTGGACGATCTGAACGCCTCGCCCCAGCCCGGCGTCGTGCAACAGGTCATGGCCCGCCAGGAGTTGCAACAGCTGGAGGCCGCCATCGCCCAGCTTCCCGAGGGCTGCCGCGCCGTCCTGCTGTTGCGCAAAATCGAACTGCTTTCCCACCAGGAAATCGCCGATCGCCTCGGCATCGCCGTGAGTACCGTCGAAAAACAACACGCCCGCGCCCTGCGCCTGCTGCGCACCGCCCTCACCCAACGCCCGGTTGCCCCCACCTCACCCCGCTCCGAGGAGGCCCATCCATGAACCCTTCTTCCGTCCCTTCCGCCGCCAGCGAGGAACAAGCCTCCCTCTGGGCCGCGCGCCTCGATGGCTCCGATCTCTCCGCCGCCGATCGCGCCGACCTCGAGCGCTGGCTTGACGCCGACCCGGCGCATCGCACTCTCCTTGCTTCGTACTGCCAGTTTTCCGCCGACCTCGAACAGCAGTTGCCGTTGATTGCAGGGATCAGGGACGAGTTGGCGGAGTTCCGAACCACCGCAAAAACCATTCGACCGTTCCCTTGGTTGCGCTGGCCGATATTGGCCGGGGCAATGCTGACAGCGGCCGCCGTGGTGGTGGTCATTCTGTGGCCGGGCCAGCCACAGAATCTCTTTCAAAACATCGCCGCTCCCGTCGCGCAGCGGCAGGCCGTGACGCTCCCCGACGGCTCCCGCGTTGAACTCAACGCCGGGACCGCCGTCTCGGTCGAGCTGCGGGCGGATGCCCGCCGCGTGCGCCTGACCGACGGCGAGGCCTTCTTCAAGGTCAGCCGGGATGCCGCCCGACCCTTCATCGTCGAGACGCCCGCCGGCTCGGTCCGCGTCACCGGCACGGAATTCAACGTCCGCAGCTCCGCGCTGGATCCGCTGGAAGTGACGGTTCTTGAAGGCTCCGTGCAAGTGCGCGCCGGCTCCAGCCCGGCTCCGCAGATGCTGCACGCCAACGACCAGCTCGTGGCCGGGCCGGCGGGCGTCAGCGTCACTCCGCTCAGTTCCGCCCAACTCGGCGACGCCCTCGCGTGGCGCCGCGGTGAGATCGTGTTCACTGATACGCCGCTGCGCGAGGCGCTCGCCCGCTTTGCCCGGTATCATGGCCGGACCCTGACCGCCGCCGACTCGGTCGCCCAACTGCGCATGGGGGGCCGCTACAGTCTCGATGATCTCGAAGGCTTTCTGGCCGCCCTGCAGGACGGCATCCTGCCCGTCCAGGTGACCCGTAGTCCGGATGGCACCGTGCACGTCGATGCCGCGCCGCGGAGTTGAACCCTGGCTGTCCGTTCACGTGCGCCTGTCCCTCTCGCCTCTCCGTCACTGGTGCCTTGGTCTCGGTCTGTTGCTTGCGGAACCGGCCCTGGCCGCGCCGGCGGACTTCAACCTGCCGGCGGCACCCGCCGCCGAGTCGCTGCTCGCCTTTTCCCGACAGGCCGGCGCGGAAGTGCTCTTTTCCTACGACGATTTGCGGACCGTGCCGGCGGCGGCCCTCACCGGACGGTATGAACCGCAGGAGGCTCTCGCGCTCCTGCTCCGGGGCACGGGCTTCGCGGCCCGGCGCAATCTCCGCGGCAAGTACGTCGTCACCCGGCTGCCAAATCCTCCCGGCGCCCTCGAAGGCCGGATCCTCACCCCGAGCGGCGAACCGGCGATCGGTCTGCCGGTCGCGCTGGCCGGGACCCGGTTGCGGACGCAGACCGACCGCAACGGACATTTTGTTTTTCCCGCCGTGACGCCCGGCACCCTGCATCTCTTTGCCGGTGGTCCGGGTTATTGCTTGCTGGAAAAAATCGGCGTCGAGGTCACTGCCGGGCACACGCTCGTGCTTGAGCCGCTGCACCTGCAGGCTGCCAGCGACATCACGGTGCTTGATCCCTACGTCGTCACCGAACGCAACGACCGCCTGCCCATCGGCGAGGGCGTCGGCGCCGGCCCGCGCCGCGCCGCCGGCAACCTCGACCTCCCGCGCACCGAGGACAACGCCCTGCCCTTCACCCTCTTCACCCGCGAGCAGATCACCCGCAGCGGGGTCGTGCAGTTGAATGAATTCCTGCAGCGCGAACTGATCGATGGTGATTCCAACACCACGCCGCCGGAACAACGCGGCAACCTGTCGCCCTTCGTCACCGGCAGCTCAAACCTCAGTCTGCGCGGTTACGGGTCCAATGAAACTATCGTGTTGGTCAATGGCCGCCGTCTCCCGGAGACGATCACCGATGCCACCGGCCTGCTCGGTCCGCCGGATGTGAACCTCGTGCCCCTTTCGCTTGTGCAGCAGATCGAGGTGCTGCCGGTTTCCGCCTCCGCCCTCTACAGCGGCAACGCGGTCGGCGGCGTGATCAACATCGTGCTCCGGCCCGAGGCCGATGGCACGGAGGTGCGCACCACCTACACCAACGCCCTCGGCGGCTACGATGCCCCGCAATCATCCGTCTCCCTCCAGCACACCCAAAGTCTGCTGGACGGTCGTCTGCACCTGCGGCTCAACGCCACGTTCACCCACACGCAGCCCGCCGTGGAATCGGAACTGGGTTACCAACGCACCCGCCTCGCCCGCCAGACACCTGGCTTCGGACCCAGCGCCACCCCGAACGTCGAGAGCACTACCGGCGCAGGCCTTTTTGGCGCGGGCACTCCGACCTTCACGTCCGTCGCGCCAGGGGCCGACGGCACCGGCGGTCGCGCCGCGTTCACCGGCCGCGAGGGACGCTGGAGCCAGGGCCTCTTCGACGCTCCCGGCGGCCTCACCGCCTCACCCAACAGCGCCGACTATCCCTATGGCCGATCCCAGCAGCGCTTCGCGTACTATGGCTCGGTCGTCTATGATGCGTTTCCCTGGCTGCAACTCGGCGTGGATGCCAGCTACGGGCACACCGTGGTGCATCGCGGTTTCGATCTGTTCTCCACCAAACTCACCCTCGCCGGCTCGTCGGCGCTGAACCCCTTTGGCCAGGAGGTGCGGGTCGCCCTCCACGACACCACGCCCGCGCTCGGCCGGGACTACAACGAGGCCCGCATCGATTCCTACTCCCTGGTGACGAGTGCGCTGCTGAAACTGCCCGCCTCCTGGCAACTCACGCTCGATGCGCAGTACGCCCGCAACCTCGCCCGCTACCGCGGCCTGGTGCGCGCCGATCCGGTCAGCTGGCAACAACTGGTCGACGAAGGTCTCTATCAGCCGCTGCGCGACACCCAGGTGTCCGGCCCTCCGCAGGCGTTCTACGATCGCGCACTCATCTACCACGGTGGGCCCGGCCGATTCCTCACTTTCGGCGACTACCACACGATCGAGGGCGCGGTGCGTCTGACCCACGAATCCCTGCACCTGCCCACGGGCGAAAGCACCGTCAATCTCGGCGCCGACTACCGCCTCACCTCGCTGGCCCCCTACACCGAGGAACCGCGCTTTGCCGACGGCACACCCGCGGGGGATATCGTGCGCTGGAGCGGGCGCACCCTCGAGCGCATGAGCGTGTTTGGCGAGATCCAGGCACCCCTCGTGCCGGCGGCACGCCTGCCCCGCTACATCAAGGGCATCGAGACCGACACCGCCGTACGCTACACCGTATCGGCCCAGTCCAACGAAACCAACGTCGCGCCCACTTTCGGGCTGAAGCTCAACCTCCGCGGCGGATTCTCCCTGCGCGGTTCCTACACCACTTCCAACCGTTTCCCCACCCCGGTCATGAGCCGCCCGCTCGGGGACGGCAGCGGCGGCGGCAGCGGCGCCGACCTGATCCCGATCTTCGACCCGGTCCGCCAGGAAAGCTACTTCGTCGAGTCCAAGGTCGCCATCAACGCCAACGTCCGGCCGGAAGCCGCCGCCACCCAGACCGCCGGCATCCTGTTTCAGCGCGGACAGAGCCACCGCTTCCGCGCTTCACTCGATTTCGCCGACACCTCCAAGACCAACGAGATCATCACGCTGGAGGCCTCCGGCCTGCTCAACCAGGAAGCACTCTTCCCCGACCGCGTGCTCCGCAGTCCCGCGGGCACCGGCCGGGTCACCACGCTCCTGACCGGCTCCGCCAACGCCGCCAAGCGCCACTCGCAAAACTGGAATGCGGCGCTCGACTACGCCTGGCACGGTTTCGGCGGCGGCACCCTCGAACTGCGCGGCCGCTGGGTCTGGTTTCAGCGTTACGAGCGCCAGCTCTTCGCCAATTCGCCCGTGGTGGACGAACTCGGCGCCCCCGACGGCTTCGCCAGCGGCTTGCTCCGCCACCGCCTGACCTTCAGCGCCGGCTGGTCCGGACCGGCCTACGGTTTTGGCCTCGACGGGCACTACCTGAGTCCGCGCATCTTGCCCGCCAGCGAATGGGCGGTGCAGGGTAGCGATCACATCAAGTCCTACTGGCAGTTCGATGCCTATGCCCAGACCGACCTCACCCGCTGGCTGCCACGCCCGCCGAAGAAACTCCGCCTGAACGCCCAGCTGCGCATCAACAACCTCTCGGGTTTCGGTTTCCCGAAATACGCCACCGACGTCTCCGGCGCCGGTGTCCAACCCTACGGCGACTGGCGCGGTCGCACGTATTCCCTCTCGCTGACCGCCAGCTTCTGACGCGCCCGGCGGAAACCCCGGCATTTCTGCCTTTGCCATAGTCGGGCCGGTCGCTTTGCTCCGGGGCGTGTCTGCCCCCATCCAACCCTCCGCTGCGGAGCTCGAACTGACCGTGGTCATGCCTTGCCTCAACGAGGCGCTGACCATCATGGGTTGCGTGAGCGAGGCGGTGGCCGCCCTGGCCGCCGCCGGCATCGCCGGCGAGGTGCTCGTGGCGGACAACGGCAGCACCGACGGTTCCCAGGCGCTCGCCACCAAGGCCGGCGCCCGCGTCGTGCCCATTGCCACGAAAGGATACGGCAACGCCTTGCGCGGCGGCATCGCGGCAGCCCGCGGCCGGTATATCCTGATGGGCGACGCCGACGGCAGCTACGATTTCAGCCACCTCCCCGCTTCGTCGAGCGCCTGCGGGCCGGCGCCGACCTCGTCATGGGCAACCGCTTTCTCGGCGGGATCCAGCCCGGCGCGATGCCCTGGAAAAACCGCCACATCGGCAACCCGGTCCTTTCGTTCATCGGCCGGCTGTTTTTCAACACGAAGATCGGCGACTTCCACTGCGGCCTGCGCGCCTTCTCCGCGGAAGCCTATCGGAAGATGGACTTGCGCACGACGGGCATGGAACTCGCCTCCGAGATCGTCATCAAGTCCGAGCTCTTCGGCCTGCGGGTCGAGGAGGTGCCGACCGTGTTGCGCAAGGACGGCCGCGACCGCCCGCCCCACCTGCGTCCCTGGCGCGATGGGTGGCGTCACCTCCGGTTCATGCTGCTGTTCAGCCCGCGCTGGCTTTTCTGGTATCCCGGACTCTTCCTGATGGCCCTCGGCCTGATCGTCGGCGGGGCGCTCGTACAGGGCCCGCTGCCCCTGGGTCGCATCACGCTCGATGTGCACACCCTGCTCTTCGCGGCCGTCGCCGTGCTCATCGGCTTCCAAGCCTCCTCGCTCGCCGTGCTCAGCAAGTTCTTCGCAATCCGCGCCGGCTTGCGCCGCGCCGAGGCCGGGTTCGACGACTGGTTCCGCCATATCACGCTGGAAGCCGGCCTCATCACCGGCAGCTTGCTCGTGGCCACTGGGCTTGTGCTCTCCATCGGCGCCGTCTGGTTCTGGGGCGACCGCGGCTTCGGACCCTTGCAGCCATCCCAGACGCTCCGCTGGGTCATTCCCGGTGCCCTCTGCCTCGTGCTCGGCTGCCAGATGATCCTCACCAGCTTCTTCCTCGGGGTGCTGCGGCTCGACACCCGCACCGACCACGCATGACCGAAACCCACCGCAACCGGATCTGGCTCGGCCTCGCGCTCGCCCTGACGGCGACCAAGCTCTGGCTCAGCCGCGGTCAGGGCGTGTTTGCCATCGGCAGCGCGGGACTCGATGACCGCCTGTTCCTTGAACTGGCCCAGCACCTGGTCCGCGGCGAATGGCTGGGGGCCTACACCGAGACGACTCTCGCCAAAGGGCCGTTCTACCCGCTCTTCATCGCCGGGGCCTTTCTGGTCGGCCTGCCGCTGTTCCTGGCCCAACACCTGTTCTACGCCGCCGCCTGCGGACTCTTCGTGCGCGCACTGCGCCCGGCCATCACCTCGGGCGGTCTGCGTTTCGCCATCTTTGCCCTGCTGCTGCTCAACCCCATGACCTACGATGTGCCGGGCATGGGCCGCGTCCTGCGGCAACAGGTCTATGGTCCGCTGGCCCTGATGATCTTCGCCGGGTTGATCGCGCTGTATTTCCGCCGAACCGCGCCCGTGCGGCGCCTGCTCCCCTGGCTGCTCGCACTCGGCCTGGCGGCGGGTGCGTTCTACCTCACCCGCGAGGAGGTCGTCTGGTTCGTCCCGAGCGCCGCGTTGTTGGGCGCCGCGTTTCTGTGGGTTTCCTGGCGGGATGCGGCGGCGCGTCTCGCTCGCAATGCCTCCTTGCTCGCGCTCGCCGGATGCGTGGCGGCCGTGCCGGTGTTCACCGTCAGTGCCTTGAACAAGAGCCACTATGGCTGGTTCGGCACTTGCGAGTTTCGCGCCCCGGAGTTTCAGGACGCCTACGGGGCCATGCTCCGCGTGCGCGTGGGTCCGGAGCTCCCCTTTGTTCCCGTCACCCGTGAAGCCCGCGAGGCGATGGCCGCGGTCAGCCCACGCTTCGCGATGCTGCAAAAACAGTTTGCCGCGGGGCTGGCCCGGGACTGGGCCGGTGCATCCGAGTTTCTCACGCACCTTCCGCCGGAACAGGAGCAGATCGGCGGAGGCTGGCTGATGTGGGCGCTGCGTGAAGCCACCGCCCGCGCCGGCCAGGCCGGCAACGCCCGGCAGGCCCTCGCATTCTACGGGGAACTTGCGCGCGAACTCAACCAGGCCTGCGACGAGGGACGTCTCCCCGCCGGACCACGGCGCAGCGGTTTCCTGCCGCCCTGGCGGGACGAACAGTCCGGCCCCTTCCTTCACGCCGTGCGCGAGTTCACCGATTTCGTGGTGCGTTTCAGCCGCTTCAGCGGCCGGCCGCCACCGAGCACCGGCGGCGCCGAGGAGTTGACGCTCTTCCGGGACATGACGCGCGACCGCCTATCCCCACCGGAGGGCGAACTCGATGTCGTCGGAGGCGCCCGCTTCATGCTCAACCTGCGCAAGGCAGAGTTCCTGCACCAGACCGGCAAGACCCTGCGGCCCGTGCTGCTGGTGCTCTTCATCTTGGCCCAGGTGATCGCGTGTTTCCGCGTGGTTCATGCTCTCTGGCGTGGTGGCTGGACCTACCCGCTTACCCTCGCCGCCGCCGCGTGGGGCGCCTGTGCCGCGTCGGTGCTGATGCACGCGATGATCGAGGTCACGTCGTTCCCGGTCCTGACCGTCACTTCGTTTGCCCCCATCTATCCGCTGCTGCTGGTGTTCATCGTCGCGTCGTTCTGGGACGGAGCGATCGGCTGGCGGGACAGAAAGAAAGCGGTCCCCGGGATCGCGACTCTGGCTGCCCCGGCAGATTCGGCCCAGGCCAACTCTCTCCCCACCAACCGCCTGACCCGCGCACTGCCCTGGCTGGCGGGTGCCCTGGCGCTGCTGCCGTTCCTTGTCTGGCACCGGGAATTTCGTGAGCTCTATTGGTTCGGCGACGATTTCTTTCTGTTGGACCAGCTCGCCCAGATGGGGCTGGCCAAATGGAGCACGCAAGTGTTCTCCGAGAATTTTGTGCCGTTGTTCAAGCTGCTGTGGGGTGGCGCGGTTTCCGTCTTCGACGGCAGCTACCCGGCCATGCTCTGGCTGCTCTGGCTCACCCACGCGCTCAACACCGGGGTCCTGGTCCGCCTGCTGCAACGCGCAACCTTCCCTTGGCCGGCGACCTTTGCGACGGCCCTGATTTTCGCCCTGACGCCGGTGAATCTCGAGACTCTGGGCTGGTCGGTCCAGTGGTCCGCCGTGCTCGCCACCTCTTTTTTGCTGCTCGCCCTCGTCTGGTCGCAACGCCCGGCGGCGATCGCCCGTCCTGGATCATGGACGGTCTGGCTGCCGCTGTTTCTGCTCTCCACGGCCAGCGCCTGCTCGTTTTCGCGCGGCGTGCTGACCGGTCCCGTGCTGGCCCTGGCCCTGGTGTTGCCGGCCCTTCTGGTGCGCGACTGGGGCAAAATGGCGAGGGCCCTGCCGGCCGCGTTGCTGAGCCTGCTGCCGGCCGTCGCCGTCGCCGTGGTGATCAAGCTCAACTCCAGCGGCAACCACCAGCAGCTCACCGGCCACTGGGGCTCGGTGATCGAGTTCGGCTCCAGCTATTTCCTCTTCAACCCCGTCTACACCTTGCTGGGCACGTCCCTTCATCCCGCCACGCTGCTGCTGCTGGCCGCGGCCAAACTGGGGATTCTCGCCGGCGCGCTCAAGCTCGCGCGCGGCCGGGTGTTGACCCTGCTCTTGCTGTTGCTCGCCTACGACCTCGGCAACGCCCTCCTCGTCGGCATCGGCCGTTACCACACCGGCTTTGTCGCCTCCCTGAGCTCCCGGTACCAATACAGCTCGCTCCTCGCGACGCTGCCCTTCGCCGGCATGCTGCTGGCCGCCGCGCTTGAGCGACTGCCCGCGGTGCGCCCCCGGGCGATCGTGGGCGGGGTGCTGATGGCGTTGCTGGCGGGCTGGTGCCTGCGCGGCTGGCCGGCGGAGCTGAAGGAATTCACCGGATGGCGCGGGACCGACATGCGCGCACTCATCGCCGCGCCGGCAACCAACGACCCGACCGTGACCCTGCCCGCCCTGGACTTCATGCACGTCGAACGCGCGAAGGCCTTGCAGCGGTCCTATCATTTGCACTGAGCCGACGATCGTCCGTCCGCTGCATCCGCCTCACGGCAGGACTTTGACGTTGGCCAATTTGGCCGGCGGCGCTTCCCACGCGTTCCAGCTGCCCTGCCAGCGAATGGCGGCTCCATTGAAATCAACATCCCCGGCCAACCCGTCCCGAAAAGCCACCCGCGCCCGCAACTGAACCGCCAACATGCCCGGCGCGGTGCTCAGGGTGACTTCCTGGGCCGCTTGCGGTCCGGTGTTCTGGAGATAGCACAGAGCCACCCACGTCTTGCCTCCGTCGATCGAAGAATCGGCCTGCAGAAACCCGACCTGCTCACCATTGCCGGCATCAGTGCCCGCCGAGATCTTGACCTGCAAATCCTGACCGGCGCGGATGGACGCTGGCGCCTCGATCTTCAGCTCGCGCTCGACGGCCTCCGCCGCAAGTAGCCCTCCCAGCAGCACCGCCGCGACCAGACCACGCCGCACCGCCGGCCATCGGGTATGAACCTGAGAGATCATGCCGCCATGACAATCAGCGCCTCCGGCGAAGCAAGAGCTATCCCTCCCGGCAAATTCGGCTGGAAAGTGCGGTCCGGCCCTGTCTGGCTGACTCTCTCCTTTTCACCATGGCCAAGACACTCCTCGTCACCGGTTCCTCGGGCCTTATCGGCTCGGAAGTCTGCGTTTATTTTGCCTCCCTCGGCTACACCATCCACGGGGTGGACAATAACCAGCGGGCCGTGTTCTTCGGTCCGCAGGGCGACACGCGTTGGAACCAGAGCCGCCTGAGCAAGGACCTGCCCGGCTTCGTCCATCACGAGCTCGACATCCGCGACCGCGCCGGCGTCCTCGCGCTCGTCAAGTCGGTGAAGCCCTCCGTCATCGTCCACACCGCCGCCCAGCCCTCGCACGACCGCGCCGCGGCGATCCCGTTCGACGATTTTGACACCAACGCCGTGGGCACGCTCAACTTCCTGGAAGCCGCCCGCCAGGCCTGCCCCGAATCGCCGTTCGTGCACATGAGCACGAACAAGGTCTACGGTGACGCCCCCAATTCGATCAAGCTGAACGAACTCGCCACCCGCTGGGACTACGCCGACCCGGCCTACGCACACGGGATTCCCGAGACCTTCACGATCGACCAGTCCAAGCACTCGCTGTTTGGCGCCTCAAAGGTCGCGGCCGACGTGATGGTGCAGGAATACGGCCGCTACTTCAATCTGCCCACCTGCGCGCTGCGCGGCGGCTGCCTCACCGGACCCAATCACACCGGCGTCGAGCTGCACGGCTTCCTGTCCTACCTCGTGAAGTGCAACCTCGAGGGCAAGGAGTACCGCGTCTTCGGCTACAAGGGCAAACAGGTGCGCGACAACATCCACTCGCTCGACGTCGCCCGCTTCATGGCCGCCTTCGTCGAGGCCCCGCGCGCCGGCGAGGTCTACAACCTCGGCGGCGGCAAGGCCAACAGCACCTCCATCCTCGAGGCCTTCAAGATTGTGGAAAAGTTCTCCGGCCGGGCGCAGGTCTTCACCTACGTCGACCAGAACCGCGCCGGCGACCACATCTGCTATTACTCCGACCTCCGCAAAATGCGCACCCACTACCCGAAGTGGGACATCACGCAGTCACTCGAGGAGACCATCCGCCAGATCGTCGAGGCCTGGAAAGTCCGCCCCAAGACGGCCTGACCCTGCGCCCGGTTTCGCGCCGGTCGGCCCGGCAGCGCCGCCCGCCGTTTCGGGGCCTCGCCTGAGACGAAGCAACCGTTGCCTCTCCTTTCCAACCGGACGGACCGCCGACCGCTCCGCCCCGGACATCCGGCTTGCCGACGCCTTGTTCGCATGACTGGCTGACGGCACCCCACCCCATGAGCACGAAAGCGCCTCTCAGCAGCTTCCGCGTCCGGCCTCGCTTTGAGCAGATCGTCAACCGGTCGCCGGCCGACGTTCGGTTGCAGATCCTCGGCTCGCTGAAGCAAGGCTCCCCGGATCTTGTCGTGAAGGATTTTCCCGGCTTCATCGGGATCCACCTGCCCGACGCGGAACGGCGTCACTGGTCCCCCCGCCTCTTCCTCAGTCTCGACCCCAGCCCCGATGGTGGCACGCGCATCGAGGGGATCTACGGACCCGAGATCGAAATCTGGTCCGTGTTCCTTTACGGCTACATCGGCACCGGGATGCTCGGCACCTTCGCGGGCATCCTCGGCGGAGCCCAGCTGTTCATCGAGTCGTACCCGTGGGGCTTCTGGGTGTGTGGCGGCATGGCGTTCATCGCGCTGCTGCTGTACCTCTTCGCCCAACTGGGCCAGAAGCTCGGCGCCTGGCAGACGTTCCGCCTGCATCAGGCATATCAGACCGCGCTGGGCTCGGAAACCGGAAGCGGGTAGCGCGGACGCCACTCCCATCAAACCTCGAAGATGGTTTCGATCGGTTGCTTGAAGAGCTGGCCGATCTTGAAGGCCAGCGGCAGGCTGGGGTCGTACTTCTCGGTCTCGATCGCGTTGATGGTCTGACGCGAGACACCGAGTTTTTCCGCCAGATCGCTTTGCGACCATTCGCGTGCCGCGCGCAATTCCCGGAGTTTGTTTTTCATTGGTAGCGACGGGTGGAGAAGGCGACGCCCAGGGTCCAAAGGAAAAACATCAGGAGATAGGTCCCGCCGATCTCCAGTCCATGGGGAAACGTTTCCCAGACCAGGCCATGGGCGTTGAACACATTGATCACCGCGCTGACAATCACCGTGCCGATCGCGGCAAAGAACCATGCCTCGAGCTGGATCCGCCGCTGCAGCTCATCCATCTGCCGGAGCAACCGCAGCCCCTTCCCGAGGTACATCAATCCGGGCAACACCGGCAGCAGGGTTACCGACACTTGCACGAGCGGCGACCACTCCTTGAAATGTTGGACCAGAAACAGCGTGACCAGATACGTCGCGGTCGTGACCGCGAGCCAGATGTTGAATTTGTATTGTTCCCGAAGAGTTGGCCGGCAGTCCATGCTCTCCCCTGATTCCTGTCTCGTTGATTCTTTCATGGTGGTTACATGTAAAGCATACTTGTCATTCGTCAAGCATACTTGTCTTTTCTTCGGGCCGTAAGGAACAGTTCACCCGCACGGTCCCTGAATGCTGCAGGCAGATTGAGCCACCGCGATCAGGGCGGGGCGGAGGGCGTCCACCGAGGGTCTTTTGCCAAATGAGCCTCGGCAAAACCTCGCTCGTTGGACCGGAGAAAGGCAAAGGAGCCGGACTATTTTCCAAGCCTCTCTGCTGCTCCCGATTGTCCCGGTGCGCTCGATGTCGAGCTGTGCTTCTCCGGTCAATCGGCGAACAGGGCGCGATCGCCTGTCGGGATTGCTCCGGTCTGGAAGCTGGGCGCAGGCTCCCTCAGCTCTTGAGCAAACTTCCCGCGAGGTGCCGCCAGGCCTCCGTCTGCGACAGGCGCTCGGCGCCAACAAATACAATGATCATGAAGGCCAACCCGCGGGCGAACCAGCGGTCAAAGGTCTCCGTGAGCCGGTACCTGACCAACAGCAAAAGGATACCCAGCGAAAAGACCGGTCCGAAAAACCCCAGGCGGGTATCGCCCCCGAAGAGTCCGTTCAACCAGGGCATGCGGGCCGTGGCGCCGAGGAGCAGGCTCAGGCTCGCGAGGAGCATCATGGAGCGGTGAATGGCCGGTTGCTTACGTGTCAGGATTCCGGCCACGACGAAGAGCGTGAAGACCGCGATCTCCATCAGCATGACCAGGAGGAAATCAGGATAGCGCATCCCGAAAAAGACAAAGTCGGGCGAGCCCCGCGTCGACCGCACCGCCACCATGACCCCGCTGACCGCCACCAGCGGCAACAATCCCACGGCGCTCCATCCGAGGGTCATGTGCAGTTTGCGATTCTTCATGGAAATCAGCAACGCTTGCACCAGAGAGAGAAGGTACCAGGCCGTGACGGCCATCCCGTGCACGAACACGACCTGCGCGATGGCCGGGGAGATGACCCGGCCGTGCTGCCCATGCCCACTGAGGTAGTACGGCATGAAGCCGAGGAACATGACGAGCAGACACAGCGCCGCCGCCGTGGAGTAGAAATAGCGGTCGGGTTTCGTCATGGGCTCAGTACAAGCGGAGGATTTGCCGGCAACTTCAATGACCAAACAACACCTGCCGGATTGCCAGACCGACGCCCGTCAGGCTCTCCCCGGCGATGATGCCGGAGGCAAAGACGATCAGGAAGCGCGCCGACCAGTTCGGCACCCATTTCCCCAGCGCCCAGCCAACCAGTGAACCGAGGAACATCGAAAACGCGTTGTAAGCGGGGATCACAAACGCGAGCCCCATGCTTGCCGGGCTCGGCACCCAGCGACGGACCTTCGGCGGCATCGTCTTCTCCAGCACGGCGAGGACAATGCCGGCCACCAAGCCGATGATCAGGCCCTGGATCGCCCCCGGCGGCAGGGCGTCAAAGCCCTTCATGAACAGTTCGGCGACCGCCTTCCATGTCGCCACGGCCGGCGCCGGCCACTGGTCGGTCAACAGCTGGTTCTTGGGATCGGGGATCAAGATCAGGTAGGCCGCCGAGCCGGCGGTCGCCCCCGCCAAGGCGCCGCAAACCTGCGCCACAAATTGGTAGGAGGAACGCGCACCGATCATGGAGCCGGTCTTCAGGTCATGCATCATGTCGGCACACTGGCTGGCGGCTCCTCCCGTGACGTTGGCCGCCATCAGGTTGGCCGACGGCGAGCCGGGAGAAAGAATCGCGAAGCACAATTGGGTGACCTTCCCCATCGGGCCGACGGGCGTGATGTTCGTCTCGCCCGCCACCCGGGCGGCGACGATCGCCAGCAGGTAGGTAAAGAGCACGCCCAGTGCCGCGATCCACGGCTTGATTTGAAAGAACGCCACTTGCAGCGTGACGGAGAACGCCAGCACCACGATGAGCGCGACCAGAAACCAGGTCTGGAAGCCTTGCCGCCCGGCGCCCGCTTCCGCCGGTGACTTGCCACTGAACGTGTTGAGGATCGAGCGCCAGGAAAACGCGAAAGAGGTGAGCGCGGACGAAACCATCATGGCCACCCCGGGCCAGAGCAGCCACTGCACCCCCTTGGTGAACCAACTGCTGGTCGGATTGAGCGCCCCGAGCTGAGCCCAGCCATTGTCGTAGACCCACGGCATGAGCACGCCCCACGCCATCACCGTTCCCAACAGCATGGAAATGCCCGTGCGGATCCCGGCAATGGCACCGACGCCGTACATGAGCAGGGTCGGTTCCAGCGAAAGGCCCAGGTTGCCGAAGGAGATCGAGGACAACCCCGCCTTCTCCAAAGCCCCGCCGACGCGGGCACTGATGCGCCACGGCAGATTCCAGAGCGGTACGGATGCCAGGTGTTCGGTCAGCTTCACCACGGATGCGGTCACCGCACCCGCGACCAACATCCACACCCGCTCGATCGCTCCGCCAACGGCGTAGAGCTCCTTGAGGGTTTCGCCCGTCGCCAAACCACCGGGAAAAGGCAGTTTGTCCACCTCGATCATCTGACGCCGGATGCCATAGGAAACCGTGATGCCTACGAGGCAGACGGAAAAGGTCCACGCCGCGAGGGGCGCCCAGCCCAGCACCTGCCCGGTGATCATCGTGAGCGCCGGAATCGGCGCGACCAAGCCGGCCGAGGAGATGGCCGCGCCGGATGACGCCGCCGTCTGGGAAATGTTTGTCTCAAAAATATTGAACCTCCGCCCGCCGAGCGTCGCCCGCACCAGTTGCCAGAAACTGAAGGTGAGAATCACCGCGGTGATCGACATGGCCAGGCTCCAGCCCACCTTCAGCCCCGTGTAGATATTGCACAGCGACAGCCCGCCACCGAGCACCACGCCCGTGAGCACGGCACGAACCGTCAGTTGAAATTTCTCATCCGGTTGCTCATTCAAAACGACTGGTGAAGGCATAAACGGGGCAGGTTTGGGTTGGCGGGAGTCTGTCGCAGGAGCGAATATGGAAAAGCCAATTCGCGCGCCATCCCGGTGGGCACCCATCTCATTATCGAGGATTACACAAAGAAGCGACACACCCCGTCGCTTCGCGCCACCCCTCTTCCTAGAGGGGACCCCATCAACTGGTCCGGAAATCCCCTCTAGGAAGAGGGGTGCCCGCCAGGGCGGGGTGTGTGGGGGCCCAGCGCAAGCGGGCAGTGGCCAGTGTCACTTGTTAACGTAAGTCTCAATACCGCCTAGCTCCGGTTAGCTTGAGGGGTGTTGCGAAGTGATGGGGTGTCCGGCTGGTACGCGAGGCTGAACAATCGCGTTCAAGTCCAGGCTCAAAGACCTCGTCTTACAGCTCCTGCCATCCCACATTGCCAAACAGCGGGTTTGATAACGGTCCGCCGGCGTCACGGCGTCGGGGAATCGGTCGGGTCGAGGTAGACGCCGGTGTAGGGATGAAGATCGACCAGGTTGTCGTACCAGCCCTTCACCGAGGGCAGACGGAGGTTCGTGCGCGTGTAGAAGTAGAGCGGGGCGATCGGACACTCGTCGGCGAGGATCTGTTCGCAACGTTTGTACAGGGCGAAGCGCTTCGCGTCGTCCGCCGTCCGGCCCGCCTCGCTAATGAGCCGGTCGTACTCGGCGCTCTTCCACCGCGTGTCGTTGTTGCCGCTGTCCCCGGTCATGATGTCGAGAAACGTGCTCGGGTCCACGTAGTCGCCGACCCAGGCAAAGCGCGCGATCTGAAAATTACCCTGGTGGAGGTTGTCGATCTGCACCTTCGCCTCCTGATTTGTCAGGGTGACGTCGATGCCGAGTTCGCGCCGCCACATCTGTTGCACCGCCTCGGCGATTTTCCGGTGACCCTCGTTCGTGTTGTAGAGGAATTCCAGGCGCGGAAACCCTTTGCCTCCCGGATAGCCGGCGTCGGCCAGAAATTGCCGGGCCCGCACGGGGTCGAAGGTCACGTTGGCGGTGGCCGTGAAACCGCTGGTGTCATCCGGGGTCAGATGCCCGGCGGGTCGCTGTCCGCCCAGCGTGACATGGTCGACCATTTCCTGCCGGTTGATGGAGTACGCGAGGGCGCGACGCACGCGGACATCATCCAGCGGCGGTTTGGAGACATTGAAGACAAAATAGTAGGTCGCCAGCATCGGCGCCTGGGAGCAAAACACCTTCAGCCGCGGATCGTTCCGATAGACGGGAATCTTGTCCGAGGGCATGGTGCTCGTGATGTGCAACTGGCCGGTCCGGAACATCGCCTCCTCCGCGCTGTTGTTCTCGATCGGATAGAAATTGATGCCGTTGAGCCTGACTTCGTCACGGTTCCAATAGCTGGGCGATTTCACCACGCGGATGATCTGCTGGGGCTGCCATTCCTTGAGGATGAACGGGCCGTTGCCGACGTAGTTGCCCGGTCGCGTCCAGAGGGTGCCGCGCTGGTCGATCCGGCCGAATTTTTCGATCGTGGCCTGATGCACGGGAAACCAGATGGAGTGGCAGACCAACTTCGGCAGGTAAGGCACCGGGTGACCGAGACGCAGCACCAGCGTATGGTCATCAGCCGCCACGGCGCCCACGGTGGAAAAGTCCTTCGTCTTGCCCTGGTAGAAGGCCTGGGCGTTCTCCAGGCAAAAGAGCATGCTCGCGTATTCGGCGCCGAGGCCGGCACTGAGGTTCCGCCGAAAGGCGTAGACAAAATCGCCTGCCGTGACCGGGTCGCCGTTGGACCAGCGCGCCGTGGGACGCAGATGAAAGGTCCAGGTCAGGTTGTCCGCTGACACCTCCCACCGCTCGGCCACGGCCGGCACGGGGTCTCCCGTCTTGGCGTCGTATTGGCACAAGCCCTCAATCAGGGCCATAACGATGTTGAAGGTCTGCTGGCTGTCCAGAATGGCCGGGTCGAGATCGTTGGGCTCGGAGAGATTACCCAGTTGCAGGGTCTGGGTGCGGTAACCTTCGACGACCGGAGTTTCGCGTTTGGAGCAGCCGGCCAGCACGAGCAGTAAAGGGAGGATGGCCAGAGCGAGCGGTGCGCGCAGGAAGGAGTATTTCATCGGATGACGTCAGGAAATACAATTGGGCGTTCCGCGCAAACTTTGCGCGAACGGGTTTTCCTTGGAGGGCCGGTCTCCCGACCGGCCGCGGCTAGTCGGGAGACCAGCCTCTTATTGGGGACTACGCAAAGAAGCGACACACCCCGTCGCTTCGCGCCACCCCTCTTCCTAGAGGGGACCCAATCAACGGGTCCGGAAGTCCCCTCTATCAAGAGGGGTGCCCGCAGGGCGGGGTGTGTTGCCTTGGTGACGACGAAGGAAGTTGCGCCAGACCAAGTGCCGGCCCACCCGCGCCCGAATCTGGGCTGCAAATTCCTCGCTGCTGGCTTGTAGGGGATCGGACCCTCCGCTTACCTATCCGCCATGGAAACCACCTCCTGGGTCGATCTGGGCGACGAAGCGTTGCTCGAGAAGAAGATCGTCCAGCTCGGGCTGACCCTCACCGACACTCCCCTCCAGGCCCTCGTGCAGCAATTGCACGACGAGCTGTCGGCCAAGGGTCTGGTTTTTCATCCGCCGTGCCATGTGGGCGACGAGTGGTTCGTGCCCGTCGGCATCCCGGCGATCTTCGTTCCGTTTTTCCTGACGCATGACCGTCTCCGCCGGCTGGAACGCACCATGATGCTCGAGGTGGAGGGCGAGAGCCCCGAGTGGTTCATGCGGCTGATGCGCCATGAGGCGGCCCACGCCTATGCCTACGCCTTTCAGCTGACGCGGAAAAAGAAGTGGCAGCAGACGTTTGGACTCACCTCCAACAACACGACCCCCGAGTTCTACCGGCCGCGGCCCTACAGCCATTCCTACGTCGTCCACCTCGACGACTGGTACGCGCAGAGCCACCCCGACGAGGATTTTGCCGAGACCTTTGCGGTATGGCTGACCCCGGGGCTCGACTGGCGCACCCGCTTCAAGGGCTGGAAAGCCCTGCAGAAACTGGAGTACGTGGACGAGCTGATGCGCTCGCTCGCCGGCAAGCTGGCGCCCTACCAGCCGGAATACCGCTACCGGGACTTTCACTGCCTGAACATCAAGCTGAAGACCTACTACGCCCGGAAGCGGAAGCTGTATGAGGACACCTACCCCGACTTCTACGACCGCGACCTGCGTCAGCTCTTCCCCGGCGCCCCGGAGGCCGGACCCACCCTCAAGGCCTCCCGCTACCTGCGGACCAAACGGCGCGACCTGATGGACGCGGTCTGTGAGTCGACCAACGAAAAGAAATACCGCGTCAACAAGCTCCTCGCCCGCCTGATCGACCGGTGCGACCAGCTCGACCTGCACCTCGTTCCGGGCGCGCCGGTGCCCGACCTGCCGGTGGCGGCCTACATCACGACGCTGGTGATGAACTACCTGTTCACCGGAAAATTCAAACGCACGAAATAGCCATGGCCAAGAAATTGAAAGTGCTCGCCCTGTTTGACGCCATCCGCCCCACGACCCTCAACGAGGACTTGGGCGCCGAACTGAAGACCGCCGACTGGAAAACCGAGGCCGGCGTGCTCGCCGCGCTGAACGAACTCGGCTACCCCAACGAGCACCAGGCGATCTTCGACGATCTCGATCTGCTGCGGCAAAAGCTCCAGACCTTCAGCCCCGACGTGATCTTCAACCTGGCCGACCAGTTCCGGAACAACCGCGCCTTTGACCAGCACATTGTGGCGTTTCTGGCGATGCAGGGCATCCCCTTCACCGGTTGCGGCACCTCGGGCCTGACCCTCTGCAAGCACAAGGGCATCTCCAAGAAAATCCTCAGTTATCACCGCATCCACACGGCCAACTTCGTCATCATTCCGCGCGGCAAACGCCCCGTGCGTCCGAAACACCTGCAGTTTCCCCTCCTCGTCAAGCCGCTGAAAGAGGAGGCATCCTACGGCATCTCGCAGGCCTCCTTCGTCGAGAACGACGCCCTCTTTGCCGAGCGCGTGCAGTTCATTCATGAGAAACTCGACAACGACGTCATCGCCGAGGAGTACATCGAGGGCCGCGAGCTCTATGTGAGCATCATGGGCAACCACCGCCTGCAGGTGTTCCCCATCCGCGAACTGGTGTTCCGCGAGGTGCCGCCCGACGAGCCCAAGATCGCCACCTACCGGGCGAAATGGGACGAGGCCTATCGCACCAAGTGGGGCTTGGAAAACCGTTTCGCCGAGGGTCTTGAGCCGGCACTGGTGCGCCACATCGAGACAGTCTGCAAACGCATCTACCACCTCCTCACGATCGACGGCTACGCGCGCATCGATCTGCGCCTGACCCCGCAGAATGAGGTGTATTTCATCGAGGCCAATCCCAACCCCATTCTGGCCCCCGACGAGGATTTCGCCCAATCGGCCATGAAGACCGGCCTGACCTACCCGCAGCTGATCGACCGCATCGCCCGGCTCGGCCTGAAGACGGTGCGGGATTGAGACAGAGTACCGGAGAGAGGCAGGCAAGGCATGGCGGCAGAGGTGGAGGGCCCGCGTCCCTGCGGGCTGTGCCTAGAATCCTATCGACGCATGATCCACAAAACAGCCGCTAGACACAGAGTGCACCGAGGTAAGCACGGAGCACACAGAGAAATGCCGCAGAGAATCACCCGAAGGTCCCGTCATCCAGCAGGTGAATTCAAATGCGCTGATCACCACGCGATCCGTTTTGCTCCGTGTACTCCTTCCGAACTCTGTGAGCTCTGTGACGGGGTCGAACTTAGGAAATTCGGATTATGCTGAAATAGCCAAGGCGGTTGAGAGCAACCGCCCCTACCTCACACCCCACCCTGCCCGTCCCGAATCTGCCTTTCCTCACCAAGGGCCGGGTGCACCGGCGGCTGCAACCAGCGGCTTGCCGCCGACACCAGCAGCGGCATCGCCACCCATGTGAGGACAACCACGACTCCGCCGGTTATCAGGCCGGTCAACAGAACCGCCGGCATCCACGCGCCCACCACCGGAGCGAGCAAGGCCCGCATGACCAAGGTCACCGGCCACACCGCCAGCCAGGTGAGCAGGGCCATCTTCCAGCGGGCCGGCGCACTTTGGGGCGAGCGGAACCAGGCCTCCATCCCGTGCAGCTGACGATAACGTCCGCCCTCCTCGGTCAGCGGAGCCACCTTGCGGTCCCAGTCCTGAAACAAGGCCGAGGCATAAAAAGCATCGCGATCCCGCTCGCTGGCGAAGGTGCGCAGGATGCCAAACTCCCGCGAGCCCGAGCCGGGCGGCGGCACCAGCATGCTGGCGCCAAGCACGCCCTCGTGTCCGAAGGACGTCTGGAAAAACTCCCGGAGCGACTGCTGATACGCCGCCTCGCAACCCGGGCGCACCCGTCGGGAAATCACGATGTGGATCGGACCGGACGCTGGTGCTTTCGATTCAGAGGGGCTGCTCATCGCCTGAAAGGGTGCGGTGCCGGCTGGAACGCCGTCGTCTCAGTCCAGTGGCGTGATGCTCAGGTTGCGTAGCTCGAAGGGTGTGCCTTCCAGCTGGAAACCGACGCGGCCAGCCTGCAGCGAGCAACCGGTCACCCGGTTTTGCACGACGCCGTTGATGGTCACCTCGATCGTATCGCCACGACAGACCACGATCGCCGTGTTCCACTCCCCGGCGGGCTTCTCACTGACGGGTGCCGCGTGTCCGAGGAATTGGGTCGGCGCGCCGGCCGGCGTGGAGAATTTCTCCGCAAAGGTCGCACCGGCCATGGGAATCATGTCACCAGCCGCCTGGTGCTTCAGCTGGACCTGAAAGCATTCCGGCCACGCGCGGTCCTTGGGACCAGAAACGATATGCAAAAGAATACCGCCATTGCCCGTCTTGCCCGGCCAGCGCCACTCGACCTGCAGCCGGTAATTGGCGTGGCTCTCCTGGGTGGCGAAGAAGGCAACGGGCTGACCCTTCACAGCCACGACGCCGTCCGCACCGACGGTGCAGATCTTGGCCAATTCACCGGGAATGGTGGTGACGAGTTCCCACCCGGCGAGATCGGCTTTGAAACCGGACGACTGGGCGTGCACGCAGGAACCGAGGGATAGAGCGAACAGGGCTAATAGGTGGCGCATCGAAGCCCGAGTCTGGGATAGGCGTGCTCCGGTGGCGAACTCAAATCCAGCCAGGCGGGTTCGGAGCCCCCTACACACCCCACCCTGACGGGCACCCCCTCTTCATCCGGACTCATGCAGTTGGACCGGCCATTGCCTCGATTTCCTTGGTGGACGGGCACGTCCCTGTGCCCGTTTGCGGACCTATACGTTTCAACGACAGTCATCGCCGGCAGAGGGACCTGCCGGCCCACCTGATTAATACCAACAACGATACGACTTAGCTGGTCTCCTGCGGTTGAATTCGGATTCTCCCGATAGGCTGAACACCCAAGAGTGAACTGCATTGCAGCTGCGATTTTTCAGAAACTGACTTTGGAGATTAATAAGTTATGTGCGATTCCGACTCTTTGAACTGCATGAGTCCGGCTTGAGAGAGGGCCGGGTTCAGTCGCGGTCGCCGACCCGCGTCGGAAAGGCGCAACCGACTGTGGTGCGCAGATGGCCCGCGCCAGCCAAATTGTCCGCCCACCCAGCAGCCCCGCCGGGAAATTGGTATCAGGCCTGCGAATCGGCCGACAGGAGCTTCAAGAAATTCACGTCGGCGCCCAGGACCCCGAACGTCCGCCCGCCCGCGTCAACGAGCAGCGTCGAGATCGTGAAGCAATAATCCCCGGTGGCCTTCGAGCGGTAGATGTCGGATACCACCACCTCGCCGGGCTGCCTGACCGCATCCTGGAACCAGGGCCGGTCCCGCCACGATTTCCCCCGGGCCGAATCATCCACGCCACCCCCGGCCTGCTGCCGGCCGATGTTGCCAGTTACCTGCCGGCCCGTGGCATCCGTCACGTAGAACAGTTCGAAACCGGGGAACCCTTGCAGGCAACCCAAGAGCACCTGCTCCAGCCGGCGCACATCGCCGGCGACCAGCAACAGATCCTTCAGCATGAGCCGAACGTCCTGCCGGGCCCGGGCGTGGGCGGTGAGCCGGAAGGTGCCGACCGCGAGCAAGAGTTCCTGCGTGAGCGTGTTGACCTGTTCACCGAGCGTCCGCAACGAACGCGCGCCCGCCCGCTGGCCTTCCGCCGTGCCCGCCATGACCTCGATCTGCGCGTTCACTCCCTGCACCGTCACCGCCGAGGATTGTGCATCCGCCGGGTTCGTCGGAGCCACCGAAGCGGCGACCTCACTGACACTGCCCTGGATCGCCTTGACCCGGGTCTCGATCTGCTGGGTCGAGCGGCGGGTCTGGTCCGCCAGTTCCTGCACCTCGCGCGCGACCACGTTGAAGGCGCGACCCTGCTCGCCCGCGCGGGCGGCCTCGATGCTGGCGTTGATCGACAGAATGCGGGTCTGGTCCGCGATGCGGGCGATCTCGCCCATGACATCGTGCACCTTTCCCGAAGCGGACTGCAACCGGCCGACCACGGCGCCCAGCAACGTGGTCAGTTCACGCGTGGTACCCGCGATCCGCTCAGCCTGGCGGGCCTGCGAGTCGGCCTGTTCCTCCATGCGGATCGCGAGGGTGGCGAGTTGCGGACCCAGCGCCGCGAGACGGACAGCCGACAAGGCCATCGCCTCCAACTGCCGATCATCCGCCCGGGGTCTCGACGATTCCGTGGTGGCTGCGGGCGGAACGCCCGGCACCCGGGAACGGGACACCGCCGAGGCGGACGCAGCGTTGGCTGACATGGTGGACTGGGCCTGAGGCAGGAACATACGGCCGGCAGCAAGCAGGTTGCGTGCGCAGGCTCCCGACGCCCGAAACATTTGGGCAACTATTGTCCTCAAGCCCGGCGGGTTCGTGCCGACTGGCCGATTTTTCCTTGCGGGAGCCTGTCGACCCGGGTTCTTATGACAGATTCATGAGTACCAATCCCCCTATCAATGAAGTCGCTGTGGTGAAAACCAGCTATGGCGAGATGACTATCAGCTTCTGGCCCGATGTGGCGCCCAAGACCGTCGAGAATTTCAAGAAACTCGCACGTGAAGGCTTCTACAATGGCACGGCCTTTCACCGGATCATCAAGGATTTCATGATCCAGGGCGGCTGTCCGAACACCAAGGCCGGCGAGACCGGCATGCCCGGCACCGGTGGTCCCGGCTACAAGATCAAGGCCGAGTTCAACGCCAAGTCCCACGTGCGCGGCGTGCTTTCGATGGCGCGCTCCTCCCACCCCGACTCCGCCGGCTCCCAGTTCTTCATCTGTCACGGCGATGCCAAGTTCCTGGACCGCCAGTACACGGCGTTCGGCCAGCTCACGGAAGGCCTCGATGTCCTCGAGCGCATTGCCAATGTCCCGACGAAGGCCGCCGGTGGCGAGAAGAGCACGCCGATCGAGCGCGTCGCGGTCGAGAGCATCACGATCGTCGCCAAGGCCTGAGTTCCGCCTCACGCCCAATCCCGAACCCGCGCCGCCCTGGCGCGGGTTTTTTCATGCCCAACAGCGAAGTTGTTTTCACGCCACCGCGGCAGTGCCCCGCACGGTGAGTTCCTGCGTCACCGACTGACACAGACCGACGAAGGTTTCCTCCCCCAGGGACAGGCGGCGACCCTTCAGATACCCCACGCCCCACTGGCGGCGCAGCTTGCGCTTGCCGAGCGGCAGCGACACCAACGCGCCGGAGGTGATCTCGTTCACCGCCACCCAGGGCGCGAGCACGCCCACCCCGAGACCGATCTTCACCAGTTCCTTGATGGCCTCCATGCTGCCAAGTTCGAGGATGTTGTTCAACGGCATGTCCTCCTCCCGCAGATACTCCTCCAGCAGACGGAACGTGTAGCTTGTGTGATTGTACACGATCAACGTTTCCTCGTTGAAGGTATCGCGCTGCACCCGGCCGCTTTTCGCCCACACATGACCCGGCGCCACCAGAAAGCGCAGCTCGTCGGAAAACAACGGCACAAAGGCCAGCTCCTTCTGGCCCACGGGCTCCAGCATGATCGCGAGATCGATGCTGTTGTCCAACAGGTGCTCCATCTGCCGCGCATGGTCACCTGGATCGATGGAGATGACGCATTTCGGAAAGCTCTGTTTGAATTCGCGCAACACGGTCGGCAAAATGTACTGGCAGGCGGTGGTGCTCGCCCCCAGCCGCAACCGCCCGTGGCCCCAGCGGGAAAGTTCATCGAGCCCGCGCCGCGCCGCCTTCATCTCGCCGAGGATCTTGTCCACGTGGCGCAGCATCTGTTCGCCCGACTGCGTGAGTGACACGCGCCGGCCCGCCCGCTCAAAGAGCCGGCAGCCCGCCTGGTCCTCCAGCGCCTTGATGGCATGGCTGATCGCACTCTGGGTCAGACACAACTCCTGGGCCGCGCGGGTGAAGCTGCCCAGCCGCGCGAGGGCCGCGAACGCGGTTAACTGACGCGTATCAAAGAAGTTGTTCTTCATGATGGTGCGGCAATGGCGATCGCATGAATCAGTCTCATTAAACCCATGAATTCTTTAATAGCAGTAATCAGGCCAATTCCGCGCGATGGCATGTGACGCGCTGAACAAGGGCATACCATGAGCACTTCGCGCCCTTCCACCAATGCGACCAAAACGCGCCCCCTTCGCCTGGGGTTTCTGGCCCTGACCGATGCCGCCCCGCTGATCGTGGCCAAGGAACTCGGCTGGTTCGCCGCCCAGGGCCTGCAGGTTGAACTCTGCCGCGAAGTCGGCTGGGCGACCATCCGGGACAAGGTCATCTACGGCGAGCTCGACGGCGCCCACGCCCCCGCCCCGATGCTCTGGGCTGCCCAACTGGGTCTCGGCTGCGGACCGGCGGACGTCTGCACCGGCTTCATCTTTAACCTGCACGGCAACGCGATCACGCTGTCCCAGCGCCTGTGGGATTCCGGTGTGCGCGACACCGCCTCGCTGCGCGAGGAAGCACTCCGCCGGCGCGGCGAAAACAAACTCACCTTCGGCATCGTGTTCCCGCATTCGATGCACCACGTCCTGCTGCTGCAGTGGCTCAAGGCCGCGCGGCTGGACCCGGAGCGCGACGTCCGCATCGCCGTGGTGCCGCCGGCCCAGATGTTCCGCAACCTCACGGCGCGCACCCTCGATGGCTACTGTGCCGGTGAACCCTGGAACACCCTCGCCGTGCAACAGGGCCAGGGCTGGTGTCCGGCCTGGAGCTCGGCCCTCGCCCCCGGTCACGTTGAGAAAGTCCTGATGGTCCGCCAAGGATTCGCCGAACGCCACGAGCCCGTCCACGCCCGTCTGATCGCCGCGCTGACCCAGGCCGCCCGTTGGTGCGACGAAACCGGAAACCGGGCCGAGTTGGCCGAGATCCTTTCGGCGCCCTCTTACCTGGACCTGCCCGCCAGCGTCATCGCACCTTCCCTGCTGGGAAACTTCTTCACCCGCCCGGACGCCGTCGAGTCCGTGCCCGATTTCCACGTGTTCAGCCGCGGCGATGCCAACGCCCCCACCGCCGAGCGCGCGACCCAGCTCCAGCATGAGTTGGTCGCGGCCGGCATTGTCCCGCGCTCCGCGCTGCAGCCCGGCCTGCCCGTCCGCCTCTTTCGCGAAAACCTGTACCGCGAAGCCACCGCCAACCTTGACCCACATGCAACACCACCAACCACGCACACCCGCGGAGCCTGCGTCTCTGCTTAATCGCCGCAAATTCATCGCCGATGGCGCCAAGCTGACCGGCGCCGCCGCGCTCTGGGCCGCCCTCGGCTCGAAGAGCTGGGCCGCCACCGCCGGCTCGACGTCGGACGCCCCGGAAGCGCCGAACCTGAACTTCGGCATGATCGCCCTTACGGATTGTTCACCCATCGTCATCGCGCACGAAAAGGGCCTGTTCAAGAAGTACGGCATCAACTCGACCGTGACCAAGGGCGCCAACTGGGCCGCGATCCGCGACAGCCTTTCCACCGGCTCGATTCAGGCCACGCACATGCTCATCGGCATGCCGCTCGCCTCGACCATGGGACTGGCGGGCTCGCCCAAGAAGCCGATGGTCATTCCGTGGATGATGAACCGCAACGGCCAGGCCATCTCCCTCAAGAGCGAGTGGAAGGGCAAGGTTGCCGCCGACCCCAAGGCCATCAAGCCCTTCGTCGACCAGGCCAACAAGCTCGGCGAGCCGCTCACCTTCGCGCAGACCTTCCCGCCCGGCACCCACGCCATGTGGATGCGCTACTACCTCGCCGCCGGCGGCATCAATCCCGACAAGGACATCAACCTCATCGTCGTCCCGCCGGCCCAGATGGTCGCCAACATGAAGATCGGCAAGATGGACGGCTTCTGCGTCGGCGAGCCGTGGAACGCCCGCGCCATCGCGGACGGCATCGGCTTCACCTCCGTCTCCACCCAGGACATGTGGAAGGACCACCCGGAAAAGGTTTGCGCCTTCACCGAGGAGTTCGCCCTCAGGAACCCGAAGACAGTCAAGGCGGTCCTCAAGGCCCTGCACGAGGCCAGCGTCTGGCTGGACAACCTGGACAACCGCCCGGAGCAATGCGACATCGTCTCCAAGGCGACCTACATCAACTGCCAGAAGGAAATCATCCTCGGCCGCCTGCAGGGTCACTATGACTACGGTGACGGCCGGAAGAAGGAGGACGAGTACGCCATGCACTTCAGCAAGCGGAACTGCAATTACCCGCAGGCCAAATACGCCAAGTGGTTCATGTCCCAATACCGGCGCTGGGGCATGGTCACCGGCACGCCTGACTACGACGGCATCGCCAAGCGCGTCATGCGGGCCGACATCTACGAGGAGGCCATGAAGGAGATCGGCTACACGCACGGCGGGGCCGACCATTCCTCCGAGACCCTCTTCGACGGCATCACCTTTGATCCCGCCAACCCGGAGGCCTATGCCACCTCGTTCGCGGTGAAGAATCTCAAGGGCTGATCCCATGAACAACTCCACGCGCCCGCAGTTCTGGCGGGCTTGCCGCCAACCGGCGGTCTGGACCCGCGCGGCCAGGCTCGGGCTCGTGGTCGGTTTCATCCAGGTGTCGCTCAACCAGGGCGATCACTGGCTCCGCGGGGAAATCACCCCCGCCGTCATCACCAAATCCATCCTCTCGCCCCTCCTGTCCTTCGCCATCGCCTTCCTCTCCGCCGCGGCCACGCACGCGGAAAACCTCGACCGCCATCCCTTATGAAAACCTTCAAACTCGACTGGCTGCTGCTCCCGCTCGTCGGCTTCGCCGTCGTGCTCGCGCTCTGGGCCATCTCCAGCTCGACCTGGGCCTCCAACCTGCCTTCCCCGATCAAGACCTGGGAGGCCAGCCGTGAATACGTCCTGTCCCCCTTCGCCAAGCGCGGCGAGATGGACCAGGGCATCCTGCGGTTCACCTGGTACTCGCTGATCCTGGTCGCGCAGGGTTACGCCATCGCATTGATCGTCGGCACGCCGATCGGCTTCTGCCTCGGCCTGTCCAAGACCTTCACCAAGATCTTCGACCCGATCATCCAGATCCTGCGTCCCGTCTCGCCGCTGGCCTGGCTGCCACTGGGGCTCGTGCTGTTCATGAACGCCGGCAAGGAGGCGGGCACCTACGGCGCCCTCTTCACCATCGCCATCTGCGCCATGTGGCCGACCGTCCTCAACACCGCGGTCGGCGTGCGCGCGGTGCCCCAGGATTTCCTCAACGTCGGTCGCGTCATGAAACTGTCCCGCTGGAAGACGCTCACCAAGATCCTCATCCCGGCGACGCTGCCCTACATGTTCACCGGCTTCCGGCTGTCGCTCGGCATCGCCTGGCTCGCCATCGTTGCCGCCGAGATGCTCACCGGCCGCCCCGGCGCCGGCGGCTTCCTCTGGCAGGAATACAACGCGCTCATCTACGAGCACATCATCCTCTCGATCATCACCATCGGCCTCGTGGGCTTCGTCCTCGACCGGTTGATGAGCATGCTGGAAAGACGGTTCAAGAGCGTCTGAGGCATTTATGATTAATGATTCACGATTAATGATTTTTCGCGGTTCGCCGCGTGGCATTGAATATCTTGCTCAATTGCTCCGCTTCATCGCGGAGGGCTGCGAGCTTTCGCTCGGGCAGCAATTTCGTTCGCGCAGAAAGCTCAACCCAGAATTCGGTCTCGTCGGCTTCCTCCAGCACAATGGATATCTTGTTGATGAAATCCGCGCGCGATTTGCAGCGCAATGCCGCCCGATAATTTGCGGCAACCGAGGTGCCGCTGCGGGCAACTTGTCGCGCCACTGTCTGGCCGGCGATCGTCGTGGGCATTTGGTCCACCATGCGCAAGACGCGTACGGCAAACTCCATCGTTCTCTCCTTCAGGTCGTTGGAATCCATGCCTTCCAGGCTGCCCGGCACAATCATTGATCATTAATCATTAATCGTAATTTTTCCGTGTCTTTCCTCGAACTCACCAACGTATCCAAGGGCTTCGGCGGGGCGCCGGTGCTCAGCAATGTCAACCTGCAGATCGAGCGCGGCGAGTTTGTCGCCATCGTGGGCTACTCGGGCTCGGGCAAGACCACGCTCATCTCGCTCATCGCGGGGCTCACGCGGCCCGACGCCGGCACGGTCAAACTCAACGACCTCGAGATCACCTCGCCCGGTCCCGACCGCGGCATCGTGTTCCAGAACTACTCGCTGCTGCCCTGGCTCACCGTCACGGAAAACATCGCCATCGCCGTCGACCAGGTCTTCCCCAACCACTCGCCCGAAAAGCGCCGGCAGCTCGTCGCGACCGCCATCGCCACCGTCAACCTCACGCCGGCCCGCGACAAGTTTCCCCGCGAACTCTCCGGCGGCATGCGCCAGCGCGTGTCCGTCGCACGCGCCCTCGCGATGGATCCGCAGATCCTCCTGCTCGACGAACCGCTCTCCGCCCTCGACGCCCTCACACGCGCCACGCTGCAGGACGAGTTCGAACGTATCTGGGAGAAGGACAAGAAGACCGTCGTCCTCATCACCAACGACGTGGACGAGGCCCTGCTGCTCGCCGACCGCATCATCCCGCTGACTATCGGACCCGGCGCCACGCTTGGGCCTTCATTCCCTGTCTCCCTGGACCGGCCGCGCGACCGCAAGGCGCTCAACCACGACCCTGAGTTCAAACGGCTGCGCGCCCTCATCACCAATGAACTGCTCGGTTACAGCGAGCGCCGCAAAGCAACCGTCCGCCAGAAGCTGATTCTCCCCGACATCCTGCCCGAAAACCTCGATCTCCCCCGCGTCAACCGCCGCCCCCTCCGCCCGAGCGAGTTGAAGGAGGAACAAATCGCCATCTCCACCAGCGAGTAACCCCCGCCCCGCTCACCACCCCCTGCTCACTGCTCACCGCTCACTGCTCACTATCACGATGTCCTCCTTCCTCGAAATCTCCCAGCTCGGTAAAATCTACGACACACCCAAGGGTCCGGCTGTCATCGTCGAGAACTTTGACCTGCGCATTCGCAAGGGCGAGTTCATCACCCTCATCGGCCATTCCGGCTGCGGCAAATCGACCGTGTTGGCCATGATCGCCGGTCTGTCGGAGGTTTCCCAAGGCGGCATCGTCCTCGCCGGCAAGGAAGTCACCGGCGCCGGCCCGGATCGCGGCGTCGTCTTCCAAGCCCCCTGCCTCCTGCCCTGGCTCACCGCGTACGAGAACGTGATGCTGGGGGTCGAGCAGGTCTACTACACGGCCGATGCCCAGGAACGCCGCCAGATTGTGGAGTACTACCTGACGGTCGTCGGCCTCGGTGACGCCATGCACAAGAAGCCCGCCGAACTTTCGCAGGGCATGCGCCAGCGCTGCGGCATTGCCCGCGCCTTTGCCCTCTCACCCAAGATGCTTCTGCTCGACGAACCCTTCGGCATGCTCGACTCGCTCACCCGCGCCGAGTTGCAGCAGGTGCTCATCGATCTCTGGCAGAAAGACCGCAAGACGGCTCTCATGGTCACGCATGACGTGGACGAGGCGCTCTTTTTGTCGGACCGCGTGGTCATGATGACCAGCGGCCCGGCCGCCACGGTCGGCGAGATTCTCGAGATCAAGTTTCCCCGCCCCCGCTCCCGCAAACAGTTGCTGGAGGATCCGGAATACTACCGCCTCCGGGAGGAATTGATCGGCTTCCTCGAGGAACGCTCGCATCACCGCCCGGCCCGTCCCTCCCCGACCGTCGCCACCCCGCCCCCGCGCAAGGGCCCCGGCGGCTCCCGCCTCTCCCGCTTTCTTAGTGCCCTCACCCCAGTCTGATCTTTCCCCGCACTGAACAAACTCACACCATGAACACCGTCACCCGTCTCGCAGCGCTCCTCGCGCTTGCTGGCTCCGTCATCCCGGCGCTCCGCGCCCAGTACACGCCCCCGCCACCGGCCCGACCTTTTCCGGGCTTCATCAACGAAAAACTCCGGGCCTCCGATGTCTACCTGAGCGCCTGGGACATCGGCGTAAACGTCCGCTACCGCTACGAGAGCAAGGACGACGCCGGCTTCAACAAGGCCGGTTCGAACTGGGATTTCTCCAAGCGAATCCAGGACGACAACAACAACCATTACAGCCTGACGCGCATCATGCCGCGCGTCGGCTATACCGCGAGGATGTGGAACTTCCTCGTGGAGGGTCGCTCCAGTTATTCGCTGGCGGATGAGCGCTTCGTCGCGACCGCCGCCGGCCAGGGTCTGGCCGAGCGCGACGGCCCGCTCGACGTGCACCAGGCCTATCTCTTTTTCGGCAACCACAAGGAATTCCCCCTTTCCGTGAAGCTCGGCCGGCAGGAACTCGTCTATGGCGACCAGCGCCTCGTCGGACACTTCCGCTGGAACAACAACGCCCGCACCTTTGATGCCCTCAAGGTGCGCTGGCAGAATGCCCTCTTCGGGGTCGACGTCTTCACCGGCGGACTCGTGTACAATGACCACAAGAACCTGAACAAATCCAATTCTCAGGATCACTTCTCCGGCGCCTACTTCAATTTCCCCACGCTGGCCAAGAACGAGATCGTCGAGGCCTACCTGTTCGCCCGCAATGTCGAGCGGGGCATCGTCACCGACAACTGGACCGGCGTGGCCGCGCCCTTCCGCTTTCCCGGTGCGCAGGACCTCTACACCGCCGGTCTGAGGATCAGGTCCAAGCCGCTCGCCTACGGCGCCTGGGACTACGGCGTCGAGGCCATGCACCAGTTTGGCAACCGCACGGCCGTCTTCCCCGCCACCACTGTCGCCGCCGCCCTCGCCGCGCCCCGGCTCAAGCAGGACGCCTATGCGCTCGTGCTGCAGGGTGGCTACACCTGGACCGAACATCCCTGGCAGCCGCGCCTCGGTGTCCTCTACAGCTATGCTTCCGGTGACAAGAGCTCCGCGGACGGCACCAGCCAGACCTTCCAGAATCTCTTCGCGACGACCCACCTCCACTACGGCTACATGGACCTGAACAGCCTGCAGAATCTCAACGACCTGCGTCTGGTGTTCTCAGCCAAGCCCCGCGCCAACATCTCGCTTGCCGCCGAGATGCATTTCCAGCGCCTCGATCAGACCACGGACTTCTGGTACAACGTCGCGGGCGTTCCGCGCAACTTCACCGGGGCGGCCGTCGGGAGCGGTGGCGGCTTTCGCATCAATCCTGCCTATGGCAAGTCCCTGGGCACCGAGATCGACCTGATCGCCGGCTGGACCTTCCGCCCCTACGCCCAGATTGAAGCCGGTGTGGCCCGCTACTACCGCGGAGGTTACATCAAACAGTCTCTGGCCGCCGTGGGTTCAAAGAACGCCAACTACGTGTACCTCCAACTGACCGTAAACCTGTAGAATCATGCATCTCCCGATCGGCCATGACATAACTAGTTTCATGGCCGATCTTCTTTCATGAGCGGTTTTCATGGATGGCATGAATTCTTTCAGGCCGGCTAATTCGTAAACGACCCGTCGGTGGCATGTGGCGCGCTAAGAGGGGGTGCATGTCCTTGCACCTTCTCCCTCTCACCCGGATGGCCATTCCCGCCACCAGCCAACCCGGCCACGGGGCCGATCGCTCATGAAGTGGCGCGCACTCCGTGACAACGGCCACTGGCCCACTTTGGCCACGTCGTTTCTCTATTTCGACGTCAGCTTCATGGTCTGGACGCTCCTGGGAGCGTTGGGCGCCCTGATCGCTCCCACGCTGCAGCTGAGCGCCGACCAGAAGTTCCTGATGGTCTCCACGCCGATCCTCGCCGGCGCCTTCCTGCGGATCGCGCTCAGCCTCCTCGTGGATCGCATCGGCACCAAGACGACCGGCCTGCTGGCCCAGTTGGTCGTGATCACCAGCCTGGCCATCGCGTGGAAGTTTGGCATCTCCTCCCTCAGTGAGGCCCTCTGGCTCGGCGTGGCGCTCGGCCTCGCCGGGGCCAGTTTCGCCGTCGCGCTGCCGCAATCCGGACGCTGGTACCCGCCGCACATGCAGGGCGTCGTGCTGGGTCTGGCCGGTGCAGGTAACATCGGGGTGGTCATCGACCATCTGGCCGCTCCGCGCATCGCGGCCGTCTGGGGCTGGCAGGCGGTCTTTGGCGCCGCGCTGATCCCGTTGGTGTTCGCCTTCGTGCTCTACGCGATCTTCTCCAAGGAGCCTCCCGGCGAGTACAAGAAGAAGAAACTGTCTGACTACGGCCGTCTGCTGGGGGAAAAAGACGCCCACTGGTTCTGCTTCTTTTACACCGTGAGCTTCGGCGGCTTTGTCGGCCTGGCGACCGCCTTCGCCATCTACTTCAGCGACCAGTTCCAGCTCAAACCGGTGCACGCCGGCGAGATGGCGGCCTTCTGCACCCTCGTCGGGGCCATCGGCCGGCCGTTTGGCGGCGCGCTGGCAGACAAACTCGGCGGGATCAAATCGCTCAGCGTGTTCTACAGCATCGCGGCTGTCGCCATGGTCGTCGCCGCCCTGTTCGACAATCTCTGGATCTGCGGCGGCGCCTTCTTCATCGCCTCGGGCGCCTTCGGCATGTGCAACGGCTCGGTCTTCCAACTCCTGCCCCAGCGCTTTGCCCGCGACATCAGCCTGATGACCGGACTCGTCGGCTGCGGTGGCGGCATCGGCGGATTCATCCTCGGACGGCTCTTCGGTCTCTCGAAAGAATACACCGGCAGCTACACCAGCGGCATCATCTTCTTTGCCTCCCTGGCCCTGGTCGCCCTCGGCGGACTCTTCCTCGTAAAGAAGCGCTGGCGGACCACCTGGGGTGCGACGGCCCAGGCCCGCATCTGATCCATGAGCCTGCTCGTCACCACCTGCGCGGTACCCGGTGAAGGTCGCTCCCGCTCCGACGATGCCTTCGCGCATCGGGAGTTTGGCGGCGTCCTCATCGCGGCCGTCGCCGATGGCATGGGCAGCGCCCGCGCCGGTGGTGAGGCCGCCGTCAACGCCACCCGGCGCCTAATGGAAAACTTCGAGACCTGCCCCTCCGGTTGGTCCGTTGATCGCGCGCTCGTGGAGTTCACCAAGCAGATCAACCACCAGCTCTGCGAGGAGGCGCTGTATCGCTATGGCGCCGAGGGCGCGCTCGGCTGCACCCTCGCCAGTGTCGTGATCTCCGGCGACATGATGTGGGGCGTCAATCTCGGGGACACCGAGGTGTTCCTCCTTCGCCACGGCGAACTTCGCACCCTTTCGGAGCGGCACGCGCTGTCCGGCCAGGATCAATCACACGTCATCACCCGCGGTCTGGGCCTGGAAACAAACATCACCCCGCACCTTTTCTCCTGGCGCGTGGCGGCCGGCGATCGCGTGCTGATTTGCACGGACGGCGTCACGCGACCCCTGCCGACCGATCGGCTGACCGAACTGCTCGCGCGCCAAGCCGATGCCACCAGCCTCGTCCGCACGATCCTTAAACCCAAGGACGACGCCACCGCCCTGGTCATCGATATCACCGCAACACCAACGGCGGCCGAGGCCGCGCCCGCGCTCGTGGTGCCGGAGGCACTCACAGCCGGCCAGCGGTGGGCCGGCCACACCTTGCTCCGCTCGTTTGACCCCGATGACCGCGTGTGGCTCGCCCGGCGCGAGGGCGACGGCGTCATGCGGGTGCTCAAGTTCGCGCCGCACGACGCCCGGCATGACGAGCGGATCCGCGCCCTCTTCAGCACCGAAATCGCCCGGGCCCTGCGCCTGCAGTCCTCCTGTTTTCCTAGCGTGGAGATTCCGCCGGGGGATCCGGTTTCCTGCTACAGCCTGGAATACATCGAGGCGCCCACCCTGCGCGAATGCCTGAAGGAACGTCCGCTTGTCACGGAGGAAGTCATCGCGCTTGGACGTTTCCTCACCTCGGCCGCCCAGTTCCTCCTCGGCCATGACCTTGTGCACGGCGACATGAAGCCCGAGAACATTCTTGTCCGCCGCCGGGGTATCGCGGCGGAGTTCGTGCTGCTGGACTTCGGTAGCATCGCCCCGCTCTTCGCCCCGCCGTCGCGTGCGGGCACGGCGAGTTACATCGCACCGGAACGCTTCCAGGGCGCGCCTCACTCCGAGCGCACGGAGATCTACGGCATCGGGGTCACCCTGTTCGAAGCGGCCACCCGCACCTATCCCTACGGCGAAATCGAGCGCTTTCAAAACCCGCGCTTCAACACGCCCCGTCGTCCGGCCCGGCTGAACCCCGCCCTGCCCGACTGGCTGGAGGCCGTGCTGCTTCGCAGCGTCGCCGCTGAGACCGGTCAGCGCTACCAACACTATTCGCAACTGACCTACGACCTCGACCACCCCGACAAGGTCGAGCCCTTCTTTGCTCCTGACACCCCCCTGCTGGAGCGCAATCCGCTGCTCGTCTGGCAGATTGCTGCCGCCCTGCTGGCTGCCCTGAACCTTCTGCAAATCTACCTGAGGAAATGAACCTGCCCTCCACCCAACCCTCGCCGGCCTCCGGCTCCTTTTCACCCGACCAGAAGGAATACCTGCAAGGCTTCATGGCCGGCGTCCTGGCCAGCGGCCAATATGCCTATGTCGGCGCTACCGCCGGCGGCCAGCTCACCGGCTCGCCCGGCGCCGCGGCGACGGGAAACCTCGCCGCGCCTCCTGCCCTGAGCGGAGTCGAAGGGGCAGAGGAGACCGTCTTCGGCACGCCCCTCGCCGATCTCTCCAAGCCCGAGCGCTGGAAGCACGAGGAGAACGGACTCGATGTCTGGGAGAAGCTCGTGGCCCACGCCGAGGCGGACAAGTTCCCCAACGAGGCCGACACCTTCCGCTTCAAGTTCCACGGCCTGTTCTACGTCGCGCCGGCCCAGGACAGTTTCATGATGCGCCTGCGCATCCCCGCCGGCGAGATCAGCTCGCACCAGCTCCGCGGCCTGGCCGGGCTCGCCACGGAATGCGGCAACGGCACCACCGACATCACCACGCGCGCCAATCTTCAGCTGCGCGAATTCAAGCCCCGCGCCATCGTGCGCGTGCTCACCCGCGTGCAGGAGCTGGGCCTCACCTCCCGCGGCTCCGGTGCCGACAACATCCGCAACGTCACCGCCACGCCGACAAGCGGATTTGACCGCGACGAACTGATCGACGTGCGGCCCTACGCGCACGGACTGCACCACTACATCCTCAATCACCGCGACCTCTATGGCCTGCCGCGCAAGTTCAACATCGCGTTTGACTCCGGCGGCGCCATCTCCGCCGCGGCCGACACCAATGACATCGGCTTCTTCGCCGTCCGCGTGACCGAGAAGACCCTGGCCGACACGCCGGTCCCCGGCGTCGTGCCCGGCATCTATTTTCGCTGTGAAGTCGGCGGCATCACCGGCCACAAGGATTTCGCCCGCGACACGGGCATCCTGCTCCGGCCCGCCGAGCTCGTTCCCGTGGCCGCCGCCATGCTGCGGGTGTTCCGCGAACACGGCGACCGTACCGACCGCAAGAAGGCGCGCCTGAAATACCTGCTCGAAAAATGGGGCGGCTTCCCGCGCTTTCTGGAGGAGAGCCAGAAGAAACTCGCCTTCCCCCTGGTGTACGCGCCGCGCGGTTGCGCCGAGCCACGCCGGCCCGTGCTCAAGCACGGCCATCTCGGCGTCTACAAGCAGGCCCAGTCCGGACTCAACTATGTCGGGGTCGGCGTACCGGTCGGCCGCATGACCGCGAAACAGATGCAACGCCTGGCCGATCTCGCCGACCACTACGGCACCGGGGAACTCCGCCTCACCGTCTGGCAGAGCGTGATCATCCCAAACGTCCCCGACGCCTACTGCGCCACTCTGGTGCGCTCCATCGAGAGCCTGGGGTTCTTTACCGCCGCGCACGCCACCGCCGGCTGCGTCATTGCGTGCACCGGCAACAAGGGCTGCAAGTACGCGGCCGCCGACACCAAGGGTCACGCGCGCGCCCTGATGGCTCATCTTCGCAAGCGCGACATCCCGCTCGACCAACCCGTCAACGTGCACCTCACGGGATGCGCCCACTCCTGCGCCCAACACTACTGCGGCGACATCGGTGGCGTGGCCACGAAGCTCGCCGACGGCCGCGAGGGTTACCACCTCGTCCTCGGCGGCGGCCTGGACCAGGAGCAAGGCATTGCCCGCGAGATCTTCCGGGGCGTCGGCGCCGACGAACTCCCTGCCCTGGTGGAGAAAACCTTGCGCACGTACCGCGACCGGCACACCGCCGGCGAGACCTTCGTGCAATGGACCCGTCGTCACTCCGTGAAGGAACTCCAGGAGATGCTCTCTCAATAATGATTAATGATTCCAGAACTACGATTCGCGTGAAGGCAACCGACCGCCCCGGCCTCTGCACCTCCCATCATTAATCATAAATCGTAAATCATAAATTCCCTCCCGTGTCTCCCACTCCCCTCATTCCCGACAACGCCCCGTTCACTCCCGAGCAACGCGCCTGGCTGAACGGCTTTCTCGCCGGCGTCTTCTCCCGTGGACCCGGCCTGAGTCCCGCCTCGTCGACCGCCGCGCCCGCCGTCGCATTGCAGCCGCTGACCATCCTCTTCGGCTCCCAAACCGGGACCGCCGAAGGTCTCGCCAAGAAGGTCGCCAAGGAGGCCGGCAAACGCGGTTTTGCCGCCACCGTGCTCGACATGGCCCAGACCGACCTCGCCAAGTTGGGGGCGGAGAAGAACCTGCTCGTCATCACGAGCACTTACGGCGACGGCGAGCCGCCCGACAACGCGAAGGCACTCCACGCCGCGCTCAAGTCCGCCTGCGCCGGCCTCACGGCCGCCGGCTCCCAGCTCAGCGCTCTCCGCTTCAGCGTCTGTTCCCTCGGTGACACCAACTACGCCCAGTTCTGCCAGTGCGGCAAGGACCTCGACGGCTGGCTGGAGCAACTCGGCGCCACGCGGGTCGCCCCCCGGGTCGACTGCGATCTCGACTACGAAGCCGCCTTCGCCGGCTGGCAGGAGTCCGCGCTCGCGGCGTTCGGCTCGACAGCGGCGGCGAACAGCGATCTCGTGGCCGCCGCAGCGAGTCCCGCCTCCGAAACCGCGGCGACCTACTCCAAGAAGAACCCTTTCCCGGCAGCCTTGCTCACCGTGCGCCACCTGAACGGTGAGGGTTCCGCCAAGGAAGTGAACCATGTGGAGTTTTCTCTGGAAGGCTCCGGACTCGCCTACGAGGCCGGCGACGCCTTGGGCGTGGTCCCACAGAATTGTCCGGACCTGGTCGCCGGCATCCTCGCGGCCCTCGGCTGTGATGGGGAGGAAGCCGTGCCCACGCCGGTCGGCGAGCTCCCGCTCCGCCGCGCTCTCACCGAATGCTATGATCTCGGCAAACCCAGCAGCGAACTGCTGGGCCTCTTGAGCCTGAACACCGCGCCGGCCGGCGGCGGCGGCGCCACCCGCGAGGCCCCCGCACCCTTCCATGTGATCGACGCCCTCGCCGCCGCACCAGCCAAACCCTCTCCCGCCGAATTCGTCAGCCGGCTGAAGAAGCTCCAGCCGCGCCTCTATTCGATCTCGTCGTCGCCGAAAGCCCATCCCGGACAGGTCCATCTGACCGTCGGCGCCGTGCGGTATGAAAAGGAAGGCCGGGCCCGCAAGGGCGTGTGCTCCACCTTCCTCGCCGAGCGCGGCCTGAGTTCCGGCAAGATCGGGGTCTACATCCACCCGAACACCGCCTTTCGCCCGCCGGCCGACGGCAACGTCCCGATGATCATGGTCGGACCCGGCACCGGCATCGCCCCGTTCCGCGCCTTCCTCGAGGAGCGCCGCGCCACCGGAGCCCGCGGGAAGAACTGGTTGTTCTTTGGCGACCAGAAGGCGGCAGCCGATTTTCTCTACCGCGATGAACTCACCGCCATGCAAAGCTCCGGCCTGCTCAACCGGCTGGACCTCGCCTTCTCCCGCGACCAGGCGGAGAAAATCTATGTCCAGCACCGCATGCTCCAAAACGCCCGGGAACTCTACGCGTGGCTCGAGGCCGGCGCCCACTTCTACGTCTGCGGCGACGCCTCGCGCATGGCCAAGGACGTCGACCTCGCCCTGCACCAGGTGATCGAGCAGGCCGGCGGCAAATCCCCGGAAGCCGCGGCCGCGTATGTGCAAAACCTCAAGGCCACGAAGCGCTACGCCCGCGATGTGTACTAGGCCCATTCTTTATAGGACCCATGGGGCCTATAACTCCCATTCAAAATAATGGTCGCTCCCCGCCAACAGCCCCCGCTCCTCGCCCTCGTGGACGAACTGCTCTCCGAGCAGAGCCGGCTGCAGACCCCGGTCGTCGCGGCCAGCCGGGCCTATGACCAGAGCCAGACGGGTGTTCTGCGGGCCGCGTTCAGCCCGCAGCTGATTCCCCTGACCGCCCCCGGCCCGGGCGAACAATACGCGTTCGAGGTGGATCTGGATTCCTGCACCGGTTGCAAGGCCTGCGTGGTGGCCTGCCATTCCCTCAACGGCCTCGACGAGACGGAAGCCTGGCGCGATGTCGGGCTGGTGGTCGGCGGCTCGCGCGCCGCCCCTTACCAACAGACCATCACCTCCGCCTGCCACCACTGCGCGGACCCTGGTTGCCTCAACGGATGCCCCGTCCTGGCGTACGAAAAGGATCCGGTTACCGGCATCGTCCGCCACCTCGATGACCAGTGCATCGGCTGCCAGTATTGCATCCTGAAGTGCCCCTACGATGTGCCGAAATACAACGAGCGGCTCGGCATCGTGCGGAAGTGCGACATGTGCCACCAACGGCTCGGGGCCGGCGAGTCCCCCGCCTGCGTGCAGGCCTGCCCCACGCACGCCATCAAGATCATCAAGGTGGAGGTTCACGTCGGCCGCGCCGATACCCGCCATTTCCTCCCGGCCGCGCCCGACCCCTCGTACACGCAGCCAACCACGCACTACGTGACGCAACGCGCCGCTCCGGTCGACGCGCACCCGGCCGACGCTGCGTTGCTCCGCCCCCAGCCCCCGCACTGGCCGCTGGTCGCGCTGCTGACGTTGATGCCCATGGCCGTTGGCTGCGGGGTCGCGGACCAATGGCTAAATCTCCCGACCCCGGCCCTGGCGGTCGTCGGTTGGATCGCGGGAGCCGCCGGACTCGCGCTGGCGGGACTGCATCTGGGCAAGCCGATGCGGGCCTGGCGCGTTTTTCTCGGACTGCGCAAATCCTGGTTCAGCCGCGAGGCCGTGGTTTTCGGCGCCTGGTTTCCGCTTGTCACCACCCAGGTCGCCGCGCGTCTCGGCTGGCTTCCCCTGCCCGACCCGCTTGGCGTCCCCCTCGCCCTCGGCACGGCCGCCCTCGGTGCCGCCGGTCTGTTTTGTTCGGTGATGATCTACGCGGACACCCATCGCGTGTTCTGGCGTTTCACCAACACGGCCCCGCGGTTTTTTGGCAGTGCCACCATCCTCGGGCTGGCCGCCGCCCTCACCATGCCTGGTGTCCCCCGTTCAACCGGCCTTGTCCTGGTCCTCGCCACGTTGGCAAAGCTCGCCCTGGAAGCACGGGCACTGTCGCCCTTGCGCGAAGCCGACGACGGAAGGAATGCCCCATCACGGCAAACCGCCCGCCTGCTTTCCGGTCCCTTGCGCGGTGCCAATACGCTGCGAGTGGGCGCCGCCCTGCTGGGAGGTGTGGTGCTGCCACTCAGCCTGGCCCTGGGCGTGGCCCCGACGATGGCCGCGATCCCGGCCCTGTTTCTCTGCCTGGTTGGAGAACTCACGGAACGCTACCTCTTTTTCCGCGCCGTGGACGCCCCGAAAATGCCCGGGCAGCCCGACCCGGGACATACCGCTCACCCATGAACACACTTGAAGAATTGCTGCACGCGCGAACCGGCCCGATGACCAGCGAACTGGTCCAGCACCCTGGGGCGTTCGGTCTCGGCAAGGTGCCGGCCCGTCTCGCCCCGGCCAGCACCGCCAAGGCGATTTGCGGCTACTGCAGCACCGGGTGCTCGCTGGAGGTCCACCTCAACGAGCGGGGCGAGGCCATCAATCTGACCCCGGATCCCGACTATCCGGTCAATCTCGGGATGGCGTGTCCAAAAGGCTGGGAAGCCCTGACTCCACTCAGCGCCGGCGACCGCGCAACCACCCCGCTGTTGCGCAACGGGGACGGTTTGTTCCGTCCGATCGACTGGACCCAGGCGATGACGGTCTTCACCGAGAAGCTCCAGTCGATCCAGGCCCGGCATGGCAAGAACGCCGTCGCTGTCCTGAGCACCGGACAGATCGTGATGGAGGAGATGGCACTGCTCGGGACGCTCACCAAGTTTGGCATGGGGATTGCCGACCTCGACAGCAACACGCGGCAGTGCATGGCGACCTCGCACGTGGCCTACAAGCAATCCTACGGCTTCGACGCGCCGCCGTTCACGTACGCCGATTTTGAGGAGAGCGACGTACTGGTGTTCGTGGGCGCCAACCCCTGCATCGCCCACCCGATCATGTGGCAGCGCGTGATGCGCAACCGCCGCTCCCCGGCCATCATCGTGATCGATCCCCGGCGCACCGAGACGGCCATGGCCGCGACGCTCCACCTGCCGGCCTACCCGAAGAGCGACCAAACCCTGCTCTACGGACTGGCCCGCGAGATCATCCAGCGGGGAGCGACCGATCCGGGATTCATCGCAGAGCACACCGAGGGCTTCGCCGGGTTTGCAGAATTCGTCGCCGCGTTCACGCCGGAGCGCGTGCTGGCGGAGACCGGTTTGTCTGCAACCGACTATCAGCGCACGGTCGATCTCATCACCCGGCCCGGCGCCCGGGTCTCGTATTGGTGGACCATGGGCGTGAACCAAAGCCACCAGGCGACGCGCACGGCCCAGGCCTTGATCAACCTGTCGCTCATGGCCGGACAGATCGGCCGGCCCGGCACCGGCGCCAATTCGATCACCGGTCAGTGCAATGCCATGGGCTCGCGCCTATTCGGCAACGCCTCCTCTTTGGTCGGCGGATACGATTTCGCTAGTGAGGAGCACCGGCGGCACGTGGCCGCCCTGCTCGACCTCGATCCCGCCGTCATCCCGACGCAGCCCAGCCGGGCTTACGACAAGATCCTTGATGCCGTGGAGTCCGGGGAAATCCGCGCCCTTTGGATCATCGCAACGAACACCGCCCACTCGTGGATCGGATCGGGCCGCTTCTCGCGGCTGCGCGACAAACTGGAATTCCTCGTCGTGCAGGACATGTACGGCACCACGGAAACCGCCCAGCAAGCTGATCTCCTGCTGCCGGCCGCCGGTTGGGGCGAGAAGGACGGGGTCTTCATCAACAGCGAGCGCCGCCTCGGCTACGCACGCAAGGTGGCCCGCGCCCCCGGGCAGGCCCTGAGCGATTTCTCCATCTTCAAACTCGTGGCCGAGGCCTGGGGCTGCGGTCCGATGTTCGCGCGCTGGAGTTCGCCCGCGGCAGCCTTTCAGATCCTCAAGGCGCTTTCCCGGGGCCAGCCCTGCGATTTCACCGGCGTACGCGACTACGCGCACATCGCCGAGGCCGGCGGCATCCAGTGGCCCTATCCGGAAAACCAGTCGCCCCTGATGGAAGCCCGCGAGCGCCGGCTGTTCGCCGACGGCAAATTCTTCACGCCTTCCGGCCGGGCCAAGTTTCTTTTCGACGAACCGCGCCCGCTGCCCGAGCCCACGGACGCCGCATACCCTCTGTTGCTCAACACCGGACGGGGTTCTTCCGCCCAATGGCACACGGGGTCCCGCACGGACAAGAGCGCCGTGCTGCGCAAGCTCGCCCCCACCTCAGCCTGGATCGAGCTCAACCCCGCGGATGCCGCCACATTCAATCTCCTGACCGGCCATCGCGTCGCGGTCCGCTCCCGGCGGGGATCGACCACGGCCCTGGTCGTGGTCACGCCCATCGTGCAGCCGGGTCAGGTTTTCATGCCCATGCACTTTCCCGGGGTTAATATGCTGACATTCCCCGCCTACGATCCACACTCGCGCCAACCCGCCTACAAGGCCTGCGCCGTCACCCTCTCCCCTCTCCCACCAGCCCCATGAGCTCTCCCGTCCTGACGACCCTGATGCTCCACCGCATTTTTGTGGCGGGCGGGCACAGCTACTTTGGTCGTCACGGGCTCGGTTCGGCCAGCCACCCGATCCGGGAAGTCGACGCCGCCGAATGCGTCGCCGGTTGCGGGCTGCGCGGGGATCGATTCTTTGCGTACAAACCGGATTACAAGGGTCAGGTCACCCTCTTCTCACGGGAGGTCTTTGCGGACATGGTCCAAGCCTTGCATCTGGGCGACGCAAGTCCGGCCGCCTTGCGCCGCAACCTGCTGGTCGAGGGAACCGATCTCAACGAACTCATCGGCCGGCAATTTGAGCTGCAAGGCGTGCTGCTCGAAGGAACGGAGGAATGCCGGCCCTGTTACTGGATGGACGAGGCATTCGTGCCCGGTACCGAAGCCTGGCTGCGTGGCCGGGGCGGTCTGCGTTGCCGAATCCTGGCGGATGGTTGGCTGCGGACCCACGCATGATTCCGGCAGGACAGCTGACGGGGGTGGTGCTGGCCGGCGGCCTGTCGCAACGGATGGGTCGCGACAAGGCGACGATCGCCCATGGCAGCCAACCGCTCTGGCGACGGCAACGGGAGATTCTCCTCATAGCCGGGGCCGCCGTGACGGCCATCGTCCGTCGTCCCGGCCAGGCGCCCTTGGGCCTGCCGGAAGATTGCCAGCTCTGGCACGACGAGGCGATTGACGTGGGACCCCTGGCCGGCCTGCACGTGGCGTTGAGCCAATGCCGCACCAGCCAGCTGGCCGTGCTGGCCGTGGATATGCCGCGCATCGACCCTTGGTGGTTCCAGTGGCTGGGCAGCTTTTGCGGCAGTTCCATCGGGGCGATGGCCTGCCGCCCGGACGGCCGGTACGAACCCCTCGCAGCCATCTACCCGCGCATCGCCCTGGCCGAGGCAACGCGTCACCTGCAGGGCAAAGATTTCTCGCTCCAGTCTCTCGCCGCCAGCCTCATCGACCAGAATCTCCTGCGCTGTGTGCCGCTCCCGGCTGGTGAGCTCTGGCGGGTGACGAACTGGAACAGTCCCGACGATACCTCGACCATCTCGGGTTGACGGCTTGCCCGCGCACCACGCCACGGTCACGCGGCGTCCCAGGCGTTCCGGTCCACGACGCGGTCAGCTCCCGTTCGCCGAAGAGATCATATGCTGGCGCACCACCTGCAACAGGACATCCATTTCGTAGGGCTTGTTCAGGACTTCACAGAAACCGATGGCTTTCAGCTCATCCATGCGATGCTGATGATTCAGACCGGATACCCCGAGGATCTTCAGAGTCGGGGCAATTCGCCGCAACTCGACGGCCAAGGTGGGACCATCCATGTCGGGCATGGAAAAATCAGTGATGACCAGATCGATGTCGGCGCGCTTTTCCCGCAGGATCTGCAGGCCATCCGCGCCGTTCGTCGATGTGAACACCTGGTAGCCTTCCGTCTGGAGCAAGCGGCCGGTGACCGACAGCACGCCGGGCTCATCATCCACGACCAGCACCCCGCGCCGGCCCTTGGGCTTCTCCTGTCCGGCCGGCGGCACCGGCTTCGCGACCGGTGCCGGCGGTGCCTTGCCATCGATCGACCCCAGCAGAACCGGCAGGTAAACCCGAAACACCGTACCTTGCCCCACCTGGCTTTCCACGCGAACAAGGCCGTGGTGGGATTTGATGATGCCGTGGACCGAGGCGAGCCCCAGGCCGGTCCCCTTGCCCTGCGACTTGGTGGTAAAGAACGGATCGAAGATGCGGTCGATGATCTCATGCGGAATACCATGGCCGGTATCCTTCACGCTGAACACCAGGTGAGGACCATGCCCGGCAACGGTCGCCGTGGGCAGTTCCACCCGTTCCATCGCCAGGGTGAGCGTGCCGCCCGAAGACATGGCATCGCGTGCATTGACGCACAGGTTCATGAAAACCTGGTGCAGCTGATTGGATTCCGCCTCGACCAGCTCGTGCCCCTCCGGGATTTCCTCCACGATCTTGATCTCTTTCGGAAACGTTGCCCGCATCAGCTGAACCATGCCTTTCAGCAGCGGACGCGGGTCCAGTGCAACGCGATCCTGCGCGAGGTTGCGGCTGAACGCCAGCAGCTGCCGGACAATGGCCGCCCCGCGCCGGCCCCCATCGTCGAGGAGGGACATCAGCTCCCGGTCCTTGGCATCGGCCAGCTTGTCCCGCAGGATGCCGCTCGCCATCAGCATCGGGGTGAGGATGTTGTTCAGATCGTGCGCGACGCCGCTGGCCAGAGTACCGACCGCCTCTAGGCGCTGGCTGTGCAGCAACTGGTTTTCCAGCTCCTTGCGCTCGGTGATGTCCATGTGGGTGCCCAGAACGCGCACCGGCCGGCCCGCGGCGTCGGTCTCAACCACCTTGCCGACCGAGCGCACCCACTTCCACCCGCCCGAGGCGGTGCGCAGCCGGTACTCATGGGCCCCGATCTCTCCGCTCGCCTGCGAGGCACGGAAGATCCTCAAGACTTCCGGACGGTCGTCCGGATGCAACCGCTCCATCCAGACTTCCAGGTTGGAGACGAAATTTTCGGGATCATAGCCGAGCATCAGGGCGTACTCCGGACTGGTCAGCGTCTTGCCGGTCTTGAGGTTGACCTCAAACCAGCTCTGGTTGCTGGCCCAGAGCGCAAGCCGCGTGCGCTCTTCGTTGAGCAGGATCTTTTCCTGCGTCTGTTTCCGCTGTGTGATGTCTCGGATCGAGGCAATGACCCGCTGCTCGCCGTTGACCGCCCAGACCCGCAGGGCTACCTCGGACCAAAACAGCTCACCGTTGAAACGGCGGCTGCGCCACTCAAACACCTGGGTGTTTCCCTGCTGTGCCTGATGCAGGTATTCAAGGATCTCCTTTGAGGTGTAGGGCGGCTCTCCCGAGGAAAGATCACCGACACTCCGGCCGACGAACACCTTTCGGTCTGCCTGAAAAAGCGCACAGGCCTGGTCGTTGGCGTCCATGATGCGGCCGTCAGGGGCGTATACCACCAGCGCATCACTGGTCGAATTGAAGATCTCGCGGTAGTGGGCTTCGCTGGTGACGAGCCTGGTGGCGGTTTCGGTCAGCAACTGTTGCTCACGACGGTAGTTGAGCAGCACAAACCACAGGACCGCCCCCAAGGCCAGAAAACAGCAGATATAGGATGTTTCGACATCGATCAGGCGGTCCAGCGGATCGGCAAAGGGGGTGACCCACTCAGGATACAGGTGGCCAAGAAGAAAGAGCAGCGCGACGTTCATCCATAATCCAAAGACCAACACTCGCCGCGTCCACCCCTCGAACATCGTCATCACAAAAACCAGCACCGGGAAGAAATAGGCGCCGATGCTGCCATCAATACCTGCATTCAAGAAAAACACGTAGTCCAGCATGCCGACGATGAGCGCCAGAAACGGGAAATAGAGGTGCCGGCCACGGCACGACTGCCAGTAGAAAATCGCCGCGCTCAATCCCAGCACAATGTTTGAAACGTGGACCCCGAGAGGCAGCTCCTGCAGGAAATTCAGCGGAGCCACCACCAGCAGGCACAACGTGAACGTCATCCCGCAGATGAGACGAAAAATGCGAACCCGAAGTTCAGCCGATACGTCACCCTTAAAGCCGTCCGCTATGCGCTGAAGCAAGGGCACTTTCATCGGCCTTCAGGCTGCAATAGTTGCAATCAGGAGCAAGCCCTGAGAGTGCCGCCGGGCAACCCCGAAGTCCATTTATCGACTGCCTCTCTGCGGAAGCACCCGGATACGTAGTCATACGCATGGCCAGATAACCAGACCGGCACTCCGGCAGTTCGCGCCGGAATGGGCTGACGACGTAGCCGCGTCAAATTGGTCGGCACAGCCGTAAGGTTATCCGCGCATGCCAGCCTCAGGACGAAAATCCCAACGCCTTCGCGACCGCCTCATAGGTGATGCGCCCGTTGCGGGTGTTAACTCCCCGGGCCAACAACGGATGCTCGGTCAGGGCCCGCTCGACTCCTTTCTGCACCATGGTCGCGACGAAGGGCTCGGTCGCTTGCGTGAGCCCCATCGTTGAGGTGCGCCCCACCAGCGCGGGCATGTTGGGCACGGCATAGTGGATTACACCGCACTCCAGGTAAGTCGGCTTTTCGTGCGAGGTCGGACGAATCGTTTCGATGCAACCCCCTTGGTCGATGGCGATGTCCACAATCACGCTGCCTGGCCGCATGCGGGAAACCATTCGGCGGGTGACCACGATCGGGGCCCGGGCCGCGGGAATGAGCACCGCGCCGATCAGCAGGTCCGCATCAGCCACCTCGGCCTCGATATTGGCGGGATTGGACATGAGCGTGACGACCCGGCCCCGGTATTCGTTGTCCAAGGCTTCCAGCTTGCGGGTATCGAGATCGAGCACGGTGACCCGCGCGCCCATGCCCGCAGCCATTTGCACGGCATGCGCCCCGGAGTTGCCCGCGCCGATCACCACCACATGACCCGGTGCCGTTCCCGGAATCCCGCCGAGCAACACGCCGGATCCGCCCAGCTGGGACTGGAGCCGGTAGGCCCCGATCTGGATCGAGAGACGTCCGGCCACCTGGGACATCGGCTTGAGCAGTGGAAACTGGCCATCCGCGCTCTCCACGGTTTCGTAAGCGATGCCGAGGATCGACTTCCGGCACAACTCCCTCGCGAGATCGGGACAAGCCGCCAGGTGCAGGTAGGTGAAGATAGTTTGCCCAGATCGCATGAGGTGGAACTCGCTCTTTTGCGGCTCCTTGACCTTCAGGATCAGGTCGGCGCTCTTCCACACTTTCGCCGCCGAACCGGTCAGGCTGGCTCCGGCCGATTTGTATTCCTGGTCAGAGAAACCGGCACACTGCCCGGCGCCCCGCTCGATAATGACCTTGCCCCCGAGTGTCTTTACCCGGCGGCAGAGGCTGGGCGTCATGGAGACGCGCGTTTCACCAATTTTGATTTCCTTTGGTACTCCGATTGTCATTTGCCGTTTATGACACAGCGATCGCCGACCGCAAGCTATGCCGCAAAACCGTCCGGCGGCGCCGTCCCTGCCGGTGCGACGCGGGGTACCGGCCGGAATAGGACGTCGGGCCGATGCTGAGTGGAGAAGGCTGGTTGCCCTGCCCGCAACCCCGCGAAAAACGGAGTTTGCGGCGCCGCGTTCGCTGGGCTTGCGTGGGCCGGTCGCCGCCGTCGTTTTCTCATGCCCAAGCCCATTCAACTCATCGTCGCCTGTGCCGAGAACCGTGTCATCGGCCGGGCCGGCCGGCTGCCCTTCGACATCCCCGAGGACAAGCGCTGGTTTCACGACCAGACGGCCAATCAGACCGTCGTCCTGGGCCGCATCTGTTACGAAACCTGGCCGCGTGTGCTCACGGACGGACGGCAACCTGTGGTGATCACCTCGCAACCCAGCCGGCTCAAACCGATCGCCCATTCCGGTCCCGCCGGCAACCTGGCGGCACCACTCACGGCCCCGGATGTCCCGACCGCCCTGACTCTGGCGCAGGGTCTGCCCGGACAAATCATGGTCTGCGGCGGACAACGCATCTACGAGGAAACCCTGCCGATCGCAGACCGCCTGCTGCTGACCCTTGTGCACACGACCGTGCCGGGAGACACCTGGTTTCCGGAATGGCGCCACCTGCCCTGGCGGGAAACGTGGAGCCAGACGGGGGCCGATGCCAACTACCGTTACACCTTCTCGATTCTCGAGCGGGTGCGATAATGCCTCACCCGCGAACCTGCATGGCTCTCAGGTTCGTCTCGCCTCCGGCGGGAATCAGGGGATTCAGTGATCCCGGGCGGTGGTGTTGATATGGAACAGACTGTAGAGCGGACAATACCCCAAGACCGCGGTGGTGAACGGTACCAAACCGATCAACGCCCACCACGATTCGGCATGCACGCCCCAGAGAGCGATCAGACAACCGCCCACGAATCTGATGCCAATATCGAATGACCCGATGTTCGTTTTCATGGCTTCTCCTTTGGTGAAACCACCATACGCCGGAGCGCCGGGCATCGCTCCGCATTTCTTGGCAATTCCCTGCTTCAGACAAATTGCAGGCCGCCGATGACAGCCCTTCTATTCAGCCGGGATATCGTCAGTCCTTCCGCGCCGCGTGCGCCTTGGCGACCTGAACATACTTTTCCGCCCAACCACGCAGGCCATTCAATTCGTTTTCCTTGAGCGGCCTCACGACCTTGGCGGGTGAGCCGAGGATCATCGAGCCCGGAGGCGCGACGAACCGCTGGGTGACGAGAGCGTTTGCCCCGACGATGCACCGGTCGCCGATCACCGCGCCGTCCAAGATGGTCGCGCCCATGCCGATGAGACATTCATCCCCGATCTCGCAGGCGTGGATGATCGCACTGTGACCGATGGTCGTGTAACGCCCGACCTTCACGCCGAAGTCGTCCGCCAGATGGACACACGCGAGGTCCTGGACATTCGAGCCTTCGCCGATCTCGATCGACTGGATGTCCCCGCGCAGCACGCAGCCGTACCAGACGCTGCTGTTCGCGCCGAGCTTCACATCACCGACGACGGTGGCATTGGCCGCCACGAAGGCCGCGTTGGCAGTGTCCGGCTTCTTGCCGAGATGACGGTTCAGTCGTTCCTTGAGATCCATCCACCCACCCTAGGACTTGCCGGCCGGAGGCCAAGCCTGAGTTCCACCCGGACTGCGCCAGCCCGCGATCCAAACAATCAGACCTATCACGCAAGCCACGCCTAGGACGCCCATCGCCAGCAGCCCGGCGATGCAGAGGATCAGGTCTTGGGTGTTCATTGTCTCGAGCCCTTTGTGACGCCGCGGTCCGGAACAAGTTTCGTGCGGGCCAAAACATTCTCGCTCCCGGCAGGCCGGCTGCTAAGGATTTGTCAATTCACCCCAACCATGGAGCAATTCACCCATATCTTGCGCGGTTTCCTGGGCTACGCCGTACTGATCGGACTCGCCTATGCCATCAGTTCCAACCGTCGGGGCATTAACTGGAAGGTCGTCGGCGCCGGCGTGCTGTTGCAATTCCTTTTCGCGGCCCTCGTCCTCTTCGTCCCACCCGCCCGCGCGGCCGTGGAATGGGTCGGCGGCCGGTTCGTGGACCTGATGGGCTTCACGCAGGAAGGCGTGCGCTTTGTGTTCGGCTCGCTCGCCGACCAGCAGAAGCACGGTGTGGTCTTCGCCATCGGCATCTTGCCCTCGATCATCTTCTTCTCCGCGTTCACCTCGATGCTCTACTACCTGGGCATCCTGCAGAAGATCGTCTGGGCCTTCGCCTGGGTCATCTCCCGCTTCATGCCGCTGTCGGGTGCGGAAACCCTCAGCGCCTCGGCCAACATCTTCCTCGGCCAGACCGAGGCTCCCTTCCTGATCAAACCCTTCCTGCCGACGATGACGCGTTCGGAGATCTTCACGATCATGGTCGGCGGCATGGCCACGATCGCCGGAGCCGTCATGCTGGCCTACATCAGTTTTCTCGGCGGCAACAGCGACGCCGAGCGCATCCTCTTCGCGACCCATCTCATCACCGCTTCCGTCATCAACGCCCCGGCCGGTCTCATGATCTCCAAGATCATCATGCCCCAGACCGAGAAGATTAACACCGACCTTACCGTCTCCAAGGAGAAGATCGGCAGCAACCTGGTGGACGCGATCTGCCTCGGCACGACCGACGGGCTCAAGCTCGCGGTGAACGTGGGCGCGATGCTCATCACCTTCACGGCCCTGATCGCGCTGTTCAACGCCCTCTTCGGCTGGGCCGGCGCCCCGCATACGCTTGTGATTGGCGGCACCGAGATCGTCTCCTACCCCGGCTTCAACGGCTGGATCGAGTCGGTGACCGGCGGCGCCTTCAAGGGCTTCTCCCTCGAGTTTGTGCTGGGGATTCTCTACGCCCCCCTCGCCTGGCTGATCGGCATCGATTACGGCCATCTGCTGCAATCGGGCCAGCTGCTCGGCACCCGCACGGTGCTGAACGAGTTCATTTCCTTCCTCCAGCTCGGCCAGATGAAGGCCGACGGCGTCCTGACCGACAAGCGCACGATCATCATTCTGACCTACGCGATGTGCGGCTTCGCCAACATCGTGTCGATCGGCATCCAGATCGGCGGCATCGGCACCCTGGCCCCGAACCAGCGTGAAAACCTCGCTGCCCTCGGCGTCAAGGCCGTCTGCGGCGGCACGATCGCCTGCTACCTCTCCGCCTGCATCGCCGGCATGTTCGTGGCCTGAGCGCGGAAGTCAGCCACCGCCGGGCGCTCTTCTAGTGAGACAAACCGCAAACGACCGGGCGGTGTTTCCGGTTATTTGTTGTGGAGGGCCGGTCTCCTGACCGGTCGCGGCTGGTCGGGAAACCAGCCCTGCAATACCGACCTGATCTTCCTGGCCGAAAGCCAAGCCGGGGCATTGGACCCAAAAGGATCAAATCCCAGGCCAAGAACCAAGGGACTCCACCCTCACTCGTACCGCAACGCCTCGATCGGGTCGAGCGAGGCGGCCTTCCACGCCGGGTAGAAACCGAAGCCGATACCGATCGCCGAGCACACCAGCAGGCCGGCGACCGCCCAACCCCAGGGAAACACCGCGGAGGCATTCAGCAGCATGGCCCCGATGTTGCCGCCAATCACGCCCACGGCGATGCCGATCAAACCTCCGACGAGGGAGAGCAGGACCGCCTCAATGAGGAACTGCGCAAGGATGTTGTTTTTCTTCGCCCCGATCGATTTCCGGATGCCGATCTCCTTCGTGCGCTCGGTGACGCTCACCAGCATGATGTTCATGACGCCCACGCCGGAGGCGAGGAGCGCGATCGCACTGATGACGAAGGCCCCGATCGCAACGGTGTTGGCGATGTTGTTGAAGGCCTCGATCAATGAGTCGTTGGAGAAAATCTCAAAATCGTTCGGATCTTCCGGGTCCAGGCCCCGCACCAGCCGCATGGTGCCCACGGACACATCCTGGATCGCCGCCAAGGTCGCCTGATCGGGCCCCTGCACATTGATGCTGATGGACCGGCCATAGCGACCGTACGCGTCCAGAAACTGGGTGATCGGGATCACCGCGAAGTTGTCCTGGCTCTGCCCGAAGGAGGAGCCCTTGGGCGCCAGCAACCCCACCACCGTGTAGGTATGGCCGTCGATCCGGACCATCCGGCCCAACGGATTCTCGTTGATGAAAAGCTTCTTGGTCAGCTCATCGCCCAGCAAAACCACGGCCCGGCTCATCGCCACGTCGTCCGGTCCGAGGTTGCGGCCGGCCGCAATCTCGTAGTTGCGGCTGGTGATGAAGTTCTCGTCGCCGCCGCCCAACAGGACATTGGGATTGGTCCGGCGATCCAGGTAGGTGGCGATCCGGCCGCCGCGGCGCAGCATCAGGCTGATCTGGGCGGTCTCGCCCATGAGTTCCTTGAAACGGGTGGCTTGCGGATAATCGATATCCTGCCGGTTGGCGAAACGCTGCCGGGGATCGCTGAAATTGATCGCCGGATACTTCATGAACTGGAACGAGTTCGCCCCGAGCACATTCAAGCCCGACTCGATCGAGCCTTTGAGTCCGGAAATGACCGTCATCACCCCGATGACCGAGAACACCCCGACCGCAATGCCCAGCATGGTCAGGCTGGAGCGCAGCTTGTTGGCCTTGAGCGAGTCAAACGCCAGCCGGAGGATTTCAGAGAAGTTCATTCGTAACGGAGGGCGACCACCGGATCGAGTTTGCTGGCAGCCCAGGCCGGGGCGAAGCCGCTGAAGATGCCGGTCAGGACGGAGACCGTGAGGCCGACGACCACCAGGCCGGTGGAAAAGACCAAGGGGAAGGAGGGCGCGATTACCGTCACCAGGCTGGTGAGTCCGGCGGCAAGGGCCAGCCCGGCCACTCCCCCCACAAAACAGATCGCCACCGCCTCGACGAGAAACTGCAGCAAAATCGTCCGACGCCGGGCCCCGAGGGCCTTGCGCGTGCCGATCTCCTTGGTGCGTTCCTTCACGCTGACGTACGTGATGTTCATGATGCCGATGGCACCAACGAAGAGCGCCAGCCCCGTGATGAAGAGACCGGCCATGGCGATACCATTCTTGATGGGGTCGAGTTGCTCGCGGATCGTCCCTTGCTCGTTGATTTCAAAATCATCGCGCTGCTCGGGTCCTAGGCCCCGGATCCGGCGCATGAGACCCTGCAGCTCTTCCTTGGCCTCGGCCATCCGCTTGTTGTCCACCTGCACCCGCAACTCGCCACCCTCACCGACCCGGTAGTAGCGCCGGTAGGTGCTCAGGGGCATGGCGATCATGGAATCCCAGCTGAACAGGCCGAGGAAACTGCCCTGCTTGGCCACCACACCGATCACCTGGAAATTCTGGTCCCGGATGCGCACGGTCTGCCCGAGCGGCGATTCGTTGGGAAAAAGCGCATCGGCGACATCAAATCCGATGACGGCCACGTTGGACCCGGCTTGACCCTCGAAATCGCTGAAAAAGCGTCCCTCCTTCAGATCCGACCGGGTGATGCGGGCGTAGTCCGAGGTGGTGCCGAGCGTGTAAATGTTGTTCACGCGGTACTCTCCGCGAATGATGGTCGTGTTCCGCTGGCCGGTCGGCACCGCGAGTTTGAGGGCGCTGTTGGGATTCGCCGCGATCCATGCGTTGATCTGCGGACCGTACTCGTGCTTGATCGGCCGGCGATTGCGGTAGTTCCACCAGTCCTCGACGCCGTGCCAGGGCCATTTGGAAACATAGAGAATATCGTCGCCAAAGCCCGCCATGCTACGGTCGACGCCGGCGTCGATGCCTTTGATCGCCGTGCCCATGAGCGTGACGGCAACGATGCCAATGATCACCCCGAGCGCCGTGAGCGCCGAGCGCATCTTGTTCGCCCGGATCTGGGCGGCCGCGATCCGGACGGATTCAATCAGCTCGTAAATCAGGCGACGCATGGAATTCAGGCGACCGGCTCGTCGCTTTCAATGAGACCGTCGCGGAGCCGGACGATCCGGCGGGCATGCCGGGCGATGTCCTCTTCGTGGGTGACCACAATGATGGTGTTGCCCTGCTCGTAGAGCTGCTCGAAGAGTTCCATGATCTCGACGCCGGTCTTGGAGTCGAGGTTGCCCGTCGGTTCATCGGCGAGGATGATCGACGGACGGGTCACCAGCGCCCGGGCGATGGCCACGCGCTGACGCTGACCGCCGGAAAGCTCGTTCGGCCGGTGATGCATGCGGTCACCCAGACCGACATCCGTGAGCGCCTGACGGGCGCGCTCCAGGCGTTCGTGGCGGGGCAGACCGGCGTAGATCAGAGGCAGCTCGACATTGTGCAGCGCATTGGAGCGCGGCAGCAGGTTGAAGGTCTGGAAAACGAAACCGATCTCGTGGTTGCGGATCTCCGCGAGCTCGTCGTCCACCATGTGCGCCACGTTCTTGCCGTTGAAATCGTAATGACCGTCCGTGGGGGTATCCAGGCAGCCCAGCATGTTCATCAGCGTGGACTTGCCGGAACCGGATGGGCCCATGATGGCGAGGTACTCGTTGCGTCGGATCTGCAGGGCGACGCCGCGCAAGGCGCGGATCGTCTCCTCGCCCATCTTGTAGAACTTGGTGACGCCATCAATCTGGATGACCAGCTTCCCCGGGGGGCGGGTCGGCCGTGCGGCCGTGGGTGCGACAGGAGTCATGGTGAGGCGACGGGGATTACTTCTTCTTGTCGCCGGGCTTCTTGGGTGGCTCGATGCGGACCTTGTCCCCGTCCTTGAGCATGCGGGTGACGACGCTGAAGGGACCGGTCACCACCTCGTCGTCCTTCTTCAGCCCGGAGGTGATCTCCATGTGGGTGGTGTCGGAAATACCGGTCGTCACATTGACCATCTTGACCGTGTCACCCGTGCGAAGAAAGACCACGCGTTGGAGGGCCTCGCGGTCGGCGCGTTCGCTCTCCCGCTGCTGCTTCTGGTTGATCGCGGCGGCGGCCCCCTCGCCCTGGGTCTCCTTGGCCTTCTTGTCACGCTCCTGCGCCAGCTGGTCGATGGTCTTGGCGCCCTCGCGGCTGCGGACGGTGACCGACTGGATCGGCACGGCCACCACGTCGGTCACCGACTTGGTCTCGATGTCGGCGTTGGCGCTCATGCCGGGACGGAAGGCGACGTCGCGATCGGTGATGCGGATCTTGACCACGAAATTGGTGACTTCCTCCTGGGTGTTCATGCCCGTGGTGCGGGCGCTGGAGGCGATTTCCCAGACCTCGCCGGCGAAGCGCCGGTTCGGGTAGGCGTCGACGGAGATCTTGGCCTTGTCGCCGATCTTGACGTTGATGACGTCGTTTTCGTTGACGTTGACACGGACTTCCATGTTGGCGAGGTCGGCCACGCGCATGACCTCGGCCACGCCGTAGGAACCGGTCGCGGCGACGCGCTCGCCCACCTCGTTGGTGCGGGAGCTCACGGTGCCGTCGATGGGGGAATAGATCACGGTCTTGCTGAGTTGCTCCTGGGCTTGGGCCAGCAGGCCCTCGCTGCTGCGGATCTGCGCCAGGGCATTGTCGTAGAAGGCATGCGCCTGCTCAAAGGCCGTGCGGCTGGCCGTCATGTCGGCCTCGGAAATCAGTTGCTTGGCGAACAGGTCCTGGGCGCGCTTGTAGTCTTCCTCCGCCTTCTGCAGCTGGGCCTTGTTCTGGATCGCGGTGGCCCGCGCGGCCGCCAAGGCAGCCTCGCGCTGGTCGAGCTGGTACTTGTAATTGTCGGGTTTGATGCGGACGAGGAGGTCCCCTTTCTTGACCGCGGCGCCCTCGCGCAGGGGCAGCTCGATGATTTCACCGGAAACCTCGGGCGCGATCTTGACCTCGGTCTCGGGCTGGATCTTGCCGGTGGCATTGACCACCTGGGTGATTGTCTTGATCACCGCCTTTTCCGTGGTGACGACGATGGACTTGTCTTTCTTTTTGGCGACGACGACCACCGTGGCTCCGATGGCCACGACGGCGAGCGCAAGCAGCACGATCAAAAGCTTGCGACGGGATTTCTTCTTCGGCGTGGCTGGTACGGGATTCGATGGAGCAGACATGGGATGATGTAAGGGAAAAGGTATTACAGGGAGCTGCTTGATGACCAGCGATTAGTGGTACGGCAGCCAATAAAACCAGTCGGAGAAACACCCGTCGCTGAGGCGGCAACATTCAGGCGCGATGAACTCAGGAACAGGCGATCATGGCTGGGCATGGCGATAACACACCCGCAAACGGCCCAAAGTTGCATTCCCTTTTGATAAGTGGAGAAGCAGGCGGATGAATGGCATCAAGGCGCACGCGAGCCAAAGCGGGCCGGGTCAAGCGGCGCCGGCCAGGATTGAAGCCACCCGGCACCCAAGACCGACGGTGTGTCCGGCGCGTCTAGCGGGAGGCATGCTGCCAGGCCATGGCCGCACCCACGATGCCCGCATCGTTATGCAGCTTGGCCGGGACAACCTTGGCATCGGCGCGGAGATACTTCAGGAATTTCTCGGACTTCTTGCTGACCCCACCGCCCAGAATGATCAAGTCGGGAGAGACCAGCCGTTCGACCACCTCGAAATAGCAGTTAACCCGCCCCGACCACTGGCGCCAGTCGAGTCGTGCCCGCTTGCGCGCCGATGCCGCGGCGTACCGTTCAAAGGCCTTGCCCCGCCACGGAATGTGGCCGAATTCGGCATTGGGAAACAATTCCCCGCGATGGAAAAGCGCCGAGCCGATGCCCGTGCCAAAGGTGAGCAGGAGCACGGTGCCTTGCTGCCCCCGCCCAACACCGAACCTCATCTCGGCCAGGCCGGCGGCGTCAGCGTCGTTGATGAGGCGCACCCGGCAATGCGTGGCCGCTCGGAAAATCGCCTCCCCGTCCTGGCCCGACCAGGCATCACCCAGGTTGCCCACCGCGCCGATCTTACCGTTGCGAATAATGGCGGGAAATCCAATGCCGACCGGACCCTTCCATTTGAAATGGTGGACAATCTCCTTGGCCGCCGCGAGGCCCACTTTCAGCGAGCAAGGTGAGGTGATTTCCACCCGATGCCGTTCGGCCAGCAACCGGCCCGTGACTGTATCTACGGGAGCGCCTTTCAGCGCGGATCCACCAATGTCGATGCCGAGGACTTTCATGGGGTTGGGTAACTCAGTCGATTTGCGAGGCGGCTTGAAGCTCGGCGGAGGTGGCGAGGCGGCGGGTGACCAACTCCACTTCAAAATATAGCTCCTGACCGGCCAGCGGATGATTGGCGTCGAGTAGGACTTCGTCCCCCTCGATGGCGAGCACCGTTACAATCGGATCCAACCGGTCCGGCCCGGTCTGAAACTGGTCGCCCACTTTCAAGTCATCCACGGGCAACTGGGCCCGCCGGACTTTCTGGACCATGGCATCATCCCGCAGACCGTAGGCCCGCTCCGGGGAAACGACGACCTGCCGGGTCTCCCCGGCGGTCATGGCCAGCAACGGCTCTTCCAGTCCCTCGATGATCTGGCCAGCCCCCTCGATGCAACCGAGCGGTTCGGCTCCGCGCGAGGTGTCCAGCACCCGCCCCTCGCGATTGCGCAGCGTGTAGTGAAAGGTCAGGTGGTGGGGGGCGGAGGGCATCGGCGTGGGTAGGAAGTCACAAGGGCGGCGTAACAAGTGACAAGACCAAATCCACCGCCGGACGCCCACCACTCGACGTTCCACCCATGCCTGGATGAACCCTTGTGCCCCCGCCCCATGCCTGGCCTGCGGCCCGCTACGTTTCCTCGCGCAATACGGCCAGCGGCGGGTGGTCGCAGATGCCGCGGTTGGACAACCACCCGGTGGCGACGGTCATCAGGCTGACGATCGCCCACCCTCCCCCCAGCACTGCCAGGGATGGCATCACCCACTTCACCTGGAAGATGAAGTAGGCCAGCGCCCAGTTCGCACCGATCGCGAGAATGGCCCCAACCGCCGCGCCGAGCGTCCCGAGCGCGAGGTATTCAGCGAACATGATCCGGTTTACCTGCGCCTTGCTGGCCCCCAGCGTGCGCAGGAGAACGCTTTCCCGGACCCGCTGGGAACGGCCGATCAGCACGGCCCCCGCCAGGACGATTCCGCCCGTAACCACGGTGAACAGCGCCAGAAATTCCACCACAAAGGACGCCTTGGAATACACCCCGTCGATCGTCTGGATGATCAGCGCGAGATCGATGGCGGAAACATTCGGATGCTCGCGCACGACGGCCTGCTGGATCTTCGCGGATTGACCGGCATCAGCCACCCGCAGGGCCATGATGTGAAACTTGGGCGCCGCCTCGAGTGCACCCTCAGGAAACACCAAAAAGAAGTTCGGCTGCATCCTGCGCCAATCCACCTGGCGGATGCTGTCGACGCGGGCCTTCACCGGCACGCCTTGCACATCGAAAACGATTTCATCCCCGAGCGTGACCTGCAGATCGCCCGCCAGCTTTTCCTCCACCGAGACGGGAATAATATCCACTCCATCTGCCACGCGTCCGGTGAAAGCACCGGACGTGAGCTTTTCGCTGTCCGAAAGCACCGCCCGGTAGGTCGAGCGATACTCGCGCCGCAGCGTCCAGGCCGGGATCCGCAAATCCCGGTCCTTGAGCAGGTCGGCGGCCGCCCGTTCCTTGATCGAGGCGATGCGCATCGTGATGATGGGGGCGTACTCCTTGACCGGGGCACCATTGTCCCGAAGCAGTTTCCGCAGCGGCTCGACCTGGTCATCCTGAATATCAAACAGCATCAGGTTGGGTCGTTCCCCTCCCCCGACCACACGCAACTGGCCCAGCAGAGTGTCACGGGACAGGTAGAGCGTCATCATCAGGAAGGTGCCCAACCCGAGGGAGACCAGCAGGAGCAAGGTGCGGTTGTTGGGACGGTAGAGATTGGCCACTCCTTGCCGCCAGGCATAGGGCAGACGCCGCGGCGTGAACCGTCGGGCACACCAAGAGAGCGCCCGGGCAATCCCGGCCAGCACCGCAAAGCTGACGGCCAGCGCCCCGGCAAAACCCGCGGCATAGCGCAGCCGGCCGGTCTGCCAGTAGGCGAAACCGAACACGGCGGCCCCGATCACCACCAGCATGACCAACTGCCACCAGTCGCGTCCGCCGCTCGGCACCACGGCAGATCGCAGCGTGAGCAAGGGCGACACCCGACGCACCTCCAACAGTGGCAGCAGGGCAAACAGCACGCTCACGACCAGACCGGCCCCCAGGCCTCCGCCCAGCGCCGACCAAGAGACCGAGGCTTGCAGGGCAAAGGGTAGAAACTCCCGCAACAATCCAGGCAGAGCGAGTTGCAGGGCGAGTCCCAGCACCGCGCCCAAGATGGCGCCCACCAGGCCGAGCCCGAGTCCCTGAACCAGATAAATGGCAAAGCTCGTGCGTGACGAGGCTCCGAGACAGCGGAGCATGGCGATGGTGGGAATCTTCTGCCGGATGTGGGCATGGATGGCGCTGGCCACACCGATGGCGCCGAGGAGGAGCGACGCAAAGCCGACCAGGCTCAGAAATGAATTCACGTTCGTGATGGACTGGCCGAGCTCCCGTTTGCGCTCCTCGGCTGTGTCGTAACCGAAGCGCTGTTCGCGGAAGCGCTCCCGCAGGTCCCGCACGAGCGCGTCCGCGTCAAAGCCGGCGGGAAATTTGAAGTAGAACCGGTGCCGCGAGATACTGCCCGGCTGCAGGAGACCCGTCCCGCCGACCGTCGCGAGCGGCACGTAGACCCGTGGGGCCATCTGCGTGACAGCCATGGCCTCGCCCGGAATGGCCCGCAAGGCGCCGGCCACACGGTACTCGGCGCTGCCGAGCCGGATGGGGTCGCCTTCCTTGAGGTTAAACTGAACCATGAGGCTCTCCTCGAGCACGGCATTCATCCCGCCGCGAAGCGAAGCCCGCGCGCCGGCCGGAGCGGTGTCGAAATCCCCGTAGAAGGGAAACTCACCCTCGATGGCGCGCACCTGCACCAGGCGGGTCGGTCCGCCTTCGCGCGGCACGAGCAGCATGGAGTTGAAGGATATCTCCCGCGCACGCGCCTCGCCGAGACTGGCGAAGTACTCCATCGTTTCGCCCGGGAATTCCGCGCGCGAGTTCACCGTGAGGTCGGCGCCGAGCAGGGACTTGGTCTGCTCCGCAATCGCGAGGCGGAGATTGTCCCGCACGGAACTGACCGCCACCAGCGCCGCCACTCCCAGCACCACCGCCAGGAAAAACAACAGCAACCGCCGCCGGGAAGCCCGCGTATCCCGCCAAGCCATCTTGAGGATGAAGTTCATGAGGGGATTACCACGAAATACACCAAATACACGAAATCACAGGGCAATCCGTTCGGCTTCCACCTTCGGAAAATGACCGAAGTTGATCAACAGCCCCAAACGGAGCTTCGTGGCTCGGAGATAATTCTGCAACTGGGCGCGATGCTCATCCGTGAGCGCTGATACCGCCTTGATCTCGACGATAATCTTATCGTCGCAAACAAAATCTGGCTCGTAGGTCTGATGCAATGGCCTGCCCTTGTATTCCATGTTTAGCTTACACTTGGCACTGAACGGGATTCCCTGATCGGCGAACTCAAGTTCGAGACATTCCTGATAGACCGCCTCGAGAAAGCCACAGCCTTTCTCCTTATAAACCTCAAAGCAGGCACCCATTATTTTATAAGACAATTCGGGATAGATGATGGTACTCATGGCGATTTCCTTTCGTGTATTTGGTGTATTTCGTGGTGGCCCGTATGAAGATCTATCGGTTCAAGTGGTCTCGTCCGAGATCACCTGGCCGGAGCGGAGGCGGAGAATCCGTTGGGTTTTGCGGGCGAGTTCGAGATCGTGGGTCACGAGCACCAAAGTCGTGCCGCGTTCGCGGTTGAGTCCGAATATGAGGTCGACCATCGCGTGGGCCGTGTCCCCGTCGAGGTTGCCGGTGGGCTCGTCACAAAACAGAATGCGGGGGCGGTTGATGAAGGCCCGGGCCAGCGCGACCCGCTGCTGCTCACCTCCCGAGAGTTGCGACGGGTAATGATCCAGGCGATCCCCCAGGCCGACCCGGTCCAACAGATCCTTGGCTTCCGTCTCGTTGACCACCCCGCCCCGCAATTCCAGCGGCACCAGCACGTTTTCCCGGGCGGTCAGCGTCGGGATTAGTTGAAAGTTCTGGAAGACAAACCCCACGCACTCGTTGCGCACCAGGGCGCGCTGGTCCTCGGTCAGTCCGCCGATCTCCCGGCCGTCCAGCAGCACGCTGCCGGTGGACGGCTGGTCCAGTCCCGCACAGAGGCCCAGCAGGGTGGTCTTGCCGCTGCCCGAGGGACCGACGATGGCGCAGGTGCCGCCGGCCGGGATGGAGAACGAGACTTCCTGCAACACCGTGAGCGGACCGGCGGCGGTCGCGTAGGTTTTGGTCAGGCGCTGGACATTCAGGATGGTTTGAACACTTTGGGCAGTCATCACAATGGGCCTGAACAAGAGTGAACATTCGCCAAAGCGCAAAAGCCAATCCTTGGGCCTGGTCCTGGGCGTGCTGTTGCTGGTGACGTGGCTGGGGGCGGCCGAAACCAAAACGATCATCTTTTTCGGCGACAGCCTGACCGCCGGCTACGGTGTCGACCCCGATGAGGCCTACCCAGCCCTCATTCAGAAAAAGATCGAGGCCGGCAACCTGCCCTGGCGGGTCGTCAACGCCGGCCTCAGCGGCGAGACCACGGCCGGCGGCCTGCGCCGGCTCGACTGGATCCTGCGGCAGCCCGTGGACATCTTTTTCATCGAGCTCGGCGGCAATGACGGCCTGCGGGGCGTGGCAACCGCCACCACCCGGGCCAACCTCGAGGCCATGATCACGCGCATCCGCGAGCGCAAACCGGGCGCAACGGTGGTCATCGCCGGCATGCAGATGCCAACCAACATGGGCCCCGAATACACGCGGGAATTCGCCGCCATCTACCCCGATATTGCCCGAAGCACGGGCGCGGTGTTGGTGCCCTTCCTGTTGGACCGGGTCGGCGGCATCCCTGCTCTCAATCTGCCCGATGGCATACATCCCAACCCCCAAGGCCATTGTATGGTTGCTGAGAACGTCTGGGAAGTTATCAGGGAGTTGCTTTGAAGAAACCCCTCGCGCTGCTCAACCTTGTGTGTCTGCTGGGCTTTGGCGCCACCGCCGGGGCCGAACCCATTATCAGCGGGAGCGGTTCGGCATCCTGGACGGAAAACATCACCCGCAGTCCCTACGAAGAGGCGGGAAAGGATGCCGTGATCTATGCCGCCTCGGCCGAGGCCGAATGGCGCAACCAGCTCTCGCGCGACTTGAGCCTGGCCTTCTCCACGAAAGCCGGACTGGAAAAGTGCCCCCGGTTCGACGGACTGGACCGCACGCTCGCCGGCCTGACTTTGGTGGCGCGCCGCAAGGCCGGTTTGGGTCCGATGGCCCCGGTCTTTCGAGCTGATCTCAGTTTCACTGGCAGCTGGTATCGGGAAACCATGCGGACGGGCAACCGTTGGGATGCTGGGCTTTCTTGGTCCAAACGATGGAGCGATTCCTGGCAGACCGTTCTGGCCGCCGACTTCATGGTCAACAACGGCCGGGCCCGCGTTTACGACTACCAACACGGCGGACTCTCCCTGGAGGGGCGTTACGATCTATCAGATCGTTGGCAACTCACCGGCGGACTGAAGCGCGAATGGGGCGATCAAGTGACCTATGCCTGGATCGGGGGCAGCGGCGCCAGTTTTCCCTACGTCTTCGAGATTTGGAAGAACACCACCGACATCCTTACCTACGGACCCAACTGGCAGGCCTACACCATGTCGGCCCATGCGGATAAGGTCTGGCTGGAGCTGTCCCCGGCCTTGGGTCGGGATCGCTCGCTGCCCATCCGCTACGAACAGACCATTGTCGTGGGCCACGGCGAAAGTTATCTCACCCGTATGCTTTCACTCAGCTACGTCCAACGCTTCTGATCATGCGCTTTCCCTCTTCCAGCCTGTTGCTCTGCGGTCTCCTATGCTCCATCGCCGGAGCGGCCGATGCCGTCAAGGTCGTCGTCCGCACCACCCTCGATGAAAAGCCTGTCGCCGATGCCGTGGTTTCGGCCACACCACTGGACCAATCCGCGCCGCCCGCCGCGGCCGATGAGACATTCCAGATCGAACAAAAGGACCAGGAATTTCAACCCTACGTGACCGCGGTGCAGGTCGGGGCGCGCGTCAATTTTCCGAATCGGGACACGGTGCAACACCATGTCTACTCGCTGTCGAAGCCCAAACGTTTTGAGATCCCCCTCTACAAGAGCGGTGCGTCAGAAACCGTCGTGTTCGACACCCCCGGCATCATCACCATCGGCTGCAACATCCACGACTGGATGCTCGCCTATATCGTCGTGCTGCCGACGCCGTACTTCGCCAAGACCGACAGTACTGGAGCGGCCGCCCTGCCCCCACTTCCGCCGGGCCGTTACCGCCTTGAGGTCTGGCATCCCCGGGCCCCGGCCCCCTTGGTGCAGGAAATCACGTCCGCACCGGAGCAAAACGCGGTATTGGAATTCGCGGTGGCCCTCAAGCCGGACAAGCGCATCCGGCGGGCACCGGGTGGCAAGTCCTCCGACTACTGAGGGGCACGTGGCTTTGCCCTCCTTCCAGTTTCACCGCTTCAGCACCCGTCTCGTCTGCCTGCTGCTGGGTCTGCTGGCGGGCGCCCTGGGCATCGTGTATCTCCTGATCGACCGGGCCAATCGGGCGAACGCCATCGACCACATTGATCAAAACCTCCGCAACGGCGCCCTGATCTTCCACCAAAATCTCACCGAACGCATCGATTTTCTCGCCGGCAGCGCCAAGGTCATGAGTGGGGATGCGGCCATCAAGCCGCTGCTCCAGCAGGAGGTGCTGGATGCCGCGACGCTGCGCACGACCCTGGTGAGCTACACGCATCGGGTGAAAGCCCCGGTGATCACGCTGTTCTCCCCCGACGGGAAAATGCTGGCATCGACCGATGAGGTTCTCGGGGAGGAGAACATGCGGCCGTTCCGCCACTTGATCCAGGAAGCCACCGACAAGGACATGGAGCAAGCAAGCGACTACTCCTACCTCGGCGGCAAACTGCATATTTTGGTGGTGGTACCGCTCTACGCTCCTTTCCCCAACATCGCCGCCTGGTTCGGCCTGGCCTACCCGATCGATCAAGCGTTCGCCCTGGCCATCAAGAAGACCACGCAACTGGAAGTGACTTTTGTGTCGTCGCCGAAAGACGGTGCGCCGCGGGTCCTCTCCACGACCTTGAGCCCAGCGATGGCGGCGCAAGTGGCCCACCGGATCGGCATGGACGACAGCGGCACGGCCGGGATCACCCAAATCCTGACCCTCGATCACGAACCCTATGTCTCCCTGTACGAGAAATTGCCGCTCTTGGGTGAATTCCCAGTGCACATCGCCTTGCAAAGATCCCTGGCGACCGAAATGGCCCCGGCGATCCAGTTGCAGAATTCCATGCTGAAGATCTCCTTGGCCGCCCTTGCGGTCGCGTGCCTGGCGGCCTTGTGGCTCGCCCGCGGGCTGAGCGAGCCCGTGCAACTGCTGGCCCGCCATACCCGACTGGTGGCGGCCGGCGACTATTCCCAATCCATCAACCTCCCTAGGGAGGACGAACTCGGCCAGCTCGCCACCGCCTTCAACCAAATGACCGCCGGTCTGGCCGAACGCGATCGCGTCCGCAATCTTCTGGGCATGGTCGTCTCGCCCGAAATCGCCACCCAGCTCCTCAAATCCGACCTGAAACTCGGCGGCGAGGAGCGCGAGGTCACGATTCTCTTTTGCGATCTTCGCGAATTCACCAGCCTGAGTGAAAAGATGCCTCCGACCGAGGTGCTGGCCCTCCTCAACCGCTATCTGGATCGCATGAGCACGATCATCGAGCAGCACGGTGGCGTGATCGACAAGTACATCGGTGACGCCATCATGGCCCTCTTTGGCGCCCCCGTCGCCATCCCCGACGCCGCGGCCCGCGCCATCACGGCGGCCCGCGCCATGGGTGATGCGCTGGAGGATCTCAACCGCCAGCTGACCGCCGAAGGCCGACCGCGCCTGACCTTTGGCATCGGCATCAACACCGCCCGGGTCGTCGCCGGCAACATGGGCTCCAAGACCCGCTTGAACTATACCGTGATCGGCGACGGCGTGAACCTGGCTTCGCGACTGGAAACCCAAACCAAGGAACCGGCGCACCAGACCCTGATCATCGTGAGCGAAGCCACCGCCGTCGCGGCGGGCGTCGCCAAAAATCTGCGCTTCCTTGGCAGCATGCAAGTAAAGGGCAAATCGGACTCCATCCGGACCTACGCCGTCGATGTGCTGCCCCGTCCTTGGCAGGAAAGAACCTAAGCAGGGCCTGAGGTCAGGCTTTGACCAGCAGCGCCACTGGCGCAATATCCAGCTTCGCCTTCACCTCCGCCGGAATGGGCTGGGCCGTCATTTTCCCGGAGGCATCGGCGGTCACGCAGACCGCCACAATTTCGCCATGAGCCGCGATATCCGGACCGACCTGCCCCTCGGCATCAATCGGCCGGAACTGAAACTGAAAAATGACACCCCGGGTCCGCACCTCCCGCACCAACAGTTTCACCTCAACCTGATCGTTGAAGCGCAAGGGCGACTTGTATTCACAGGACGCCTTGACCCGCGGCCAGCCCACAATGTTACCCGGGACAAAGGAGATCAGGGGCAGTCCCAACGAGCGGTAGAACGCCGCCTCACAGGCTTCCATCCAGCGGAAGAAGTTCGAGAAATGCATGATGCCCGCCATGTCCGTTTCACCAAATTCGACGGTGCGCAGGATGCGGTATTCAGAGGGCATGACCCGAACATTGCAGCGCGGCTACTTTTGGCAACGCCCTTCAACGCCGGCTTGTGTCCCGTAGTCCGAACACTCATCTTCCCGCCATGAATCTTCTACTCCGCTTCCTCGCGATGGGCACCCTCCTCATCGCCAGTGTCTGCTCCGCGGCCGATGCCTTCGAAGGCAAGGTCAGCCTTACGATGACCGCCGGCAAGGGCAAGCCCATGACCCTGGATTACTCCATCAAGGGTCAGGCCCTCCGCATCGACATGAATGCCGACGGTCATGCGATTGCCACGATCATGGACTTGAACAAGATGGAAATGCTCATGCTCATGACGGAACAGAAAATGTACATGGTCATGCCCATCAAGCAGCCGGTGGAAAAGGCGATGAAGGATGCCGAGATGAAGGATCCGAACATCGAGAAGACCGGTCGCACCGAGACCATCCTCGGCTACAAGTGCGAGGAATACATCTCCAAGGACAAGAACACGACGACCGAGATCTGGATTGCCGAGGGCCTCGGCACCTTCATGGGCATGGGCAACAATCAGGCGGGCGGCGGCGGCATGGGGGCCATGTTCGGCGGCGGCAAATCCAAGGCCGCCTCCAGCTGGGAGGAGAAATTCAAGGGCAAGCCCGGCTTTCCCCTACGCGTCGTCACCACCGACAGCAAATCCAAGGAAACCTTCCGCATGGAGGCGACCAAGATCCAGCCCGGTTCCCTGCCCGCCTCGCTCTTCGTGCCTCCGGCCGGCTTCGAGCGGTTCCAGATGCCCAGCCTGGGCGGCCTGCTGAAGGGCGGCAATTGAGCCCGATCGGGCCATCGGTTTCAGGGACCCTGGATCGCCCGGGTCTCTGAAATCGGACAGCGATGTCGGAGACGCGAACGTCACGAATCTCCACGTATTTGAGGTGCTCGTGTACCAGCCTGCAACCGCGTCTGCCGATTGAGGCTCACGTAAACGAGTGACACCGGGCGCGGCCTGGATGCGCCGGTCCTCAACCCGTGCCGCCCTGTCGGGCACTCCTCTTCCCAAAGGGGATTTCGAGTCGAGTTGATTGGGTCCCCTATGGGAAGAGGGGTGGCGCGAAGCGCCGGGGTGTGTGGCTTCTTTGCTTAATCCCTAAGCGGTCAGCACGGGCGCTTCGTTTCGCGGGAATAGGTGCAATGCCCGTTTCCCACAGCTCAGGGAGATTGATTTTTCCAGAAAAAAGGCCGGGCATATCACCCGGCCTTTTTGTCGAGAAGTTTCAGTCGGTTCAATTGCCGATCTTCAGGAGCTCGTCTGCGGTCCAGTTGACTGAGCGCCCCGTGGTCTCAGCCCGGATCCGGGCCACCGTCTCCGGCTCGACCTCGGGATAGTTGTTACCCCATTCCGAGCGGACATACGAAAGCACATTGGCAATCTGCTCGTCCTTGAGGACGGCACCCAAGGGCGCCATGACGTTGTCATAGTGATTGCCCGACACGGTGATCGGTCCCTTCAGGCCGTGAAGCACGATGCGGATGATCCGCTCTTCGGAGCCGGCAACCCAGTCCGAGCCCGCCAAGGGAGGAAACGCCCCGGGGACGCCCATGCCAGTCGCCTGATGGCAGGTGGCGCAATTGGCCATGAAAACCGGTTTGCCGAGCACCTTGCGCGGAATCTTTTCCTGAGCCATCGCGCCGGGCTTTTCGCGCTTCGCGTGTTCGCTGACCACCAGCGGGTCAAAACGAATGGAATTGTGGGCCATGTAGATCGAGCCGAAGAACACGGCCGTGCACATCAGACCGAGCAAGATGAGCGGCAGCATGGAGTAGCCGTTCTTTTTCTCGGGTTTCTGACGCTGCAGCTGCGCGTGAACCTGCTGGATGCTGTCGTCGCTGGCAGCGGACTGCTCGACCTTGAAGTTATTGTCGGAATGCTGGCTCATCTTAGTGGCCTCCCGTCGTGGTTGCCGCGGCGTTCAGGCTGCGCTCGACAGGATAGTCGTAGGTGTCTTTCAGATTGAGAAGGAAGGCGACCAGGGCCTCCGCACGGGCGGTCGGCACCACCTCCACATTGCCGGCGGGAGCAAACTCGGAGGGCAGCTTGATCGCCTTGTAGGAAGGCTGGTTGCCGTTGAGCGGGCGCTCCTCAAACAGGAACTTGTGCGCCGGCATCCCGTGGGCGATCGGCTGGCCACCCATCTTGGATTCGGGAGCGTAGAGCAACTTGTAGTAATATTCGGCCTCCGGGATGCGGGCGCCGACGTTCCGCAGGTCCGGTCCGAGGCGGCTCTGGCCGAACAGCACGACCTTGTCGCGGAGGTAGTCGCGGGCATAGCCGGGACGTTCACCCCAGTGACGCTTGATGTCGCCGCCAAAATCCTCACGGCGCACCTGCTGGGTGTGGCAGGTGGCGCAACCGAGGTCCTGATAGACCAGACGCCCCTGCTCCGCGATACCGGAGAGCGGTTGCGGATGGAGGACTTCATCCACCGGATCCTTGAACTGCGGCAGGCTGCCGAGCTGCCGGTGGGCCGCGAGCAACAAGACGGCCCAGGAAATGGCCAGCGTGGCGAATACGCCGAGGAAAAGTGTCAGACCGTTTTTCATGCGTGTCCCTCCTTGGTCGCGAGGGCGAGAGCGGGAGGATTCTTGATCTGGGCCAGCGGCGTGCTCCGGGAATTGATCGGGCAGGCGATCCAGACGAAGTTGATCAGAAAGGCGAGATGGCCGACGAGAAGCAGGCCGAGACCGACCGAGTGGGCCGTGTGCCAGCCCACCATCTGCCGGGTGATATCAGCAAAAGCCACCGCCGGGTTGTTCAGCAGGTGCCCCTGCTGCGAACCACCCCAGGCCATGGCCACGGTCAGGAGAATGACGCCCAGCAGGCTGGCGCTGAAATGGGCCTTGATGAGCGCGGTGGAGCGCCACTCTTTGCCGGTCAGGCGGGGCAGCAGGAAATAGGCGGCGCCAAACATCGCGACCGAGAAGCAGGCATAGAAGGTCAGCCAGTCCCGGAGATCGGTCAGGAGGGTGAATTGCAGGATGGCCGAAACGCTGCGCAGCGAAAGAAAGAGGCCCAGGCCCGCACTCAGCGCAAAACCCGCGATGGCCAGAACCATGAAGCGGAGGGTGAGGCTGGCTCCGGCAGCGCCCAGACGGCCGGAAAGCGTGCCCCAGAAATTGAGCCCGATGATGAACAGCGGCAGCACGAGCATCATGCTGGCAACGATGCCCAAGGTGGGAATCCAGACCGGCACCGGCGAACCGATCAGCCGGCTGCCACCCGCGAGAGCCGTGGAGATCACCAGCCACCAGAAAGCCAGCGGGGCGATGTAGTAATTGCGGATCGGCGTGCCCAGGATCTTGGGCAGAAAATAGTAGATGGCCGCCAAGGCCATGGGAATGAACCAGAGGCCATAGAGGCTTTCCAGATACCAGGCGTTGATGATCGGCTGAAGGACGCCGCGGGCCGGAGCCCGGAAGAGCATCACCTGGGCGATCGTGTACACCCACGGGAACCAGAAGGCCGCGCCGAAAAGGTACCACTGGGAAACGTACACATTCTCCGTGTTGCGGATGCTGAACGTGGTCACGCCCCAGACGCCGATCAACGCGTAGGCGACGAGCAACAGCAGGGTCACGTAACGGGGCATCTCCAAAAGCTCAAAGGAGGTCGAGTAGCCGGTCAGAATGCCGCCAATCCCGAGGAAAATGCCAACATTCCAGAACTTCGCGGCCACAAACAGCCAGCCACCGTGACGGAGCGTGGTGGCGGACAGTCGCGCCATGAGCCAGAGACCAAAGCCGAAGGCCGCATTGAAGCCCCAGCCGTAGACGAGGGCATTTTGGGCCGCGGGGGCCAGACGGCCATGGGTGAACCACACGCAATCCGCCAGAAAGGTCGGCGTGTGCAGCTGGATGGTGGCGGCCAGTTGCATGGCGCCGCCCAGAATCAGCCAGAAAATCGCCGAGGCAAAAAAGACGAGCACAGGCCACTTGGCGGAGGCGTCGATCTCCCTCTGCTCAGCCCGATCGGTTTGGTCGTTGGAATTCATCAGCAAAGGTTACTTCTTCACGTGTTCGCGGACGGTGAGCTCGATCGCCCGGTCGATGGGCAGACGGACGATGCCCTTGGGTTGGTCGACCCAGCCGTAGCTGGTGGCGTCGGCCTTTTCCTTGGTGCGATGTTCGGCCAGGCGCGCCTTGCGGTCCGCCGGCGTCAACACGCCTTCCACCGTCTGCACGGTGCCGGCATGAGGCCGGTAGATTTTCTTGGCTAGCCACGCAAAGGAGGCAAAGCAGGCGATCACCACGATGGCCGTGAAGACCGGGGTGCGGTGGGGAAAGGAGAACTGGGAGGAGGATTCACTCATGGGGCGGTGGCCTCGTGGTGGGTGAGGGACTCAACTATGCGGGGATCGCGGATCGGGATCAGCTTGGCGGTGACGAAGCTGCGGAGGTAGGCCCATACGCAGATGCCGCCGATGCCGACCACGGAGGAAAGAACCCAAAGGAGGTTGATCGAGAGGAAGGGCATCGGCTCGTCATGGGCGTCTTTCAGGGCCGGCAGGACGTTGTAGCAGATATCCACCAAGATGATCGCGGCGATCCACAGGCTGATGACCAGCGCGGGCTTGAGCGTGGACTTGCGCCGGTAGGAAAGCCAGGTGAGGAACGGCACGAAAAAGTGACCGAAGAGCAGCAGCATGCCGACCCACAACCAGTCACCGTGTTCACGGAGATTGTACCAGAAGGTCTCCTCGGGAACGTTGGCGTTCCAGATCAGGAAGTACTGCGAGAAGGTCACGTAGGCCCAGAACACCACGAAGGCGTAGGCGAGCGCCGTGAGGCAGTGCAGCTGGTTGGTGTTGAAGATGCCCTTGTAGTCACCGCGGTGGTAGAGCCACCAGGTGATGACCACGCCGAAGGCCAGGGCGGCGCGCATGCAATTGGCGAAGAACCAGACACCGTACATGGTTGAGAACCAGTGGTACTCGAGGCTCTTCATCCAGTAGATCGCCGCGAAGCTCAGCGCCAGGGCATTGATCGGAATGCCGAAGGCCGCGGTCTTGCGGTTCATGAAGGTCCACTTGGCCGAGCCGTCACTGTCCTGGGCAAACGAGGCCTTGCGCAAACGGGCGGAAAGCCAGACCCAGCCGGCAAAGAAAGCGATCGTCATCCCGGTGAACATGTTCCGGTTGAGGAAACTCGCCTTCTTCTGGTAGAGGATGTCCGTGCCCACGGTGCCATGGCCGCCATGCAGCGGGTGGTTGAGATCCATCCAGGGCCAGACGGCACCGGGCTTGATCCAGACCGAGATCAGCAGGGGAACGAAGAGCAGGAACAGCCAGGGGAACGAGGCGAGGCCGTGCTCGAATTGGCGACGGATGACCGTCGACCAGCCGGCGTCGAAGATATGGTGGATCATCACCAGCATCAGCATGCCGATGGCGACCGCCGACCAATAGGCGATGCCGACAACGTAAGAGAGGGCGACGCCATGGGCGTCGCCGACAAAGAGGCCGACGGCGGTCAGGGCAAGACCGGCCACACCGGCCATGAGGAATTTGCCGGCGAGAGCCGAGGTGGAAACGGGGGCGGATGAGGCGCTCATGTTACTTCAGGCCTCCGCGTTGTTCGAGGGGGACATCGTCAATCGTGGCATGATGGGCGCGCTGCAGGGCGCGAACGTAGGCGATCACCGCCCAACGCTCATCGGGGCTGAGTTTGTCAGCATAGGGGAACATGGTGTTCTTGCCGTGCGTGATCGTGTTGTAGATCTCGCCCTCCGCCATGCTGCGGAGGCGGTCATCATGATAAGTGGGGGTGGCGACCATGCCGTAGGACTTGGTGATGCCGTTGCCGTCACCCAGCGCGCCGTGACACGGGGCGCAGTAGATCTGGTAGCGGTTCTGGCCCTTGGTCACAAATTCGCGGGTCACTTCAATGCCGGCCGGAAAACCGCGGACAAAGGAGCCGTCGGCATTCATGCCGGCATATCGGGCGTCATCGGCGCGGAGGAAGGCGGGATCAGCGGACTGGCTGCTCCGGCCAAACGGCACGGCACCGGCGGGGATCGGACGATCCGCCCGGCCGTCGGCGAAGAACTTCGATTCCGCCTGCGGCTTGTACTTGGCCTGATGATCCATGTCGGGCCAGATCTCGATGGGCGGCCGGGTGGAGGTCATGCCGCGGAAGCCCATCACGGAGAGGAGCAGCACGACAAGGAAAGCGAGGGTGTAGTAGGCGTAGCGCATCTTATTCCTCGATTTCGACGATGTCCTTGCCACCGGCCTGCTCCAGCAGGCTGCGGGTCGCGGCGGCGTTGAATTTCGGGTCTTTGGCCTCGATCACAATGTAGAACCGGTCGTCCAGGGCGCGGACAAACTGCGGGGCCTTCATCAGCGGGTGGTAATGCATGGGCAGCTTGTTCAGGAAGAACATGCCACCGATGGTCGCGAAGGCCGTGAAAAGGATGGTCAGCTCGTAGGACACCGGGAAGGCGAACATCGGGCTGAAGTAGGGCTTGCCGCCCACGACCAGCGGGTACTCAGAGAGACCCAGCCAGGCGATGAAGCTCATGCCGGTGCAGAAACCGAGGATGCCGCCGGCGAGCGAGAAGCGCGGCACCTTGGAACGGCGCACACCCATGGCGGCATCGAGGCCGTGGATGGGAAACGACGTGATCGCGTCCCACTGGGAGTAGCCGGCGTCCCGGACTTTTTCGCACGCATGATAGAGATCAGGCGTGGTGTCGAAGGCGGCGATGATTCCGTAATTTTTGGTCATGGCAGGTTCCTCAGTGTTTGTGGGCACCGTGCGGATCGGCCGCCGGGATGACCGCCTTCACCTCGGACATCGGCATGATGGGCACGAAGCGGATGAAGAGAAGGAACAGGAAGGAGAAGACACCAAAGGTGCCGAAGAACGTGAAGATCTCCACGATGGAGGGCGAATAGTACCCCCAGCTTGAGGGCAGGAAGTCGCGGGCCAGCGAGGTGACGATGATCACGAAGCGCTCGAACCACATGCCCACGTTGACGAAGATCGAGAGGATCCAGACGATCGTGGTGTTTTCGCGGATGGACTTGAACCAGAAGAACTGCGGCGTGATGACGTTGCAGCCGATCATGATCCAGTAGGCCCAGGCGTAGTGACCGAAGGCGCGGTTGATGAACGCGAAGCCTTCATACGGATTCGCGCCATACCACGCGATGAAGAACTCCATCGAGTAGGCGTAACCCACCATGGTGCCCGTCGCCAGGGTGATCTTGCACATGCAGTCGATGTGATACTGCGTGATCAGGTCCTCGAGGCGGAAAATGGCCCGCAGCGGCAGCATGAGCGTGAGCACCATGCCGAAGCCGGAGAAGATGGCGCCCGCCACGAAGTACGGCGGGAAGATCGTCGTGTGCCAGCCGGGGATCAGCGAGACGGCGAAGTCGAAGGACACGATCGTGTGCACGGAGAGCACGAGCGGGGTCGAGATGCCGGCCAGAATCAGGTAGGCCATCTCGTAGTTGCTCCACTGCCGGTTGGAACCGCGCCAGCCCATGGCGAAGAAGCCATAGATCCGGGCGCGCATCACCTTGCCAGCGGCCGTGAAGCGGTCGCGGAGGGTGCCGAGGTCGGGAATGAGACCGACGTACCAGAACAGCACGGAAACCGTACCGTAGGTGGACACCGCAAACACGTCCCACTCCAGGGGAGAACGGAAGTTCTGCCAGATGCCGTTGGAGTTGGGGAACGGGAACAGGTAACCCGGCATCACGGCAAACCAGATGCGGCCGACGTGGAAGACCGGGAAGATCGCGGCGCAAACCACGGCGAAGATCGTCATGGCCTCGGCGGCACGGTTGATCGAGGTGCGCCATTTCTGGCGCAGGAGGCAAAGAATGGCCGAGATCAAGGTGCCGGCGTGGCCGATACCGATCCAGAACACGAAGTTCACGATGTCCCAGGCCCAGTTGACCGGGTTGGCGTGACCCCAGACGCCGACGCCCGTGGACACAAGGTACACGAGACCGGCGACGGTGAAGGAGGCGATGATGGCCGCGAGGCCGAAGCACCACCACCACCAGACCGGGGTGGTCCCTTCCACGATGCCGCAGATCTTGTCGGTGATCCACTTGAAGTCGCGGTGGTTCTCCACCAGTTCGCGGCGGGGAATCACCACCGGGTTGACCTCGGTGAGAATGGCCGGCGCCGGATGATCAGAAGCGTGCGCGCCCATTATTCGTGCCCTCCGTGCTTGGCGGCATGATCGTCATGGCCGTGGGCCGCGCCGTGGTCGGCGTGGCCGTTCTTCTGGTTGTACTCCACGCGGCTCAGCGGAAGCTTGGCGTAGTCGGGCATGTGCGGGTTCGGGTTGCGGAGCTTGCCGAGATAAGTGGTGCGGGGACGGACGTTGAGATAACCGAGGACAGCGTAGTCGTGCTTCTGGGCCTTGAGCCGGGAAACTTGGCTGGTCTCGTCCTTGACGTTGCCGAAGACGATGGAATCGACCGGGCACACCTGTTGGCAGGCGGTCTTGATCGTGCCGTCGGGAATGAGCACGTCGCCCGTGGCGCCGGCCTTCCGTTTCTGCGCGATCTTGGCCTGCTGGATGCGCTGCACGCAATAGGTGCACTTCTCCATCACGCCGCGCATGCGCACGGTGACGTCGGGATTCTTCACCATCTTCACCAGTTCGGGCATTTCCTTCTGGTGGCCGAGCGGACCCATGTAGAGGGCGTCCGTCGCACGCTTGTTGAAGTCGAAGAAATTGAAGCGACGAACCTTGTAGGGACAGTTGTTCGCGCAATAGCGGGTACCGATGCAGCGGTTGTAGGCCATGATGTTCAGGCCTTCATCATCGTGCACGGTGGCGTTGACCGGACATACCGTCTCGCACGGGGCGAGCTCGCAGTGCTGGCAGGTCATCGGCTGCAGGGAAACCTGGGGGGAGACCGACGGATCGTCGGAATCACCGGGGAGCTGCTTGTTGCCCTCGGCGCCGAAGGCTTCCGCATCGGCGTGGCCGTCGGAATAGTAGCGGTCGAGACGGATCCATTGCATCTCGCGGCCGCGCCTGACCTGGTCGCGACCCACGATCGGAATGTTGTTCTCCGCCTGGCAGGCCACGATGCAGGCGTTGCAGCCGATGCAGGTGTTGAGATCGATCGACATGCCCCATTGGTGGAGACCGTCGAGGTTCGGCGTCTCGTAAAGCGAGTTGCCGCGCGGGGTGCCGGCGGCGCGGGCCGTGATAAGCTTGGCCCTATCCCCCTCCGGAAGTTTCGCGAACTGCTCGGGAGTGTAGTCACCGTAGATGGCCGGGGAGTGTCCTTCCATGCCGATGGCGGTGACGAACGCCGGGTTTTCCTTGAACTCGTCCAGATTGGCTTCGCGCACGATGTCGCGGCCTTCCATGGACCAGTGCTCCTGGGTGTTGGCGAGGAGCTGGCGCTCGGTGCTGACCTTGATCGAGGCACCGGTGGCGAAGCCGAGGCCGTCGCTGGTGCGGATCGCGTAGGCGTCAAAGCCCGCGCCGGTGCCCACATGACCGGTCCTGGCGCGGCCGTAGCCGAGCGGGAGCACGATCGTGTAGTTCGAAAGACCGGGCTGGATGTGCAGCGGACCGCGGACGGTGCGACCGTTGAGGGTGACTTCACCGATGAAGGCGTTCTCCTTGCCCTGCTGGAATTCGGCCTCTTCCTTGCGCGCCACCTGCAGCAGGCTGCCGCCGGGGACGATGCCGAGTTCCTTGCCGAGACGGGGGCTGACGAGGATCGCGTTGTCCCAGGCGATCTTGGTCATCGGGTCCGGGCACTCCTGGAGCCAGCCATTGTTGGCGAAGCGACCATCATCCATCTTGTGGTCGGTGGCGAAACGAACCTCGAGGTTGTCCTTGGACAACGCCGCGAAGGCCGGGGCTTTGGCGAAGACCGAGGCGGAACGCTGCGGATCAAACGCCACGTTGACCGTCGGATAGGCCGAACCCTCAACCAGACCGTCGTGCAGGAATTTCTCGAAGGCCTTCTTGTCGCCGCCGCGGGTCAGGAAGACCTGCTCGTAGGCGTCGGGCTTGGCTTCGCCGACCAGACGGGCCAGCAGCTCGACTTCGCTCAGGCCGTTGAACAGCGGCATGATCATCGGCTGGATCGGCAGGATCGTGCCGTCCACCGTGCGGGCATCGCCCCAGGACTCCAGATAGTGGGTGGCCGCGAGGTGCGTGCCGGCCAGCGCGGAGGTCTCATCCTGGTAGTAGCCGTAACGGATGACCTCGGGCACGGCCTTCAGCAGGGTGGCGAAGCCCAGATCGGCCGGCGCGTTGTAGACCGGATTGCCGTTGAGAACGATGAGGGTCTTGACCGAACCGCCCTTGATGGCGGTGGCGAGGGCCGAGATCGTCGAGGCGGAGGAAGGCTCCACCGCGACGAGATCGATCGTCTTGCCGAGATTGCCCAGCTTGGCGTTGATCGCGTAGGCGAGCACATGCACCTGCACGGGCTGATGGGCACCGGCGACGACGAGCGACTTGCCGGCGTTTTCCAACAGATCCTCGGCGCACTTCTCGATCCACTGAGGATTGAGATCGAGGCCCTTGGTCAGCGGTTCAAAAACCGTGGTCTCGAGCACCTTGCCGGCGAGCGCGGCGGCGAAGGCCAGCATGTGGCTGCTGGCGAGACGGAGGCGATGATCGGCCATGCTGCCGGTGAGCGAGAAACCGCTCTCCGCCACGTAGAGGCGGTTCATGTCATCATCGGGCTTGCTGACGCGGCGGCCCTTGGCGAAATCGCGGGCGTAGTAGAGCGAACCGGCTTCGGCGTGGAAGAAATCGGCATCGATGCTGACGATGCGGCGGGCCTTGGCGAAACGATAGACCGGCTTGACGTTCTTGCCAAAGGCGGCCTGCGCGGCGGCGACCGGCGGTTCGTCCTGCACGGGCTCGAACTCGGACCAGAGGGCGCGCGGGAATTCCTTCTTCAGCTTGGCCACGAGACGGGCGCGGGTCGGCGAACCGGATTCGTCGGCCAAAAACGCCAGGCCTTCACCATTGCCGGCATAGGTCTTGCGGATGCGGGCGAGGAGGTCGTTGACGTCGGCAACATTGAGGGTCTTGGCACCCTGGGTGTGGCTCGTGGCGCGCTCGGGATCGTAGAGATCGAGGACGGAGGCCTGAGCCAGCAACGAACTGGCGCCGCCGTGCGGCTCGTAAGTGGGATTGCCTTCCACCTTGGTCGGCCGACCCTGATGGGTCTCGGCGAGGAGCGGGATGGCCGTCTTGCGCAGCGGCATCGCCGTGGCGAAATAGAGCGGCAGACCCGGCACGGTGTACTCCACGGACTTGCCGTAGGGCAGAATGTGTTTCTCGGGGCGGCGGCAACCCGCGAGGCCCAGACCACCGAGGGCGAAGGAGGCTGCCATCAGGCGCATGAACTGCCGGCGGTCGACACCTTCCATGGTGGAGGCGCCTTCCGGGAATTCACGGGCAAGGTGCTCGCGGAAGCCGGGGGTGTCGGCGAGTTCGTCGAGGCTGCGCCAGTATTTGGGACCGGTGGGGGCGCCGTTCGACAGGCTCACGGCAGGGGAATGGTCAAATTTGCGTTTCATCAGCGATGGCAACCGGAGCAGCTGGTAGGCGGCATGATCTTGGCATGTTCAACGAATTTTTTGGCTTCGTCCAAACGTCCCTGGGCAGCCAGGGTCAGTGAGTCGAGATTGTAGACGTCCTGCGGGTCGCGGATGCGCGCGGCGGGATTGCGGTGACAGTCGAGGCACCAGCTCATGCTGTGCGGCTGGGCCTGCTGGACGACCTTCATCTCGTTGACCTTGCCGTGGCACTCCACGCAGCTGACACCGCGGTTCACGTGGACGGAGTGGTTGAAGTAAACGTAGTCGGGATTGTTGTGGATCTTCACCCAGGGAACGGCCTCGCCGGTCTGGTAGCTCTGGCGCACGACCTCGAGCAGCGGGCTCTGGGTCTTGATCGCACTGTGGCAGTTCATGCAGGTCTGCGCGGCGGGCACGCTCGACGTGGCGGACTTTTCCACGGAGGCGTGGCAGTAGCGGCAATCCATGCCGAGCTGGCCGGCATGCAGGCTGTGGTCAAAGGGAACGGGCTGCACCGGCGCGTACCCGACACGCAGGTAAGCCGGCGTGGCGTAGTAGGTGATGCCAGCGGCCGCGACGCCGCCAAGGACGCCCAGAAAAATCAGGATCTGCAGGGGCAGAGCGTTGGCGGATTTCGGAAATATCTTGGACATGGTTTGTCAGACTGGAATTCGCGGGAGCGGAAGGATCGGTTGTCTATCCTTTCGGTTGAGCGAAGAATTCAGGCTAGCAGAGGGTGTGCGGGAAAAATATGCGCCAGAACAAAGAGTGTGCGGTGGGGGGATGTAAAACAAAATTTCGAACGATGATGAAGACAGTCTGAATATTAGTCCAAACCCGGTGTTCAAACGGGCTGCTTATTTTCGAGCAGCAGACCACGAAGAGAGGGGCGCAGGCTGAGCGGACTGAAAATTCAGACCTTGGCCATCGGAAACCACTCCCCTCGCCTCCCGGGTGAATGATCTTCGCTGTAAAAAGTGACCCATCTCAGCCTTGGATCACCGCAAGGATGGCCGCTTCTCCGTCTCGGATTCAGCAAAACTGGCCATCCTTCATCGGCTTGATCTCGTCGCACCGGTTGGCGATTTCAGGGTTGTGGGTGACCAGCACGACCGCCTGGCCGTTTTCCTTGGCCAAGCGCGTCAGGAGGTCAAAAACCATCCCGGAATTGGCCGCATCGAGATTTCCGGTGGGCTCGTCAGCCAGAATGATGGCCGGTTCGTTGGCCAAGGCCCGGGCAATGGCCACACGCTGCTGCTCACCACCCGAAAGCTGCGTGGCCAGGCGATGCGTCTTGGACCCTAGCCCGACGTGCCCCAACAAGGATTGGGCTCGGTCAACCATCTCCTTCTCATTGAGCTTGGCCAATTTGCGCATCGGCATCATCACGTTGTCCAACGCCGAAAACTCCTGCATGAGGAAGTGAAACTGGAAGACGAATCCAATGTGCGCGCCGCGGGCCGCCGTGCGCTCCACATCACCGCTGTTGGACATGAGCTGGTCCCGGATCCAGATCGAACCGTCGTCGGGGCGGTCCAGCAGACCCAAAAGGTAGAGCAGCGTGCTCTTGCCGCAGCCCGAGGGACCGACAATCGCGGTCACATGCCCCCGCCGGGCCTCAAAAGACACGCCCCGGAGGACATGAACCCTCCCCTCGCCCTGTCCCAGGTAGCGGTGCAGTCCCTCACAGCGCAGGGCGATGCCGGCTTCGCCGGCGGGAGCAGGGAGCTTGGAGGAAGGAGAAGGGAGTGAATTGCTCACGAGAATTTGGTTTCGCGGACTCTGATATAGGCGCCCAACTTCCGGGAAAGCAAGCGAGCCTCCTCAACCATGGGCTGGGCTGTTTGATCGTTCAATAACTCCAACTTTCGAGCCAGATGAATCTGGGATCGGATTTCGCCACAGGATCCCTTGGCATAGTACAGAAACCTTATGAAATCCGCGTTTGAGTCGCGCTCATACCCCTCCGCGATGTTGGAAGAAATTGAAACGGCAGCGCGCTGCATCTGATCCTTCAACGAATAATCGCTGCAATGCCTCAACGCCGAGTAGACCGAAGCAGCCAGATCTACTGCCAGTTGCCAGACCATCAAATCCTCAAAGCGTTGGATCCTCGAATTCTTCGTTTTCCCAGTATCTGCCCCGCCTTCGTTCTCCCTGCCAGTGTTGTTTTCGGTGCTCATATGCTTGTCCTTCTCCGTTTTGGTTTTGGTGTTTTGGCCCGAAATTGAAGCATGCCTCCTGAACGAGTGCTCATGCGATCCTCCTTTCTCCCTGTTTCCCTGATCCTTTCTCCCTGCACGGCACTTACTGCGACGTGCCGCGAATGATATCACCCGGCTCCAAACGGGCGGCCCGGCGGGCAGGAATGAGGGCGGCCGTCATGACGACCACGGCAGCGGTCAGGGTCGCGATCACGTAGTGCCAGATGGACCAGTAAACCTGAAAGTTGTCCGCGGAAAAGATGCCGCGAATCTTGATGGGCATCTTGGACACCCCGTAGGTCACACCCGCGCCGAGCGCCCAGCCCCCGATGGTGCCGACGAACAACACGATGAAGCCAAGCCATAGGAAGATGCGGGCAATGTCCTCCCGCGAATAGCCCATGGAGCGCAGGATCGCGATCTCCTTGGTCTTCTCGATGACGATCATCGCGAGGGTGTTGAACATGCCCAGTCCGGAGATCAGAATGATGGTCGACACCGTGAGCGCGGCGGAGATCTGCAGGGCCTTGAACGCCTGCAACCAGCTTTCCTCGCGTTCCTGCCAGCTCTTGGCGCTGTGTCGCAGCACATTCTCCATCTGCCGGGCGTCTTGCGGGGCGCGATCACGATCGAAGAGCGCGACCTGGATGAAGGATGCGCCGGTGGGCTTCTTCAGGAGCGAGCGGGCCTCGCCCAGATGCATGTAGATCCGCACGCGGTCGATGTCGCTCACCCCGGTGGAGTAGATGCCGGACACACGGTAACGTCTTTGCTCGGTTCCGGCCCGGAGAATGATCGAATCTCCCACGGTGACGCCCAGGCGCTCCGCCAGCACTCCGCCCATCAGGATCCCTTGGGGGGTGGTCCGGAAATTTTCCAGGCTGCCGCTGCCCCGCGCCACCTGCGCGGCCAGGTCGGAAACCGCCAGGTGGTCCGAAAGGCGGATGCCAAAGACCTTGGCGGTATCGTTCTTGAAGGAGCTGTCCGCCACCACGGAGCCGTCCACCACGGTGGAAAGGCCCGAGACATTCTGAAAACGCCGCAGCGCCTCCATCATGTCGTCAGGCTCCTCGATACCCGCGATGTATTTGCGGGCCTCGCGCGGTGTCTCGACGTTGAACGTGCTCTCCGTGTGCGTACCGGTCGCACTCATGAAGAACATCGTGGCCTGGATCCGGTCCTCGATGCGGATGGCGCCGTTGGTGCCCAGAATGGTTTTGACGAAAAACTCCTCGAAGCCGCTCGTCTGGGCCTGGGTCACGATGAAGAACCCGACGCCAAAGACGATGCCCGTGAGGCTCATGAGCATGGAGCGCCGCTTGGCGGTCAGAAACCGGAGGGCAATGCGGAGGTTGGTGGACACTGCTGGGCGGTGCCGGCGGGCGGTTAGCGTTCGAGCACGGCCGTCCGCACGCGCTCGCCCGGGTGATAGCGGTCGAGTTGCTCGACAATGACCTGCGCGCCCACGTCCAGACCCTTGAGAATCTCGACCTGGAAGGAGGTTCCGTACCCCTTCTCCACCTTGGTCCGCACCACCTTGCCGCCGTCGACCACGTAGACGTAATCGCCGACCAGGGCCCGGCGCGGGACCATCACGGCATTGGGACGTTCCGCAATGATGATGCTGACTTCGCCCGTGAGGCCGGGCATCAGGACGCGCCCTTCGGGCAGCGTGACGTTGAGGTGCACCGAGTAGCGCTGGGTGGTCGCATCGGCCGAAGGCAGGACCTTCGCGATGCTGGCGGCGTACTGGGTGTCACCGAAGGTCAGGAACCGCACCGAGGCGCGCTGACCGACCTTGATGGCGGCGAAATTCTCCTCGCTCAACTTGGCCTCAATGGTCCGGCCGACCGAGATCAGGTTGGCGATGGGCGCATTGCCCCCGATCAGGTCACCGACGCGGGCGAAGACCTCGGTCACCACGCCGTCCGAGGGAGCGACAATGATCATCTTGGCCTTTTCCCGTTCCTTGGCCTTGAGATTGTTTTCCAGGTTCTCGACCGCGAGGCGAAGGGTCACCTCGTCCAGTTCCTTGCGCTGTTCGAGCTGCTGGTACTTCCGGCGCTCCTTCTCGAATTCCGCCGCCGGAAACGCGCCGGCCTTGGTCTGGCGCTCAAGATTATCGAGGGTGTCCCGGGCGTTGAGCACATCGGCCCGCAGCGTCGAACCCAGCTCATTGCGCTTCTTGGCCGCGACGAGCTCGTTGCGGATGCGCTCGATCTCCAGGTCGATGTCGCCGGAGTCGATGGTGACCAGGACATCGTTCTTGAACACCCGTTTGCCCACCTCGAGCTCGCTGGACTTGACGCGCCCCGCGACCTCGGTCTTCAGCTGGACATCGTACTCGGCCTTGACCTCTACCGTGCCCGGCACGATGTGCATGGCCTTGGTCCGGGTGGCCGCCACGACCTCGGCCACCGGGCGGGTGACATAACTGATGCCGTAACCCAGCAGGATGACCGCCACGGCGGACAATCCCAGCCAGAGGCTCCACTTGCTCTTGGCAGACTCAGGCTTGCTCATTTCACCGACAGGTTGCTCAGGACCGGATCCTGCACGACCGTCCCGAGGAATTCAGTGACCTGGTTATAGTAATCAGCCCGTGAGGAATAGGCATTGATCTTGGCGTCGTAGAGGCCGAGCTGGGCGACGCTGACATCTTCTTCGGCGATCACGCCGCGGGTGAATTCCTCTTTCTTGGACTTCACGTTGCCCTCGCCCGAGTCGAGGTAGCGATCGTTGATCGAGGCGTAGCGGGCATAGAAACCGGCCATCTTGGCCTGGGTCTGGGCCTGCTGGGCGAGTCGATCGGTCAACACCCGGTAATCGTTTTCCATCATCCGCAGTTTGGAAAGGGACGTGCGCACCGCGGAGCGAGCGGCGAAACCATCGAAGATCGTCCAGTTGACGGAAATGCCGGCGTAGCGGGAATTCACCGAATACTTCTGGGCCACATTCAGACTGTAGCTCTGCTCATCCTGACTGACGCCGACCACCAGATTGAACTTGGGTTTGAGGCGGGTTTTTTGGTTGGCGAGACTCAGCTTCTCAATCTCAAGGGAGTTGCGGTAATTCAGTGCCTCAGGAGTGGGCGCGTCCTTCTGCGAGAGGAACCCGGACAACATCCCCTGGATGGCAGAATCCTGCGTGGAAATCGCGGGAATCACGTCGGGGATCTCGCTGTCCGCCAACATCGGCTGACCGGTGAGGCGGGCGAAGGAGGACTTGTCGTTTTCCAAATCAAACCGGGCCCGTTCGGCCCCGATCTGGGAACGTTCGGCTTCCATGCGGAACCCAAACATCTGCGCCTCGGAGATAACCTTCTTGGCCAGACGCTCCTCGCTGCGCGCGAGTTGCTTGGCGGAGTATTCATTCTGGAAAGCCGCCTTGTCCGCCCGCAGTTTGCTGATGATGAGCCGCAGATAGAGGCTGCGAACCTCCTGCGCGAAAAGGCGGTAGGCCTCCGTGTAGTTGCTTTCGGCCATCAGCTTCCGGATGTCCCCCATGCGGGCATTGTTGCGGCGTTCACCCCAATGGTAGATCGGCTGGGTGACGCTGAAATTATAATAGATCTTGGTGACATTCGACCGGTCGGGCAGATCGCCGCGCTTGTCCTGGGACAGATTGTAACTGTAGGAGCCGCCCACCGAGGGCAAGAGGCCGGCCTGCGCGGCCACGCGATCATTCTCGGCCATATCGAGATCGATGGCCCGGCTGATCATGCGGGGTGACTGGGCCACGGCTTTCTTCAGGATGCCATCGAGCTGGGGATAGAACTGCTCCGGCGTCGACAGGGAGTCCGCGGCAAAGAGCCCAACAATCAGGAGCGGCATAGCCGCGAGGAGTCGCAGATTTTTCATGGGATAAAGCAGACAGGTCGCCGCAAACCCGGTGCCGTGGCAACCAGTAAATTATCACCAAAAGCCCGGAAGCGGTGGCGGATTACCTCAACCCATTTGTCATGGCCGCTCATTTCACCGTTTGCCGATCCAAGCGCAGACCAGACCTACGGCAATGTGCCCACAAGAGGGCCTGAGCGAACTCCCTTCTCTGGTTGCCGCGTGCGCCTTCCTCTCTCCGCCGATCGCCGTCAGCACCGGACCACTCAATCTCACGACTGGTACGGTGCCCCTCCGATCTCAGGCCTCGGCGCTCAGGTCTCAGATTCGAGGTTCCCCCATTCCGCTCTGCCGCCGCCAGCACCTCACCCCTTCACCATAAACTCAGAACCAAAACCGGGCAACACCGCCCCTCCGCGATCGTCTTCCTCCTTGCCCCCTGTTCCCTGCCCCTTTCTCCTACCACCTTCCCCCATGCCCGCCTCCTCCGTCCCATTTACGGCCTCATCGCCAGCGCCAGCAAGGGCTTCGCTGAGCGCAAACCTCTGGAAGCATCGGGTCCTATGGTGGCAGTTCACCAAGCGTCAGGTCGAGTTGCGTCACAAAGGCAGTCATCTAGGTCTGGCCTGGTCCTTTCTGAGCCCGCTCTTGATGTTAGGACTGTATGTCTTGGTTTTTGGCTTTATCTTCAGTGGACGGTTTAAAGCAGACGCCGTTCCTGAATCGCGTATCGAGTACGCCCTGATCATGTTCCTGGGATTGGCCATCCACCACTTTGTGGCCGAAGTCATGACCACCGCGCCCACGCTCATCATCACCAATCCCAATTTCGTCAAGAAAGTGGTTTTCCCCTTGGAGATTTTGCCTGCCGCCAATGTCGGATCAGCGGTAATCCACTTCCTAATCACTCTCGGCCTGGTATTGGTTGGAGCGCTGGTTACCGGAGTACCCCTGACGAGCGGGGTTTTCTGGTTACCTGTCCTGATGCTGCCCCTCCTACTCGCAGCATTCGGTCTGGCTCTGGGTCTGTCGGCCATCGGTGTCTTCTGGCGGGACATGATCCAGATCACCCAATTCCTGGTCCTCGCCCTGATGTTCGCCAGTGCGATCTTCTATCCTGTTTCCCAGATCTCCGCGCCCGTCTGGCACTTTCTCCGCTTCAACCCCCTCCTGCTGGTCATCAATGAAGCCCGCGGCACCACCTTCTGGGGCCTCCCGCTGAATTTGACCCACCTCGCCTACCTGTATGGCGTCGGCATCGCCGTGTATGTCATGGGAGCTTTTTTCTTTCAGAAGCTCCGAAGCAGTTTCTCGGATGTGCTTTAGCCCGCGTTCCGCGGGCTGGAGAAGTCCTGATCATTGCTCCTGCCATCACAGGATCAGTCGCCCTGACTTCGCAGTGGCTGAGCTGGACTTATGCAGTTCAAAGAATCGGAATCGCGCATAACTTATTAATCTCCAAGGTCAGCTTCTGAAAAATCGCACCTGCAATGCAGTTCACTATTAAGTGTTCAGCCTGTCGGGGAATTCCGGTTTCAACCGCAGGAGACCAGCTAAGCCTTATCGTGGTTGGTATTAATCAGGTGGGCCGGCAGGTCCCTCTGCCGGCGATGACTGTCGTGGAAACGCAAAGGTGCGCAAACGGGCACGCGCCGACTCGCTCTGCTGAGCTCCCGGTGCCGGTCACCCAACCTTCGTTGTGGCCGGGGACGTGCCCGTCCACCAAGGAACTCGAGGCAATGTCCGGTCCAACTGCATGATTCCGTATCGGTGTTCCGCCGATCAAAATCCGTAGATTTTGGGGAGGGGTGCTGGGGAGGGGGCGGCCGCCCCCTCCCCGCCCTGAACCGGAGTCTGGGGGTTGGATCGCCGGGCGGTTCTGAGCTGACCGGCGGAGGGATCGGCGCCAAATTTGCCGACCGGTCGCGGAACGACTGATGAGTCCGTTCCCACGAGGAATATGAGCCAAGCAATCGCCCGCGACCGGAAGGCATCGGGAACGGCCATGCATTCTCAGCTTCCGGCGTCACCGACGACCCAAGCGATACGACCTGCAGCCCGGGCCCGCAAATCCCAAAACCCATGAAAACCACCACTGACTACGCGGCCCTCGTGGCCTTGGATTGGGGCGATACGACCCATTCGTTCGCCTGGCAAAAAACGGACGATGCGAAACGGCATGGCGGCAGCCTGCCAGCCACCCCTGAGGCCCTGCATGAATGGTTGGGGCAGCTGCGCGAAGCTTGCGGCGGCCGCCGGGTCGCCCTCGCCATCGAGGCCGGGCGCAACGGCCTGTTGCACGCGCTCTTTGAGCACGCATGGCTGACGGTTTACCCGATCCATCCGGCCACCAGTGCGCGCTTCCGTCTGGCCTTCGCGCCCTCCGGGGCCAAGGACGACGGCCCGGACGCCGAGGTCCTGCTCGAACTCCTGCGCCAGCACCGCGAGAAGCTCACGGCCTTCCTGCCGGACACCCCCGCCACCCGGGAACTGGCCGCCCTCGTCGAGCAACGGCGTGGGGCGGTCGATCAACGCACCGGTTTTGGCAACCAGCTGATCGCGCTGCTCAAACACGTCTTCCCCCAGGCCCTGACACTGATCGGGGATGATGCCGTCGCGCCGTTGGCGATCGCCTTCCTGCGCCGCTTTCCTTCGCTGGAAGCGGCGCAGAAGGCGGGCGCAGCCCGCTTGCGCGACTTTTACCGCCGGCACAATGTGCGATCCTCCGAGCGAATCGAGGAACGCGTGGCACGGGTCAGGCAAGCCCGGGCGTTCACCCGGGACGAAGCCATCCTGCGCCCCGCAGTGCTGGAACTGACGCGCCTGCTCGACGTGATCGAACTGATGACACGTCATATCCTCGCATACGACCAGGAGATCGCGCGCGTCTTTGCCGCACACCCCAAGGCGGCGATCTTTGCGGCGCTGCCCGGCGCCGGTGCCGTGCTCGCACCCCGCTTGCTCACTCTGTTGGGCGAACGCACGGAACGATACCCCGACGCCGCGTCCCTGCAGAAGTATGCCGGCGTGGCCCCGGTGCGCGAACGCAGCCAGGGGCGATTGTGGGTGCACTGGCGCTGGGCGGCCCCGAAGTTTTTGCGCCAAAGCCTGGTCGAGTGGGCCGGCCAGACCGTGCCCCGCTGCGCTTGGGCCAAGGACTATTACCTCAGGCAAAAGGCCGCCGGCAAAGGCCATCACGCCATCCTGCGCGCCCTGGCCTTCAAATGGGTCCGCATCCTCTGGCGCTGCTGGAAGGACAACGTGCCCTACGATGACGCCCGCTATCTCGCCGCCCTCGCCAAACGCAGATCTGCTCCGCTCACCGCCGCCTAAAATCCGCAAAAAAAATGCTTGCTCGGACCACCTCAGCTTTTGGCTGAGGAGCCGAAGTGAACCAGACGAGCGAAATTAAACAGTTAGTTCGCCTCGCAGGCAATCTGAGCCACCCTGCCATTGTCTGGGTCTTCAACTTGAACATCCGACTTCAACTGGCGCCACGCCGCCCACGCGCTCAATCCAAATACGGCGTATACTCTGGAATGATCGCCTTGATCTGCTCTTTAATGGGGTTGGAGCTGACCGTGTAAAGTATCGGCTCCAGCTGGTCGATCGCCTGGGCACTGGCTGCTGACGCGTCACCCCCAGGGACAAAACGCATGACCCGAGGATGCTCGGTGGCCAGATGCTGTTCGTCATGGTGTTGCAACTCCTCGTAGAGCTTTTCGCCCGGTTTAAGGCCCGTGAACTTGATCTCAATATCGTCACCAACCGCAAACCCGCTCAATTCGATCATTTGCTTGGCGAGATCGGCAATCTTCACCGGCTGCCCCATATCCAAGACGAAAATCTCGCCCCCCTTCCCCATCACCGCCGCCTGCATGACCAATCCAACCGCCTCGGGTATGGTCATGAAATAACGAGTCACGTCCGGATGGGTTACCGTAACCGGCCCCCCCGCAGCGATCTGCTTTTTGAAGATGGGCACGACGCTACCCGAAGACCCCAGTACATTGCCAAACCGCACCGCGATGAACTTGGTGGCTGGCTGCTCAGCTACGGGAGAAGGTGGAAAGGAGAAGGGAGAAGGGACGCTTGTGGACGCAACTCGATCACCGACTTTCGTTGGAGCCTCTCCATCCTCCAGTCTCCGGCCTCCGGTCTCCGCCCTAATGACCGTTCGCCCGACTGCCTTTTGCCCACCGGCAAAAGCGCTGGACCGCCCCATCCCTTCTCCTTTCTCCTTGTGCCAGGTTCCCGCGTGCAGCGACTGCTGCAGGGCTTGCAGATGGATCTCAGCGAGACGTTTGCTCGCTCCCATGACATTGGTGGGATTGATCGCCTTGTCGGTCGAGATCAGCACGAAAGCTTCCGTCCCAAAACCCGCCGCGATCTCACCGAGCAGGCGTGTCCCCATGCTGTTGTTGCGGATCGCCTCGGAAGGCTGCCTTTCCATCATGTAGACGTGTTTATGGGCGGCCGCATGGAAAACGACCTGAGGATGCAAGCGAGCAAAGATGTCGTTCATCCGTACCGGATCGAGGATGTTGGCCACGAGCGGCATCGCGATGGCGCCCATGCCCAGTTCGTTCATTTCCTGTTCAATCTGAAATAGGCTGACCTCAGACTGTTCCACCATCAGCAACCTCTTGGGATTCAGCCGGGCAATCTGCCGACAAAGTTCATTCCCGATACTGCCGCCAGCTCCGGTAACCATCACAACTTTGTCCTCCACAAATCTCCTGATCGCAGTCGTGTCGAGCGAGACGGCCTCACGGCCCAGCAGGTCCTCCACCTCAACCGCCCGAATGTGACTGGCTTTAGCCCGACCCGAAGCCAAATCCTCAATCGCCGGGATGATCTCGACCTTATAGCCTTGGTGAACCAACTGGAGCACTATCTCGCGCACACGCCGTTGCGGGGCAGAGGGCATGGCTACGACCACTGTCTTTACGTCAGGCAGCTTTGCTTGAGCGATATCTTCAGGCCGTCCAAAGACAGGAATACCATGAAGCAAACGACCCCGCTTTGCAGCATCGTCATCCAAGAACGCCACCGGCCGAAGCCCTCGCGCCGGCTTCGTAAGCAATTCCTTCGCGAGCGAGGCTCCGGTGTCACCTGCGCCAACAATAATGATGTCCTGTAGCTTAACCCCTTTGCCCAATTGAGCTGTCGTCACGCGCTCCTGATAGACTCGCAACGCAATGCGAAAGGCACATAGTCCCCCCACGCTGAGCAACAGATCAATGAGAAGTACTCCCCGCGGAAGTGAATAATCGGGATGTCCCAGCAATCTAGGCACGATGAGCAATAGGTCCCCCAATATCATTGCAAACAATATGCTAACGAGATCCGGCACACTAAAATAGCGCAACATACTCCCTGTCTGCCTCAAAATGACCAGACAGAGAAACTTCAACCCCACGGCATATTTGATAAAACGGAGCCGTTCTCCTTGCTCCGCAAGCGGAAGTGCGAAGTCAAAGCGTAATTCGTAAGCCAGCCAGAATGACGCGGCCAAGATCGCCACATAGGCGCACACGGTAACCCAGAACCGGAGTCCAATCCCGTTGAGAAACGCTTTCATCAGAAATTGATTAAGCCAACAACTGCCAGCATGCCGCAAGCGCAAAGCCCATGAGGCAGCCGAGGATCAAGGCACACAGATCGGCTGCCAGTTGAAGCGGGAAGTTTAAGTTAAAGTGCCACCCAGCCCTGATTTAAGCAGCATATTATGGGTGCTTAATCTAGCGCCCTCCTAGCTTGATTCCCTGAGGCCTAGCCTGTTTGGTACCTGCGGGCCGCCCATCATGAAAATCATTCCCACTATCTTTGAGGATAAGGAAATCCGCCGGCTCTACGACGAGAAAACCGAGACCTGGTTTTTCTCCGTCGTTGATATTATCCAAGTGCTCACCCAACAGCCTGATTATCAGGTGGCCAGAAAATACTGGAACAAGCTGAAAGAGCGCCTTGGCAAGGAAGGAAGTCAGTCGGTGACAAATTGTCACCGACTGAAATTGCCTGCGGCAGACGGCAAAAGTTATTACACCGATGTCGCCAACGCCGAAACTCTGCTTCGCCTGGTCCAGAGCGTCCCCAGCCCCAAGGCCGAGCCCATCAAATTGTGGCTCGCCAAGGTCGGCTATGAACGGATGCAGGAGATGGCCGACCCTGCCCTTAGTCTAGAACGAGCTCGAGCCACGTGGCAGAAACACGGTCGCAGCGAAAAATGGATCCAGCAGCGCATGACCGGACAGGAGACGCGCAACAAACTCACCGACTACTGGGCTGCTCACGACATCAAGAAGGAGAATGAATACGCCATCCTGACGAACATCATCCACCAGGAATGGAGCGGTATCAGCGTCAAGCGGCACAAGAACTTGAAGGGCCTCAAGACGCAGAACCTCCGTGATCACATGAGTGAGGCCGAACTCATTTTCACGGCCTTGGCAGAGCTATCCACCCGCCAGATCGCCGAGACCACAAGTGCCACTGGTATGCCACAGAACCGAACTGCAGCGAAGACTGGAGGCAAAATTGCGAAACGCGCCCGTCTGGAGCTTGAAGCCAAGACCGGCCGGAAAGTCGTGACCGACGAGAACTTCCTGCCACCGGGCAGTGGAGCCAAAATTGCTCCGCCAGACGAAAGACGAATAACCACCCGGAGCGACGATCGCCCAGGATCCGGCTAGCCGCTGGTCAGGCCATCCTTCTTAAACTTCAACTTCAGACTTAAACTAGTACACCCACCGGTGACAGAACCCAAGTCCCTGCCCTCGCGAAGTGACCCTAAGCCCCTCGATAGGCTCGGGGCCTTGAGCTCGTCGAAACGGCCTGTCGAACGGGCTTCTCCCCTCTCCTCCGAAAATAGGACTGGAGCCATAATCCAATCCTATTTTCGGTCAGGCTGGGCCTTTTTCATCCCTTATCTCGCCGCCTACCTACTTTACGCATGGCTGAAGTGGCCGGTAAATCCGACGCTGGTGGCAGCAGGAGGCGTGGAGCAAGGAGCACGGGGTTGGGTGCCTTGCTTGCTGCATGTTTACTGGGCGATGCATGCGATCCACATCGCACTCGCGGCTATCGCACTTCGCGCTTGGTGGAAGGAATCGATACTCAACCTTAAACCCTCGACTTCGACTGGCGCGCGCGGCGCCCTTCCACCGTCTACAGCCCATCTTTCACTAGACACCCTATACCGTCTTCTTCCTTGGCTCTGCCTCGCCCTGATCTTCTGGATTCCAGGAATTTACCTCGAATGGCCGGCTGACCCTTGGGAACACTTGCGGCGAATCAACGAGTGGGGTCGGGTAGACATAGTAACGGCGCATTCATCATGGGTCAAATCCAGTTACTTAATACCGTACAGCCTGCTCAGCTGGGCTACAGGTCTGCAGCAGATATTCTGGCTCGATCTTTACCACACCGGCATCTGCCTGTTGATGTGCTGGCAATACTATCTCCTAGCCCGAGCCTGTGGACTCGGAAAACGCTTTTCGATGTTGTTCGTATTGCTACAAGCGTTGCTCTTTGGGAATAATATTTTCTCCTTCTACCGCTACTATAGCATCTCCAGCAGTATTTATGCCCAGCTTGGCACAGTGGCTATTACCAGAACCGTCCTGCAATTATTGCAGTGGCAAGGCTTGGAGGCTGGAGGCCGGAAGCCCGGGAAAATCGGCCGCTCAATCCAAACCTTTTCCTTCTGGCACCCGTTGGTCGCCATGTTACTCTTGGCGACATTAATTGCTTTCAGCCACAAACAAGGCCTCGGATTGGCCGGACTGGAAATTGCCGCTTTGATCGCGTGGCGGTTGATCGAATGGAAACGCGAGGCCCTTTACTGGCTGATCACGGGAGTCCTCGCGTTGAACTTTGGCATCATCACTTGGTGGCCGAAGCATCCCTTGATCTATTCGTATTATCGTCCTACCGGATGGCTGAACGCTTGGGATGGGTTTGATCTTTTTACATGGGCCTCGCCTGCGACTGCTGGCACAACGCAGATTCTAGGAATATTCGGGGCGATCAACCTGGGTATTGGATTTCTGCTTCTGTGGAAAAACCAACTTATCGGGTGGCTAACCGTCGGACCAGCTGTCGCCTTGTGCCTTCCCTCAGTCGCAATTGTTTTTGCGAATGGAATTGCGGTGAACAATCCGGCCGAAATCGCCGCCTTTCCTAGACTACTCTTCGCGATACCAACGGGTCTCGCCTTTGTGTTCGCAGTACACCAAATGGGCAAGCTGGTCCCGGCCCTGTCAAATAAACCTATTACACCGACTCACCCCAAAACTCCAAGGCTTCGAGTATTCACGTTTGCAGAATTCTCCCTGTTGATTTTGGGTTTAGTGGGCGTGGCGATTTCCCCTCCGACGTGGCCTTGCGCCAATCGCATTTGGCATTGCCTGTCTCGTACCCCGGATGATCTGTCTCTGGTGCCCGCCTGGATTGGGATTGAATCCTTGCGCCAATTCCCCAGCAATCAGGTTGAGTCGCGCGTAATTTCCATGTCACAACCGGGGTATCTCGTCGATTTACAGCACATTGGCCACCCTTTTGTCGCCTATCGCCACTATGCGCGCAGCGAGCGGTCGCCCCTCGATGACCTCACCGCCCTCGCGGAATTCATTGGCGACCCGAACACCAAGAACGCCACCCATGTATTGCTGTTCGATCCGCGCATTTTTTTCAGCCCGGCCTCGACGGCGGCCTTTTATTCCGGTCACTGGCCGGCCCAAGAAGCCGTTCTCGCCACCGCGGGAACCCCCGAATTGAAGCGATTGGCCTCCCAAGCTGGGCTGCCGCCGCAGGCAAATCCCACCGGGATGCTCTTCCTTGCGAAAAAGACCCCAGGGACGCAGAACTCGAACGACAAACCATGAAACAACCCCTGGGGCTGCGGATCGCCAAGATCATCATATTCATTCCGCTGGCCTTGTTGGTCTGTGTCCTCGGAAATATCGCGGGCTATATACTGGCCCTGACGGGCCATGTCATTGGGTCCGAGTCACCGTGGCACTACGCGGCGCGCGAATTTTATGTGTATCACGGGCGTTCCATCCTTCAGCTCGAGCCGGGTTTCATTGAATACGATCCCCACTTGCTGTACCGGCCGCGCGACGGGGCCTTCACCTTCGACAACTATGAGTTTCGCACCACGGTCAACAGCCGCGACGGCCAACGGAACAATCCCTACCTGAAAACAGCCCCCTCCGTCGTCATTCTGGGCGATTCCTTCGCCCAAGGTTGGGGCGTCAACGATCAAGACACGGTGGCGAGTGTCTTGACCCGTGAGTTCGGCCTGGGCGCGGTTTCCAGCGGGGTTTCATCCTACAACACTGCGCGGGAGCTTTACAGTTTCCGCCGGGCCGTGTCGGACGGAATAATTCCCCGCCCTTCTCACCTCGTCATTTTTTACTGTACCAATGATTACACGGAAAATGTCTACTTCCTAGAGCACGGAACCAAGACGTACACCCCTGCCGATTTTGCGACTCAAGTCGCCCGCGCCAAAGACAACACCGCCAAGCCCAGCCTTCTCATCGGACCGCTGACCCACCACATCGAGTCGCTACGCAATGGCTATATGAAGTGGATTGCAGTGACGAGGAAGGGTCGCGATTACGGCAGCCTGTACGATCCCCCTGTGTCTTCCGCCGAGCAAGTTCGCGCCTTCAAGGCGGTCCTCGAAGCCAACCTCGATCTGATCGGAAATATGCCCATCACAGTGGTGGCCTTCAAGGGCTGGGCTGGGAAGGATGAGTTCGGACCGGCGCTGGCGTCCATGCCTCGCCTGACAAACAACCGGAAAATCAATGTGATCATCAACACCGTGCCCAATAGCGGATACTTCCCCCTCGACGGCCATTTGAACGAAGCGGGCAGCCGCCAGCTGGCGAACTTGATTGCTGAGCAAATCAACCGGACCGCCGCGGATGGCGGGATCACGAACCATCCATGACCGTCATTCTTGGCATTTCCGCTTTTTACCACGACGCCGCCGCGGCCTTGGTCGTCGACGGGGAGATTGTGGCCGCCGCCCAAGAGGAACGCTTCACCCGGATCAAGCATGACTCGGCCTTCCCCCAGAACGCCGTCGACTATTGCCTCCGGCAGGCGAAGATCACCACCGCCGACATCGATCACGTGGTATTCTACGAGAAACCATTTTTGAAGTTCGAGCGCCTGCTGGAGACCTACCTTGCCGTGGCACCGGCCGGATTCCGAACCTTCCTCAAGGCGATGCCCTTGTGGATTCACAAAAAACTACGGCTCCCCCATCTGCTCAACGAGGGCTTGCACAACCAATATCGCAAGCGGTTCATTTTTCCGGAACATCACGAATCCCACGCCGCCAGTGCGTTCTTTCCCTCGCCCTTTGAATATGCCGCCATCCTGATCATCGACGGCGTCGGCGAATGGGCGACCGCGAGTCTGGGCCACGGGGCAGGCAACCGCCTGCACCTCACCCATGAGATGCATTTCCCGCACTCTCTCGGCCTGTTGTACTCGGCCTTCACGTATCACTGCGGCTTCAAGGTAAACAGCGGCGAATACAAACTGATGGGCCTGGCTCCCTATGGCGTCCCCCGCTATTTCGACCGCATCCTTCAGCATCTGATCGACCTCAAGGCTGACGGATCCTTCCGACTGGATCAGTCCTATTTCAACTATTGCGGGGGCCTGACCATGACCTCGGCAAAATTCAGCACGCTCTTTGAGACGCCTCCGCGGAAACCAGAGGCGGAGCTAACCCAACTCCACCTGGATCTCGCCGCCTCCGTGCAGCAAGTCACCGAGCTGATCATGCTTCGCATGGCGACCCGGTTGCATCAGCTGACCGGATCGAAGAACCTCTGCCTGGCGGGAGGCGTGGCGTTGAACTGCGTCGGCAATGGCCGCCTCCTGCGCGAATCCCCGTTTGAGCATATCTGGATCCAGCCCGCCGCGGGCGACGCGGGCGGCGCGCTGGGTGCCGCGCTTTTTACGTGGTATCAATTACTGCAGTCTCCGCGGCATCCGCAGCTGCCCGACAGTCAAAAGGGCTCGCTGCTGGGCCCGGAATACGAGAGCGACGAGATCGTCGCCATCCTCCGGCAACGGCAGGCCGTCTACCGATTTCATGCCGACGATCAGGAACTTTGCGATCGGGTCGCCGCCCTGGTCGCTTCCGGCTTGGTTGTCGGCTGGGTGCAGGGCCGCATGGAATTTGGTCCCCGCGCACTCGGCAACCGCAGCATCCTGGGCGACGCTCGCGACCCCGCAATGCAGTCCCGGATGAACCAGAAAATTAAATTCCGCGAGTCCTTCCGCCCTTTTGCCCCCATCGTCCTCCGGGAGCGCGCTTCCGAATACTTCACGATCGAGCCTGATCAGGAAAGTCCGTATATGCTCCAAGTGGCCGCAGTCCGTGAAAACAAGCGCCTGCCCCGAGGCTCACGCCTCGCCGGCCTAGCCCTGGCCAAGGAGTCATTTTCCGTCATTCCCGCGATCACCCATGTGGACTACAGCGCACGCGTGCAAACTGTGGACGCCGTACGCAATCCGCGCCTGCACCAGCTGTTGAGCGCATTTGATCGGCAAACCGGTTGCCCGGTGATGATCAACACCAGTTTCAACGTCCGCGGTGAGCCCATTGTTTGCTCGCCGGAAGATGCCTACCGCTGCTTTATGGCGACCAACATGGATGCACTTGTGATCGGAAATTTCGTGCTCCTGAAGGAAGAGCAGCCCGCGACAGCGCGCGTGGACAGCAAGCTCCACCTCGGAAAATTTGCGCCCGACTAGTCTCCCCATGCAACTCATCCGGATCAACCACACCCCCTCTCGCGACCAGCTGGCGGTCTTTGCCGTGGCGTGGCTGGTTTTCGTGGCGGCTTGGGGCTTCATCGCATCCGCCAAGGACGCAGTTACTCTGGCCCGGACCTTCTGGATCCTCGCCGCCGGGGTTCCCCTGCTCGGATTGATTTTTCCCAGCTTCCTGCGCCTCGTCTACTTGGCGCTCAGCTATGTCACCTACCCGATCGGTTTACTCGTTTCCTATGTGGTCCTCGCTCTCGTCTATTACCTGGGATTCACTCTCCTCGGTCTGACCATGCGACTGTTCCTCTACGATCCCTTGGCCCTGCGACGCGACACCACTGTCACGAGCTATTGGCAGAAGCGAAACCAAGACCGCCCTCCCAGCACTTATTTCCGACAGAGCTAGCCATGACAAAAAAACGCACCTTCAAGGAAGAGTCCGAGAGCAAGCCGCCCGGGGCCTTCGCCGAACTTCTCCAATTCGCCCTGCACAACAAAAAGTGGTGGCTGGTGCCCCTGCTGCTGTTGCTCGCCCTCGCGAGCTTGCTGGTGGTCCTCGCGGGTTCCGGCGCCGCGCCATTCGTGTACACCCTCTTTTAGGTGTGCCGGGCCTGCGGCCGCGCCCCAGACTTCATTCCGGCCTCCGCAGCCAGACCGCCCCGACTGTCCGAAATATCACCCCAATATCTCCCCACACGCTGGCGTGCTCCGCATAGGCCAGATTGAGGGCGATTTTTTGCGGGATACATGTTTGGACATAGAATCGCTCTGGGTCGTCGGCTGCCGCTAGGAGGGCTTCCTCCTCCCGAAAAGCCACCGACGCCTCATCGGTGATTCCGGGCCTGAAATCGAGCACCCGGCGCTGTTCCGGCGAATACAAGGCAACATACTTGGGCACTTCCGGACGCGGCCCCACAAAGCTCATCTCCCCTCGCAAGACGTTCCAGAGCTGCGGCACTTCATCCAGCTTGGTCTTGCGCAGCCCACGCCCCGTTCGAGTGATCCGCTGGTCTCCCGCTGCGGTCACGCTCAGCCCCCGCTTTTCCGCCCCTACACACATCGTGCGGAATTTCAGAATCCGAAACAGCCGGCCATGCCGGCCGACTCGTTCCTGCTGGAAGAACAACGGCCCGCCGTCGTCCAGCTTGATCAGGAACCACACCAAGAGAAAAAGGGGCGCGGCCAAGACCAGACCCACCAAAGCCAGGAATAGATCGAAGCCACGCTTCGCCATCAGCGGCCTCCCTTTCGATTCCGGACGATGATCTCCTTCAGCGCATAGCAGACCGTCCGTACGGAGGCTTCGGTCATTCCGGGATAGATAGGTAAACTGACAATTTCCTCGAACAGCTTCGCACTGATGGGTAGTTGCTCCGGGCGATAGCCATACTTATCCCGGTAATAGGGATGCATGTGCAGCGGCATCCAATGAACACTCGTCCCGACCCCCGCCGCCTTCAGTTCCTGGATCACCTGCGCCCGATCGATCGCGAGAACGCCCGAGCGCAAGCGGATGACAAAGAGATGCCACGAATGAACCCGGTCAGGTTTGGCCACGGGCAGCGTGATCTCGGCCATGGGTTCCAGATGGACTTGGTACCACCGCGCCACGAGCTCCCTTTCCTCTCGCATGCGATCGGCTCTGCGCAGCTGGTGGATCCCGATCGCCGAGGCCACGTCCGTCAGGTTGTATTTAAATCCGGGGGCGATGATCTCATAGTACCAGGAGCCTTCCGATGTGAAGCGTTTCCAGGCATCCCGGGAAATGCCATGCAAGGACATGATGCGAATGCGCTCAGCCAGGGCATCGTCATTGGTACAGGCCATGCCCCCTTCACCGGTGGTGATGCACTTGTTGGCGTAGAAGGAAAAGCAGGTGACGTCGCCTTCGCTACCCACCGATTTCCACGGCGCCTCCGCCTGTTCCCGGTAAAGGGCGGGGCAGCAATGGGCCGCGTCTTCAATGATGCGCAAACCGAATTCCGCAGCGACGGCTTTCACCCCGGCTATATCCGCAACTTGGCCGGCATAGTGCACGGGAATGATCGCTTTCAACTCCAAGCCCTGATCCAGGGCGCGCCGGGCCTGGCGGCGCGCATCTTCCACATCTAGGTTGAAGTCGTCCTCCCGGCAGTCAACCAGCACCGGCGTCGCATCAAAATAACGCACGACCTCAGCCGTGGCGGCAAAGGTCATAGTCGGCACCAGCACGGCGTGGCCCTGGCCGAGCCCGATCGCCTCGAGCGCCAGGTGCAGCGCCGCGGTTGCGCTGTTCAGGGCAATGGCGTGCTTCGCACCCACGTAACGGGCAAAGTCGCCTTCGAATTGCTTGGTTCTGGGACCAGTCGTCAGCCAACCTGAACGCAATGTGGCGACTACTTCCGAGATCTCATCCTCGCCGATACTCGGGACATGAAATGGGATGCGCATAGATGTGAAAGGTGGATTACCCCGGGGCCAAGGGAAACAAGATTAAGCGGGCAGCAGTTGATTTCGCGCAACTTCATTTGCGCCTGGTTCACCTGCTTGGAGAGGGCATTCCCGGCGGCCAGGAAGCGCTCAGGCGGGTTTCCGAATCCAAACCAGCACGTGGCTGCGCAGAAAGGGCAACGCATTGAACAGCGGATAAAGCCCGGAGTAAACTTTGCAGACCCGGCGGGCTACGGGCGGCGCCAGCGTCACGCGCTTAAGCACCATATCCCCCTGCGGGAAAAGCTCCCGGATCCGGGCGATCGAAACCCCGCGGACATCGGGGTTTTTGGGATTATTGTAGATGAAGTCATACCAAAGCACGCCCCCACCCGGCTTGACCAGGGACCACATGCGCCGAGCCAAGTCCTGCTGAAACTTGTCATCCAACAACGACGAAAAGACGACCGACTGAAAAACCACATCGAAGGATTCGACCGGAAGCCCGACTGCCAGGGCATCACCCTGGCGCACGACTCCCCCAGGCAGAACCCTTTGGGCGGCCTCCACCCGATCCTCCAGCAATTCGATTCCGGTAAGATTTTCCGGCCGGAAGCCCAATCGGAGAAATTCCAGTAGATTGCCGCCCGACCCGCATCCGATTTCTAGTAACTTGATCGGGGCAACACTGCGCCATCCCTGGCGCGAGAACAGGCGCAGCATCTCGCGCTGCCGCTCCACGGTACCATGCCACACATCGGGGTTGAGCAAACTGTAGCGGTCGGCCGCAACCTCCGTCTTGCGCCGCTCGTAACGGTTCCGGACCGCCTGTGATTCGGATTCACTCATCTTGGTTCAACGGGTAAGAACCGAATAGGCTTTCCGACCGCCTCGGCGCAAAAGTACAAAATCGAAGAGCCCGCTCCAAAAGCCTGTCCCGTACCCCAAGTGATAGGCCATGAATACGACCGGCATGACCGGAAGATACTTCCTGTCCCCGGCCTTCCGGCAGGTTAAAACCGCCAGCCCGAGACAGAGCCCGAAATAGACCGAACATAGCGCAACCAGCACCCACCAAGCCTGCGTCGAGAAGAGCGCCGCAACCGAGAGCAATAGCACCGAGGCGACGAATCCCGCCGGAATCAAGTGCCTCACGGAAGCCGGCAAGCGGTGCTTTTGGATGACAGCAACCTTCCAGTATCCATATTGAGCATATTGATGGAAAAGCCGGAGCAGGGACGAACGGGGATGGTAATACGATTGAATCAAGGGCGACTGCCACACAGTGCCGCCGCCCCGAATCAATCGCAAGTTCAGTTCATCGTCTTGGTTGCGCACCAGATTCTCGTCGAAAAGCCCCACGCGCAAAAGCGTGTCCCTGCGCCAGCATCCCAGGTAGACGGAATCCACGGGCCCTTCGTAGTTCACCCGGCGCGAGCTCGCCCCACCGGATGCAAACGGCGACTGAAAGGCCAGCGCAATGGCCGATTGCATGTAACCAGTGCCCTTGGCTCGCCATGGGCCTCCCACGTTATCAGCGCCCGACGACTTCAACATCGCCACCGAGCGAGCGAGGTAGTCCGGCGCATAGTCAGTATGCACGTCCAGCCGAACGATAACTTCGCCCCGCGCTGCCCGGATCGCCGCATTGAGTCCCGTGGAGACAATCCTTCCTTCGTTGGCCAACACTAAGAGCCGCTTGTCCTGCCCAGCCCGCTCGTCGAGCAATTCCCGGGTTCCGTCATCACTGAGTCCGTCAGCAACAATAACCTCAAAGGATGGCATATCGATCTGGGTAAAGACTCTATCCAAAAACGCGCCGATGTAGCCTCGCTCGTTTCGCACCGGCACAATCACTGAAACCATTGGGGCGGACATAATTGCGATCGGTGGGCCGGTTTTTTTGGTACTTTGGGCCGCATCGTTCGTTCACAATCGGCTCAGCGATACGAATTCCTCGACTATAACTTGTCCGTGCTCGGCTTGGCTGACTCCTGCCGGATGTCCTTTTCGCCTTTTCTACAGGCAAAAATATCTCCGGCCGCCTCAGTGATGCCCATACGTTCAATCTCGGCTGCAGTAAGAAACTCCGCAGCGGTTGTCTTTACGACTAGGAAACCAGCCTGCTCGAGTCGCTCCAAATAATCAGGTCCATATCGACGGACATGGTCTTCCTGACCAAAGAGCCGTAGTCTATCTTGTGGATCCGTAACCGTCGGATCTTCGAAGGTCGTCTCCGCGTTAATCGGAACTAACAATATGGCAATCCCCTCAGGCCTTAGCACCCGCCGAAACTCCCGCATAGCGAGTCGATCGTCAGTAACATGTTCTAGAACGTGACTGCAGTAAATAAAATCGAATGTATCGGCGGGATATTGAATCTGGGTTATATCCATCTTGATATCCACATTGTCCGCGAAGAGGTCTGCAGTGATGTAGCCATCGCGATATATTTCCCCCAACCGGCGTCTTAGGGATACCTCAGGGGCAATATGAAGGAAAGAAGCGTTCGTTTGAGGGCGTTGTTTCAGCATCAGTCTTTCCATGTAGAGCCAAAATAGCCTGTGCCGTTCCATTGACCCGCACCAAGGGCAACACGCGTCCATTCGCGGAATGATGCCTGCACTTGTGAAACCCGTGAAGTTCTGGTGCAGACCGGACAGTACCTGCGGTTCCCAAGAAGTTTGGGCAGATTCGAAATCTTTCGCAGTAAGGCTCGTACAGGCGGAGGAATTATTCTCCTAATTGCAGGATTCATAAAGTTCTTTTGTCGTTATTGGGACGGCCCGGTTGAGCGTTAGCAGAAATCAATGGAATTTTTTAGCTGAAGTAGAAGCACGCTAGCTCTTCTCCATGGCCAAGCTCGCGGAACTCATTCTCCGATACAAATCAGCATACCCCTTGATCATAATCGCGGCCACAAATTTTCTCTCTACTCGCGCCCTGCCCTTCGCCCCTTGAACCTGGCGAAACCGTTCATCCACTCGAAACCCGAGTATCGCCCTCCCCAGAGCCTCTTGATCACCGTAGTCGACTAGCATGCCGCCATCGTTGTCCTCGACAACCTCGGCACATCCTCCTCCGTCGCGAGTTGTGATTACCGGGACTTGGAGGTACATGGCCTCTGCCAGGACAATGCCAAACCCCTCCCAGGAGGAAGGCAAAACGAGCACATCCATGGCCGACAACAAGTTTGCCAGATCGGCTCTCTGCCCGAGGAAAATGATCTGGTTTTTCTCGAATAGCTCGGTCGCTTTTTTTTCCAAAATCGATCTCCGGTAGCCATCACCGACAACTAACAAGGTGAAATCACCCAGTTCCGGGCGAATATGCCGCAGTGATTCGAACAAGAAGTCATGTCCTTTGGCTTCGAACAGATGGGCTACGATGCCTAGGATAAATCCCCCCGGCCTTAATCCCAACTCCCGCTTGGCTGTTTCCTTTGCCGGCGGTCGATGAAACTCACTAGTATCAATTCCATTGTAGATGACTTCTATTTTCTTCGCACTTACTCCCAGCCGCGTCGTCAATAGTCTAGCCGCCGCCGCCGAATCAGTGACGTAACGCGTGGTAAACCATCCCATCGCCCGTTCAAGCGCAGGCTGAAAACGTGGGTATTCGATCCGATGCATTGTCACGATTTGGCACCGAACTCCCGCCAAGAAACCGATTACACGCGCCAGACAGCTCGCGAGAAAGAGATGGGAGTGCAGGATGTGCGGTCGTTCCCGGCGGAGCAGGAAAAACATTCGCCACGAAACCTGGGCTAAACTCCAGAACGTCATCTTGGAATTCTTGTCCACGTCTAAAAGGACGTGAACGGGATATCGTTTGTTCACCAACTGTTGGGCGTAGAAACCTCCGCTCTTTAGGCAACATACTGACAAACCGAACTCCTCGTGCCGCAAACCCTCAATTGTTAGCTTAGTCAGCTTTTCGGCGCCGCCCAGGTCCATCGACCCGATCACGTGCATGATCTTGATTACTCTCATAGCAAGCCCCGGGCGCGATAGTGGGCTGTCAGCCTCGATAGGCCTTCCTCCAGTCCAGTTTGTGGAAAATCAGGGCACACCGAAGCTAGATGCTCGGAAGAAAACACTCGGTTCCCCGCCAATTCCCAGAACTTATCCATGGAAAGCGGAAACTTTTTGGCCGTCACTCGACTGAGGCAGTCGAGAAAGATGGCGGCAGCAGCCAGCACTTGCTTCGGAACCGCCCTGGCCCGCGCGTCAGGACATCCGATCGCTTTTGCCGTAGCTTGATAAAACCGGCCCATAGTCGCTGGGGTATTTATGTTAAAGACTTCGCCACTTTTGATTGCGGGACTCTCCAGTAGTTGAATTGCAACCTCGACCACATCGCGCACATAGACGTAATTCACGCTTGCTCGTTCCGGATCGCCGGCCAAGACGACTTTGCCGGACTGCACCGCTTGCATCCAGGAAAGCAGCTTATTCCAAGAATGCCATTCGCCAAAAATGTTGGATGGCCGAGCAATGATGATTTGCATGCTCCCGTTCGCCAAGGCCGCGAGACGCCGCTCTCCGGCCCATTTCGATTTTTCGTAGACATCGTCCGGCAGGCACTCGGATCCTTCGTGGCAGATCTGCGGTGCACGTGGACCATAAACCCCGGTACTGCTGACCTGGAGAAATCGCGCAACTCCAGCTCGCTCAGAAACCCGCGCCAGCGATTCGGCCATCTCACAGTTCAATTGGAACATATCTTTTTCCCACCCGCCATCCGGCGCAACTTTCTTTACGAGTCCGGCAGCGTTTACGACAAACGTACATCCCCTCACGGCTGCTTCTTGTACCTTTTCGTCCCGTAGATCACCCAATACCCATCGGTGGGGCTCAAATTCTGCGACCCGATTTCGCGCGTTCGCCACCACGAGATAGCCGTGATGCTGGAAGGCGGAAACCAAATGGCGCCCTAGAAATCCGGTGGCGCCGGTTATCAATACCATGTTCTGGCGCATGCGGGGCTTATCGAATAACGTCAGGACCTTTCCCTGCCTCAGTTTTTTTGAAGAACGACACACGAAGCCTGCAAGGGCCGGAACAACCAAGGAATGTAGCCGCGATTCCGCCACCAGGACACCGGTTTGTAGAAAGGGAAAAACACCCGCAAGAGAGTGAATGCCAGCGTAGCAGGGCTGCCTCGCCGCCGCTGCAGGAGTGTCTCTCCACCAACAATGTCGGACGCTACCACATTCGTGCCAGGAAACAGCGCCGCCAGCTCCTGGGGGGTGGGCCGGAAGCCGGTGTCAACCGGGTCGGGATGGTAAGGGTACTGGCAAGGCACCGAGAGAAACAACCAGCCACCCGAAGGCACGATCGAAAGCATGGTCCGGCAGATTTCATGCCGCTGCGTTACGTGCTCGAGGAGATTCGAGCAAAACACCGATTTGAACTCCATGCCCCTCAGCCGATCCAGAAATACCGGATCCTCGAAATCGCCTACGATATCCACCCCCTCGGCCTGCTTGATATCCAGATGTCTGACGATTCTTCCCTCTTGGACGAGCGGGGCGAAAATCAAACCGTCGATCCAAGGTTGTTCCACCTTGCGAAAAGCGCCCGTCGAACTGCCGATATTGCACATAGGGAAGATAACATTTGGGTTCAACCGAGCGAGCTGTTCGGCAAACCATTGGGCTTCTTGGATCATCATAGAGAGACAGAGCCGTCTAGCTTAGGGGTGCCGGGAGTCCCAATTCCACCAAATTCTGCGGGCACTTCATCCAGCGATACAGACGCCGCCCTTCCTTTGGTCGGTGAGCCGGTCCCCGTCAGACTGCATGTAGTGAAAATACCCATCAACGCCCACCACCAGTCAGCCATGCGCAGAGTAAAGAAGCTCGTCGTACTAGCCCCAAAAAGGAGCGCACCAATGAGCCATAGTATGCCGTAGCCGGTCTGATCAGGTCGGTTGGTACGATAGTATAGCAGCACCAGAAAGACGGTGAAGAGCGTCGCGCCAACGTATCCGCCATAGAATCCCAGCAGGGTAAGAATTGAATCACCGATAAAAATCTCCTCTTCACGGCCAAACCCGCCGAGCAACGGATTGCCTTCAATCACGTTTTTGGCCTGGCGGGTAATCCCTATTTCGTCGTCGTAACGCGACTTGAATCGTTCACCCGAAAGCAGCCCCTCGACCTGGTAATCGTACTGGGCTTTCAGCCGGGGACTGGAGTAAACCACGACCACCGTAATAATAAACGCCGCGAGGAAAATCCCGAGCAAAAGGTAAAGGCGCCGGTACGAAAGGTTCCGCCGCGAAAGCCAGAAGCACAGGAGCATCACGATTGGCAATCCTGCGACGAATGTGCCCGACATTGTGGATATTCCACCCAGCAGTCCGAAGCACCCGCAACCCAGCCAATACAGGCGCGAACGGGAAAGGCCGCGAACCTTCTGATCGAGCAAAGCAATCATACAGCAGCCCGCCACAATCGCAAAATAGTAGGCGCATGGGGAAACATTGCCGAACACTCCCAAGGCACGAAAAACATAGCCAGTTTCCTCCTTCTCCAACTGCTGCTGAAACACCGGCGAGGTCGCGGGAACAAACCCGGTCAGCGAAAGGGATCGCGCCCAGCCCCATTGCAACACCTGGCCGATACTTAGGACGCAGACCGGAACAGCGGTCAGTGCAAAAAAACGAATCAGCGCAATCACCTCAGCACGTGACCAGGCGAACATCGCAAAGAGCCAGAACACCAGCGCCAACCTGACCAATCCATACAGTTCAAGCCACCACGCAAAATTCGCCAACAGGTGCCAGCCGCCGCAAAGCAAGCTCGCCGCGACCACCCAAGCCAGCCAGACAAGCAGCGACACCGAACATGGCCCTCGCAGAACCGCGAATAATTTGGCCGGGTTGCTAGCGACCAGAAGGCCAAAGAGCAGCGGAACCATAACGAGCTCCAACCGGAGCGTGAGTGCCCCGAGAGGCAAAACCGGGCAGATCAAAACGCACACTAGCAGGCAGGTGAGCGCCCGCTTGGCACTGACTGCCAAGGTGGCCAAAACAACAATGGCAGCGAACAGCCAAAAGAAGATACAAAGTTGTTGCATGCGTGTGTGGCTTAGCCTTCGCGCCGTTCCCGCGAAAGTTAAGCTCGATAAAATCGGTCTCTAGCGGCCAGATTGGCTAGGGGATTGCGGGCAAAATAGGGTAGTGCGGAAAAGACGCGGTAAACAACTCCGACCAGAAAGTACCCCAAGTTCGGCCAGGCAACCAAAGGACGATAAGCCCTCCACTTCAAGCGGGCGAAAAAGCCGCAACTTAGAGCGCGGCTTCTCGCCGCGATTTGATCGTACATGAAGAGCGCTTCGCGGTTGGCGTGCTCTTCCTTGGCCCGCAGCATCATTTCGCATGCGATATACTCCACGGACGGCGAACGGCTCATCTTCAGGCCCAACGCGATACGGCATTGGTCCGACATGGGCAGTTCGAGCAAGGCTTGGCGGCCGGCCAGGTAGCCGATGGGCGACCACATGTTCTCCTTCCCTACTCCGATGTTCGATATAATCAGATCGTAACTTCGAACCTCGCATGTTCCCGACTGCCCAAGGGCGCTGAGGGCAACGGCAACATGCGGCCCCCAAGAATAGGCGTAGAGGTAGCCGAACCGCAGCATCTGCGTCACCTTGTCGAGTTTGTACACTGCGGCGGGAGTGAACATCATTCCGTTGAATGAGACGGGGCTGTTAATGAACCCGGCTTGTCCCTGCACTGTGAGATCAGTGTCATGGGGATCGACTGGCGTCGAATAGTGAATCATCGTCGCGTGGGGCAGTCGCGCGATATCCCGAAGTATGCTCTCGATCGCATCGGAAGCGACGGTGTCGTCATCTCCCAAGCACCAGATCCATACGCCCCGGCATGACTCGAAACAGCGGAGGATGTTCGCCGCCCCGCCGATATTCGCCGGGTTCCGGGTGATGCGCACGTTTGTCCCCGGCCACGCTTCGAGCAAGCCTTGCAATGTTTCCGCGACGGGTACTGGCGAGCAGTTGTCGAGGATGTGTACTTCGCATGCGGGGGTCAACTGAGGCAAGAGCTTTGCCACCGAGCCGCGCAACACCTCGTTGCGGTCGTAGGTGGGGATGGCGATGGTCAGTTTCATACGGCAGGAAAATCCCGATTGCATTCTAACGATGCCATTCGAGGCGACACCGTCGAAACACGCGATAGCCAACCGGCAGGGTCCACACCACCGTCGCTGCCAATGAACCGGTGATTGCTCCGATGGCACCGAAGGTTCGCCCCAACCAGCCCAACGCAAGCCCGACAAGGCAGGCGTTTATGAGGGAGATGCCCATGAATGGCTCCTGCTTATGCGCGCGTAGATAGAGGGCCATACCGGTGACGAGCAAATTAGCGATCCGATAGATCACGAGCAGCCCTAACGGGAGCAGCGGAAGCAGTCTGGCGGCATAGTGCGGGAGTAAAGCCTGCAATAAAGCGGCCCCCATCAACACGACTCCAGCACCCGCAAGCGCGATCGCCATGGAAGCCCGGAGCGAACGACCAAAAAGTTCGTCCAAGGCCCGAAAGTCCCGTCGAGCAACCAGCATGCCAAACTGCGGGCTGCGGGTATTGAGCCATGCTGCGGCAACACTTTCAACGGCTCCAGCGATGACCAACGACATTCCCATTTGGCCGGCAATAACCGGTCCATGGAAGTGAAACATAACCGGGGTGATCAATGAAAAGGCCACATACCCTGACAGCCAGCTAACACCAATCCGCCACTGAAATGGCCATACCTCTCGCTTCCAATCGATGCCAACGCTCGAGCGATATTTCAGGAGCAAAAGACAGAAGCCACGCTGGCGCCGGATTAACCAGACGACGCCGACAATCAGCCGCAGCCAAGCACCAATCGTCAGCGCAAACAGACCGGCGCCCAAGCCCAAAGCGACCATCGTCCCCAGGGAGGCGATGACCGCCTGCACCAACCGAACGCCATAAAGGGAATCAACTTGGTTGCATCCTTCGATCAGTGAAAAGAGGGGTTGGATCAAAAGATACAACCCAATCGCCACCACCAGCAAGACCCATGGCAGCCACCAGACCACCGCGTAGCCCATCGTCTTTGCCTCAAAATAATACCGCCCGCCGAAGAGCAACATCACCACAAAAAGCACCGCGGCGGTGGTGTACCAGTAGACACTGAAGCGCCCCAAACTCGCCAGGCGCGCCAGCGCCGTTTCCGTGCCGGCAATACTCCCATCGGAGGCGCGATGCAAATGCACCCACTCGTGGCTCGCGTTTTGGGCGATCACTGTAGCCAAGCCGAGTTCAAAGAGAACCTGCAGGCCCAACAGGCTGCTGAACGTATAAAAGAAACCCTGCGTCACGGGGTCGAGTTGGCGCGCAATGACCAACGTCGTGATCGGCCCGATCAGCGCCATCCAAGCTTGGGCCGAAACGCTGAACAAAACCGCGCGGCTCGCGCCGACTCGCAACAGCAAGTGATCGAGTCGGGACCATACCGTAGCCGAACGGAAAGGAGACATCAGAATAAATCGCCCGAAAGGCTAGAAAACGGGATTCGCCCGCACAATGCCCCGGACGACTACTGCGACCCGTGACGCGTCGATTCCCGCCTTCACTCGCAAGTATTCCTGCGTACCGACGCAATTCGCAGTTGTTTCGTCGACGTGCATCGAAACCACGTCCGTCCCGCCGCGCAGGTTTTCTCGCAGCACCGAGGCCAGGCCTCCTTCCGCTACGTGCTCCTCCAACGCCACTACTGTCCGAAACTTCGCCAGCGGCGCGAAATAGCCTGACGCTACTGGCTTCAAGACGGGCACCGAAAACACCTCCAGTTCGATGCCTTCCATCCGGAGCACCTCATATACCTCAGCCGCAACCTTCAAAATACCACCGGTGGTCACCAGTGCGACCGACCCCGTTCCCTTCCGAACGTGGAGCGGGCCGTTCAGTATTCCCTTCACGTCGTGCAACACCGGTTCGCCCGCCTTGCCCAAGCGAAGGTAAGCTGGCGCCGGATGCTTAACTTGCCACTCAATGCACTCGCGCGCTTCCCCGGGGTCCCCGGGTGAAAAGACCCGAATGCCCGGAAGCGTCCGCATGATCGCCAAGTCCTGCACCGCATGGTGCGAATAGCCGAGGTTACCGTAGGCCATACCGCCCCCTACTGCCACGACAGTTACTGGTAGTTGATGGTAACAAATGTCGTTCCTGATCTGCTCCAAGCATCGCAGCGTCGGAAAATTTGCGATCGAGTAGGTGAATACATGATAACCTTCGGACGCCAAGCCCGCAGCGACTCCGGTCATGTTCTGTTCCGCCACGCCGGCATTTAGATAACGATCCGGGAACTCCTGGGCAAACGGCTCGATGACTGAATACCCCAAGTCGCCAACCACGAGAAATATCTCCGGATGCAAGCGGGCCTGCTCAATCAATGCCGTGATGAATGCCGTTCTCATGTGGATTCGATCTGTCGGATTGCCTCAGCGAGCTGGTCCGCCTTGGGCGCCGAGTAGTGCCACTTCAGCTTGTTTTCCATGAAGTCGACACCCCTGCCCTTCGTCGTGCGGGAAATGAGGCAGCATGGCCGTCCTGGCTCCCATGGCACGGACGCAAGAGCGCGGGCAAGAGCCGCGTGATCATGTCCGTCTACCTCCTGTACCGCCCAGTGAAAGGCTCGAAATTTGTCCGCCAAGGGCTCCAGCTGGATGACCTCCTCCACCGTTCCCAAGCTTTGGATGCCGTTATAGTCGACGATAGCCACGAGATTATCGAGCCGGTGATGCCCGGCAAACAATACCGCCTCCCAATTGGACCCCTCGTCCAGTTCGCCATCGCTGAGCATCACAAACGTTCGCCAAGATTGGGCCTGTCGCTTGGCGGCCAGCGCCTTGCCACAACCGAAGGGCAGCCCGTGGCCCAGAGAACCCGTCGAAAATTCTACTCCCGGAACCTTGTGACTGATATGCGTCATCAACCGCGAGCCATCTTTCCCGTAGTCCTGTAACTCGCAGACGTCATAAAAGCCGCACTCCGCCAGAGCCGCATAGACGCCCGCACAGCAATGGCCCTTGCTCAGAATGAACCGATCCCGGCCTGCCCATCGAGGCTCCTGCGGCCGAACACGCAGGATGTTACTATAAAGAACTGCCAGGATATCCGCCATCGAAAGCACCCCGCCGATATGGGACGCGTTTGCGGCGTGCACCATCTGTAGGGAGTGCCGTCTGATCGCTGCGGCCAGTCTCGCGGTGCTCACAGCTCGATGATCTCCCCCGAGTTGTCGATGGTGAAAATCTGCTGGCAACCCGGGATCAGCTTGCGAGCCGAGGCAGCAATTTCCTCCCGATAGGAGAGCGCGAGAATCAGGAGCACATCGGGCTTCAATCGGTCACCTTGATCCGGGGACACCACCGGAACCGACGAACCCGGGACGAATTTGCCCTGCTTATGCGGGTCGCTGTCGATCACGCACTCGATGAGTGCCAGGGTTTCCGGGGAACTCGCGGAGAACATGCTAAGGGCCTTGGCGCCGCAACCCCAGACAGCCAGTCGCTTGTTCTGCTGGCGGATCTCGCGGATCTTGCTCGCGAGCGCTCCACACACCCGCTCCCGCGCCACTGTCAACTCGTTGAACCAACGCTCGGGGTTAGGTTCATACCGCGTCCAAAGCTCGAGGTAGTCCCCACCGAACGCTTCGTTGCAGGAGATCACATTCAAGCCCGCATCGGTAGCGAGAGCCACGAGTGAATTGACCGAGTAGTAGTTCACGTGGTCCGGAAAAAAATCGAAGAACCGCTTGGTGCGCAGCGAACGATGCCCGTAAGGAACCTCAATGAGGCCGACCGCACCCGGATTGAGCATTTTCCGAATGCCGATCAGCACATCGAGCGGATCTGGCAGATGCTCGAACACCTGTCGCGAGGCAAAGCTGTCAAATTTCTCCTCGGTCAGCAGCGTGTCCGCCGACACGTAGCCAATCTTGACTTCGAAATCCTGCCGGATGGCCTCTTGGGCAAATCGGGCGCTCGGTTCGATACCGAAAATGCGGGGCACGCGGCCGCGCGCATACTTCATGAACGAGCCATCGCCGCAGCCGATCTCGACCAGCGACGCAGGTGGAGAATCCTCGCGCAACGACAACAATCGCTCCATCTGCCCCTGCTGCAGGCGCTGCATCACGTCCGAATAGGAGTTCGTCATGATGTAATCCTCGTAGTAGGAGGGCGGTTGGTAATTCTCGATCGTCGTATGCTGCGAGGGCGCATGCCACTTGAATCCTATCTTCGCGGGCTGGTTGGGCTGATCCGGCTGCGCTGAAAGCCGGGAGACGTCGAAAGGCACGTTGGCCATCGATCCGTAATTTACGTAACCGTTGTCTGTCGGCTTGGGAAACAGAGGGGAGGACATGTTAGTCTTGGTGGTGGTTGGCTAACGCAAATGCGACTGTTTTTTTGATACCGGACTCGAGTGACGTCGTTGGATGCCATCCAGTGGCCTGAGATAGCCTAGTGATGTCGGCTTCGAGCCACATGACCTGATCCGGACGATAGGGCACCGCGCCGAACTCCGGCGAAATCGTCCCGCCCACCTCGTTTCGAATGATTTCGACGGTGTCGCGCAAAGGGCGCGCCATCCCCGAACCCAGGTTAAACACGCCGGCGACCCGAGCCTCGACCGTGCAGGCAATCGCGCGCGCAGCGTCCTCGATGTAAAGGTAATCCCACCGCTGTTCGCAGGCGGTGAGCTTCGGCGACCGCCCGGCCTTCAGCTCGCAAATGATATAAGGAATAAGCCAAGCCGGTGCGTCGCCCGGACCGTAAGTCGAGAACACGCGAAGGATCGCCGCCTTGATTCCCTCGGCCGCGCAAAATGTCTGCGTGACTTCGGTCGCGATCAACTTGGACTTACCGTAGATCGTAGTGGGCTTGGTCGGGCAATCCTCGGAAATCCGCTGGTTCAGGTTGCCGTACTCCGCTTGCGAGCCGAGGCTAACCCACTGCGAACAGCCGATCTTCTTGGCCAGTTCAAGTGCGTCCACAGTGAGCCGGAGGTTCGCGGTAATCTGCCACGCCGCGTTCCGTTCCGCCCCCCCGACTCCTTGCCAGGCACAATGTACGAAGGCTGTCGGCTGATGCGCCCTGAGCGCTTCTACGACCTCGGGCGCATTCCAAGAGTCGCTTATCACGGCGTGCCAGCCGGTCACCGCATGGAGACGCCCCAGCTTAGACGAAGGACGGACGAGCACCTGCACGGCATGTCCACGGGCCGTCAATTCGGCCACTGCGGCCGAGCCGATGAACCCAGTTCCTCCTGTGACAACGACATTCATTCAGCGATTCGCTCGTGCGTTGGTTAAGTACAACTCAATGCGCCGCCCAAGGGATGTGTGCGGCACGCGCCTTGCCCTCGTACGTCTCGATCTGTCGCGCCGTCTGCTCGCGCGCTATGGCTTCGTTGGCCATAACCGCGCGGTACCACCCGACCGTTTCTGCCACGGTCTCCTCGAACGACCAGAGCGGTCGCCATTTGAGCAGGTGTAGCGCCTTGTCGATGCTGAGATTAAGAAGTGTCGCCTCGTGAATCGCCTTCGGGTCGAAACGGTCGACCCATGCGCCCGGCCAACTCTTGAGTATTTCCTGGACCAAGTCCGCCACGGTGCGATTGGATTGGTTCGACGGTCCGAAATTGAAAGCGCTCGTCAGAATGGCGGGATTTGTGCCCGCCACAAAGCCGGGGTTTGCCAGCACCGCCGCCAGCCATAAGTATCCGGAAAGCGGCTCCAGTACGTGCTGCCACGGCCGCGTGGACACCTTGTTGCGCACAGGGATGGCGTCGTTCCGCTGAAGGGATCGGATGCAATCCGGCACGATCCGGTCCAACGCCCAGTCGCCTCCACCAATGACATTGCCTGCGCGCGCGGAAGCAAGCCGCACCGCGGAATCCGGCCCCGAGAAATACGAACGTCGGTAGGCGGCAACCACCAGTTCTGTCGCGCCTTTGGAGGAGCTGTAAGGATCGTGCCCCCCGAGGGAATCCTCTTCCCGATAGCTGTGCACCCATTCTTTGTTCTCGTAGCATTTGTCCGTGGTCACGACCACGACCGCACAACGAATTCCTGCAAGACGCACTGCCTCAAGCACGTTAACCGTGCCCATAACATTGACCGAATAGGTTTCGACCGGCTGCTCGTAGGACAGTCGCACCAACGGCTGCGCCGCGAGGTGAAAGATAAATTCCGGGCGCAATCCTTGCACCGTCCGCCGAACCGCAGCCAGATCGCGCACATCGCCTATGATGTGATTCATGCGGCCAGACAGCTCCAATTGGTCGAACAGCGCCGGGGTCGTAGCAGGTGGCAAGGCAAAACCTGTCACTTCGGCACCCAAGGTCAGCAGCCATTCGCACAGCCACGAACCTTTGAAACCGGTGTGGCCGGTCACCAGCACCTTTCTGCCTCGGTAGAATCCATGCAAGGACATGGTCATTAGTCCCAAAGCTTCCAAGGAGCCTTTCCGGAAGCCCACAGTTCCTCCAAGTGCACCTTGTCACGGAGCGTATCCATCGGCTGCCAGAAACCGCCATGCCTGAAAACGCCAAGCTGCTGCTGGCTCGCGAGAGTCTCCAGTGGTTTCCGCTCCCAAATGGTCTTATCGTCGTCAATCAGCTCGATCACCGATGGCTCCAGCACGAAGAAACCGCCATTGATCCAAGCCCCGTCTCCTTCCGGTTTCTCGTGAAACTGCGCTACCCGGGTGTCCTTGATGTCCAGTGCGCCGTAACGCCCCGGAGGTTGTACCCCAGTCAAGGTGGCCCGGCATCCCTCGCACTTGTGAAAAGCCACCAAACTCGCGATGTCTACATTGCCGACACCGTCGCCATACGTAAAACAAAAGGTCTCGTTGCCGATGTATTTTTCGACCCGCTTGAGACGGCCGCCTGTCATGGTAACCTCTCCGGTGTCGACGATCGTGACCCGCCAGGGTTCGGAGCGGCGTTCATGGACCTCCATCTGGTTGGCTGACATGTCGAAGGTAACATCCGACATGTGCAGGAAGTAGTTCGCGAAATACTCCTTGATCACATAGCTCTTGTACCCGGCACAAATAATGAAGTCGTTGATTCCATAAGCGGAAAAAATTTTCATGACGTGCCAGAGGATCGGACGCCCACCAATTTCGACCATCGGTTTTGGCTTTAGATTGGTCTCCTCACTAATTCGGGTCCCTAAGCCGCCAGCCAAGATTACTGCTTTCATAAATTGATTTACATTGAATATATTCTAGCCACAGCTTCGCCCCGTCACATCCGCAAGGGTGCAACCATTGTGCAGAATCTGTATAGCCATCACGGGACGGGGATCTTGAGGATCGTCTGAACAACCGGTAGCACCCGGCCAAGCTGCTTGTGCCAAGTTTCCAGTTGCTTAATCCGCTCTATTTGAAATTTCTGCCGCGCTCCCTGCGCGTCCGCAGTTTGCTGCCGCAGCCGAGTCACGGCACTTCGGGTTTCCTTTGCCAAAGGTTGGATCTTTTCTTGGATCAGCCCACTCGCTAGCCGACGTAAACCAAGCTCTGGCTCGAAGTATTCACGCCGATCTCCGTCGGTTTCCACTACCTTCACCGCACCACATTGACGCAAGAAGGCCAAGCCTTGGCTGACCGAACCTTTGCTCATGCCTAGTTTGTCGACGATGTCTGCGAAGCAGAGAGGCACCGGCGAGGAATAGAGCAGGCCGTAGATGCCACCGATTGACTTTGGCACGCCCAAGACGTGCAGAAACCCGGAGAACAGGGCGACGCACTCCTGCTCAAACAGCTGGTCTGATTCGGACCGTTGATCGGTGGTTGCTGGGCTGGCTTGCAATATCTTCAACCAATGGGCTGATCATATTTAGTTCAAGAAAATATGAACAAATCGGTTTAGCTCGTCGGTCTAGGACGTTTGGCCCACGGCTGGCGGTTTGCGAAGGGCGAAGGGCGTCGGGCGGTGAGCGGACGGTAGACGGTGGGCGGAGTCGGCGAGAAACCGCAAATCGCTAAAGGGTGAAGAGCGAGGGGCAAACATCAGTGAATGGTAGACAAAGGGCGCGGGGGCGTGCTGCCTGGAGCGAGACCTTTAAGCTTAAGAGGAAACGACGGTGGGCAGTGGGCGGTCAGTACCGGTAGACGGCAAGTGGAGGGCAGTGATTTGCGCCAAGAGCTAGGCGCATCAGACGGCGCCTATTCGGTGATCTAGATTTTCGCTGCTAGAGCTTCCGAACGGCAGATTGGCCATTGATTTCACGGATTCCTCGGGTCAAGCGCCCCAAGAGCCTTAATTAATGCGCGCAGATCGTTTGCGTTTTCTGTGCTTTTGTGAAACGCGACACCGCTTCCTTCGGTCTTCCTTCGGTCTTCCTTCGGTCTTCCTTCGGTCTTCCTTCGGTCTTCCTTCGGTCTTCCTTCGGTCTTCCTTCGGTCTTCCTTCGGTCTTCCTTCGGTCTTCCTTCGGTCTTCCTTCGGTCTTCCTTCGGTCTTCCTTCGGTCTTCCTGGCCAGACGGTGGCAAGTGCTGGCGAAGAGCGAAATGCAAAGGGCCAGGGGAGGTGAAATCGGTATCAAGTTTCTGCCTGCTCCTTGCTCCCTACTCTCCTTCCCCAACAATCCGGTATTGAACAGGAAACAAAAGGCGTATTCATCAATCAGAGGTTAGGTCAAAAGTTTAAGTCTAGGTTCTCGATAAGCCGTATTCTTTACACGCAATCTACCGTCCACCGTCTACAGTTTACCATCCTCCGCCTCCCTCCCTGCGATTGCCGTCAGCTTCCCTTACCCTTCTCCTTTCTCCCTTTTCCGTACTCCCGATAACGTTCATCCTTCATGCAATCCTCCTCCACCCCTCATTCCTTCGATGATGATGCGATCGATTTCGCCGAACTGTTTGGACGTCTCCGGCGTGGTCTACCGACAATCATCGGCCTGGCGGCCCTAGGCTTGGCTGTTGCCGCATCCATGTATTTTGCGGCAAGCCCGTTTCTGACCATAACGACAAATTCACGCGTCGTATTCAGCTTCCAAGGGTTTGAAAAAGGATTTTACCCCGACGCCTCAAAATTCTCCCCAGATGACTTGCGCTCACCTGAGATTATTTCAGAGGCGCTCAAACGGCAGGGGCTGGAGACCACGCAGGAAGTCCAAGGCAAGGTTCGGGCGGCCTTGACTGTTGAGGGTATCATACCCGACAGCATCATTAAAGAAAGAGACAGGCAGCGCGCCGCCGGGCAGACTCCGCGAGTTTATGTACCCGATGAATACACCCTTACCCTTTCGCTCCCGAGTAAGTTTCCGCTGACCACTCGACAGAGGGAATTGTTGATGGGTGAAATTGTGAGCGTCTATAAGGAGAAATTCATCCGCACGTACGTGACACTACCACTCGGCTTCGGGAAGGCATTCGAGTCTCTTTCAGGTGCGGATTATTTTGACTACGAGCTCGTGCTTCGCCGCGAGAGTCAGAATATCGATACTTTTCTCACTCAAATGTCCGGCAGCGCTCGAGCTTTCCGCTCACCCAGGACCAACCTGTCGTTCAATGATCTGCTCAAGCAGAGCCAGCTCTTCACCCAGATTCGGCTGAACGAGGTGCTTGGCCTGATTCGGCGCGATGGTTTGTCCAAGGACCGTCGCCTCGCGATGGTCAAGATGGACTACTATTTGAAAACCTTGGGCGATGAGGAGCATCGGGCGATGGAGGAGGAAAAAGTGGTGCAAGACCTACTTAAACAAGCGCAAGAGCGCGGACAAACTTACGCACTCGGGATCAAATCCCAGGCTCCCCAACAGCGGAACGATTCTCTTGTCGTGGATCAGGGGTTGGTTGACTCCTTGTTGGCCAACGATGCCTATAACTTCCTCGTCCGGCAGGCACTGGACGCCAGCCTCAAGACTCGTCGCATCCAATCCGACATCGCCATTTTGCAGGAGCGCCGGAATAACATGGAGAATTTCATCAAGGGCAACGTTGCAGAAAAGGATGAGACCCTTGCCGTGTTTCAGAAGTCGGTCAACGAACTGAAACAAGTTTATGACGGCCTAATGAACGATATCCGTCTGACCTATGAGGACTACCAGCAGCAGCAATACAGCGACGCGATTCAGGTGAGCATGCAGCCTAAAACAGGCAGCTTTTATCGCAGTCTCGCCATGGCGGGCATCGCCGGCCTCGGTATTGGCTTGGCCGCCGGGGTCGGGCTGAGTTTGCTGGGGCTGGTGGGGCGCCGAGCGGCGTAGCCGCGAAGTGCGCCACTGCAGTTGAAGCAGAAAGTTTAAGTTTATGTCCGATCGAACCGGCCCACGAAACGTTCGAGAAGCTGGAAGCTTGGCGTCGCTCTCATGCCTCATGGAGACTTACAGAAACGAGTGAGACAGGGCGCAGCCGTCTTGCGCTGGTCCCCAACACACCCCGCCCTGTAGGGCACCCCTCTTCCTCGAGGGGCTTTCAAGCCGACTGGATTGGGTCCCCTCTAGGAAGATATCACGGATGATCCATGGTCTGACTAACTCTTTGGCGCTGTGATTTCCGGGCTTAAACATAAACTTTCCACTTAAACGGGAGCCGCCCGACTTCTCCTTGCGCGGCTCTGCTCGCTCATCTTTGCTACGCTTTCGATGAGTGAGCCCCCGTCCACCGATCCCAGCCCGTTCCAGCCCACGTGGCCGCGGCTGCTGTTCGCTGCGATGGTTGCGATTGGGGCCTTCTTCCTACCACAGGAGGTCCCTCTGGAATGGTATCCCCTGAATAATCCGGGGACCGATATCAACTACCTGGAAATTTCCTGTGCCTCCAACGTTAACGGCGAGGTGCAAATCCGCTACGACGTAGCCAAACTCGGTCATCGGCCGATCGATACGATCCAGATCCCCATCTCGACCACCCTCCAGACGTATACCTACACCTTCCCGATGCTCGACGCCCCGATCACCGAGCTACGGGTCATCCCGCCCGAAGGCGGTGAGCTCACCATCCGACAAATGCGGATCATCAACCGACGCAATGAGGAGGTCCGTCGCTTTACGGCCGATCTCTTTCGGGCCGAGCGGGACGTTTCTATCGTGCCACTCCCCGAAGGCTGGAAACTGGTATCGACTCCCGCCCCGGCCTCCCCGTCAACCCGGATTGAGCTCTTTGCCCGCATCATCCCGGTGGGGATGAACCACCGGAATTTTCTGCGCTGTCTGCTTTCCACGGGCTACCTTTCACTGATGCTGTGGATTCTCCTGCTCGCCGTGCTCTTTGTCTTCTACCGACCCAAGTCTTGGCGCGATCTCTTCCTGCATCTCGGCTTCATGGCCAGCATTGCCACATTCTTCGCCTTCGTCGGCAATCGGGGCCTGATCCGTAATTCGATTCACTTTGCGCGCTATGTCGCTCCGGTATTTCCGCCAGATCTGAAGCTCGAGCTGGACGTCGCCAGCAGCGGTCCTTCCGTAGCCCAATTGTTTTGGGACACCGGACAAGGCTACAACGAAGCCGAGAGCGCCCGGCAAAGTTATGTGCCCCATCAAGGCGAACAAACCCTGCGCTTCCCACTCCCGACTACGCCAATACTGAGCCTGCGTTTTGACCCCAGAGATACGCCCGGCGAGATCGATATTCGTGGCATCAGGATCGTCGACGCCGGCCAACGCACCCAAGCTGTGCTGCCTTTGGATTGCCTACAGGCCCAACGGGAGATCGCGACGATCGAGTCCAAGCCTGACTTGATTCACATCCAAACCACGACCGATAGCCGTGATGCGATCACCGTCCTTTCTCCCGAGGTGGTGAATACCATCAATCGGACGGTCAAGCCGGTGGACGGTCAGGCGGTCAGACGGTAGACGGTGGACGGTAGGCGGTGGGCGGTGGGCTGGATCGAGCTAAGAGCGAAGAGCTTGGAGCAAAGGGCCAGGCTGAACGGTAGCCGGAGGACGGTGGGCGGGAGGCGCAGGATGCGCCAGTTTTAGCAGGAGAGATTAAGTTTGAAAGTGGCAGGAACCGTTCCGAGGGTGACCGGTGGGCTGTGAACAGTGGACCGTGGGTAGAGAGAAAGCAGGGAGCGTGGAGCCGGAGGGTAGACGGTGGACGGTTCCGCGGCGAACGGAGGGCGGAAGACCGGCGATGGAACCCGCGATCGGCGTAGGAAATGCACCGTGGACAAACAACCACGCTCTTCCCTTCTCCTTGCTCCCTTCCTCCTTCTCCTCTCTGCTCAATCCGCCCTCATGCCCGCCCTTTCTTCCTGCAATACCGAGCCCGTGATCGCACTGCGCGATGTCACCAAGACTTACACGATCTGGGATGATCCCTCTGCCCGGCTCATGGCTCCGCTGCGCCGCCTGTGGACTGGTTCGGGGGTCAAAGCGGGCAGTCGCCAGTTCACCGCCGTGAAGGCCATCTCCCTGGAAATCGCCCCCGGCGACTGCCTTGGCATCATCGGCCGCAACGGCGCCGGCAAGAGCACGTTGTTGCAGATGATCGCCGGAACAGTCACTCCTTCGAGCGGTTCGGTGAAGGTCAACGGCCGCGTCGCCGCCCTGCTCGAACTGGGCAGCGGCTTTAATCCTGATTTCACCGGCCGCGAAAACATCCACCTCAACGCGGCGATCCTCGGGCTTTCCCAGGCCGAGATTTCCGCCAAGTACGAGGCCATCGTCGAGTACTCCGGGATCCGGGAATTCATCGAGCAACCCGTCCGCACGTATTCCAGCGGCATGACGTTGCGGCTGGCCTTCGCGGTCTGCGTGCACGTCGATGCCGACATTCTGATCATTGACGAAGCCCTGGCGGTGGGTGATGCACGCTTCCAGTTCAAATGCCACGCCACCTTGGAGCAGATGATCAAGGAAGGCCGGACCATCATATTTGTTTCGCATGACACGAACGCGATCAAGCGGATGTGCCGCACCGCGATCCTCCTCGAACGGGGCGAAGTCCTCCTCCAGGGCTCGCCGAACGACGTTACCAACATCTACACCAAACTCATCACCAGCCCCCACGGTGTTGAGGCGATCAGAGAGGACCTCGCTGCGCTCCGGGAGAATGGAGCAGGGTGCAGGGGGCAGGACGCCAAGAGCGAAGCGCAAAAAGCGAAGATCAGCGAAGCACAGGAAGAAAGGGTCGTGTTAGGTGAAACAGACTCCGACCTTTCTCCGGCGTCCTCCAGCAACTCTTCTCCCTCCTCCCTTCTCCCTTCTCCAGCGTCCTCCAGTCTTCTTCTAGAGGAGCGCACCCATCAGCAGATTTCCGACAAGGAATATTCTTATGGCGGAGAACTCGGGACCATCGAATCTGTCACACTGACGGACGCCGAAAACAAGCCTCGCCTCAGTTTTCTTTCCGGCAGTCAGATTCGCGTGAAAATCGTTTGCCGGGCCAAGCAGACGATTGTCGCACCCATTTACGCCCTGACTCTAAAGGATGTCCGCGGCCAGGAGATCTACGGCAATAACACCTATTTCCAAAACCAGACGCCTCCCGATGTCCCTCCCAACCACACGACGGAAGCCGTCTTTGATGTGCAATTGAACGTGCAGCCTGGTGTCTATTTCATTTCCCTGGGATGGGTCCGGCTGGAAAATGCCGAAGTCCAAGTCATCCATCGCCGCTATGATGTTCTGCGTTTTGACGTCCATCCGCGGGATAGATCCTTTGGATTGGCCCACTGCCCAACGACCATTCAGGTAGGGAAACCCCATGCAGCCAACCAGGACTGACATGATCCGGTTCAGGTACCGTGACCAGAACACGAGCCTTTTTCCTAGCGAATTGTTCAGCAGGGCACAGGAAGCCGGCTTCCGGGACACCGCCGCCCAGGACCTGATAAGGTTGGTCGCCGAAATCGAATCTGGCCGCCCCTGGCGGCAGGTCGTGCAGGAGCGATACGCGGTCGCCAAGCCCTGGCTGCATCGCATCATCACCGACCCCAGCCGCACCGCCTTCTTCGATCCGGTCCTGCCACCAACTGACGGAGTGATTCTCGATCTGGGCGCTGGTTGGGGTCAGACCTGCCGGCCCTTGGCCACCCAACGTCGCGTCGTGGCCTTGGAGCCCGTGGCCGAGCGTTTGGCCTTCATCAAAGCCGCAGCCCGCCAAGACGGCGTGGACCACAACCTGCACTACATCGGGGCCGACTACTTTGATGTTCACTTCGAGTCCAAGTTTTCGCTCATCTGCGCCATCGGGGTCTTTGAATGGGTGGGCGCATTCCAAAACACGATGGATCCGCAGGAACGTCAGCGTCAGTTTCTGCGAAAAACCCGTCAGGATCTCGCCACGGGCGGGTCGCTGATTCTCGGCATAGAAAACCGTCTTGGCCTCAAGTACCTGCTGGGTTGCCCTGACGATCATATCGGCGTTCCCCATATCGCCAGTCTTCCCGCGTTTCTCGCCCGGAAACGTTGGCACGAGGCCAGCGGCCAACCGCTGCAGAGCTTTACCTATTCCCTCACCGAGTTAGATCAGTGGTTGCACGCCGCCGGCTTCGCCCAGGTCGAATTCTTCGCGGCGTTCCCTGACTATAAGCTTCCCGAAAAAATCATCCCCATGACGGATGGCGGCGCTATCCTGAACACCTGGCTCGTCGATTCGACCGTTCCGGCCGAGCACAATGGCTACGACGGCTCCCCTTTGGCCGCCGATTTTATGCAAAGCCTGCAAGCCGGCTATCGAGATCTCGCCGCTTCTGGCCAAGCCCGACATTTCGTCCCAAGCTTTTTCATTCGCGCCAGCTGACCCGTCGAGCCATGATCGAACTGCAAATCAAGGAGGCTTTTGGCGAGCTGGTTGCCCGCGGCCTCATCGCCGCAGAACCCGGTCCGATCCCTTTGCCCCCCGGCAATGGCGATAGAAACGAATCGCTGACGCGTCACTCTTGGCGAGTGACCCTGCCCAGTGGCCAATCGGCCAAGGTCACTTTGGGCAAAAACCTGTCAGCGCTGGCCACAAGACATGCCGATTTTTCAAACGCCTGTCCGGGCTTGGCCACAACCCCACTATTCTACTTCCATCTGCCCCAAACCGACGCGTTGGCTGAAAGTTTTTTTGAAGGCATCAGCCTGGAACAAGCGCTGACAGACACCTCGCTCGCTCCGAGCGCGATCAAGGCTGCGCTGAGTCATATCGATCGGCTGCTCACGGCTACGGAACTCGCCTCCACCGAGGCCGCCCGAGCGCGGGAATGGCAGGATTGGGGTTCACGCTTGGTTGACTTGCCCATCTGGGAGCCGACCGAGATCACCACCCTTCGGCAACTCCTTCTCCCAGCTCTCTACCAACGGCTGACCCAGACTGCGCCCTGCACCACCCGGTGGTCCAACGGAGACTTTCTGCCCTCGAACATCCTGCTGGATGCCAAGGGCGAAGTGCGGCTCATCGACACGGAATTCGCCGCCCGCACGCATTTTTTCGCCGAGGACGCGGTGCGATTTCGCGTCCTCTCCTCCGCCTGTTTTGACCGACCTGACTTGGACAGCCTGCTCCCCAGCGTTCCTGACTTGGCGTGGCATATTTATTTCTGGCTGCGGCAATTTCAATTGGAGACGGAAAACAACACCGAGTCCTATCTCACCCGGCACAAGGTCGCCCGGCTCGGCTTGATCCGTAGCCTCGCCGAAAAGGTCCTCAGCCTGACCATGACCGACTGGTCCGTTCCGGCGCTGCAGGCAGATTTCAAGTTAGAGGACCTTCGCTGGAGTCAGGAATCTTCCCAGCAAGCCCTGGTGAACGGCTGGTGCCGCGCGCCCCGTGGATTTCATTTGCGTGGCATCACCGCGGCCAGTCCGGACGGATTCATCCTCGCTTCCGTCCCCTTGACCGAGCGTCGCGATGTCCAACAGCATTTTCACGACGATCCCGAGGCGCTTTATTCCGGCTTCGCCTTGCAGCTTGCAGCGCCAGCCCTGAACCGAGCGGTTACCCTGTGCGCGCGACTTGACCAGGGCACCTTGTTACCGCTCGCGTCAATCGGGGCAGGCGACATGCCCCGCACCGTCAATTGGGACGACTATCCCGAGTGGGCGACCCTTCATGATCCGGACCCGGCGAACCCAGTCCGCTCCGAGGCGCCGGCAGGCCCGCTTTTTTCCATCCTCCTGCCAGTCTATCGGACGCCCGGTCCCTTTCTCGATGCCTGCCTTCGCTCCGTACTCGCTCAACACTATTCCCTCTGGGAGTTGTGCGTAGTGGATGACGGCTCCGACACACCCGCCGTCACGGAGTGCCTCCATCGATTTGCCGCCGCCGATGCCCGCATCCGAATCAAGACCCTGCGATCCAACGTCGGCATCAGCCGGGCCACCAACGAGGCACTCGCGATGGCCAAGGGTGAATTCCTGGTTCTCCTCGACCATGACGACCTACTTCGGCCCCATTGCCTGTCCTGCTTCGCGGAGCACCTGTCCCGACACCCCGACCGGGACGCTCTCTATTCCGATGAGGATAAGATCACGGCAGAGGGCCGTCGGGTCATGCCGTTTTTCAAGCCGGCATTTTCCCCTGAGTTCCTGCGCGGCGTTATGTATGTCGGACACGCTCTCTGTGTCCGCACGTCCTTGGCCCAATCTCTCAACGGCTTCGATCCGGCCTATGATGGAGTCCAGGATTTTGAGTTTCTCCTCCGGTTGTCCGAGCGGACCAGCCGCATCAGCCACATTCCGTCGATCCTGTACCACTGGCGACAGTCCGCAACCTCCAGTGCCCTGCATGGCAACGTGAAGGGTGATATGGACGAAAGGCAGTGTGCTGCCGTCCAAGCGCATCTTCAGCGCATCGGTGACACGCGACAGGCGGTCGCCCTCGGTGGCCACCGCATCAAGCTGACCGCGCCCGACACTCCTTCCTTCGAGCTTATCCACGCCAATGCCGGGGCCAAGCCCGTTGCGGTTCTGCTGCAGGCCGCGCACGACCATTCGGCCGACGTTCTCGTCTTGTCATACGATGCCGACCTCCCTTTGCCGGCGGCGTCATTGAGCGATCTCGTCACATTGGCCGCCCGCGCTGACTCAGCCTGCGTCGTTCCGGTCCTGCTCGCCGGCGATGGTCGGGTTCTTGAATCCGGCCGCACCTGGCGCCAGCCGGTCATGCAAAACTTCCACGCCGAAAGCGATGGCTACAACGGCACCCTCCGCTGCAATCGCGAGGTCGACCATGTCTCGCCACGTTTTGTGGCGATCAAGCGTTCTCTGATCCTAAAGCTGAATGGATCAGCTCAATCAACGTGGTTACAGTTCTGTCAGGAACTGCAGTCCCGCGGTTTGTTTCATCGGGTCTGCGCCACCGCGCGACTGCCGCTCAAAGCGGCTGACCCGGAAGGTGAGCCCGCTGCCGAAAACGCCGCGACACCACTCGCGTATTTCAACCCTCACCTTGATCCGAACAAGGGCGACTACTCCCTCGCCGCCCCGCTGGACAGCCGGGCGCCAATGAAGAACTCCGTGCGCTTCGCGGTCGATCAACCGGACGACTGGCATCTGCCCTCTGGTTGCCTGATACTCCGCGGCTGGTGTTTCGCCAGTGGCGCACCCCCTATCCGCGCTGTCCGTCTCCGAACCGGCACGATCGAACTCTCTGGCGTCATCGGTATGCCACGCCCCGACGTGAGAGCCTCTTTGGCCGAAGCACCGGACGACAATACCGGGTTCGAGATCCGTGGAACGTTTCCCGTCGGCAACCAAACCATCGTCATCGAAGCCCAGCTAAACGACGGATCGTGGCATGAACTTTTCTCTCGAACCGTACAGGTAAAGCGCCAAATCCTGCCCCTCTGGCTCGGTGGTGGCGATTGGAAGGAACTGATGTTTTTCCAGATGCCGGCACATATGGCGTACCCGGCCCGAGCCATTACCCTTGAGAAATTCCCGGTAACTCGCGTGCTGCCTCAGCCTGTATTCTCCATCGTCACCCCATCCTTCAATCACGCCCGCTTCCTCCCAGAAACCATGCGCAGCGTACTGGAGCAGGCCGGGGTTCAATGTGATTACGTGGTCCAAGACGGAGGGTCGAGCGATGGCAGCCATGCGCTGATCGAGCGCGTGGCGGAGAAGGCAGAAAGGAGAATGGGAAATGGAAATCAGAAAGCTGACCCCGCAAGCTCTTCCCTTCATCCCTCCTCCCTTCTCCCTTCTCCTGGCTCGCCTCGCCTCATCTCGTGGTCCAGCGAGCCCGACGGCGGGCAGGCGGATGCCATTGTCAAAGGCTTCGCGAAGACGAGCGGCGGGGCGGACGACGTCATGGCTTGGATCAACTCTGATGATTTCTACCTGCCGGGTGCGCTGGGATTTGTGGCCGACTACTTCGCCCGGCATCCGGACGTCGATGTCGTCTATGGCCACCGCATCGTCGTCAATGAGGAGTCCCAGGAGATCGCACGCTGGTTTCTACCCAAGCATGACCCCGAGGTGTTGCGCCTGAATGATTTTGTGCCGCAGGAAACCCTGTTCTGGCGGCGCCGCATCTGGGACAAGGTCGGTGGATTGGACAGCTCCTTCAAGTTCGCGATGGACTGGGACCTGCTCCTGCGCTTCCAAGCCGCTGGCGCGAAGATTGTGCGCGTCCCTTACTTCCTCGCCTGTTTCCGCGTCCACGCTGCGCAGAAGACTTCGGCCCAGATGCATAGCGTCGGACAGGAAGAAATCACCCGCTTGCGCGAGCGCACCCACGGCCGCCCCTTCCCACCGACTGAACTCGAGACCCACCCGCGCCTGCTCCGCTATCTGCGCCGGAGCGCCTTCATTGAGTTCCTGTGGAAACTGGGCATCAGGGCGAGGTGAGCGTAACCGGGAGGCCGGAGGCGGGAGAAAGGAGAAGGGGGCAGGGACAATGGTCAGATGACCCGATCTACCTCCAATAGGCGCATTCGTGTGTTTCCTGACACCCACAGGCGAAGGGCGTCGCCCGATCCGAACGCGTTGCTCTTCAGGCAGCGCTCGCACTTGCAACAGTACCTCCTCACTGATCATGAGCCGGTAGATCACGCTTCCTTGGAACAGACTCATGGGAACCCCTATTCAGGCGCGCGCACCAGCCTGACACACCCCGTCGCTTCGCGCCACCCCTCTTCCTAGAGGGGATCCAATCAACTGCTCCGGAAATCCCCTCTAGAAAGAGGGGTGCCCGGCAGGGCGGGGAGTGTTGGGAATGGTGTGAAAATTACTCCTTCTTCTGCCAGTCTATTGCGCGACCCTCAATAATTTGACGAAACAGCCTGAAATCAGGTCCTCACTCAACGGCAAGAGAAGCTCGCGGAGCCAAAGGGAACCAAAACCTGCTGTTGCCAAACGAGAGACCACCTACCTGAAGCCAATCCGATCGGGTCGATTGGTGAGACCAGGGGGGACCAAACCTCTTTTGAGCAGGATGCCCCTTATCTGATAAGGCTCAGGGTTCCTTCGCTCTTCCTTCGGTCTTCCCGGCCGGACGCTGGCCGAACGCTGGCCGGATCCTTCTAGCGGGGCTCGCGTACCAGCCTGACACACCCCGTCGCTTCGCGCCACCCCTCTTCCTAGAGGGGAACCAATCAACTCCTCCGGAAATCCCCTCTAGGAAGAGGGGCTTGTCGGGCAATAGCCTTGGCGACGGCCGATGCCCGGCAGGGCGGGGGGATGTGGGGAATGGCGTGAAGGTGATTCCTTCTTCCGTTAGGCTATTACGCGATCCTCAATAGGCTGCCTCCGGGCCAACCGGAGGCTGAACGGAGAATCCAGTATTTTTCCTCAACATTAGCAGCCCCGCCAACCGATCAGCAAAAGGGCAACGACTTCATAGCAGACCAAAGGCGCCGAAGAGCGACGAACCTACAACTCGCCTCGTTGACCGGCGGTCGATCTGAGGAGACACACTATGCTGACGTGCTCCATCCGCGACGTGCCAGTCGAGCCCCCCTACTCCTTGCGCCTTGCGCCTTGCTCCCTGCTCCTTGCTCCTCTCTCCTAGGCGAACGTCATGACCGCCCTGCCTGAAATCACCCGCCAGCATCTGGACAAGATCCAGGCCTTCTATGATGCCGCCCCGGTGGCTTCGCCGTGGGCATCCCGCGGCTACCGCCGGCTGCTGGCCCATCACTACAATCTGCAGATTCCCGCCGAGGCGTCCGTCTTGGAAATCGGGTGCGGCGCGGGCGAGTTGCTCGGCCAGCTCAAGGCCGCCCGCCGCGTGGGCGTAGACCTTTCCCCCAAGCAAATCGAGGCCGCCCGCGTCCAGGTGCCCGGCGCCGAGTTCCACGTGCAGGCCGGCGAATCCCTCGAACTGGACGACCAGTTCGACTACATCATCATTTCGGACACCTTGAATCTGTCGGCCGATGTCCAGGCCCTGCTGAGTCGGCTTCATCGTTGCACGCATCGCGACACCAAGCTGTTGCTCAATTTCCAGAACTCGCTCTGGCGCCCCCTGCTCTCCCTCGCCGGCCTGCTCGGTCTGCGCGGTCCCCAGCCCCAAAGTAGCTGGCTCGCCTCTTCCGACGTCATCAATCTGCTCTCCCTCGGCGGCTGGACTCCGGTCTGCACCCAGAACCACCTGCTGTTTCCCGTTCCGATTCCCGGGCTGAATTTCGTCTTCAATCGTTGTCTGGCCCCGCTGTTCCAGTGGTTCTGCCTCACCATTTTCATGGTCGCCCGCCCCGCCCGCGCCGCGGCATCCACCCGGCCGCCGACTGTTTCCGTCATCATCCCGGCCCGCAATGAGGCCGGCAACATCGAGGCCGCCGTGCGCCGCACGCCCAACATGGGCGGTGGCACCGAACTGGTCTTCGTCGAGGGCCACTCCCGCGACCACACCTGGGCCGAAATCCAGCGCGTGGCCAAGGCCTTTCCCGACCACAAGATCACCATCCTCCAGCAAACCGGCAAGGGCAAGGGAGACGCCGTGCGCCTGGGATTCGCTGCCGCCACCGGGGACATCCTCATGATCCTCGACGCCGATCTCACCATGCCGCCCGAGGAACTCCCGAAATTCTACGACGTGATCGCCTCCGGCCAGGCGGAGTTCGCCAACGGCGGCAGCCTGGTCTACCTGATGGACGAGAAGGCCGGCTTCTCGACCTTGCGAAAGCGAACAAGACCTTCAGCCTCATCTTCACCCGCTGCTCGGCCAGCCTGCTCGGCGACACCCTGCGGCACTGGGCGTGCTGCGCCGTGCCCACTACGACCGCATCGCCGCCAACCGCGCCTACTTCGGCGACTTCGATCCGTTCGGCGACTTCGACCTGCTCGGCGCCGCCCACCTCAATCTCAAGATCGCCGACGTCCCTATCCGCTACAAGGAACGAACCTACGGCACCACGAACATCCAACGCTGGAGCCACGGCCAGTTGTTGCTCCGCATGGTCGTCTTCGTTTCGAGCTGGTGCTTCGTGGAAGTGCGCCGCTCATACGAACTTCAGATTAAGCGATAAGTTTAAGTTGAAGAGACATGAATCCGTCCGAAGAGACCTTTGAGAAGTTGGAGGTCTGGCGTCGGGCCCACGCGTTAAGCATCGAGATCTACCGACTGTTAGCCGATTGCCGGGACTGGGGTTTCAAGGATCAAATCACCCGTTCAGCCAACAGCATTTCCGACAATATCGCAGAAGGTGCCGAGCGCCGCGGCAAAGCTGAATTCCAACAGTTTCTCAGTTACGCCAAGGGGTCGGCAGGGGAAGCCCGTTCGCAAGTTATCCGTGCCCAAGCGCTCGGTTATCTTTCGGACGATTCCGGTCAGAAACTCACGACTGAATTACGGGAGATTTCACGCATGATCAATGGTCTGATCAATTCCTTAGACCGGTAACTCCGGTCTTCAACTTAAACTTCGAACTTAAACTGGAGCCGCCGAGGCTCCCCTCCCGACAATTGGCTTCACATAACCTCCCCTGCGGGGTTGAGTAGCCGGGACGATGAAGACTGACCCCGCCGCGCCGGCTGAACCACTGCACCTCCTCCGCCAGCAGCTCATTTTGGCCCAGGTCCGCATCATGGAGCTGGAGGACGCCTGCGACGAACTCGAGCCTCAGGTTGCGCGGTTGGAGAAGCTCCTCACGACCGCCCAGACTCTCGCCGACACCAAGGCCGACGAAGCCGCCCACCTGGAGAAAGTCCGGGCCGGTTTGCAGGGTCAGTTCGACCACCTGCGCCACATGCAGCATGTGACCAACGAGGCCCTCAATGTCTGCCGCGCCGAAGCCGCCGCGCTGGCCGAACGCGAGAAGGCCCTGTTGTCCGAAACCGAGAATCTCCATATCCTGACCCGCCAACTGGCCGAGTCCGGACGCGAACAGCTCGCCAAGATCGCCTCCCTGGAAGCGGCACTGTCCACGCGTGACGCCGAACTCGCGGCCGCCCGCGCTGAGTCCACCACCCGGCTGGCCCGCATCACTGAGCTCGATGCCGAACAGCGCGCCATGAAAGCCTCCCGCAGCTGGCGCTGGAGCGCGTGGCTGCGTTCACTCGAGCGCACGTTCGGCGGCAAGCGATGAGCAACCCTGCGTCACATCGGTTGCGCTCCGAGGTGGAAAGCCCCCGGCCCTTGCGGGCGCCGGCCGGGCGCGTCTCCCTCAAAGGTTGGTGTCTGCTCGCCGGTCACCCCAAGGCCCCTGACGTGCGCGTCGTCACCGACGCCGGCACCCTGGCTCTCACGGCCCGCGTGGCGCGAAAGGACCTGAAAGCCCAGCTGCGCGGTGAACCGGCTGCCGGCCGATGTGGATTCCTTGTCGAAGGCACGTTGCCGCCCGGCGTTTATCTCGCCCGTTTCGAGGCGCGGTTGCCGGATGGCACATGGCGACTCTTCAAGACGCTCAGCCTGGTGGTGGAGCCCCCGCCCTTTCTGGCGGCCATCGAGTCGCCCGTCGTGACCGGCACCGTGCGTGAGCGCGTGCATGTCGAGGGTTGGGCCTTTCACCCGGCGCATCTGGTCCAGGAACTCACGCTCCGCTACGGCCATCAGACCATCCCTTGCGACCTCGGCCGCAAGCGTCGCGACCTGTGGGAAACCCACGCCCACACGCCAAACGCCGCCTGGGCGGGTTTCAAGAGCCGGACCATCCTGTCCGCCGGACGCGGCAACCTGCGCCTGAAGGCCCGCCTGGCCGATGGCTCGATCGCCCTCAGCCGCACCTTGCTGCACATCGACGTGGCCACGGATGAAAACCACGACGCCAACATCCGTTTCGGTGCCAAGAGGATTTCCCTTCGCCCCGTGCCGGCCGTCACGGAACCACGCACCGGCGTGCTGCCCGCCCGCACGTTCAACGTGCTCTTCATCTTGCCCGGCAGCTTCGCGTCCAACAGCGCCCTGCATGTGGCCGGTCTGGCGAACGAACTCGCCCATGCCGGCCACGCATGTGCCGTGGCCGTGTCGCATGACCTCTCCACGCTGAGCCATCACCAAGCCCCAGCCTTCCGCGGCCTGCTGCATGAAACCGCGGCGGCTGGCGTCACCTTTCCCGATGGCCGTGGCCCGGACATCATCCATGCGTGGACCACGCGGGAAAACGTGCGCAGGCTCAGCGAGACCCTCCTCGCCCGTCAACCGGCCCGCCTGATCGTGCATTTGGAGGATCACGAAGCGGAGGTCCTTTCGCTATCCGTCGGCATGACCCCGGCCGATTTGGGCCGCTTGCCCGACGCGGAACTCGACCGGCTGGTTCCCCCCGATCTTTCACACCCAAAGCGCAGCCGTGACTTCCTGGCGCGGGCCACCGCCGTCACGGTTATCACCGAACGCCTGCGCGAACTGGTGCCCGCCGGCCTGCCCTGCCACACCGTCTGGCCCGCGGCCGATGCGCGCTACTTCCGGCCCCAACCCCTGCCCCGGAAATTCCGGCAATTGCTCGACCGCTCCCGCGGTGAAACCGTGCTCTTCTACCACGGCAACGTTCACGCCGCCAATGCCGGCGAGATGCGCGAGCTCTACGCCGCCGTGTTGCAGCTGAATCGGAGCGGGCAACCGGTGACGCTGATCCGCACCGGTCTCGACGCGGTGGATTTTCTGGGCGCGATGGCGGAAGAGGTTGCCCCGCATGTCCTCTCTTTGGGCCAGATCCTGCACCACCACCACCTGCCTGCCCTCATGGCCCTCGCCGACCTGTTCGTCCAACCTGGTCAGCCCGATGCCTTCAATGACTACCGCTTCCCGTCAAAGTTGCCGGAGTTTTTCGCCCTCGGGCGACCTGTCATTCTGCCGCGCACCAACCTCGGCACGCAACTCCAGCACGGCATCGACGCCTATGTGTTGGACCGCGCCGATGCCGCCGGGATCGCCGCAGCCGTCACGGAACTCCGCCGGGACCGGGCCCTCTATGACCGGCTCTGCGCGGGCGCGCGGGCTTTCGCGTCCACCCACTTCAGCTGGCACCGCAGCGCCGAGGCCCTTGGTCAATTCTACGCCAGTCTGAGCCCCTTACCCTGATTCCCTTGTCCTTACCCCGCCCCAAAAGCCTTCTCGTGACTGGCGGTCGCGGCCGTCTGGCGTCGCTGGTCGCTGACTATTTTCGAGCCCCGGCCTACGAGGTCGCTCTCTTTTCGCGCGGGGCCGGCGCCGGCTTCAAGCCGCTGGCCGACGTGACGCAGCCGGCGATCTTGTCCGCTGCCGACACCGTGTTGCACCTCGCCTGGAGCACTTTACCCGCGACTTCGGAACAGGCCCCTGGGAGCGAAGCGCAAGCCGACCTGCCTGTCCTTGAAATGATCCTCACTGCGCTCACGGCCCTGCCGGAAAACGCTCGTCCGCATTTTGTCTTCTTCTCATCAGGCGGGGCGGTCTACGGGAATGCGCCCGGACGCCCCAGCCGGGAGGACGACGACTGCCACCCCATCGGGCGTTACGGCCAGGCCAAGCTCGCCGCCGAGGCCATGATCATCAACGCCGCGGCGCGCCACGGCCTGCCCTGCACCATTCTGCGCATCTCGAATCCCTACGGCTATCCGGTGCCGCGGGGCCGCGTGCAGGGGATCATCCCTCACGCCATCCGGGCCGCGGTGGAAAACCAGCCGCTCACGCTCTGGGGCGACGGCCATGCCCGCAAGGACTTCATCTACTACACCGATTTCCTCTCGGCCGTCGCGGAGATCGTGGACCGGCGTCTGACCGGTGTCTTCAACGTCTGCGCCGGCGAATCCCATACCGTCCACGAAATCATCCGGCTGGTGGAAACCCACACACACCGGCAGGTCAGCACCCGCACGACGCCCGCGCCGTCCTGGGACGTGCAAGATAGCCGCCTCGACAACACCCGTCTCGTCCAGGCCACGGGTTGGCGCCCGCAGGTCACCCTCGATGAAGGCGTGCGTCGCTCCACCGCCGGTTTTCTCGATCAATAGCCATGTCATCCGGCACTCCTCAGACTCCTTCGTCGCGGGCGCTGATCATCATGTTCGCCCTGGTGGTGGTGACCTCCCTTTGCCTGCTCACGCAATCCTGGCACGCCTCGATTCTCGATCGCTACGAATTCCGGCAGTTGCAGACCGCGCTGAGCACCTGGTGGATGGCTCAGGAGGGTTGGCATCTCGATTACCTGACCCCGCTTTTCGGCCCGCCTTGGTCGGTGCCGATGGAGTTTCCGACCTATCAGGTGCTCGTCGCCGGACTCCACCACTTCACCGGTCTGCCCATTGAGCAAGCGGGGCGTCTGATCGGTATCGTCATGCTGTTCGCCTGTCTGCCGGCGCTATATGACCTGCTCGAACTGGCCGCCATCCCCCCTTCCCGCCGGCTCGTGGTGCTCGCTGTTGTCCTCACCTCGCCGATCTACCTCTTCTTTGCGCGCACTTTCATGATCGAGACCACGGCGCTGTGTTTTGCCGTGTGGTTCCTCGCCCTCCTGCGCCGCACGCTGGCCAACCCGCGCTGGGGCTGGATCGTCGCCACCGCGCTGGTCGGGGCCCTCGCTGCGCTCACCAAGATCACCACCTTCCTCGTATTCGGCCTGCCCGCCCTGGCCCTGGTCATCAACGCGCTGCGCCGTCGGGAAACATCGCTCAAACGCAGCCTCCTCGCCTCCCTGATCCCGGCGGCCGTTTCACTCGGACTTGCCTGGTGGTGGGTGCGACACGGCGATGCGGTGAAGGACTCCAACCCATTCACCGGTTTTCTGGCGGCCCGGGAACTGCACGCCTGGAACTTCGGCACTTTGGGTCTGCGTTTCGATTCATCGTTCTGGATCCACGTGCAGGAGAACATCGTCAGCTACAACCTCGCCGAGGGGGCCATCGCCATCGCCTTGCTGTGTGTGCCGTTCGCCTCCCGCCCAAGCCGATGGGTGGCGGGAGTGGCGATGCTGGGATTTGCGTCCGGTCCGCTCGTCTTCGCGAACCTCTATCACATCCACGACTACTATTACGCGGCCAATTCCCTGCTGCTACTGGCCGCCGCCGGTTTGTTATTGGCCGCGGTCTGGGACGATGTCCGCCTGCCCCGTGGCACCAACTGGCTCGCACTCGTCCTCATCCTGGCGTTCCAGCTGCATGCCTACTACCGGGGCTATTACTCGCACCATCGCCACCCGGCGCCGCCTCCCCCCGCACTCGCCGCCGTGATCCGCGACGCGGTACCCGCTGACGGTGTCGTCCTGATTTACGGGGCCGACTGGAATCCGCTGCTGCCTTATTATTTTCAACGCCGTGCCCTGATGGTCCCGGGCGAACGCGAGAACGAGACCGAGGTGCTCGAACAGGTGCTCGCCAAGCTGCCGCCCCGCCAAATCGCGGCCATGGTCATCCACGGCGACAAACTGCGAAACCGGACCGATTTCATCCGTGAGCGCGCCAGCCGGTTCGGACTCTCCGCGATCCCGGCTTCCAGCGACAAGGAAAACGATCTCTATCTGCCCGCTGCGGCGACAGGCGCGGCGCAGGCCCGCCCAACGTCTCTGCCGTCCGCGCCGCCGGCACTCCCGGCGGCACCTGACTCGACTTTCCCCACCAACCTGAAGACGGAACTGCTGGTCGTGACCGACCCCACGCTTTTTTCCCCCGCACCGGCGGTCATCCGCAGCCAGTACGGGGTCAGCCTCGCCGAACTCAACGGTCGCCCCATCCTCAACGCCCACGCACCCTCTGAGCTGGTCTTCCGTCCCCTCGTCGCCGTGCGTCATCTCAAGGCGATCGCCGGACTCCCGGACGGGGCCTATGCGCCCAGCCATCCAGCGATCACCGATGGGATCAGTGTGGAGATCGTTGCCGTCGGCACGGACGGGGTCAGACGCCAGCTTTACCACCGCCAGCTGGACCCTGTGCACAACGCTGGCGATCGCGGTCCCCAAGTCATCGAGCTTAGCCTGCCGCAGCCTTTCACTGGAGAGATCATCTGTCGCCTCGGCAACGGTCCGGCGGGGAATCCGACCAATGACTGGGCCTATTGGGCCGGTATCGAGATCCGCTGAGCCTGCTCAGTCAATCGTCAGCGGCCCCAGCTCGATCCAGTCCCGTGTGTCACGTCCCGCCGGACCCGGGCCGAAGTACAACTCGACCTCGCCGGCCTGCTCCAGGGTGAAACTGAATTCCAACGGGCGCAGGTTGCCCCGGTCATCGCGGTTGTGTCGCGGATCGAAAAGGCGGGTGGCCAGCAGCCGCTTCTCTCCCGCCGCGCCCAGGACGAACAAGCTCACCTCCACGCCATCGGTCGTCTCGGAATCTGGCAGGTCCAGCCGATAAGCCTCCACCCTCATTTGCAACGCACTGCGCAGGGTGTGCGCGCCGGCGGGCAGGGCAAAGACCAGCCGGGTCACCGGATGCGCGCCGAACATGCGCTGCCCGCTCGACCCGTCCATACTCGGACCGAACCGGCAGAAGAAACGCACCGGCAGCGGTTCCATGCCGCCAAAGTTCTCTTTTTCCCAGACCCGCAGCGAAGCCATTTCAAACCACCGCGCCGAAAGATCGCGTTTCGGGATCTCCACACGTGGTGCGATCCGGACCTCATGAAAATGATTTTCCATCAGGGCATTCAACAGCTCCTCACGGCGCGCCCGCGGCAGGTACACCCTGGCATCACGCCAAACATAGAGCGGCTGCGGGTCGATGCCCCGGGCCGCGGCCCGGTCGATCAACCATTGGGCCCCATCGGGCTGTCCCACCAGTACCAAAGCTCCGATGGTCTCTCCGGCCAAACCCGTCAGGGCCTGCTCGACCTTTTCGGGATCCCGGGCCGCCGCATCCCGCAGCATCACCGCTCGCCGCTGGGCATAGTAGGGCGTCATCGAATTCCAGTCCTGCCCGAGCACGACAACCACATCCCGCGGATTGGTCAGCGCCTGCAAGGAGCGCGTCAAACCGTCCCCCCCGGGGCTGATAGCCCTCTGGGAAGGATAGTAGTGCCCGACATAGTGCCACCCCTGACCGCAGAGGAGCAGGGCGGCGATTCCGTAAACCAGCCAGCGTGACACGGCGGACTCCGCCAAAGCCACCAGGACCAGCCCCATCGCAAGCAGCAACAGCAGCGTGTTCGCCACGTAATAATACTCGTGATGCGCGTAGAGGACAGGGAACAACAGGAGCACCGAGGCAAAGCTCGCCAGACAGGTAAGGATTTCGCGCCAACGGGCCCGGCCGATTGTCAGCGCGAGTCCGGCACAGACCAAGAGTCCCGGCAGCCAGGTCAGCTGCTCCCGGATGATGCGCAGCTTTGTCATCCACATCTCCACAGAAAACCGCGTCGCGTTGGTCCCCAGGTTAAAGTCATGCAATCCCGACGACGTGAATTCCCGACCCAGCACGTTCAGCTCCTTGGTCGCGTCCGCGAAATTCAGCCACCAGATCGTGACGCCGAAGGGCACGACCACCGCGCCCGCCAGCCAGGCCAGCTCCCGCTGCCAGTCACCCTGTCGTGCCTGCCAAAGCCTCGTCACCGCCCACCAGCCCGTCGGCAACAGGTAGAGCATAAAGGTCGTCACCTTGACGAGTCCGGCCCCGGAACCGGCGATCATCGCCACGACCAGCCAGACCCAGCTGCGGCCCGCAACGCCCCGTTCATACGCCACCCAAAACCAGACGCTGAACATCAGGGCCATGGTCTCGATCAAAACGGCTCGCGAATAAAAGACATACAGGGGGCACGTCAGCAGCGTGGCCAAGATCAACCAACGCCGTGCCGGTGCCACGGACCAGCGTCGCAACAGCAGGAAAACCGCCGGCAACAGCAGATAGAAACAGCCGATGCTCACCGCGCGCCCAGCCTTGGTCAGGCTCCAGTGCGTGAGATCGCTGACGACCACGGTCGTCCATTGATACAAGGGAAACTCCATGGGGACCGACCACGGCTTGCCCAGAATCGGCGTCGGGTAGGCCAGTGAGAAATCGCGGTCTTCCCTGATCCAATACGACGAAATCGCCGTCTGCGCCTGCCGGAATTCCCCCCCCGGCAGATTCTTGCTCTGCCAGCCGACCTGCACGCCCCAAAAGTGAAAGGCCAGAGCGGCGGCAAAAAACACCACCGCCAGCCAACGCTCCGTTCGCAGAATCTCCCGTGGGGAGGCGTGATCCATGACGGCAAGGAAGGTCATCGTCCGAGCCTTGCCAACCCAATAGTGAGCGACCGTCGAGCTGGCCTCACGATTAAAGCGATTCCCACGAAACAACCCGCATGAGCCCACCGAGATCCTCTGCCCCGATCGGTTTCGCGATGAAGCCGACCCAACCCACCGACTCGGGCAGGCTGGACTCCATCACCAGCTGGTTGCCGGCGCGCAGGTCCAGCTGCTTCCTTTCCAGGATCTCCAAACGACCGGCCCGATACCACGCCAGCATGATTTCCATTGAGTCGCAGTGCCTGCCGGTGTCGGGACTGAATTCGAGGGTCACCCGCACCTTGCGGGTCGCCGCATCATAGTCGCGCCAGCTGATCGCCGGAACGGTCATCCATCCGATCTGATCAGGTGTCGGTTGCAAACGACCAAACCAAAGCGGCTGCCCGGTGGCATCCGCTCCCGCAGGCGTCACACGCTGCAGATCGCTCAGGCAGGGTAGCGGAGGAGTCGAATCCAACTGACCGGCGCGGGTGATGAGCACGGAGCGCCACCCGGCGAATACCTCGGCCGATTTTTCCCCGGCCACCACCACCTGCAGATGCAGGGGCTTGCCGGCGGACTGCAGTTGAAACGGAATGCTCACCGAGGGGCGCCCGGCCGTGAGCAAAGCCGGGGTTTCCCAGAGCAACTCGGCATCGTCACCTTCGCCCGCCATGATGCGAAACGAGACCTGACGATCCTTTTCAAAGCCAGGTTGCAACCAAGCCACCGCCTGTCCGCGAAAATCGCGCGGGCCCATGGGCAGCAGCCAGTTTGAGTCTTGTTCCGCCCCGAAGACACCGCCGCGCGGGCCCGCCTTGAGCTCCATGTTCGGACTATAACGCGTGGCCGTGATCAACACGTTGGACTGGGTGCTGGCATGAAAGTGGTTCCACGAGAGCCGGCCCGGAGTGTCGTTCACCGCCGGAACGCGGTCGCGAATTTTCGGCACATACATGACATCCCGGGATCCCACATTCTCCTCCTGATAGTCTTCAAAAAGCATCTGCTGGATCGCCACCGGCCAGGCCTGCCAACCCCGCTGCGTGATCAGGTGGCGTCGGCCCCCGTGGAGCAATTGCCGGAAGTAGCCGACGTCTTCGCCGGACAACGTGGTACCCGCATCATACCACACCGGTGCATCCCGGGTGATCGCCTCGGGATAACCCCGCTCGAACAGTTCGAGTCCGGGCCCCAGCAGCACGTTCTTGAGACCGCCCTCGGCCGCGGCGTGCTCAGCGAGTTGGGCCGCCGTGATCTTGTATGCTTCCAACTGACTGGCGTGAAGCCGAACCCCTTGGAAGTACGCCATCCCGACCGGGGCCGCATCCATGCGCACGTATTCAGTCCGGGGTGGTGGATTCAAACCGTACAAGACCCGAGAACCATGCCACGCGGCATAGCCACCGCAGACACTCCAAACCAAGGTTGCCCCCATGACCGTACCTCCGAGCCAATGCCCGGAGCCCAGGGCCCCCCGCCGGCCATGGAGATAAATCGCAGCGGCCATCACCGGATAGGCCAGACTCGTCAGCATGACGGTCTCATGGTTGGTGATCATGAGCAGTGCCCCCAGGACAATGCCCGCCAGCACCAGCGTGATCCGGGTGACCCATTCCAGCCAGTGACACCGACGCTGCGCGGCATCCGACAGCAGCCAGCCTCCCGCCACCAACAGCACCAACAAACCCAGACCGCCTATCGCCGGAAAAGCCAGATGGTGATGGAGCGCGAAGGCCGGCTGCAGGTAGATCGCCGGAGAGAACACCTGCTCGAAATGCTCGTGACGCGCGCCAGGCAGCAGGACCACATCGTGGAACCATTGCGGCAAGGTGGCTCCCGTCCAGGCCAGTTCGAACCCGAGAGGCAGGACCAACCCGAACATCGCCAGCAGCAAGGCCGCACGGACCACATCCTGCCGCGTGAGGCGACCGCCCGCCCAAGCTCCCAAGACCAGCAGTCCGCCGATGACCAAGGCCGCTCCGTGATAATTCAGCTTGTTGATTCCGCCGATAAAGGCGGCCGCCAGCACCAAGCCTGCGCGCCAGGACAGCACGGGGCCGAGGCGGGGTTCGATCGCCAGGCCAAGAACCACCAGGCTGAAGCAGAGAATCCCGATCGGGTTGTAGAAAAAAATCATGTGCTGGATCAGCCCCGCCAGCACGACCGCCGAGGTCAGCACGGTCGATCCCCATGAGCCGAGCGCGGGCCGCACCAGCCACCGCAGCAACAGACCTCCGCCGAGCGCCTGCACCAATCCGCCCAAAGTGAGCGCGAGGTAAGTGCGCCCAAAAACCGCCTCGGTCGCGTAATTGAACAAATACACGGAGGACTGCATCGGCGACCGGATCGATGCAAAGGGCCTGAGCCCCGCTTCGATCCGACCGGGAGCCGCCACGACGATCGAGTAATCAAAAAGATCCCACAGGATGTCGTGATTGCGCAGCCACACGGCAACCGTGGCCACGCTCAATCCGAGGAGAAGGAGTGCGGAGACCAAGGCCCTGAACTGTGGGGAAACGATGCGGGAGGCGGGGTAGACCAAACGCGGGGTGTGTGCGCCGGAAACGTGCGTGTTTGCACATGCACTGCAACACAGGAATTAATGACTATTACTTTTTACAACCGGAAGAGGCTTTACTCCCCTGCCCTCCGACACGCTTAATTTCGCTTCAACCGCATGTCCGACCCGGTCTCGCCCCAGTTTCACATCGACAGTCCCACGTCGTGGCGTCCCGCGACCGCCTGTTTCGAGATCGTCGGCTGGCTCAATGGCGGCGAAAACACCCGCTGCCGGGACATCCGGGCCCGGGTCGACCGCCGCGCCACCTTGGGCCTCTACGGTCTGGAACGCCCTGATATCCAACAGTTATTCGGCGGCTCCGAGGCCTCCCTGCGCACGGGTTTCATCCAGCGGGTCCAGGTCTGGCGCGGCGCCAAGGAACTCGCCCTCGACTGGCACGATGGCACGCAATGGCGGGAGTTCTTCCGCACCCCGCTCGATTCCTGGGGCCTGCCTCCGGACGCGGCCAAACCGCCCAAGGTCCTCCGGGCCGCGCTGGTTCACCAGACGCTCCATTACCTTTACCGTCACTTCCACCGCGCTTCGTGGCGCGAGCTCTGCCGGGAGACCGACGCCGTGCTGGCCGACGTCCTGACCGCCACGAGCGATGTGCCCGTCGCCGACCACTTCCTCGGACACATCGAGAACCCCGGCTACTGGATCAACGTCGGCTACGAGAAATTTCGGGTCACGGGCTGGATCTTCGGCGTCGGCCGCGCGATCACCCGCCTCGGCGCCACCACCGGGGTCCTTAGCGAAAACCGGTTGGTCTACCCCAAGGACCGTCCGGACGTCGCCAGCCACCGCACCGACCACGCCAATTCCCTGAAATCCGGCTACTACGGCCTCGTGGACATCCGCAAGGACACGCCCAGCCCGGCCAACCTCCTGATCTTTGCCGAGCTCAGCGACGGCAGTCGCACCCTCGCCTTCGCCCGCCGGCTCTACCTCGACCGACGCGACGAACACTCCGGACCGATTCCCGTGTTCACGCCGTATCTCTACTTCCGCGTGGTGGCCGCCTTTCTCCGCGGCAGGCTCCTCGGGCGTTTCGTCTTCGACAGCTGGCCCGAGATCCGCGCCGAGATCCGCCGCCTGAAGTCCCTCCTTTCCTCCCAGCTCCACGACGGCCGCGAAAAGAAAATCGCCGAGGTCATCGTCCGCCGCAAGGACCAGGATCCCTACACGCGCTGGTGCTGGCACAACCGCCTCACGCCGCGTCTGCGCGCCGTGCTGCAGGCGGATGCCACCGCGACCGTGCAGGCCGGCGGACCGCTCATCAGCGTCGTGGTGCCGGCCTACAACACGCCCGAGAAATACCTGCGCGAGTTGCTCGCCAGCCTGCAGCAGCAGCTCTACCCGCGCTGGGAACTTTGCATCGCCGACGATGCGTCTCCCCAGCCGCACGTCCGACGGATCCTCGAGGAGGCCGCCCGGGCCGATGCCCGCATCAAGCCCGTCTTCCGCTCCGAGAACGGCCACATTTCCCGCGCCACAAACTCCGCCCTCGAGGTGGCGACCGGCGAGTTCGTCGCCCTCGTCGACCACGACGATCTGCTGCCGCACGATGCCCTGCTCCACATCGCGGAAGCCATCGCGGCGCGTCCGACGGCCGGCTATCTCTACACCGACGAGGACAAGATCGATGACCAAGGCCGGCACTTCGACCCGCAGTTCAAGGGCGGATGGAGTCCGGAGATGGCGATCACGCACAACTACACCCATCACCTCACGGTCATTCGGCGCCGCATCGTCGAGCAAGCCGGACGCCTCCGGCCCGAATTCAACGGCGCCCAGGACATCGACCTTTTCCTCCGCTGCTGGGAGCTGATCGACGCGGCAGACGTCGTGCACGTACCCTTCATCGGCTACCAATGGCGCGCCCACGCCGAAAGCACGGCCACGCGCGGGGACCAAAAGGGCTACCTGTTTGCGGCCGCCCGCAACGGCATCGCCGAGGCCATCGCGCGCCGCGGCCTGCGCGCCGAGCCCATGCTGCCGGCCTTTGCCCAGCATTACGCCCTTTGCCTTCATCAGTTGAAATGGGACGCCGGCCTCCTCCGCGAGAACCCGGTCACCATTGTCATCCCGACAAAGAACCGCGCGGATCTCCTCCAGACCTGCCTCGCATCCCTCGCCGCCACGACCCCGCGCGAGTCCGTCAAGGTCATCGTGGTGGACGACAACTCCGACGACGACGCCACGCTCGCCCTGCTGGCCACGCTGCCCGATCGCACGGATCTGCGCGTCGAGGTGCTGCGCAATCCGGTGCCGAACGCCGGTTTCAATTATTCCCGTCTCGTCAACCTCGGCACGGCCCGCGCCGACACGCCGCTCGTGTTGCACCTCAACAACGACGTCGAGGCCCTCACGCCCGGCTGGTTGGAAGACATGGTCGGCTGGCTCAGCGTCCCCGGTGTCGGCGTCGTCGGGGCCAAGCTCCTCTACCCTGACGGCACGATCAACCATGCGGGCATCTCTCTCAGCCACGAGGACGGCTTGGCGCATGTGCTCTTTGAGCGCGAACCCAGCGAGGAGCTCGGCTATCTCTTTTTGCCACAGGCCGCGCGCAACGTCGTCGCTCTCACGGGCGCCTGCCTGCTCACCCGGACGGACCTCTATCGCCAACTCGGCGGTTTCGACGAGACCAAGCTGCCCGTGGCCTACAACGACGTGGACTACTGCCTGCGCGCCGCCACGGCTGGATTCCGCTCGGTCATCACCCCGCAGGCGGTCCTCCGCCACGTGGGCAGCGCCACCCGGGGCAACACCTACGCCGAGCACGAACACGTCGAGTACATCGCCCGTCACGGCACGCGTCGCGATCCCTATCTCAGCGAGACTTTGCAGTTCCCCCCGCGCAATCTGCCGCTGAATCCCTATCATCAGCGCTACGCCGAGACCCCGCGCCCGATGCGGATTCTGGTTCTCACCCACAGCCTCAAGCTGGAGGGCGCCCCGATCTTCATCTTCGAACTCGCCCGCTTCCTCGCCGGCCAGCCGGGCGTCCGGATCACCGTGGCCTCGGCCGAGGACGGTCCGCTGCGGCCGCGCTTCGAACAAGCCGGCCTCAAGGTGGAAATCTGGAACACCGCCACGCTCGCCGCCGCGAAGAATCCGGATGAGTTCGCCGCCGCTCTGCGGGCCTTCGCCGGCTCCCGTTCGTGGGATGATGCGGAGCTCTTCGTCTGTAACACCATGCTCGCCCACTGGGGCGTGCACCTCGCCGCGCATCTCGGCCGCCCTTCCGCCCTCTACATTCATGAGAGCAAGCCGGTGAAGCGTTTCTTCGAGGCGTCGCTGCCCCCGCTGATGCACCCGGTCGTCGAGGAAGCATTCCGGCTCGCCACCCGCGTGGTCTTCACCGCGACATCGACCCGCGACATCCACGAGGAACTCAACATCAACGACAACTTCCGCTTGCTCGCCAGCTGGGTGGACTTCGCCCGCATCGACGCCTTCGCGGCCGCCAACCTTCCGGCCGACCTGCGCCGCAAGCACGGGCTGGATCCCGACGCCGTCATCGTCGTGAACATCGGCTCGGTCTGCGAACGCAAGGGCCAGCACATCTACATCCGCGGCATCGACCTCTTGCGCAAGGATCTGCCGGCTCTCTTCCCCGGCAAGAAGATCCAGTGGGTGATCGTCGGCGCCCGCGACGGCCTCTACATGGAGACGCTGCAAGAGGACATCCAGCTCATGGGCCTCCACGAACTGAAGGTCATCCAGGAGACGCCCGACATCTACGATTTCTACCGGCTGGCCGACCTGCTCGTCTGCACCAGTTTTGAGGAATCCTTCCCCCGCGTGATCCTCGAGGCGATGGTCTTCGGCGACCGCATCGTCAGCACCGATGTCAACGGCATCGCCGAGATGCTGACCAACACCGATGAGGCCTATCTCGTCCCGGCCGGCGACCAGCACAAGCTCGCGACCGCGCTGAAACTCGCCCTCACCGATCATTTCGCCGGCAGCACGAAAATGCTCTCCATGGCCCGCGCCCGCGCTGCCCGGCACTACCACCACGGACGCGCCCTGCCCCGCCACCTGCAGGTCATCCGCGAGGCGTGGCTGGGCTGAGCCCTCCGATTCGCCGATGCAGCACCCTCCGTCCACGTCGGCCTTCTCCCGCTCAGCGCCCCAGGCAGGGCGCGCTCGCCGAGCGCGCCGCGGCAGGTCCCACAGATCTTTAATGCGTCGCTACAGCCTAACCTGATGCCGGAGACCGCCCATAGCTTTAGCCAGATCGAGTCACCTACACCGGACTCCTCCCTGCCGCAGGGCCGCCACACGCTCCGTGGTTGGGTGTGGCCCAAGGCCGGCGGACTCTTCGTGGATGTGCGGGCGAAAGTGGGTGGTTGCACCTTTCCCGGAGTGCACGGCCTGCCCCGTCCCGATCTCGCCGCCCACTTTCAAACGGGCCAGCCGGTGGCGTTGGCCGAGTTTTATGTCGTCGTGGATCTACCGCCTGGCGGCAACGACGTCGTGTTGGAAGTGCTCACGATCGAGGGGCACTGGACCGTGTTCCAAACCGTCTCCTACCAGGTTCACGCCTCAGAGCCCCCGGTTCAATTTGCCGTGCCCGGCGGTCCGCTGCGCTGGATCGATCACGGACACGGCCTGCGCCGGCTCCTCCGCGACGTGGCGCGCCATCCGGAGAAAACCTTGGACGCACTCGCCCATGCCCTCGCCGCGGAAATACCCTGGCCGCGCGTGGCGAGAGACCCGGCGGCCCCGCTGTTGGGTTTCGTGGATGAACCGGCTTCAGTCACCTGCTGCCGTTTCGGTCGGATTCCGGCCTTCGGACACCTTTTCCATCCGACCCTGCGCACGAAGCGCATTCTGGCCACCGTCGACCTCCAGTCGTGGCAAGCGTTGGAAATCCATCAGCCTTCACCCGGACCGGCCGCGCACTACTCCCAAATTCCCAACGCGCAGGCCTGCGGTTTCATCGGCTTGGTGGACGTGCCGGCGCAGTTGCCCAATCCACTCAGCCTGCGCATTTATGCTGAACTGGAGGACGGCAGCCTGCACCTCGGGCCCGTGGTCCGCACCCGGCGCCACACACAGGAGGAGGAAAACCTTGTTCCCACGTCACGACCGGAAATCGCCTTCGATGAGGCCTTGCCAGTCTGGGAAACCGCCCTGGCGAGCCGCGGCCTGACGGTGTCGCGCGATGCCGAATTAGAGCGTTACCTCGACACCTTGCGCGCGGAACACGCTTCAGCAGCCCGGGCAATTCCCCAGGCGAACGCACCGCTGCAAGCGACCCCGTTGTCTTCGACTGGCGAACTGCCCAAGCTCGTCCTGCTTACTACTCACGGCCTGAGCCTGCAGGGAGCACCGCGCTTTCTGTTGGAACTCGGCCGGGCCCTGGCCGGAGCCGGTGTCGGGCTGGAAGTCATCAGTGCGGAAGACGGTCCCTTGCGGGCGGAATTTGTCCGCCTCGGGGCGCGGGTCAGCGTGATCGATTGCCAACGCGTGATGCAGGCCACCTCCACCGCGGAGGCCTCGGCGGCCATCGCCGACCTGGTCACCCAGGCGGACTGGACGGCCGCGGATCTCGTCATCGCCAATAGCTTCACCACCTTCTGGGCGGTGCATGTCGCCAAAGCCGCGCAACGGCCGGTCCTGCTCTACGTACACGAGAGCACCACGCCGGCCACGTTCTACGACCGGCGGGTGCCGGCGACAGTGATCGGCCTCGCCGAACAGGCCTTCGCCCTGGCCGACGCCGTGTCGTTCACCACGGCCTCCACGCGGCAATGTCATCTTGGTTACGGCCTCCCGGACCGGCATCACCTCACGCCCGGCTGGGTGGAAATCGCCGCGCTGGATCGCTGGCGCGCGGCGCAGGATCGTGATGCGTTGCGCCGTGATCTCGGTGTGAAACCCGGCGAACTCCTCGTCTGCAACATCGGCACGGTCTCCGACCGCAAGGGCCAGCACACCTTTGCGCGCGCCGTGGATTTGCTCTGGCGCCGCCACCCCGAGCTGGCCGCGCGGACCCGTTTCGTTTTGCTGGGCGGACGCCACTCACCCTTCGACGCGATGTTGGCCGACTCGCTGGCCGCGCTGGGCCGACCCAACTTGGTCGTCCATCCCGAGACCACCGACTACCTCCGCTACTATCTCGCGGCCGATCTCTTCGCCTGCTCCAGCTACGAGGAATCCTCGCCGCGCGTGGTGTTTGAGGCCATGGCCTTGCGCACGCCGATCATCGCGTCGGCGGTGCACGGCGTCCCCGAACTGGTGCGCCCCGATCTCGAAGCGCTGCTCCTGCCTGCCGGCGACACGGTCGCCTGGTGCGACGGACTCGCGCGCCTGCTGGCGACCCCGGCAATCGGACGCGAACTGGCCGCCCGTGCCCGCGCCCGCGCGGAAAACGGCTTTGACCTGCCGGCCGTCATGCCGCGACACCTCGCCTTGGTGGCCAAGACCGCGGGCCGTCACTCCCGTTGAGGGTGGCGGCTATTTCACTTCGATCTTTTTCCAATACGTCCAGCAATAGGCGTAACCAAAGCGGGGTCGGACGCTGAACTGGAGCATCTCGCCCGGCGAGGCTTGGAAGGCGATGCTGGCCCGTTGGTCGCCGCGATCCGCCTCGACCGCCACCGGATCCAGACTGCGCTCGAAGATGACCCGCTGCGTGCCGTCAGGCAGAAGGCCGACCACTTTCAGGATCACCCCCTGGGTCTTGTCTCCGGATTTTTCCCACGCCGTGGAAATCATGCCGAAATCCCACTCGATCTGGGTCGCTCCGGCAGGCGGCCTGAGCCAAAGATCGCTGTCGGGGTGGGCATCCAGAACCGTGACCCCATCTTTAGTCAGGTGACTGATCCCGTAGGTAAAATGCACCTTGAGCGGTGCAGGTGAAACCATGCCAAAAGCCGTCCGAGCCAACCCTTGGTTCACCAACTGGGTCACGGGAACCAGCAGGTTGGTGTTCGAGGGATTCGGTACCTTGATGTCGCCAAAGTACCCGCGTTGCTTGAGTCCCTCCTTGACCAGGTTGCTGTAGCGCACGTTGCAATATACGTCGGCTATCTCGTGGGTGAAAGTTGGCTCCCTCTCCAAACCAAATTCTGCGGCCGCCAGATCCTTCAGTTTCATGTTCTTTCGCCCATCAAAGACCAGCACGAGCGCCGCCACATCCTCATCGGCCAGGTCCCCAAACGCGCGCTGCAGGTAGGCCGGGTCATTATCCAGCCCGTTGCGAATCATCAGGGCGCGCCGTTGGGAGTAAAACGGAATCATCGCCGCCCAGTCGGCGCCGCAGACAATGATGACGGAATCCCGCGGCGTCAGTTCACGCAAGGTCTGGGTGAAAGAGAAGCCGCCGTCGGACTTGACCATCTGCTGGCCGTGATAGACCCGCCAATAGGTGTGCAGTTCCGCCGCCGGCAGCACCAGCAGCAGCAACCAGCAGAGCCAGCGCGGCAGGCGCGAATCGAACACGCCGCCCAGCACAAATCCCAGCGCGCCCAGCAGAAATACGCCGCAAGCGTAGTAATAATATTCCTGATAGGCGTAGGCGAAAGGGAACATCAGCTGCGCGAGGAAGAACACTGCGGCCACCCCCGCTACCCGCGCCCGTTGGGCCGGGAAGGCCAGCACGCCCACGATCAGACCGAGTCCAACCACCCACGGCGGCATGAGGGCCTCGGCCCAGCGTTCCAACAAAGTGCCCCAGATCTGGGCGGAGAAACGGGCAGCCAGATCACCCAGACCCCAGTTGCCGACTGACAAATTTCCTGAAGTGAAAATCCAAGCCGAGGCATGCAGGGCCTTGATCGGATCGGTCAGCTGGATCCACAGCCGCAGCGCCCCCAAGGCCACGACAACTCCGGCCAATCCCCAGAACGCGGTCTGCAATGCCGCGCTCCAGCTCCGCAAGACCCGCCAGTCCCGCCAAAGCCACCACACCACATAACCGGCCGCGGGCAGGAGCCAGACCGCAAACGTCGCGCTCTTGATCAGAGCCGCTCCCGTGCCCGCGGCAGCCGTCAGCAAAAACCATGGCCAGCGCCGCACCTGCATCATGCGGACAAAGCAATACAGGAACCAAGCGCAGCACATCAGCTCCATGGATTCCATCAGGAAGGCCCGGGAGTAGAAGATGTACACCGGACAGCACAAGATGAGCGCCAGCGTCAGCAGACGCCGATGCCGCGACACCCCGATTTCGCCCAGCAACAGCCAAAACGCCGGCAGGCAGAGGTAAAAGCAGCCGAGCGAAAGGATTCTGGCCGACACATAGTGGGGCAGGTCCAGCACCCGGCTCAAACCGACGACGCTCCATTCGTAGATCGGCACTTCCAGCAAAATGGATACCCAGGGCTTGCCCAGAATCGGAACTTCGTAGAGTAGGGAAAAATCATCCTTCTGGTCGACGTAGTAGCTGATGAGCGCCGTCTGCGCCTGACGAAATTCGTGCCCCATCATGAACGGCGTGGTAATGTTCCGCGTGCTCAGCCAGGCATGGGTCAGCAAAGCGACCAGGAAAAACCCCAGGACCAGCAGGTTTTCGCGTTTGGCCGGAGCGGGTTCAGTCATGATTTGTGGAAGCATAGAGGACCTAGCGGGGCCGCAATACCAATTTAGGCCCCTTCGCGGCAACCAAACCAGCCCCGACGTCCCGATTGGCTGCTTGACCATTGACCCCAGGAAAACCGCCATTCCCACCAAGCGATTATTGAGACATACGATAACCAGTGACTCCGGCCGCGGCCTGATCGCGATGCTCCCCAGCACACACCGTCGCTTTCTTGCGTGATCCCCACTCGGAGTGGTGAGAGCGACCTCCGGGGAAGAATCCAACCGCGCATTTACTGAGTTGTGCCGCCGCCAATAGTTTTTCACCTTCCCGCTCCGCCCGACGGAATAGTCTCCGCATGCACGAACTTGCCCACTCCTTTTTGCACTTTGACCCGCCTTTGCCAGGTCTGATCGGGGGTTCGCTGCTGCAAGGCTGGCTCGTGGCCAAGCCCGGTTATCACTACACCGACGTCCGCGTCGTGGCCGGCTCGGAGATTTTTCCGGGGATCCACGGCATTCCCCGGCAGGACCTCGCCACGTTCTTCAAAAGTGAGCAACCCTACCTGCTGGCCGGCTTCAGCGTCACCCTCACCCTGCCCGCCGGCCGGCATCGCCTGCAGCTCGAGGCCTGCACCATCACCGGATCCTGGGAAGCGATCGATTCGGTCGAGCGCGACGTGACGGAGGCGGAGGCCCGACCCGATCCGGAGGCGCGCACGCCCCTGGACGCGACCGCCCTGGGCGAGATGCTGCGCATTCTGCTGCGGCGACTGGCCGATCCATCCCTGTCGCCCCAAGCGGGGGCCACCGCCCTCGTGGGCGCCTCTCCCGCCCGCCACCACCTTCAGCATCCTCCGCGGCCCTTTCACGGACACATCGATCAGCCGCAAACGTGGTTCCGGACCCTTTTCGGACGCCTGCCGGTCACGGGCTGGGTCTTTCACGAGAGCCTGCCGATCAAACGGGTGTTCGCGACGACCGACCTCCTCGCCGTTCAAAACCTGAAACATGGTCGCGCCACGGATTTTCTCCCCGCGCGCTTTCCACAGTTTCCGCTCGCCCAGCAAGGCGGTTACGACGGTTTTCTGGATCTCCCGGCGCAACTCCCCCTCCCGGTCACCGTGCGCGTCTACGCCGAACTGGCCGACGGCAGCTGGCATCTCGGCTCGGTGGCTCGCTTCACCACCACGGACCAGGAATTCGCCAAACAGCCCTTCGTCACTTTTTCTCCCCTGACTTTCTGGCGGGCGTGGCGCGCCCTGATTCGCGCGATCAAGGTCCGCGGCTGGCCCGTGCCCTCCGGCCCAGCCTACCGCCAAGCCATTCTGGACGTTTGGCGCGAATACTCGGCCCTGGCCCCGCGACCCCATGCGCTTCGTTCGACGCAGGCCCGCGGCCCCGCGGATTCGCCCCGTTCCGGTCCCCGTCGGATCCACCTGATCACCCACAATCTCAGCCGGGAAGGCGCCCCGCTCTTTCTGCTGGAATTCGCCCGTCACCTGCAAGCGGCGCACGGCGTCCAACTGGCCGTGACCAGCGGTCAGGAAGGTCCGTTGCGCCACGACTTCGAGAAACTGGGGGCCCGTGTGCAGGTGGTCGATCCGGCCGCCGTGCTGGCGGCGAAGGGGGCGTCGGCGCTGCGTCAGGCCTTGCAGGAACTCAGTCGCCTGATCGACCTCTCCCAGGCGGACCTCGTGATCGCCAACACCATTTCCTGCTATTGGGGCGTGTGCCTCGCGGTCGGGGCCCAACGCCCCGTGCTCCTTGAGATCCATGAAAGCTCGCCCCCGCGCCGCTTCTTTCATCCGCAGATGGACGCCGGCGCGTTGTCCGTGGTGGAGGCGTCGCTCCGCCAGGCCACGCGCGTGAACTTTCTCACCGCGACCACCCGGCGTTACTACGCCGACCTTTCCGACGGCGCCAACTACGTCATCAATCCCGGCTGGATCGACCTCGCGGCGATCGATCGCTTCCGCTCCGCCAATGCGCGGGAAAAACTGCGCGCCCAACTCGCCGTTCCCGCCGGACGCAAACTGGTCGTCAACGTCGGCACGGTCTGCGAGCGCAAGGGTCAGCACGTGTTTGCCCGGGCGGTGGAACTCCTCTGGCGCACCGCCCCGGAAATCGCGGCCACGGCTGACTTCCTCATGATCGGCGGCCGCGACACGCCGTATGACCGCGCGCTGCATGATTTCCTTCAGACGCTCAACCGGCCCAATCTCCGCATCGTGAACGAGACCGGGGCGGTCTATCCCTATTACGGTGCGGCCGACCTGTTCGTGTGTTCGAGCTATGAGGAATCCTTTCCCCGCGTCGTGCTCGAAGCCATGGCGTTCGCGCTGCCGTTGGTCTGCTCCGCGGTCCACGGCATTCCGGAAATCGCCCGGGGCGACCGGGAGGCGCTCTTGGTCCCCGCCGGCGACACGGCGGCTCTGGCCTCGGCCATGCAACGCCTGCTGGCCGACCCCACCATGGGCCAGCACCTGGCCCAAGCCGCACGGATCAGGGTCGCCGACTTCGACAGCAAGGCGCTCCTTCCGCGCCACGCCGCCCTCGCCCTCTCACTGACGGCCACGAGCACCTAGTTTGTGACGTAGTCAGGCGGCCAGGACTATTTCACTTCGATGCCGATCGTGTAGGCCCAGTCAAAAGCGGTGCCGACATTGGGCCGGGTGGAGAAACGGAGCATTTCACCGGGCTCCGGCTTGTACGGAATCACCACATGCTGGTCGCCGCGATCAGCCGGATTGTGCACCGGATCCAACAGGCGGGTGTAGATCGGACGGTTCGAGCCATCGGGCAATTCGCCCAAAATAATAAACTCAACGCCGTCCGTCTTGTCGCCTTCCCGCTCGTAGGCCCCCGCAAAGATCCCGTAGTTCCAGCGGATCTCCCGCGCGCCGGCCGGTGCCGGCAGCCAGAGGTCGGTGTTGGGATGGCTGGAGAGAACCGAAATGTCACCGTAGGCCATCCAATCGATGCCGAACTGGAACTGATACTCGACCGGACCCGGCCTGATGTTGGGAAAGGCGTTGCCCGCAGTCGCAGCGGAAATCTTGATGCGGTTGGCGCCCGCGAGCTGGGCCATCGCCTGAGGCGGCAAGGTGATGCCCTGATAACGGGTGGAGTCCTTCAGCCGGATCTGGATCGCCATCCGATAGATCCGGGGCACGTAGACGTCCGCCGTGGTCCAGGAAAAGGTGGGGGCCACCGGATCGAAATCGAACCGTTTCGCCAGGAGTTCAATGAAATGGCGGTTGGTCCGCAGACCGCCAAAGAGCACGATGGCGGAGACGTCCTCGTCGGCCAGGTCGCTGAAGGCTCGTTGCAGATACGCCTCATCGTACTCGAGACCGTTGCGAATCATCAGGGCCTTGCGTTGCGCGTACAGCGGCGTCATCGCCGCCCAGTCCGCCCCCGCCACCACGATCACGGAATTCTTCGGCGTGAGATCACGGATCGCGTCGGTGAACGGATAACCGCCGTGGTGCTCCACGCTCTGCCCCTGACGATAGTCCTGCCAATAGGTCCGCACCTGCGAGCCCATCACCAGCGCGAGCGCCAGCCAGCCGCACCAGCGGTAGCCGGGCGTATCCAACATGCCGAGTATCGCGTAGCCCAAGGCTACGACCACAAAGGCCGCATTGGCGTAGAAATAATAATCCTGATACGCGTACGCGAAAGGAAACAGAAACTGGGCGAGGAAGAAGACACTCCCGATGCCGAGCACCCGCCAGCGCACCGTCGGCGAAGCGAGACCCACAATCAGCCCCAGTCCGATCAGCCAGCGGGACATGATCGCCTGTTCCCAGCAGCCCATCAGCGTGCGCCAAAGGTCCGCCGACCCGAGCGCCTTGAGATCAAAGAGGCCCCAGTTGCCTTCCGTGAGGTTCTTCGAGGCGAAGATAAAGGCCGACGGATGGGCCGCCTTGAGCGGGTCCGTGTAGGCCACCCAAGCCCGCAGCGCCCCCAGGGCCACCGCCACGGTTGCCAACCCCCAGAGCAGGGTCTTCACCGGTACCAGCCACCCCTTTCGGGCGCGCAAATCCTGCCACAACAACCACGCGCCATAGGCGGCGGCCGGGAGAACCCAAATGGCCCAGATCGCGCTCTTGATCAACGCGGCGGCCGTGCCCGCCACGATCGTGAGCACCAGCCAGGTCCAGCGGCGTTCTTCCATCGTGCGGACGAAGCCCAGCAAGAACCAGACGCTCGCCAACAGGGCCATCGCGTCCATCAGGAAGGCCCGCGAATAATAGATGTAGACCGGCGTGGTCAAAAGGAGGGCGAGCATCAGCAGGCGCCGCGGTTTGGGCAGCTCCAAGCGCCCAAGGAGCAGGTAGACCGCCGGCAACATCAGGTAGAAACTGGCCGCGCTGATGCAGCGGGCCGCCACCACATGCGGCAGCCCCGTGAGCCGGCTCAGGCCCACCACGCTCCACTCATAGATCGGGACCTCCAGCAGGATCGAGACCCACGGCTTCCCCATGATCGGCGTCTCGTACAACAGGGAGAAATTGTTCTGCTGGTCGATGTAGTAGGAGACGATCGCGGTTTGCGCCTGCCTGAACTCGTGCCCCGACATGAACCCCATGGTGAAATGGTAGGTGATCCCGTAAATGCTGTAGCCCAGCGCGACGATGAAGATCGCGATGAGCATTCGGGCTTCCCGCCGGTCGGCGTCAGCAGTGGACATGGTCGTCACAAAAAAAGGCCAGAAACGGGGCGGGCAACACTTATTGAGAGCACTCCTTTGAGGCTGCTTCCGGGCGGTTCACCGGACCTCGATCCGAATCCAATACGCCCAGTCGTAGGCCGAATTGTCATTGGGCCGGGTGGCAAAGCGGAGGATTTCGTCTGGCAGGGGCTTATACGGTATAGTGACAATCTGATCCCCCTGATCCGCCTGATTTTTTGCCGGATCCAGCAACCGGCGGTAGATTTCCCGGCTTTGACCGGCGGGCGACTCCCCCACCACGACGAATTCCACCCCGTTGGTCTGAGCCTCGGGCTTCTCATAAGCTCCGGAAAATATCCCATAACCCCACCGGATCTGCGTCGCCCCGGCGGGCGGTTTCACCCAGAGGTTGGAATTGGGGTGGGCGGACAGCAACGACTGGCCGTCGCGTTCCAGCCAATCCACCCCAAACTCAAACTGCATCCTGAACGGGGCGGGAATGATATTGGGAAAGCTGCCCTGCTCTGCAGCGGAAATTTCGCGCAACCCGCTCATCGAGGGCGCGGCGACCGTGGCGCTTTTCGGCATCGTCAGCTCATGGTTGTTCTGGACCCGAAACTCGACCCCGCTCCGATAGGCCGGCGCGATGTAAACATCGGCGAGCGCATGCTTGAGCGTCGGCGCCGATGCATCGAAGCCAAAGCGGGCCGCCGCCCGCTCGATCAGGGCGCGATGTTCCCGCACCGGACCGAAGAGCACCATGGCACTGACGTTCTCGCCGGCCAGATCCCCAAAGGCCCGGTCGAGATACACCGGATCGTCTTCCAAGCCGTTCCGGATCATCAGCGCCTTCCGCTGGGCATAGTAAGGCGTGATCGCCGCCCAATCCGCTCCGCCGACCACGATGACCGAGTTGGCCGGCGTGAGCTCGCGCAGGACAGTCGTGAACGCAAATCCACCCGCGCTGTCCACCGCCTGCAACTGCCGGTAGCCATGCCAGTACGTCAGGCCTTGGCCGAACAGCGGCACCAACAGGGCGCCGGCCACGAGCCAGCGCGGGAGACGCGAATCCAGCAGTCCGAACAGCGTGTAACCGATGCCTGCGCACAAGAACACCGCGCAGGCATAAAAATAGTAATCCTGGTACGCGTACGCGAAAGGGAACAGGAACTGCGCCAGAAAGAAGATTCCGCCGATCCCCAGCACCGGCCAGCGCACACGGGGCAGGGCGAGTCCGGTCACCAGCAACAGTCCGATCAGCCACCCCGGCATCACGGCCTGCGCCCAGCCGCCCAGCAACTGTCGCCACACTTCGCCGGAGAACAAGGCCGCCAGATCAAACAGGCCCCAGTTTCCCACCGAGAGATTGTGCGAGGTGAAGATCCAGGCCGAAGCATGCGCGGCCTTGATCGGATCCGTGTAGCTGATCCACGAGCGCAAGGCCCCCAGGGGCACGGCCACTGTCGCCAGTCCCCAGGCCATCGTCAGCAACACCGCCTTGGCACCGCGTCGGGCGATCAGGTCGCGAGCCAGCCACCAGACGCCGTACCCCGCCGCCGGCAACAGCCAGACGGCGAGCGTCGCGCTCTTGATCAGTGCCGCCGCCGTGCCCGCGATTATCGCGAGCAGTAACCAGCCCCAGCGCCGTTCATCCATCGTGCGCACAAAGCCCAGCAGGAACCAGGCGCAGGCCATCAACTCCATCGACTCCATCAGAAAGGCCCGGCTGTAGAACACGTAGACCGGACACGTCAGCACCAGCGCCAGAATGAACAGACGCCGCGGCCCCGACAGCCGGAATCGCCCGAGCAACAACCAGAGCGCAGGCAACATCAGGTAGAAGCAGCCGATCGAGATGGCGCGGGCGGCCACGATGTGCGGCCAACCCGTCGTCCGGCTCAGACCGACGACACTCCACTCGTAGAACGGCACTTCCAGCAGCAGGGACACCCAGGGCTTGCCCAGCACCGGCGTTTCATAGAGCAGCGAGAAATTATTCTGCTGGTCGATGTAGTAGCTGATGAGGGCCGTCTGCGCCTGCCGGAACTCATGGCCCGGCATGAACGGCACCGTCAGGTGCCACGTGACGCAGAGGAAGTGATAAACCAGTGCGAGGATGAAGATCCCGCCCAGCAACCAGGTTTCATGGCGGGGTGTTTCCTGACTGGGCATGTAACCCCAGAAAAAGGCCCGACCCCGCGGGAGCAATCCCTATCCGGAGCAGCGCCCGCGGGCCCAACGATTCGATCCGTAGGGGCGCTGCTTGCCGGCGCCCGCGGGCATTTGCATTCGAAGCCCCGCGCCGATGGGAAAGGCATTCGCATCCCGTGAAGGTAATGTGGGAGCGAGCTTGCTCGCGACTCAGAGCGTGGAATGTCGCGAGCAAGCTCGCTCCCCCACGACAAGGCCACCCTGTAGGGTCGGCGCTTGCGCCGACCTCGCGGACGAGGTCGCCGCAAGCAGCGACCCTACCCCGCCGGCGGCGTCCGAATAGTTGCCAAAGGCTTCGGCGCCCCCATTCTGCTCCGCCATGTCCCGTTCACTGATCCTCCCTGCGCGTGGGTGCTGATTCCATCGCCGCTTCCACCTGGCCACACGCCGTCGAGGTGCATCCGCCGGATTGGGTTTTTCCGGCCGAGCCGGTTTGGATTGCGGGCTGGATTCGTCCGCAGGGAAACCGCGTGGTGGTGGATGTCCGCGCGCGGATAGACCAACGGGTCATTCTCGGGCTCTCCGGATTGCCCCACCCAGCTTGGGCGCCCGTGGCCGGCCAGCCGCTCGCCGGCTTTTCCTTTCTCTTCGCGCCGCATCCCGGAGCCGTCGAGCTGCGTCTGGAAGCTTTGGATGCTGCCGGGGATTGGACGGAGTTTTTTCGGACGGACATCACCGCGGCGCCGGACGCCGCGCTCGCTCCCATCCAACCCGCCTTGAGCGAGTCCTTCAGCCCGAGCGTCATCGCCTTGGTGCGACGTCGCTTGCTGTCACCCCACCGTTCTTGGGATTGGCTGGCGGACGAGTTGATGGCCACGAAGGTCGCCGAACCGCTCAACGCCTATCCCAATCTACCCTTCGTCGGCGCCTTGGAAGAGCCGCAGGCCGCGGGTCGCTACCGCTACGGGGTCGTACCTGCCACGGGTTGGCTGACGAGCCCGGCGTCGGCGATCAGTCGCTTGTACGCTGTTATCGATCCGCGTCCGCCGATCGACCTGCCTTACGGACCAAGCCGGGCCGATATTGCGGAAACATTTCCTGCGCTCGCCGACCGTCCCGGCGCCGTCATTGCGGGGGAAGTACCCCTGCCCGACCAGATCGTCGAGCCCGTGCTGCTCAAGGTTTTTGCCGAGCTGGAAAACGGCGAACAGCACCTCGCGTTCGCGCAACGCTTCGCACCCGAGTTTCATCGCAGCCCGGGCAAAATGCCTCCGCTGATTTCGTTCATCACCTTTGTTCGCGCGGTGCGGGCGCTGCGCGGGGCCGCGGACCGCTATGCCGTGCCACGCCAGGGCCTGAAGACTGCGGCGTTCGCGTTTTGGTCCGCCTACCAGAAGTCATCGGCGTACCGTCCTGCCCGGGCCTATCGGGATAATCCGTGGCAAGCCTTCCCCGCCGTCTCACCGCCAGCCGCGCCCGTTGCCCTGCCCCCGCACCCCGCCATTACCGAGATCGCCCCGGCGGACGACATGCTGGTGCGCGATGCCGCCCCGTATTTCGCCATCGGCCGCGAGGCCTTGGCACTGGTGCAGCGAGCCTGTGCGGATGCAGGAACGGATCAGGTGAAAGCGATTCTGGACCTGCCCTGCGGCCACGGTCGGGTGGGCCGTTGGCTGCGCACCGCTTATCCAGATGCCCGGCTGGTCGCGTGCGACGTGCAGGGTCCGGGGGTCGATTTTTGCGTCAAACACCTCGGCGCCACCGGCCGGCTGGCCAGCGTCAACGGCGACCATTGGGTGTCCCTGCCGGGCCCGTTCGATCTCATCTGGTGCGGATCACTGTTGACCCACCTCGACCGGGACCAGTGGCTGGTGCACCTCCGCCAATTTGCCCGCCTCCTCTCTCCCAAGGGCGTGCTGGTTTTCACCTCCCACGGATTGGTCGCCCTGGACAAGCTGCAGACCGGCGAAAAGGACTACGGATTGGAACAGGCCGCGATCACCCGCCTGTGCGCCGACACCGAGCAGACGGGATTCGGCTACGCCGACTATGTGGACTCACCGGGATACGGCATCTCGGTCTCCCAACCCGCGTGGATCCGCGAGCTCGTCGCCCTTGAGACCCCTTTGCGCCTTCGATCGATCCACCCCTCGGCTTGGGACCAGCATCAGGATGTGGTCGTGTGCACGCTGCGGTGAGAGCCTCACCCTTGGCGAATCCTCGGGTTGACCTGCCACAGCTGAAGCTCAATTTGCCCGGGATGTGTCTCCTTTCCCCCTGCACTGGGAATTTCCCAATCGCGCTTCCTCTGCCCGACCATGAGTGAATGTGCCGGCTGGGAATTTGCCATCGAGGTGCATCCGGAAAACTGGCGCTTTCCCGCCGGACCCACCTGGCTGGCCGGGTGGTTGTGGTCGCCCCGGCAGCGGTTCGTCACGGACCTCCGGGCCTGGGTCGACGGCCGGTGCTTTCTGGCCAACTGGGGCCTGCCCAAGCCGGGTTTCGACGAGCACAAGACCAAGCGCCAGGGGCCGCCCTTTCTCGGTTTCACACTGCTGCTCGAGCCCCACGCCGGCGCCTCGCTCCTGCGGATCGAGGTCCGCGACCAGACCAACCTCTGGACGGAAATCTTTCGCACGCCGATCACCGTCGCCGACACCGCCGCTGGTTGCCCGGCCCCGAAGACCTTGCCGCAGCTGCTGCCCGCTTTGCTCAATCCCTTGTTGCGGCTGAAGGTGCAACGTCCCGCCATGCCGCTGGCGGCCCTCGCGGACGAAATCGTTTCCGGCGCCTTGGCCGAGCCGCGCAACGCCCTGCCAAATCCGCCTTTCTATGGCGCCTTGGAGGCCCCGCGCGACGTGGGCTGGGTCCGCTACGGCCGTCTCTCCATCACCGGCTGGCTCGCGCACCGGCATCACAAGATCACCCGGATCACCGCCATGGTGGACCCCCTGCAGGAGGACGCACTCGCCCATGGCCTGAAGCGCCAGGATATCGGCGGGGAGTTCACCGATCTGGTCGGTCGGGAAATGTCGGGCTTCGTCGGCCACGTGGATTTGCCGGCGGACACGGCGTCGCCCGTCCTCCTGAAGATTTTCGCCGAACTGGACAACGGCGAGAAACACTTCGTCTTCGCCCAGCGCTTCGCCCCCCGCGTGATCGCCGGTGCCGAGACCCCGTTGCCGGAAAAGTCGCTCCGCGCGTTTGCCGACGCCACGCGCGCTTTGCGCGGCTCGGCGCGCCGACATGGTCTGCCGGCCTGCGGTTGGTCTGACCTTCTCCCGGTGCTCCGGCCGACGTGGGACGGCTTCGCCGCCGAGGCGCCGGCGAAAATCAGCCGCGCCCGCCTCGCCCCGGAAGTTCCTGCCACCCGCAGCTTCACCCAGCCGCGCCGCGTGCTCGTGGTCACCCACAACCTCAACTTTGAAGGCGCGCCGTGGTTCATCTACGAACTCGCCCGGCATCTCGCGACGCAGCCCGGGCTGAGCCTCCGCGTGCTCTCGCCGGAGGACGGGCCGCTGCGAGCCGTTTTCGAAAAAGCTGGCCTGCCGGTGGAAGTGATCGACGTGGGACCCGCCCTGCGCGCCACCTCGCCCCAGGATTTCCAATCCGCCCTCGCCACCGCCACCGCGACCATCAACTGGTCCGAGATCGACCTGGTCTTGGGCAATACGATGGTTTCCTTCTGGGCCATCCACGCCGCCCGTCTCGCCGGCAAACCGACGGTCCTCTATGTCCACGAGAGCTCGCCCATCCGGCGCTTCTTCAAGCCCATCTTGGACGCCAGCCTCTTTCCCTTGGTCGAGGACGCCTTTCGGCAGGCCGATCGCGTCGTGTTCACCGCCGACTCGTCGCGCCGGGTTTTCGCCCAGCTCGGGGCGCGCGGCAACTTTGCCCTGCTGCCCAGCTGGGTTGACGCGGGGCGCATCGACACCTTCGCCGGCAAAAACGCCGTGGCCGATCTGCGGCGCAAGCACGGTCTGGATCCCGACGCCGTGCTGGTCGTCAACATCGGTTCGGTCTGCGAGCGGAAGGGTCAGCACATCTTCATCCACGCGATCGATCTGCTGCGCGAGGAAATCGCCGTGCTCTGCCCCGGTCGCAAGATCGAGTTCCTCATGGTCGGTGCCCGCGCCGGCCTGTTCTTGGATTCCCTGCAGGAGGAGGTCGTCCGGCTGGGTCTCACGGAGGTGGCCAAATTCATTCCGGAGACCGGTGACATCTTCGACTTCTATCATCTCGCCGACATCTTCGTCTGCACCAGCTTCGAGGAATCCTTTCCGCGCGTGCTGCTCGAATCTGCGGTGTTCCGGAAGCTGATCGTCTCGACCTCGGTCAACGGGATCGCGGAAATGATCGGTCCCGACGAGGCCTGGCTCGTGCCGCCCGGCGACCGTTATCGTCTCGCCGAGGCGTTGAAACAGGCGCTGCTCGCCCACCACGCCGGTGACCGTACCCGGGCGGAGAAGGCGCGGGCGACCGTCCTGGGCAAATACCATGAAGCCCACTCGTTGCCCCGCCACGCCCGTCTGATCCGCGCCGTGGCCGAGGCCCGCACCTGAACGAATGCAAGAGACCGATCGCTGCTTTCATAACCTTGAATGGCCCGCCTCCGGCGCCCGCCTGGCCGGTCCGGTCGCGTGGCTGCGGGGTTGGGTGGTCGGCAAGCCCGGTCACGACTTTGTCGACATCCGCGTGCGTCACGCCGGCCGCAACCACCTCGGCGTGCTCGGCCTTCCCCGGGTGGACCTGGCCGCCCACTTCAAGGCCGCGAGACCGTGGCTTCCCGCGGAATTCATCGTCGGCGTGCCCGTCAACGATGGCGCGGTCACCTTGACTTTGGAAGTGCAGGACAGCTTCGGTGCCTGGCTGGCCCTGTCCCAGGTTGCCCTGACCATCGCACCGGATGGCAGTCCCGCGCCCCGCGTGGAAGGCCGGATCGAAAACTCGCCCGACGGCACCTGGACCGTGCGCGATGCCCATCATCCGTTTCACGGTCACCTCGACGACCCCGGTCCCGCACCGCGGATCCGCCATGGACGTGTTCCCGTCATCGGCTGGCTGCTCGATGAAACCCGTCCGCTCGCCGGCGTCCTCGCGACCACCGACACGCTCGTGTTCAACCATCTGGCGCACAGTCGCACGGACGACTCGCTCGCCCGCAAAGTGCCGCAGTATCCCGCCGCGCGCCACGCCCGGCTGCGCGGCGACGCCGATTTTCCCGCGACCGTGGACACTCCCGCTTGCCTGCGCGTCTACGCGGTTTCGACCGACGGTTCCGTGCACCTCTGCTTCGCCCAGCGGATTGCGCCCCTACCAAATGAGAAAGCCCGTCCGCAGCCCGGGCTGCACCGGTATCCCGCGATCGCCCATCGAGCATTGTCCGCGTTGCCGTCCGGTCGGCCGCGTCGCCTGCTTGTCGTTGTTCGCAGTCTCTGGCCCAACGACGCCTCGTTGCGCGCCCTGGATCTCGCCCGCCATCTCACATCCTCCCACCGCTGGGCGGCCCGCGTCGTCAGTGCGGAGGACGGACCCCTGCGCCGCGATTTTGAGGCGACGAATGTCGAATCACTTGTTGTGAATCCGGAGCCGCTTTTCTCCGCGCCCAATCGGGAAGCCATGGAGCAGGCGATGGCCGGCCTGCAGCGCCAGATCTGGTGGGGCCATCTCGATGCCGTCGCCGTCTTCGATCCCGTGTGCGGTTGGGCCATCACCCTGGCCAAAAAGCAGCAACTGCCGGTCGTGTTTGATTGTTCGGCCGACGAACCGCTGGCACCCGACCCCACCGCCATTCCCGAGGTCCAGGCCCTGCTGCGCGACAGCTGGCGGGCTGCGAATGTCCGATGTTTCAATTCGCTGACAGCGGCCGATGCGCAGGCCAGGCTGTTCGGCGATCTTCCCGCCGAGCTCATTGCGCAGTGGCATTCGCCTACCCTGCCAACCGCGGCCGCCCAAGGAACTCCGCTCGCCGCCCTCTCCCCCGTGCGCACGGTCGACTGGCTCCGCCGCCATCACCCGGAGGTCGCGGCGCGCTGGACCTTTCGCCAAGGACCGGCCGGCCTTGCCGAGGCCGAGCACTTGGCGCGCAGTGACGATTCCCTCAACCAACCCGCGATGTCCCGTGCTCCCGACTGGTCGATCGACGGCGTCTCTCTCTGCCTCGGTCCGCTGTTTGGTCGCGGTCCGCTCCGACCGTTGCTCGATGCCGCCGCCGCGGGCATCCCCGTCGTGGCACCCCGCTTGCCGGTCACGGAGGAAATCTTCCGAGAGGCCCGCGCCCGCCTCGTCGATGAAGCCAATCCGGTCGCCCTCGCCCACGACCTCCTCGCATACCACGCTCTCCCGGCATCCGCCCAACGCGCCGCCGCCGCCCTCGCCCCCCTGATCCGCGAACGCCACGCCCCCGCCCGACTCCTGCCCCAGTGGGAGCGGCTGCTCGCAACGGTGGCGGCAGATCGCGGCTAACGGCTTGCGCCGGTGCGCGGGCTCTGCCTTGGTTCAACCACGACTGCGTGAACGAAAACGATTCCTATATTTTTGATGTTGAACAGCCCACGTCCTGGGTCTTCTCCGGCCAACCCACCTGGATAGCGGGCTGGTTCATGCCCAAGACCGGGGCGATTTTCAGCGACATCCGGGCCGTGACCGGGGGCGCCGTGCACCTCGGCATCATGGGCATCCCCCGGCCGGAGATTGAGGAGAAGTTCCGCGGCCGGGTCGGCCTGCCGCACGCGGGTTTTGTCCTGCAGGTGTGCCCGCCGGCCGGCGCCACCGATGTGCGTCTGGAACTGCTCGATGCCGGCGGTCGCTGGGTGGAATTCTGGCGCACGCCGATCCAGGCCCAGCGCGGTCCGGCCGCCGGAGCGCACGTCAACCTGGCGATCATTCCCGACCAGTTGCGCAAGCTCTTGCAGGCCCGCCGGGCCGACCCCGCGGCCGATCTCGCCCCTCTCGCGCGTCGCCTCGCCATCGAGTCCGCCGTCGTCCCCCTCGACACCCTGCCCAATCCGCCTTTCTTCGGCTCGCTGGAAAAACCGCTTCTCACCGGTGGCTCCCAATTCGGCAAGGTCTCGGTCGAGGGCTGGATCATCCACAAGGAACAGCGGATCGTCCGTCTGGTGGCCTCCACCGATCCCCTGGTCGAGGTCGAGATGGATTACGGCGACCGCGAACGCGCCGACGCCGGGGCGATGTTCCCCGGCCATCCCTACGCCGCCCGCTCCCAGTACGTCGGCATGGTCGACATCGACGAGGGTGCCCAGGATCCGGCCTGCGTCCGCGTCTTCGCCGATCTCGAAGATGGCACGCGGCACCTCGTGTTTGTCCGCCGCTTCTACCAGCGCGGTTGCACGCAATTGGAGCGTCCGCTGCCGGCGTTCAGCCGCAAGGTCTTTGCCGAGGTCGCCCTGGCCTTCGCCTCCGCCTGCCGCGCCGAGGGTGTCCGCCTGGGCTCGCTGGCTGCGTACTATCGCGAATGTCAGAAGGCCTACGCCCTCTTCCGCCGCTTTGCACCCGCCTCGCTCGCGCATCTGCACACGCACCGCCACGACGAGTACACCACGTGGCAGAAGGTCCATGCCCTCACGCCGCGCCTGAGCCACTTGCTGGCGGAGGCCGTCACGTCATCGGCCGAACCCCGCGTGCGCATCACCCTGCTGGTCGATGCCCGCAGCGCCACGCCCGAGCAATTGCGACGGCTGGCGGATTCCCTCCTCGCGCAGATCACCCCGCATTGGGACGCCTGCTTCGTCGGGGCCGCCGCGCCGCTCAAGGATGCCCGGTTCACGTCCGTGCCTGGCGGCAGCGCGGAGAGCTTCGTCAACGCCCTGAACGTGGCCGCCCGGGGTTCGAAAGGCGGCTACCTCGCGTGGCTGCCCGGGCATTCCCGGCTCAGCCCGGACGCCCTTTTTGAAATTGCCGACCGCTTCGCGACGCAGCCGGAACTCGATCTTGTCTACACCGACGAAGACCGCATGGACGCCGCGGGCATCCGTTCGGAGCCCGTGTTCAAACCCGCATGGAGTCCGGCCTTGGCTGACTCGGGTCTGTTCCCCGGACTGCTCTGCGTGGTGCGCAAGGCTGCCCTGAGCCAGCCGGAGATATTCCGGAAGGAATACCCGCTGCTCCCCTGGTTCGACCTGTTGCTCCGCCTCGGCGACCAGCTGGCGCCGGATCGCGTCGCCCACCTCCCGCTCGTGTGTCATCACGCGGACGCCGCGGTGTCGACGAGCACCGCGCCGTCCGACCCGTCGGTCGAGGAAGCCCGCCGCGCCCTCGCCGACGCCGCCCATCGCCGAGGGCGCAGCACCGCGCCGTTCCTGCCCGAGAGCGGACACCACAGGCAGATCCGTTTCCACCAATTCCGCGCCGAGCCGGGCGTGTTGGCACGGTTGCCTGTCACGATTGTCATCCCGACCCGCGACCGTCTGCACCTGTTGCAGGAGTGCGTGGAGCTGCTGGAGGAAACCGTGGACTGGAATCACGTGAAGCTCGTCATCGTCGACGACCACTCGCGCGACGCCGATGCCGTGCGCTACCTGGAGCTGATCCAGCAGCGCCCCGACCTGCGCTGCACCGTGGTGCGTCCGGCCGATCGCGCGGCCCCGTTCAACTACTCCCATCTCGTCAACCTGGCGCGACCGCATCTGGACACGCCGCTCGTGCTGCACCTGAACAACGACGTCAACGCGCTTGAGCCCGGCTGGCTGGAGGAAATGGCCACGTGGTTCCTGCAGCCCGATGTCGGCGTCGTGGGCGCCAAGCTGCTCTACCCCGACAAGACGCTCAACCACACGGGCATCATCGTCGGACCGCACGGCGGCCTGGCCGACACGCCCTTTGCCAAGGTGCCGCCCGCCGAGGTTCCGGTTGTCTGGCATGACGCCGCCCGCGAAGTCTCGGCCGTCACCGGCGCCTGCCTCCTGACCCGCACCGACCTCTACACCGAGCTCGGCGGTTTCGACGAAAAGGACTTTGGCGTCGCCTTCAACGACGTGGACTACTGCCTGCGCGTCCGCGCCACCGGCCGCCGCGTGATCTACACGCCGCAGGCCAAGCTCATGCATTGGGGCAGCGCCACGCGCGGCGTCACCTTCGACGACGCCGAGCACATCGCCTTCGTGCGCCGCTATCCGTCGTTCAAGGATCCTTACCTGAGCAGCCACCTGAAGCTCGTCGGCCAGCGGCTGCATTGCACCACGACCAACACGGCCCCGGAACGCACCCGCCGCACCGGCAAACTCCGCCTCCTGTTGCTGACGCACAACCTCAACCTCGAGGGCGCTCCGCTTTTCCTACTCGAATACGCGACCTGGATGGCCCGCGAGGCGGGCTTCGGGCTCGAGGTGCTGGCGTCCCAGGACGGGCCGCTCCGCAGCGCCTACGAGGCCATCGGGGCGCACATCACGGTCATCGATACCGCCCCGCTTTATGCGTCCCCCGATGAGGACGTGTTCCACCAGCGGCTCGCCGAGATCAAGCATCGCATCGACTGGGACGGCATCGACCTCGTCGTCTGCAACACGCTGGTGAGCTTCTGGGGCGTGCAGCTCGCCGCCCGCGCCGGCAAGCCCTCGCTCTTCTACATCCACGAAAGCTCGACGATCTTCCGCTTCTTCGAACGCAAGCTGGAACTCGACCTGCACCGGCTCGTCGCCGAGGCCTTCCACCTCACGACGCGCGCGCTGTTCCTCTGCGCCGCCACCCGCGCCTACTACGAGGACCACAACATCAGCGACAACTTCCAGCTGGTTCCGAGTTGGATCAATCTTGACGAGATGGACGCGTTTCGCGCCCGGCACACGCGCGCGGAGATGCGGCGCAAGCACGGTCTGGCCGACGACGAGATAATCATCGCCAACATCGGCACGGTCTGCGAACGCAAGGGCCAGCACATCTTCCTGCGCGCCATCGAGCATTTCAACCGGCAGGGCCACCGCGGGAAATTCCGCTTCGTCATGGTCGGTGCCCGCCCGGGCATCTACCTCGACCTGCTCCAGCGCGACCTCACGCGCCTGGGCCTGCCCAACGTCACCTTCATTCCCGAGACCCGCGAGGTCTTCGACTTCTTCGTGGCCGCGGACCAGTTTGTCTGCACCAGCTACGAGGAGTCCTTCCCCCGCGTGGTGATGGAGGCGATGGCTTTCCGCACGCCGATCGTCACGACCAACGTCCACGGCATCGCCGAGATGATCGGCCAGCGCCAGCAGGGCTACCTCGTGCCCGCCGGCGACCACATCGCGCTCTCCCGCATGATGTGGACCTGCCTCGCCAAGGAACGCAGCGGCAAATCACTCACGCCCACGGCTTATTCCAAGGCCCTGCGCCTCTACGATCACCGCAAGGTCCTGCCCTTCCACGTCGAGCTCGCGCGCGCCGCCTGGCTGGCGCAGACGTGAGGAGAACTTATTGAGAGTCGCGTAATGGACTGACGGAAGTAGGAATGACTTTCACACCATGCCCAACACACCCCGCCCTGGCGGGCACCCCTCTTGATCCGGACTCATGCAGTCAACCGTAGGGGCGCTGCTTGACGGCGCCCGGGAATTGGTTGATCGCCGGCGATCTTGCGGGCGTCGTCAAGCGACGCCCCTACACACACC
>JAXMHM010000015.1:0-177657 GCA_046346755.1 Opitutaceae bacterium | reverse complement strand
AGACCCGGACGATCCGGCCGTCGATCAAGGAACTCGTATCGACGACGACGAGGGGCACATCGACATCATGGGGCACGAATCGGACATAGGGGATGACGAGGTTGAACTCGTCCTTGCCCCGCAGCGCGATCACCGTGGCGAGATAACCACAGATGAGAAACAACCCCAGGCGCACCAAGTAGATGATCTGAGCATCGCCCTGCTCCAGAAGCGGGGAAACGCTGAGGAGGTAGGCCACGAGGAGCCCGACCCCCAAACCAAAGGTCACCGCACTCAGTCCACGAAGCGAAAAACCACGCAACAGGATGTCCACCAGCACCATCAGCAATCCAATCGAGAAGCCGGCAAAGGTGGCCAGCGCGCGATAATGATCCCATTCGCGAATCGAATAACACACCAGCCACCCTGCGGCGGCACACACGGCAACGAACACAATGCGGATGGGCCAGAGCGTCGAATTCATCGGGGTGAGAGAAGAGGCAGCACCGGCTCAGCGGCGCAGAATGAAAATCACGAGGGGAACTACGATGCCGAGTGCCATCAGGAGATAAAGCAGCCGGATCGCACGACGGGCTTTAGCCTTTTCTTCGGCGGACGCGTCCATTCTCGTGGCAGCGCATCGCCACCACTGATCCATGACAACCCAATACTGGCTCGTTAAGCAGGAACCCGAGGCCTACGCCTGGTCCGATTTCGTCAAGGACCGCCACACCTCCTGGGACGGGGTGCGCAACTACCAGGCTCGGAACAATCTGAAGGCGATGAGGAAAGGCGATCTGGTCCTATTTTACGCCAGCGTGGATCCCAAGCAGGTGGTCGGGGTGGCCCAAGTGGCGAAACCCGCCTATCCCGATCCGACCGCCGGGGCCGACGAGGGCTGGGTGTCGGTGCAGCTCAAGGCTCTCAAAGCCCTCGCGAAACCAGTGACTCTGGCGCAAATCAAGGCGGAGCCGTCACTGGCCGACATCTCTCTGATCCGGCAGAGCCGCCTTTCCGTCATGCCGTTGCGGAGCCACGACTACGAAACCATCCTGCGACTGTCTGAAGGCTGAACCCACGTCCATGGCCACCGTCATCGAATCCCTGGTTATCCTCGCACCGGGCCTGCTGGGCGGCTCGGTCGCACTCGCCGCCCATCGTCGTGGGCTGGCCCGCCGGATCACGGTCTGGGCCCGTCGACCCGAGGTGCGGATCGCCTTGGAACGCCAGCCTTGGTGCTCAAGGGTGGCCAGCTCGCCGGAGGACGCGGTGCGCGACGCTACCCTGGTCGTGCTCGCCGCTCCGGTCGACAAGATCGTCGAGCTGGCCGGAGCGATCGCCTCGCACGTACCGTCGGGTGCGTGGGTCACCGACGTCGGATCCACCAAAGGCGACCTCTCCCGGGCATGTCACGCCGCCCTCGCTCCCCGAAGCCATTTCGTCGGCGCCCATCCCATGGCCGGAAGCGAAAAAACGGGTTGGGAAAATGGATCGGCCGATTTGTTTCAAGGCCGGGTCTGCTTCGTCACCCCGCTCGAGTCGACCGACGCGGCCGCCACCGAAGCCGTCGTGCGTTTTTGGAACGACCTCGGCGCCGAAGTCACGTCGCTGCCCCCGGACCGTCACGACGAAATTGTCGCTCACATCAGCCATCTTCCTCAGGCGCTGGCCACCACGCTCTGCACGTTTTTGTCGCAGCGCGACCCGGGCTGGCGGAATTTCTCCGGCGGCGGCCTGCGTGACACGACGCGGATCGGGGCGAGCGATCCCACCATGTGGGTCGAAATCTTTCGCAACAACCGGGACGAGGTCCTGCGTGCCCTGCGGGCCTTCCAAACCGAACTCGACGGCTTTCACGCCGCGCTGGCCAACCGCGACTGGATTGACGTCCGCGCCCGACTCGAGCGCGGCAAGGCCTTTCGCACCGGGTTCAGGCCCTAGCGGTTCCTTCAAACCACGCCTTGTCTCCCGTCCGGGATTCGGGCACGACACCCGTCTTCATGTACACCGCCGCGCTCCGGACTCATCCCTGACCATCCTTGTCCCCACCGCGCGGCTGCTCCTCCGGTCATGACCCTTCCCGATCTTCTGCCCGTACTCCCCTTCACCCGTCCGGTGCGCGGCGAGGTCCGGCTGCCTGGCTCCAAGAGCCTGACCAACCGCGCGCTTTTGCTCGCCGCCATGGGACGCGAGCCGGTCCGACTGGAAGGAGCGCTCTTCAGCGACGACACCGCGTTGATGGCGGCCGCGCTGCGCACGCTCGGAGTGACGGTCGCGGCAGACGCCGGACGCGGCACCCTGCAAGTCGAGGGACAAGAGCGTGCCTTTGCCGGTGACCAGGGATCTCAGCCCGTCGATCTCTTTGTGGGACTCGCCGGTACCGCCGCGCGTTTTCTCACCGCCTATTGTGCCACCGCCCCCCGCGGCGTCTACCGCATCGATGGCGTGCCGCAGATGCGCAAACGGCCAATGCGTCCGCTGATCGAAGCCCTGCGCAGCCTCGGCGTCACCGTCCGCTGCCTCGGTGAGGAAGGCTTCTTTCCTCTGGAGATCCACGGGGGCGGACTTGGCCGGGGCGAGGTTGACCTGGATCCCAGCGAGAGCAGCCAGCTCCTGTCCGCGCTTTTGATGATCGCACCCAAGGCGGCCGGCGAAATCGCCATTCGTCTCACGGGCAGCGTGCGGTGGACCTTTGTCGAGATGACGCTCCGCCTCATGGCCGAGTTCGGCGTGACGAAACGCGCCACCGCGGGAACCGACCGCTTTGTCCTTTCGCCCGCCCAATACCGTCCCCCGGCAGTCTACCTCGTTGAACCCGATGCCACGGCCGCGAGCTACTTTCAGGCGCTCCCGCGGGTGGTCGGCGGCAGTCTCCACCTGCCCGGACTGCGTCCTCCGGGCGCGGGGCTCCAGGGCGACTCCGCGTTCGCCGAAGTCATGGCCCGGATCGACACCCGCGTTGCCGATCAGCCGCTGGTGGAGGACTTTCATGAGATTTCGGATACATTCCTCACCCTGGCCGCGATCGCGCCGCTGCTGAAGGGGTCCACCCGCATCACCGGCATCGCCCACACCCGCAAACAGGAAACCGACCGGGTGGCCGGCATGGCCAAGGAGCTTCGCCGGCTCGGTCAGGACGTGGTGGAAGAGGAGGATGCCCTCACCATCACACCCCGTCCCCTGCGAGTCGGACAGACAATCGAGACCTATGGCGATCATCGTTTCGCCATGAGTTTCGGCATTCTTGGCTGCCACAATCTGCTCGGCGATGGTCGTCCGTGGCTGACCCTGCGGGACCCCGGCTGTTGCGCCAAAACGTTTCCCCATTTCTTCGCATTGCTCGAAACCCTTCGTCAGTCCTCCGGATCCTCGTGATGGGAACCTCCCCTTCTTTTCTCCTCGTTGCCATCGACGGCGGCGCCGCCTCGGGCAAATCGTCCACCGCCCGGGCCCTCGCCGCGCGCTTCCCGCTCCTCCACGTGGATACCGGGGCGCACTACCGCGCGATCACGGCGGAGATGCTGAGGAAAGGCGTCACTCCCGGTGATCTCTCCGGAGTCGAGTCCGCCCTAGCCGGCCTGCGCCTGGGCACGCGGGTGACCGGTTCGGCCGCGCAGATGGAGATCGGCGGACGGATTCCGGGCGACGAGATACGCGCCCCCGACGTCAATGCAGCCGTGTCCCATTTTGCGGCGCTTCCCGCGGTCCGCACCGCCCTGCTGCACTACCAGCGCAGCCAGGTTGAGGTGGCCAAGGCGCACGGCTTCAAGGGACTGGTGATGGAAGGGCGCGACATCGGCTCGGTCATCTTTCCGGCGGCCGATCTGCGTTTCTTCCTGCATGCCGACCCGGTGGAGCGCGCCCGCCGGAGGGCCCAGGAGGGTCAGCTCGATTCCGTGGCGGAGCGCGACCGGCTCGACTCCTCGCGCAAGACCGCACCGCTGACCTGCCCTCCGGGGGCGATCGACATCGACAGCACCCACCTCACCCTTGACCAGGTCGTCGACCGCGTCGCCACCCTGGTTGCAGTACGGCTCAATCCGGTTCCTCCCGCTCCATGACCCGCCGCTACAACCACGTCGCCATGGAATTCCTGTACGGGATTTTCCACTACTTGGCACTCACCATTTACGACATCTGTTTCCGCGGAGAGGTGGCGGGGCTGGAGAACATCCCGAAGCAGGGCGCGTTCATCGTTGCCTGCAATCACGCCAGCCACCTCGATCCGCCGATCATCGGTTCACTCGTACCGCGGCAGATGGCGTTTTTCGCACGCAAGACTCTGTGGAAGCCGGGCATTGCGAGCTGGTGGCTGGATGGCGTCGGCACCATTCCGGTGGATCGCGACGGCGGGTCCGATGTCACGGCGATCCGGCGCGTGCTCCAAACCCTGCAGTCGGGCAAGGCGCTCATTCTCTTTCCCGAAGGCACACGCTCGCCCGACGGGCGGCTGCAGCCGGCGAAACCCGGGGTCGGACTCATTGCCTGCAAGACCCAGGTGCCGGTGCTGCCGGTGCGCATCTTCAACTCCCACGAGGCCTTTGGTCGCAAGGGCGGCATGCGTCTCGGCACTCGAGTCTCAATCACCTTCGGGCCGATCCTGCTCCCCAGTGCCTATGACCCTCCGGGCGCCGGCCGCGATCGCTACCAGAAGACGAGCGAACGCATCATGGCGGCGATTTCACAGCTGTCTGAGGCGCGCCCGCCGGTGATTTGAAAGCACCGGTTCCGTGTGGAGGGCCGCCGCTGCCGGCAGGCCGCTCCGGTGTCCCGTATCAGCCCAATCCCGACGCCTTGCGGGCGCGCGCGAGCACACCCGAGGCGGTGGCGCGGGCCTTGTCGGCGCCTTCCTTCAGCAGCGTCGCCACATGGTCGAGATTCGCGGCGAGCTCCGCGCGCCGCGCCCGATAGGGAGCAAAGCAGGTCCAATAGTGCTCGAAGAGCGCCTTCTTCAAATCCCCATATCCCAACCCGCCCGCCCGCAGGCGGGTTTCAAAGTCAACGGCCACCTCCGCCGGGGCGACCAGGCGGAGCAGCTGGACTGCGAGGTTCTTGTCGGCGTCCGGCTTCGGCTCCTGGGGGGTGCGTGAATCCATCACGATGCCCATGATCTTCTTCCGCGTCGCCTTCTCGTCGCCAAAGATGTCGATCGTATTGCCGTAGCTCTTGCTCATCTTCTGGCCATCGAGCCCCGGCACCACCGCCACATCCTCGCGGATCTCCGACTCCGGCACGACGAACGTGTCTCCATAGGTCTGGTTGAACTTGATCGCGATGTCCCGGGTCATTTCCAGGTGCTGCTTCTGGTCCTTGCCGACCGGAACCACCGTGGTGTCGTAAAGCAGAATGTCGGCCGCCATCAGCACGGGATAGGCAAAGAGCCCAAAATTGGGAGAAAGTCCCTTGGCCGTCTTGTCCTTGTAGCTGTGGGCGCGCTCCAGCAGGCCCATCGGAGTGAGCGTACCGATGATCCACATCAGCTCGGTCACCTCCGGGACGTCACTCTGCCTCCAGAACACACTGCGCTTCGGATCCAGACCGCACGCCAGCCAGTCGAGCGCCACATCGAGGGTGTGACGCCGGCGTTCCTTCGGATCCACCACCGACGTCATGGAGTGGTAGTCGGCGATGAAATAAAAGCACTCCCCCCGCGCCTGTGCGTCGATGGCGGGACGCATCGCGCCAAAGTAATTCCCGATGTGCAGGGTGCCGGACGGCTGAATGCCGGTAAGGGTTCTGGGCATGGACAGGATCGATTGAAGAGCCGGCAAGGATCTCTCCTTGGAACGCCGCCACGCAAGCCGAAGTGTCGCGGAAATCGCTCAGTCGCGTCGCGGGAGATGGGACACACTGGAGCGCACCTTGGCCAACGTGTTGGCCGGCAAGACGCCGGAGAAGGCCAGGGTCGGCATGACCAAGGCCCGCTTTCCCAGGATGGACCCCGGGTTGAGCACGGCATTGCATCCCACTTCAGCGTCGTCACCGAGGATCGCACCAAACTTCCGCAGTCCTGTCTCGTAGGCCACTCCGTCGGCGTGGACCACAATGGGTTTTCGATCGAGCCGCAGATTGGAGAGAATCACCCCCGCCCCGAGGTGGGAGCGGTTGCCCAGGACGGAGTCCCCCACATAACTGAAGTGGGGCACCTGCACCCCGTCCAGGAGCAGACAGTTCTTGAATTCGCAGGCGTTGCCGAGAACGCAGTCCTCGCCGACAATCACCCCTCCCCGTACATAGGCCCCCGGCCGGATTTCCGTGCGGGCGCCGATCCAGGCCGGTCCGATCAAGGTGGCTGTGTGGGGCAGAACCACGGTCGGATCCAGGTACACGGCCCCTTCGATGTGCACCCCGGGGGGAAGCGAAGCGCTTCGGGCCGGAACGGGCAGCGTGAGCGAGCCCAGCGCACTTCGAATCGCCGAAATCCAGGCCCACGGTGCCGCTTCAGCCGGAAAAGAGGCAGCGAACGGCGCGAGGGATCGAGGGAGGGCAAAAAACGATTGAGCCTGCATCGCGGGGAGCCAAACGAAAATGCCGCGGGAGAACCAGCGGGTTTTCGCAAAGAAAAAGGCCCCATCGACGGGGGCGCGTCGATGGGGCCTTCAAGCTAACTGCAGATACCGTTCAGGACCGAAGGGATGAGAAGCGGCGACGGGCATAGGCGCACGCCGCGAGGCCAAGCGTGAGAAGCACCACCGAAGAACCCGAATCAGGCACGTTCGTGGGGATTTTCTCCGTGTAGATGATCAGCTTGATGCCGTCGTTGTAGTAGTGACAGTCGGGGTCGAACCCGAGGCCAAAGGCAGCCTTTCCGTTGAGCGTTGGATCCGTCAGGTAGCTCGTCAGAACCGCCAGGTCGGCAATGCCAAACGTGTAGGAGTAATTGATTGCCCCGGCCGCGGAACCGCCATTGGGATCGCTCCACGTGGTCAACGCCGTCGATCCCTGCCACTTGTTGCCGCCCGAACCGTTGAAGTAGTTGCTGATGACGTTGTCGGCCGTGTTGTCGGTGTACGATTGCACGCCGTTCTTCGGATCGTCGAGCAGGTTGATGAAGAGCATGTCGTCTTCCTTCTTCCAGTCCCAGATCTTGTCGATCGTGATGGTCGCACCCGAAATGCGGTAACCATTCGCGAGCTGGCTTTGCAGCGCATCCGTACCCGTCACTCCCCAGGCAACCGCCGTATGGTGATCCAGGTCGTAAAGATCGGCCGGATTCGGAGTAAACGTGTACATTCCCGCGCGGACCGTTCCGGTCAGTGCGAGGACGCCGAGAGCAAGTGAGGCTAGTTTCATGCGTAAAAAGAGGTCGGTTTTGGATCCACTTTTGTCTGCGGTCGGGCCGCGGGACTGAGGGATTCACCCCTCCTAGCAACGATGGTGCCACAGGCATTTTTATCTCACAGCAGTCACATAACATGCTTTATACTAACGATTAATAAACTTAAAACTCCGAACATTAAACGCACTTCGCCTGCATTAGCCGAAAAACGGTGTAAGTCGTCCCGACATTTGCCGGAGTATCCGACAGTCGTTTACGTACCACTACCCACCCCCTTGCGGGGTAGTTCTACGACAGGCGACTACCCTTTCCGCCCGATTCACTGAGGCTCAGTTTCCCTGACCGGAGGGCGCGGGTAATTCCCGGGATGTTGGCACCCGCGCTTGACCTGCAAATGGGGTCGAACTCGTCCAGCTGCAAATTGGCACCCTTCGCCCTGCCGCAGGCCAAATCATGCGGTTGAGTCCCCCATCCCGCCGTCGAGCCGGCGGGACGGATCGACAGGCGTAGGCGGGAACTGCGCGGCCTCCCGCTGGAGGCCGAGCGTCGAGCAAACCTAGGTCAACCAGGCTTCAAACTTCGCTGCATCCTCGATGGTATCCACCCCGATGGTCGGGTCGTCGGTCAGGTCGCAGGCGATGGGAAATCCATTCTCCAGCACGCGGAGCTGTTCCAAGCGTTCAATCTGTTCCAACTGACCGAGCGGCAACTTGGCAAACTTCTCCAAGAGATCGGCTTGGTAGGCGTAAAGGCCCAAGTGACGGTAGCAGGGATGCGAACGCACCCAAGCATCATCCACCCGTCCCGCCAAATCACGGGCAAAGGGCAAGGGTGAGCGGGAGAAAAACAAGGCACGCCGCGAGGCCCGGGCCAGGACCACCTTCACTTGGTTGGGATTGGCAAAGTCCGCCGCCGTGCGAAACGGAGTGGCCAAGGTGGCCATGGGTGCATCCGCGCGGATGGAATCCGCCAAGGCGAGGATCTGGGAGCGGCTGACCAGAGGTTCATCCGCCTGCACATTCACGACATAGTCCGCTTTCACAATTCGGTTGGCCTCGGCAATTCGATCCGTCCCGCTCGCGTGGCTCGTAGACGTCCGGAGGGTCTTGAACCCGCCCGCCACCAGAGGTTCGGCCAGGCGGTCGTCATCAATTGCAAAATAGAGGGGAAACTCAGGTGCAACCGCCGCAATGCGTTCCGCCACCCACTGCAGCAGCGCCTTGCCCCTCACCCGATGCAGCAGCTTGCGGGGAAACCGAGTCGACTCCAAGCGGCATGGGACGATGATCGCGGTGGTGGACATTTGGCACAGGCTGGCGGTATGGTTTTAGGGTTGCAAGCCACGCGCGGCTGCCGAGTTTACAGCCCTACACGCATGGACAAGAACGATCAGTCTTCGACCACCCAGTCGCTTACAAAAGAGATGGTGGTCCAGAACAAGATGGGCATCCACGCCCGTCCTGCCGCCATGATCGTTCGCATCACCAACAAGTTCAAAGCGGATGTGTTCGTGGAAAAGGACGAGGAACAGGTCAACGGCAAGAGCATCATGGGGTTGATGATGCTGGCCGCCGGCAAGGGCTCTCGGGTCAAGTTCATCGCCACCGGGGACGATGCCCCACAAATGCTGTCCGAGCTGGAAGCCCTTTTCACTCGCAAGTTCGACGAAGCCTGAGGGCTTCGTCTAGAGGCCAAAAACGCAACGCGAAGTCCGCGCACTGGCTTCGGCCACGGCTTCTGGACTGACACCCAGCACCTCCGCGGCACACGCCGCCGTGAACGCCACATAGGCCGGCTCGTTCGGTTTGCCTCGGTGCGGAACCGGGGTGAGGTAAGGCGCATCGGTTTCGAGGAGGAGGCGATCCAGCCCCTGCACCCGCGCCGCCTGACGCACCGCCTCCGCACTCTTGTAGGTCAGAACACCCGTGAAGGATCCCCACCCTCCCCGGGACATCAGCAACTGCATTTCCACCGGGCCCTCGACAAAACAGTGAAAAACAACGCGGGTCCAATCGACACCGCTGGCATCGATCCGCTCGACACACTCGCGAAAGGCGCCGCGGGAGTGAATCACCACGGGCGTGTTCAACTGGCGCGCGCAGGCGAGTCCCGCATCAAAGGCCTCGCACTGGCGGGCAAACACGCGCTCCGCCTCCACCGGGTCCTTCGGCAGGTGAAACCGATCCAATCCAATCTCGCCCAAGGCCACCGGACGCACCCGCCCCGCTTCGCTCCAGAATGCCGGCAGGCGCTCGATCTGCTCGCGCCAGTCCTCCTCGACCGAGCAGGGATGCAGTCCGGCCGTATAGTAGATAAAACCTGGATTGGCCTCCGTCAGTTCGCGGTAGAGCGCCCAGTCGTCCGTCGAGGTTCCTATCGTGATCATTGCCTCCAGTGACGATTCGCGGGCGCGCTGCAGCACCGCCGGCAGTTCACCGCGTCGGGCAAAGGACTCCAGGTGGGTGTGTGTGTCGATCAAACCCATACAAAATCGGGAACACCCCGCGCATTCACGCACCGGGTCACCGGCTTCGCGGTTCGCAGGCGCGGGCGGCAGGGCTCAACGCTGCGCGGCCGGCGTGGCATAGAGGGGAAGGTAGCGTTCGCGCAGGTAACGCAGGAGATGCCGCGGCGAGAGCGGTTCTCCGGTCACCCGCTGCACGAGGGCCAGGGTGTCAAAGCGCCGGCCTTCGCGATGGATCTTCGTGCGCAGCCAGCCGAGGAGTCGCGAGAAATCACCCCGGGCAAAGTCCGACTCCAGATCGGGGAACTGCGTCAGCGCGGTGTACCAGAGCTGCGCCGCCATCATGTTTCCTATGCAGTAACTCGGGAAATACCCGAACGCACCGCCGCTCCAATGCACGTCCTGCAGGACTCCGAGCGTGTCATTCGGGGGCACCAAGCCGACAATCTCCGAGGAGAGGGTGCTCCAGGTGGCCGGCAGGTCCTTCACCGCGAGGCTGCCTTTGAACAGTCGCTGCTCGATCTCAAACCGCAGCAGAATGTGGAGGTTGTAGGTCACCTCATCCGCATCGACCCGGATGAGCGTCGGTTCCACGGCATTGATCGCTCGGTAAAGGGTCTCGCTGTCCACCGTGCGGGTCTGCTCGGGGAAGCAGCTCCGGAATCGGGGCTCAAAGTACGACCAGAAGGCCCGGCCCCGGGACACCTGATTCTCCCATAGTCGACTCTGCGATTCATGCACGCCCATGCCGACCGACTGGCCAAGCGGAGTGCCCAGATCCGGAATCGACAGGCCTTGTTCGTAGAGGCCGTGCCCGGTTTCGTGAATGGAACTGAAGAGCGAATCCAGGGGCGCATGCTCATTGAACCGGGTGGTCATGCGGACATCCGACGGCGCGCCTCCACAGAAGGGATGCAGGGACACGTCGATGCGTCCGCGGCGGTAGTCGAATCCGAGCCGCTCCGTGACTTCACGCAGGAACTGGCGCTGGGACTCGATCGGATACCCGCGAAATACATCCGGCTGAGGCGCAGCCACCGCCACGATCTGACGCACCAACGGCAGCAACCCTTCCTTCAGCTCCGCGAAGAGCGCCTCGACGATGGCCGTGGTCATGCCGGGATCATGCTTGTCGATCGCATAATCGTAGGCGCGATCGCCCCAACCCAGAAGCGTGGCCTCCTCTTTGGCCAGGGCGAGGTGTCGCTCGAGGAACGGTGCATAGTTGGGAAAGTCGTTCTTCTTCCGGCACTCGGCCCAGGCGTGGTAGGCCGCACTGCTCTGACGGGCTTTCTCCGCCACAAACGCCGCCGGCAGCTTGGTCATCCGGTCATAGTCGCGACGCGTGAGCCTCACCACCACCGCCTGATCGGGTGTCAGCGTTGCCACCTGCGCTTCCAGCGTACGGAGCAAGGTCTCAATCTCGGGATCCGTGGAGGCTTGGTGACTCAGTTCGGCCATGACCGCCAGTTGGTCGGCACGTAAACCGGCACTGTCCTCCGGAAGGTTCACCTGCTCATCCCAGCTCAGCACGCTCCCCACCGTTTCCACCAGGTAGGTGCGCTTGAGTTTGGCGAGCAGCTGTTCGTAGGGCGAAAGGGAGGGAGACACCATGACGGAAAACAACCGTCTCGGTTGAACCGGGGCAAGCACCCAGACGTCATTCTCCCGTCACGCGCGGCAGGTTGTCGGGTCGGGACTCAATTCTCACATGCCCGCCACTCGCCTTTGCCACCACGGTGACTTCACCCGCGTTCAGCAGCCCATGAAACTGTCGCGACTCCAATTTGCCCAGAATCGGCTGCAACGGCAGCTTTGAGAACACCTTCCCCCACACCGAGGTGGCTTCGAGGCGCACGGATGATTGGGGGTCGAGTCCAAGGAGAATGCTGCCCCCTTTGGTCTCGAGGTGATAGGCACCCAAGAGCTGCTTGGGCAGACCCGCTTCGATATCGCCAGCTTCCGCTCGGGCCAGGAGCCCTTTGCGGGCAACCAGGATTTCGACATCGCCGCTCCGATTGTCCAAATCGGCGTTCCCTTCCACCGATCCGACGCGAATCGCTCCACCAGCAGTCTGAAGCTTGAGGTCGCCGGTGGATCGCGAAACCACCAGGTCTCCGCCCCCTGAGATTGCTTCGAGTCGCTGTCCGGCCTGGCGACAGAAGACAAGTCCGCTTCCCGTCTTGACCCGTGTTGGGGCCGACAGTTCTCCCAGGCGAATGGCGCCTTCTCCCGTCGTGAGGTCCATCACGCAAGTCCGGGGTACCGTGAGCTCAAAACGGACCTCGACCGGAGGCCAGTCCTCCCGGGAGAAAAGCGACGATTTGCCCTCAAAACTCACGCTCACCGTCACCGCACCTGGCGCTTGGTCCGCGCGACAGTTCAAACGTCCCACCTCAGTGGTCGCGGACTTGTCTGCCTGGGCCCGGGAGTGGCTGATCACCTGCAGCCGGATCTCCGGCTGGGAATCGGTCTCCACCTTGATCTCACCCTGAAATGTATCCAATCGGAACGTGACAGGGCCGTCCGCGGCAAATCGAAACACCTCGATGTGGGGTTCCGCGCCGTGCAGTGCCAGTGCGCCCAACACCAGCCCGAGGACGGGAAAAACAAGACAACGAGAGGCCATCCGGCAGCCCGGAAGCCTCTCGCAGGCAGATCCTAGACGCAAGCGTGGAGCCGGGACTCAGCGCAGGCTGACCCGAACGTCTCCACCGCTGGTCCGCAGTTTCATGTCCGGTCCGCCACCGTTGACCGCGGCGACCAACTTGCTCTTCCCGGGTGCGCCTTGCTCAATCTGCAAGGTCAAACCCCGGGCCTGAACGTCACCGCCGCTGGTGGAGGCGTTGAGGTGAAACGCGGCTGCTTTTCCGACCGTGACCACAATGTCGCCACCCGAGGACGCGAGCGAGACCTCGGCGGAAACCGCGTCTTCAAACCCCACCTTGACATCGCCACCCGAGGTGGTCGCCTTCACCGCTGCACGAGCGGATTGAACGGTGATGTCACCCCCGCTGGTCGTGGCCGACAAGGCCGCGCCGCTGTCCCCGACCCGAATGTCGCCACCGGAAGAACTCAGCTTGGCACTTGCGGTGTGCCCGGCGACCGAGACATCGCCTCCGCTGGTGGAAGCGTCCACCGTTGCTTGAATGTGGCCCACTCGGATATCGCCGCCACTCGTGGCAATCTTGGCCTTGGCCTGACTGTCGCCGAGTTCAACGTCTCCCCCGCTGGTGGCCAGATCGGTGGCGTAGGTGGGAGGAACGATGACATCGAAATACACCACCACCCCGGGGCGCTTTTTCCAGCTCCACGACGAGCTGGAGGAATCCGTGACCCGCGACTGTGCCTTGATTTCGGTGCCGGACTGCTCGATCTCCAGCGTCATTTTTTCGAGCAAGGCGTCCGCTTCCGCGTCGGAGGACGCGTTGATGACCTGCCGGGCCCGCACTTTCACTTCGGACACCTGGGGATCTGTTTTTACGTGGATGTCACCCCCTTGGGTCCGTACAAACAACTGTCCGTTTGCGGCGACCGGAAAGGACTTTTCGACGATGCGTTCGATTTTGGCCTGAACAAGACTGGGAGCAGCCGCGACGAGCACGGCAAGGCTGAGGGAGAGGAGCTTCATGGTTGGAACAACCAGATAACCCGGCTCCGCGTGAAAAGTTACGCGGACGCTAAAAATACAGCGCTAGACCTTCGCGCTGTTATCGCACTTGAAGTGCACCCGGGAGCGACGCAATGCGTGGGCACGCTGCGCAGACTCAATGACCGGATCCCGGCGCTGGATGCCAAAGCCGGAAATGCTCGTGCCCTCCGCTTCATCGCCCTGCGACGCCGCCGCCGCCAGGCACAACAAAGTCTCGGCCGACGACGGCAGGCGACTGGCCGGGAACCGGGCGTGGGCACTCAGCCACTGCAGCAAGGGACGGGAAAGATGGGAGACGGATTCGCTCACGAGCCGTGAACCATGGCCATGCTTTGCCCGCCGAGTCAACGCAGCCGTGACTTCGCCGACGGGCCCCACGGGGAGGCAATGTCAGGACGACACGGCGCCCAAGGTGCTGCCAGGACACCAGATTCCCTCCACCATCAACGTCCGAGCCTGCTCCGACAGGCCCTTTTCGTGACGCTCGATCATCGAGATCACGGCGTCGATCCCCGATGCCCCAATCAACCGGCCATTCTGAAAAATGCCCGAGCACGGCTGCAGCTGAGATGAAAGTCCAAGGCCAACAAGACCAACATCTTCTGGAATCCTAAGTCCTCCTTCAGTGAGTTCCGGCAGCAACAGTTCAGCACCGGGTGTGACGATGACGTCCGGCCGCTGCTCGGCGAACCAGGCCGAAAGACGAGACCGCTCGTTCCAGGTCTCAAGAATCAGGGGCTCGGTGAGCATCATGCCGGCAAGATAGCGCTGGGCGATCAGCAAACCCGCTTCCCAGCGTCCGTGAAATCGTTGCGTGTGCGCGCGGAGCTGCACCAATCCCGCGCGCCGATACCCGCGGCGGTAACATTCCCTTACCGCCTGGAGGCTCGAGAAATAGTGGTCGTTGCACACGGTCGTCAGGCGTAGATCCGAAAACGGGGCGCTCAGGCAGACCGTGGAGAAGTAATCCCACTTCAAGGCCGGCGCGGGTGCACCTGCGGGCAAGGGGCCCATCAGGATTCCCTGGATTCCGCGCGAGCGCAGGACATCGCTGAACCGTTCATTCGTCATGCCATCGCGGTGCAGCCAGAATTCCTGAGCGTCGAATCCACGCAACGCGGCACGCTCGATCGCTCCCTCGAGCATCTGCCGCACGGTCGGCGCTGCGGCGCTTCGCCAGCCTTCCTCGGTCGGAAACGGCGACACCAAGGCGAGGACCGGCCTTTCATCGAGGTTCCGATTCTGGCGGCGCGCCCGCATCAGGGCCGAAACATAGGCATTCGGTTTGTACCCCAGTTCCTCCGCTAGTTTTGCGATTCGCTGGCGCGTCGCCGTTGAAATGCGAGGGTGATTCGACAACGCCATCGAAACCGTCGCCTGCGTCACACCGGCCCGCTCCGCAACTTGGCGCATGGTGATGGATTCATGACTCACGGCTGTTGCTTAAGCGATAACTGCGCAGTCAGCAATTCAGAACCAGCACCCTCCCCTGTCCACGGGTGACTGATTGCTGCCTCGTGGTCGACGCACGCCACCCCGTTCAAGAGCTACGCTTATCTTTGTCTCACTGCTGTTTATGTTCTGAGCGATCCGTGGGTCACCGACGAACTCGTGGCGATCCCGCACGAGCAGACAGCACACACTGCCGGGATTCACCTGGGGGGCGCGCGGACCTTTCGCCATGGCTTCCGGTCCCGGAACTCAGGCGCACCTTGGCCTCACTTGGACAAGCTGAACAAACCCTGCGCACCACTTCGCATTTTTTGCACAGCACAAATGGCCTCTAAATGGCATAAACATGCGTGCGCGCGGAATCAGGCTGTGCGCCCAATCGCTCCCTTTCCTCACCACCGTCACCGCCCGCTGCATTCATCGTGAACAAACCAACGCGTAAGCTATCCAGCACTTTGCTTTTCGGAGGCACCGCACTTTGGGGCCTCCTTTTTGGTGCCTGCGTTATGACCGAGCGAACGATTGTAGCTCCGCCCTAGGTCGCCGGTGCAAACTATGTTGGTTCACAGAAGTGCTCGGAGTGTCACGATAAAGTGACCTCCAAGTTTCATAACGCCACGCATGCCAAGCTCAGCGCTCCGGGCATCAAAGGCGAGATTGGTTGCGAGTCCTGCCACGGTCCGGCCTCGATCCACGTGAAATCCGGCGGGGGTACAGGCACGATCGTCAATCCAGGCGCATCTCCGGAAACCTGCTTCCAGTGCCACCTCGACAAGCAGGGCGAATTCAACCTGCCCTTCAGCCACCCGGTAATGGCTGGCAAGATGGGTTGCAGCGACTGCCACAGTCCGCACGAGGGTTCGGCGGTCGCCGAAGGAGGGACCAACTTTGACAGTGTGAATACCAGCTGCGTCAAGTGCCACGTCTCCCAGGGCGGCCCCTACGTCTTCGAACACGAGGCGTCACGCGAAGGCTGCGTCGCTTGCCATAATCCGCACGGCTCGATGAACGCGAAGATGCTCAAGGCGAGAAACGCCAATCTTTGTCTGCAGTGCCACTTCCAGCAGCAGACCTCCGCCGGCGTCATCCTGATCGGCGGCCGCGATCACGCCCCCTTCCTCAGCCGCGGCACCTGCTGGTCGGCGGGATGCCATGAGGCCGTTCACGGATCTCACGTGAGCTCCTCGCTCCGATTCTAACTCGAACCCTTTCAATCAGGACAAAGCGATGAACTCATCCTCCTCCCGTCCATCGGTTGCCACCCCTTCCCGGCTGGCCTACGGCCTTTGCTGCCTCACCCTGCCCCTTTCCCTGGTTGGCGCCCCCAAAGAAAAGGCCCCGACGTACGAAAACTACGTCGATTTCTCTCTGGGAACCAATCTGCAAAAGGGCGACCGCGCCGGCTTCCAGAAGGACATGCAGGTGAAAAAGGCCGGCTTCGGCGGCATCGATGACCTCTACTTCACCACTTCGCTCAACGACACCACCACGCTCAAGCTCCGCAGCCACGCCATCGGCGGCAACAATGACTTCCTGCTCGATCTCCAGATCGACAAGGAGGACGTGGGGTACGTGAAGCTGGGATACAAGGAGTTCCGCGTCTTCTACGACGGCACCGGCGGGGTCTGGCCTCCCACGCGGTTCTCCAGCTCCTTCTACAATGAGGAACTCGCCATCGATCGCGGCAACCTCTGGTTCGAAGCCGGCTATACCCCGGAGGACGCGGTCAACTTCGTGTTCCGTTACGACCTCTTCACCCGCGAGGGAACCAAGGACTCGACCTCCTGGGGCGACACCGGCCTCGCAATCAACGCGGCCAACACTCGGAACATTCTGCCGACATTTCTGCGCATCGATGAGAAGCGGCAGCAGATCCTTGCCAGCCTCTCCCGGCACGGAACCCAGCACTCCTGGAATCTCGGTCTGCGCGCCGACAAAGGTGATTACACCAATAGCCGGAATGAACGCCGGCGTATTGGCGAACCTCAGGATCGGAAGGTCACCCAGAAGGAAGGTCAGGACTATGACATGTTTCAGGTTCGCGGCTCGTATGAGAATCGAATCAGCGAGCAGCTTTGGATCACCACCGCCGTCGCCCGGACAACCATCGACACCGTCCTGAGCGGCAGCCGCATCTATGGCCAGGCCTACGACGCGGTCTACGACCCGGTCTATCTGAACCGCCAGCAGCGCGACGAAGGCTTCTTCGACCTGCACGGCGAATCGGAAATGAAGCAGACCATCGCCACCCTCAGCGCGTTGTACCGGCCCACGGAAACGGTCTCCATCATTCCCTCGGCTCGTTTCGAGAAGATCGACTGGAGCAATCGCCTCGAATTCGAGGAATCGAATGTCGGCGCCGGGCCGGCCTTCGCCGCGATTCTCGACGAAGTCGAAGCCGACAGCAACAAGGAGTGGAAAGATGCCGCCCAGTCCGTCGAAGTGCGCTACGTCGGGCTGAAGAACTGGACGCTGAATGCCAAGATCGACAACTCGAAATCGGATGGTGACCTCGAAGAACTGCGGGTCCTGGAGCCGGGCACCGCGCTTCAGTCGATCACGATCGACCGCACCACCAAGTTCGACCGGTCCATTCAGAAGTACGCCACGACCGCAAACTGGTACGCAAAGCCGGGCACCACGATCGCCTTCCAGTACTACTTCAAGGTTCGCCAGAACGACTATCGCAACGGACGGGACAATACCATCACCACCGCCGATCGATATCCTGCCTACGTGGCCAACCAGGACTTTGAGACCAACGATCTCAACGTCCGCCTCAGCACCCGCCTCGCCGCAAACCTGCGGTCGGTCCTGCGCTACGACTACCAGAACTCGACGATCCGGACGCAGGACATTGGACTGACCTTTGACGAAAGTGCCAAGATGACGAGTCACATCATCTCGGAGTCGCTGTCATGGAATCCGCAGCCACGCTGGTACCTGCAGGGTTCCGCCAATGTCGTTTTCGACACCCTGCGCACACCTGCCGCCAACGTTACAGGCGCCGGGGCCAACCTGGTGAAGAACAGCGACGCCAACTACCTCAACTTCTCCCTTAGCAGCGGCTACGCTCTCGATGACACGAGCGATCTCTACGTTGACTACAACTATTACAAGGCGCGCAACAGCTATGTGGACAACTCCGCCGTCTCCGTGCCGTTTGGATCCGAAGGCGATTCGCATCTACTCTCTGCCACCTGGGTTCGAAAGCTCGATGCCCGGACGCAGTTGACGCTCAAATACGCCTACGTCGACAAGAACGATGTTCCCTCCAGCGGTCTGGCAGACTATCAGGCTCACATGGTCTACGGAAAGATCCAGTACCGGTTCTGACCGCACCCTCACCCTCGACCCCTCCTCCTCCCATCATGAAAATCAAACTCCGCCTCCTCCTCCCCCTCGCACTTCCCCTGTTTGTGGTCGCCGCCCAGGCCGCCCCCGCGAAGGAAAACTGGGAAAACTCCTGCGCCTCCTGCCACGGTGAAGACGGCAAGGCCCAGACCAAACAGGGTAAGAAACTCAAGATCCGCGACTACACCGACGCCGCCGTTCAGGCCAAACTCAAGGACGACGAGATGCTCAAGGCGATCCTTGGGGGCGTGACGGAAGGTGGTAAGGAACGCATGAAGGCCTTTAAGGACGAGCTCTCCGAGGCCGAAGCCAAGGATCTGGTCGCTTTCGTGCGCAGCCTCAAGGCCTGACCGGCCCCTCTTGTCTCCCTCGCGCCGGCGTACGCATCCCTGCGTCGTCGGCGCTTCCATACCCCTCACCTCCAGCCTTCCGCTTCCATGAGTGAACCGACACCCACACCCAAACCGCAGGTCACCGCGCGGTCACACTTCAACAACTGGATCTCCGCCATCGGCGCCGTCATCGCCGTGGGCGCGCTCTTCTCTTTCGCCCTCCTCGTGGCAATGGGGTTCATCCAGGGCGACAAGAACCCCTACCTTGGGATCCTGACCTACATCGTCGCGCCCTCCTTCCTGATCGGGGGTCTCGGGATCGTCGTTTTTGGGGCGTGGCTGCAGCGTCGCTATGCGATCAAGAACGCCGCCTACCGACCGGATCGCTGGCAGCTCGATTTGCAGAATCCGCGTCAGCGCCGGCACCTGATTCTCCTCGCCGGCGGATCCACGGTCTTCCTGCTCCTCTCCGCCTTCGGCAGCTATCAAACTTACCACTACGCCGAATCGGTTCAATTCTGCGGCGAGGTCTGCCACCAGGCGATGAATCCGGAGCACGTCGCCTATCAGCGCGGCGCCCATGCCCGCGTCGCCTGCGTCGAATGCCACATTGGATCGGGCGTGCAGTGGTTCTTCAAGGCCAAGATCAACGGCGCCCACCAGCTTATCGCGTACACGCTCAACAACTACAGCCGTCCCATCGCCACGCCGGTCAAGAACCTGCGTCCGGCCCGGGACATCTGCGAACAGTGCCACTGGCCGGAGAAGTTCCTCGGCAACCTCGACGTCACCTACGAACACTTCCTCTCCGACCGCAAGAACACCGCCTACTCCGTGCGCATGCTCATGAAGGTCAACTCGGGCCGCCCGGGCGGTCCGATGGGTGGCATCCACTGGCACGTCAGTCCTGACAACAAAGTCGAGTACTACGCCATCGACGACAAGCGCCAGGACATCGTCTGGATGCGGGTCACGAGCACCAAGGACGCCTCGGTGAAGATCTTCCGCAATGAAGAGTTCAAGGGCGAACCTCCGGCCGAGCTTGTCCGCACCATGGACTGCGTCGACTGCCACAACCGGCCGGCCCACGTCTTCCCGACCGCCAATGACTCGGTCGAGCAGGCCATGGCGCTTGGCCGCATCGCCACCTCGCTGCCCAACATCAAGCGCTACGCCGTGCAGGCCATGCTGCAGAAGGAAATCACCAGCTCCGCCGAGGCCCCGACCAAGATCGCCGAGTATCTCAAGGGACGTTACAAGGAGGCCGCCGGCCTCCCGGAGACCATCAGCGAGGTCCAGCGCATCTACGCCGAAACGATCTTCCCCGAACGCAAGGCGGACTGGCGGGTCTATCCGAATAACATCGGCCACAAGGACTGGCCCGGCTGCTTCCGCTGCCATGACGACAAACACAAGACGTCCGCCGGCGAGACGGTACGGGCCAGCGATTGCTCGTCGTGCCACGTGATTCTTGCCCAGGGCAAGACGGAGGAACTGGCCACCCTCACCTCTTCAGGCCTCGAATTCAAGCACCCAGGCGGCAGTTACGACGAAGAACTGCGCTGCGCCGACTGCCACAACGGTGGCATTCAGGGGAAGTAGGCGCTTCCGAGGATCCGATCTCGCCGGCCCACGCCAGACCATCGTCCTTCCAACCCCGTCCCAGGCCTCACGGTCCGGACGGGGTTTTTCTTGCTTGGCTTGACGCTCGGCCGGTCGGCACATGCCACGAACGCAGGAAACTCTAGAATCGAGCTGGAACCACGGATCCCGCAGCCGCGCATAGGCGTCAACCCAATGACTTCGCGCCGGAAATGCCTGCGTTTCCGGTCGAGGTGATCCCTTCCGTGACTGCGGGACCGCGACGGGACCGATCGGTCCTGCCTTCGTGGCTCGATTTCTTCACGCGACGCCAATCCCCGCGGGGTCGCCGACCCCACCTCCAACGGACGTCGACCTCAAATCGTGCTAAAGTTGACGCGCGTGCAGTCGCGGGAAGGCCGCGACGGGACCGACCGGTCCCTCCTTCGTGGTCCGATTTCTTCACGCGACGCCATTCCCCGCGGGGTGTCGACCCCACCTCCACCGGACACCGACCCTGGCTCGCACTCGGGTTGACGCACCTGCGCGGCCGCGGCTTCCGTGGTTCAGGCCCAACTCGACACACCGACTCAGGCCGCCGAACGCGTCAGCATCGGGCTGCGCCACTTCTCCAAGGGGACTAATGCCATCGCGATGATGAGCAGCTGGCTGAGCACGAATCCGACCAGGGCAAAGAACGCGGAATCCATGAAGCCGTAGCTGTGCAAGCCCACGCCGAGCATGTTGGTGCCAAACCAGCTCCAGCTGGTGACAATGTTGCCAAACACCGCCATGGCCATAAATCCGCGTTCACGCACGAGACCACCCATGCGGGCATGGAGGAGAACGGCGTTCCAGATGACAATGATCAGCGCCCCATTTTCCTTGGGATCCCAGCCCCAGAAGCGGCCCCAGGACTGGTCCGCCCATATGCCGCCGAGCACGGTGCCCGTCAGACTGAAAAGGGTCGCGAAACAGACCACGCCATACACCATCCGCATGAGCGTATCCGCCGTTTTCCGGTCGAGGGAACGGGTCAGCGTGCCACGCAGCACGTAGATGATCGCCAGAAAGCCCGCCAAGTAGGTTGCGGAGTACCCGGCGGTGATCACCACCACATGAGTCGCGAGCCAGAAGTTCGAATCGAGCACCGCCCGCATCATCTCCAGGGTGTCGCCCTGGAGGGAGAGATGGTGGGCAATCACGAGCGTCGCGAGGCCGATCATGCCACCCGCCACGGTCCCCACCCCATTGCGGTGGAATCGCTCCAGCCCCAGACAGAGGAGCGCCGCTGCCCAACCGACGAAGAGCGACGAGGAGTAAAGGTTGGTCACCGGGGGCCGCCCCTCCAGCCACATGCGCGTCGCAATGCCAAGCGTGGTGACAACAAATGCGAGCGCCAGCAGGTTCGCGCCGCTGCGCCGAAGGCCATCGCCCCCGGTCAACCACGAGGTGACCGCGAGCAGGAACGCGGCGACATACAACACCATGCTGCTGTAAAAGGGACCCGCCCCGTTGAATCGCGCTTCGACGTCACTCTTGCGCAGGGCCGCGGGAAAGCGGGCGCCAAGCTGGTCATGCAGTCGAGCGGTGATTTCGTTGAAACGGTCCGAGGCACCCGTACGCCACGCATCCCCGAGTGAGGCATAATCCATGGCCCAGGGATGCATCGTGCCGGAGACAAGCGAATCCGACAGGGTACCACCCAGGGTGTACCAGTGGGTAGAGTCCGGATCGCTCGCCGCCGGCGGCACCGTTCGCAGGTACCCCAGCTGGTTCATGTAGGCAAAACGATCCGCGAGCACCCGCGCGGACTTTAATCGCTCGGCGTCGTGGGGGCGGCCAGCGCGTTCAGACCGAAGGGCCTCAACGAGGCCAGGCAGGTTTTTTTCCAAGTCGCGGAGCTCCGCATAAAAGTCCTTGGCATCCGGTGGCTGGAGGGTCGCGGTCAGCTGCAGGTAAAGCACCACCCGGGACCGAACCGCAATGACCTGACGCTGGAACGCCGTGCGCACCGGAGCCTCCACGTCCTCGGCGAGACGCGCCTGACGATCAAGTTCCGGTGCCTTGGCCCGCAGCTGCGCATAGGAAAACCGCTTGCCCCGATCACCCTGCTCCGGGGTCAGACCGAGCAGATCGAGCACCTCGCGGTTTTCGATCACGAAGTGACGGTAGGTGTCGGCCCGGTCCGGCGCGAACATCACGTCCGCCAGCCAGGCCGCCGGGGAAAGCGATCGCCCGTCCGGGGTCGTGAAGGGTTGGCGTCCCTGCATCGAGAGCAGCGACGTCCGTGCGACGGTGTCCAATGGCTTGATACGTCCGTTCACCAGCACGGGCACGCGGCCGAAGGCGGCAAGATCGAACGGAGCCTGCGGTGCGGACTCGCGCAGCGTCGAGGCCAGATACCCCAGGGCGAGGAGGACAATGATGAGGGGAATTCGGCGTTTCATCGGGCGGGGGCGGTTAGGTTCCCAGGGGCGGTGCCGGCCGCGGCCGCGGCGGCCTGCCGGCGCTTTCGGAACATGCCGGCCAGGCTGAGGCTGAACTGGAGCAGCAAGCCGACAAACATGAGGACACAGGAAATGTAGGGCAGCAGCCAGCTCGGGTTGCGGACGACCTGGAGTACGGTCGTCGTGTCATTGTTGTCAAAGCCGGCCTGGTAGAAGGTCTGCCCGCGGTAGCGCAGCGGATTGTTCATGAGGATCAGGACTTCGCGGTCGTCCTTGCCATCGTCGCTCCGGACGGTGACCAGACTGGAAAAGTTTCGCGGTATCTCCGTGCCCGGATACTTGTCGTGGCTGAATTTCTTCAGCGTCAGGGTGAACGGGTGATAGGTGCGCTTGGACCGGAGGTGGATCTGCCAGGTTCGGCCTTGATAGGTGAAGGCCTGGGGTTCAATGAGCAGCGACGACACCATCCACGTCCCCATGGATCCCTCCGAACCGAGAAGCTCGACCAGCGCCGCCGGATTGTTGCGGTCGTTGTGCTTGTATGTGATGGGCAGCGGGATGACGGCGAGTTCGATCCCCGCCCCGGTGGTCGCAGCGCCGACCGTGGGTGCGGCCGGTTTCAGCGCGTTGCGGCGCTCCAGCATTGCATTCGGATAGTGGGCCTTCACCTCGAGCCGGAAAGGCAGTGCGGGATGCTGCAGCGCGGGCTTTTGTTCCAGCAGGGCTTCCGGAATGGCCACCACGCGGTTGAACGACGCCTCGGTCGTATCCATCACCACGAGCTCCACGCCATGAAACGACTCGGAATAGGACTTGGTCTCCCCGGTATCGAGGCGCATGTAGCTTTCACGCTGCCAGAGACCGGTAAAAAACTCGCCCAGCAACAGGAGGATCAACCCGGCATGCGCCAGCTGGATTCCAAGTTTTCTCCAGGTGAAGGCGAAACGGTAAAGGTGGGCGCAGATCAGGTTGATGAGCAGGAGTCCGCCAATCACGTAGCCCCCGGGAAAAATTGGCACGGCGAGTCCGGAGTCAGGGAAACTCCAGTAGACCACAAAACTGCGGAAGTACTTCTCCTGAACCGCCCAAATCCCCAGGTTGACCTGATCCAGCGTCGCCACAAACACGAGCAGCATGGAGAGGATGAGCAACGCCACGGTCAGCCGGAGGGAGACGAAAAACCCCCGCAAGGTTTCAAAGTACGTTTTCACGGTTCAGGGAACTTCGATGGTGCTCAGAAAAGTCTTGAATCCGGCGCGCTCCGCCGCGACGACCGGCTCGGGTCCGAGCATCTTGAAAAACCAGGTCTGGCCCTGATGGGGCACGATGGCTCCGAGCAGGCGCATCGCCCCCCCCGGGCCTTTGCCGGTCACGTCCACGAGGTCGATGTGCAAACTCCCGACCTCCACATGCTCAATCGCCGACTCAATCTGCGCCTGCGACTGGGGTTCGAGCCCGACCTGTGCACGCCAGCGGTTTACATTGGCCACGAGCCCGCCCGTGTCGCCTGGAAAGGCAGTGATTGCCATGTCGGCTTCGCCGCCGGTCCCCGGCACGGTGTAGCTGCCCTTGCGCACGCCTCCGGGCGGCTTGGCCGTCCAGTGTGACGGGGCCTTCCAACGCAACGCCAGTCCGGAGGCAACCTGAGGCAGCGGTGATCCGGCACCCATGGCTCCAGGGGCGGCCGGCGCGGCGCCTCCCGCGAGGGGCGGATGTCCGTCGGGAAGGGTGGCGGCAGCAGCCGGTTCCGGGGTCGCCGGGGGCGGCGTGACCCGGTCCTTGGGCGCTTGATAGACCACGACGTTGCGGTCGCGGCATCCGCTCAGGGACGCACCAACCGCCAACAGGACCGAAACGGCAGCAATCGTGTGGGTAAATCGCATGGATACCCCGAAATCCAATGCGCCCGGGGAGGCAATCGAAAGCTCCGAAATGTCTCCGTAACGGCAAAAGCTCGACAAAATATGCGCAGGCAGGGCCCTGGGGCCGGGTCAGCCGGCCCGCAAGCGCTCAGCAATCTGACGCTCCAGCTCGCGCCACTGGCGCCACTGTGCCGCCGGTAAACCCGAGGTGTGCAGCATGCGGTTGGCCTGGGCCCGGAGCTCGATCAGTCGGGTTCGGTGGGCGTCAGGGGTGTCGGCTCCCCGTTCAAGGCGGTCCAAGCCCGGACACGCCGGCCACCGGCTGTCCGCCTCGGTGGCCGGACTCGGGGCCGCGGACGGCTGGACCTGCGTCGCCCGGGCCAATCCATTGCCCAACCGAGGCGTGGTCGGCACCGGCGTCACCGCCGCTCCGCACAGCCAGTCCGGACTGACTCCCAGCACGCCCGCAATGGCCCGAACCTCCGCGGTCGTGGCATCCATGTAGCCCAATTCAAGACGCGAGGCATGGCGCTCGGTGAAGTAGCTCAGCCCGCCTTTCTCCACCCGCTCGGCGATCTGCGCCTGCGAGAGTCGGGGTTGTTTCTGGGCGCGCGCCTGCTTGAGGGCCTTGGCAATGCGCCACTGGCGGAGATCCGTTTCAGCCATGGTCTGGGTGTCGTCCCTGAAACCCTACGCGGGAATGGGGGATTCGTTCCTCTCCGCTGGAAACAGAGATGGCAATCCGATTTGTCCGGCAACAGAAGGCAAACCACTTGCCCATTTTAAGGGGAGTCCGATTTGCTCTTTCCGACCGGGGACGCGTGCGCGCGCAGCAGCTCTCCGGCCAGCAAGGTCCACTCGTCCGCGAGCGAAAGCGACGCCGGTGGCGGGCTGCGGCGGGCGCGGGCATACCAGTAGCCGGCGTTGGCAAGGTCGCCTTCCTTGCGATGCAGGTAGGCGTGAACCCAATCGCCGTCGCGGTCGCCCGCCGCCTGGCAGACCGCATGAGCCTGATCCCAATCCCCCTGCGCATCATGCCAGAGCGCCTGGAGGGGCAGGCTGAGCGCCTTCGCGGAAGGCAGGGTGCGGAGGACTTCGGGGGTCATGGAGCGGTGCCCAGGGGCAGGACTTTATTTTTGCCGGAGGAGAGTGGTCCCGTGTCAACCAAAGTCGCAGAGCGACTCGATGCCGGCGGCCGAACCGTCGCGCAGCCAGCCGTCCAGCTGCGCCTGGTCCTTCAGTTGCTGGCCGCGCGCACGCGGAACGGCGAGGTAGCGGATCCGGGCATCGGGCAGGGTCGTCATGTCCCCCCAGAGTTTCTCGAACTGGGCCACGGGAAGGATGTCCTCCTGGCCATTGCCCCAGCGACGTTTGACGTCCTTCAGGGTCACATAGCTGGGCATGCGCGCCGCGAGGGAGCGCACGCCGGAGGTGACCCGCACCGTATCGGACAGACTGTGACGATCCAGTCCGAAAAGTCCGAGCAGGGAATCCACCCGGATCCAGAACGTGGCCGAGTTGTAGTAGGTGAGTCGAAATTCATCGTCATCCCGCGGCATGGCCAGACCCTCCACGAGACGCAGCTGGCCGTTGACCCGCGCCAGGCCGCCACCCCGGTCTTCGATGCGCCGGCGGATGACCTCGACGCTGAGGTCCGCGCCTTCGCGCAGGTGACGTCCGAACAGCCCGGGATCGAGGTGGGCGCCGAGCGTGTCGATGTTGTGCAGCAACAGGTGCTCGACCCGGGGCTGGTCGCGCAGGAGCGCCTGCAGCGTGCCGTTGAGCAGGAGATTCGCCACCTCGTACCAGTGGCCGACGGGGTGCAGGCACTGGAGCGGAAGGTTGTCCGTGTAGTCCGTCGCCTCACCGGCGGCGAGGGCCCACTCCACCACCGCCTTTTGCACGCTGCGGCGCATTTTTTCCTTCTGGGGATCGAGCTGCTGGTGCGCCACCTCCTCGAAAGCAAACCGCAGGTCGCGCGCCGTCGGCACAAACCGGAGTCCGATCGACCGTCCGGGCGAGAGCAGGACCCGCCCGGGGTATCCGAACTGCTGTGACTCCTGAAGGAACGCCTCGGTCGGTCCGTGGGTGAGGTAGCTGGTGGTGAACAGGTGAGTCACCGGAGCGGCATGCCGGCCGCCGGTCAGGCGACTCTTCGCCAGGTGGACCTCGAGAAAACTGCGATGACGGCCGGCCAGCTTGGCAAAGGGATGCAGCGCCTTGACCGTGCCCGCGCCCTGGGTCCAGCGGCTGCCGGAGCCCGCCGCCAGCGTGACCACGGCAATCCTCCCCTCACGCAGCGCCGCCGCTCCGCGCGCCTCATCCTCGGCGGTGATGGAGCTCGCCGCCACCACATCCCCGGCCCGCACGTCCTCGAGCGTGGCCGAGGAGGGCAGGCGGTTCTGCGAAAGTCCGATCCGCCCCGCCCTCAGGTCCTCGCGAATCCGCTCATGCTGCACCGGGTCGAAGCCGTTTTCCGCCAGGAGCTCCCGCAGGGTTCCGGTCTGGCCCGCCACGGTCCTCGCCTCGGCCTTGGGAAAGATCCGGCTGATCAGCGGCTCGACCCAGGTGCGTTCACCCGTGTAGAGGCGCCCGGCCGCAAACCGGTCCATCTCCGCCCGCACCGGCGCGGGCAGGGTGCGCGGGTCCTGGCGGAGCCAGCGCGGCACCATCATGAGGTAGTACTCGGGTGACATCATCGCCTCGGCCCCGCGGCGGAGGACGGCAGTGGATCCCCGCTCGTTCAGCGTGAAATCATAGACGACCGGATCCATCGCAAAGGGGAGCGCATGCTCGAGCGCCCGCTTGGTGCGACGAAGAATCGCCAGAATGCGGGTCCGGCAGGCGGCCTTGTGCTCCGGGTCCACCCAGAATCCCATGCCGCCTCCCGACATGCCGCCCAACATGACGAAGCCGCGGAACTTCTCGCCGAGGTCGGCGCGAATCTCCGTAATGAGTCGCTCGGTGTAGGCGTTCGAAGCCCAGGGGATGATGGCCTGGAGCGGACCATGGAAATTTCGCGTCGTGAGCTCCGCCACCCGGGCCACGTCACCCGCCTGCAGCGCGGCGACAATCCCTGCGAGGATCTCCTGGGCCTCGCCGCGCGCCGCCCACTCGCGGTCCAACTTGAGCAGGTACTTCTCCGTCACCATCTCCAGGATCGGGCCCACATTTTGGGACATGCCGCCATGGACCAGGATGAGGCTGTCTTCAATCGCCTTCCGGGTCGACGGCGCCACCAGGTCGGGGCCGAGCAAGCGGTGCCGCGGCAGAAGGCGGCCACGGGAAACGCCATGTTCGGTGTCTCCCTCCTGGGCCGCTTCGCCCTCGATCAACTTGATCCCGGGCCAGACTCCGCCGCTGTCCTGCCAGCCTCCCCCCGATCCACCCAGCCACTCGCCGAGGATGGCCCGGCTGGCGATGGTCCGGCGTTCGGTTTCGTCCAGTGATCCGGTCAGCGACCGGGTCTGCCCGGTCGCCCGCATGAGCAGCGCAATGAGACAGCCGAGCAGGTTGGTGGATACCGCCAGGCGCGAACCCTTGGGAATGTCGCGGACCTGCGAGGCGAGTTCGAGACCGCGACCGGGACCGACCAGACGCTGGAGCAACGCCGCCAGGTCATGACCCGATCCCTCCAATCCCGGGGGCACGACACCCGCCGCAATCACCGCCGCCTTGAGCAGTCCGAGGTAGTCCTTGGCAAAATCGAAGACATCCCCGAGCGACGTCAGGTCCGCGCTCACTCCCAGGTCCACGCTCACCAGCCTCAGCACCGGCTCCTGGATCACCCGCAGGTACGCGCACACCGGCGGTCGGGTGGACTCATCGCGACCGTGCACCCCCAGGTCGACCGACAGGTTCAGGACTTTTGCTCCCTCGGGATAGTCCATGCCGAGAAAGAAAATGTCGCTCCAAGCCGAATGGCTCAGGTCGAGTCGCACCGCTGTCTCCTCGACCAGGAGGGGAGGCGGATCATCGCCCTGGCGCGGCTCCAGCAACTCGGGACGAAATCGGAGCGGGTAGTCGAGCGGGTGTCCGGTGCGAAACATCCATTGATTCCCCCGCACCGCACGCACCGTCTTCTGCACCTGATGGGCGAGGGTCTTGAAGGCGAGACCGTGGTACGCGGCAGCGAGCGCGCTCGAGAGGGCGTCAGACGATCCCATCCGGGCCTGATGCGATCGATAAAGCGCCACCGCCTCCTCAAACCGGCGGGCCAGAGCGAGGCGGTGCCCTTCGTAAGGAATTGAGCCCGCGGCTTCGGCCGGAAAATGCGGCGGCAGAAAATAACGATGGATCGCCGCGAGAAAAAACACCGCTCGCACGCGGTGGTAGAAGTTCCCCGCGGAGCGCCGATACGCCTCAAGCTCCTCCGCCATCGCCTCCAGCCCGGCTCGATCGAGGCCGCGGCAGCGCTGCTCGAATGTCGCTCCCGCATTCCCCTGCCCTTCAATCAACGCCAACAGTCCGCGATCCATGGTGAATAGAACTGGGTTAACGCCGGGTCGCCGCATCCAACGCCAGCTCCTCCGCCAACAAAGCCAGCACCTCGTCCCGCGCCGGACCGTTCAATCCCAGCGCCAGCTGAGCCCGAAAAACGCCGAAGGGCGCCTCGAGGTCGGCCCGGCGCCCGGACAGCTCGGTCGCGACATAACTTTCCCGCGACGCCAGCGCCGACAAGGCCGGCGACAGGCCGAGACGGGCGTTCGGATTCGCCTCCCACTCCGCCGCCAGCAGGGTGAACACGGTCGGCGTCAACACATGCATGCCGAAAAAGCAAAGGTAGTGACCGCTGCGCAATCCGGGGACCACGCAGGTCTGCTCGGCCAGCGTGGGGGTGGGTTTTTCAATGACGTGGTCGATCTGATACACGCCACGGCGTCCCGGCAGCAGGGTCCCGGCCACGGTGCCGTAGTACCTCAACTGGGATTCCGGTGTCGATTGCACGGCTGAAACCGAGCAGGATTCGGCCTCCGCCACGGCCAGCAGCTGACGCGTGCAACTATCCGCCGAACCGTTCACATACAAATGGTCACTGACTTGCAGAAGGAAGGGTGCCCCCTGGGTAAAGGCCCGGCCACACAACACGGCATGCCCATATCCCGAGGGCTGGGACTGCTCAATCAGGGTCACCGCCTCACCGAACGCGGACAGCACCGTCGCATAGGCCTCCCGGTCGCCCGGGCGAATGACCACGCCAACCTGCTCGACCCCGGCGGCAAGGATCTCGTCGATCTGGATGGCGATCGCGGGTTTCCAAGATCCGGTGCGGTCGTAAAGGGATTGCAACGGCAGGCGTCGCGCGTCGGGACCCGCGGCGGTGATCAGGGCGTGGTGAATCTTCGCAGCCATGGAGGTGGACATCGACGCTGCGTTGCGCCGACTTGAAAAACAAGCCCCGGGTGTGTCGAGTGTCGGCAAACATGCCTGCCTCGCCCGAACGCCTCCTGCAACGCTTGACCTGGGAAGACCTGGATGTCGCCCATGTGCGCCGACTCGTGGAAATGGCCCGGGATGAGGACCTTTCCGGTCTCGGGCTGCGGCTGGCGCCCGGCCGGACTGGCGACGCCTCCACGGCAAGCGTGGCGGGCGTCTCTCGCGCCGGGGCGGCGGACTTGGTGGCTCGCGAAGACCTGATTGCCTGCGGCCTGCCGGCGGTGCCGCTGGTGCTGTCCGCCTACGGTGGACGCGCCACGTTCCAGCCTCGAGCCAAGGACGGCGCCTCGCTGAAGGCAGGAGCCGTGCTGGGCACGCTCTCCGGCGATCCTCGCACGCTGCTGTCGGCCGAACGCATCGTGCTCAACTTCCTGCAACGGCTTTCCGGCGTGGCCACCCAGACGCGTCGGTATGTCGATGCCCTGGGCCGCGGGCGGACCCGGCTGCTCGACACGCGCAAGACCACCCCCGGCTATCGCATGCTCGAGAAGTACGCGGTCGCCTGCGGCGGAGGCTGGAATCATCGCCTTGGGCTCTTTGACCGGGTGATGTTCAAGGACAATCACCTCGCCCTGCTGGGCGCGGGTTCACCGAATGAAAAAGACAGTCTGGCCGGACTTCCCGGCCGGCGGCTGGCTGACGCCGTAAAACGCGCCCGTGCATCCGCCCCGGAACTGCCGGTCGAGGTGGAGGTCGACCGGCTCGACCAAATCCCGGCGGTGCTCGCGGCCGGTGCCGACGTGATCCTCCTCGACAACTTTACGGTCCCTCAACTGAAACGCGCGGTGTCCGCCATCAGTGGACGCGCGTTCACTGAAGCCAGCGGAGGCATCACGCTCAAGTCCCTGCCGCGGCTCGCCAACCTCGGCCTGGACTTTATTTCCACCGGCGCACTTGTCCACCAAAGCGTCTGGGTGGACATTGGACTCGACTGGAAGCCCGCCCCGTGAACACCCCCGAGACCCTGATTCTGCGCGAACTCCTCGCCCACGAAAAGACCTTCGTGTCCGGCACTGCTTTGGCCGCCAAGGCCGGCATGAGTCGAGTCGCCATCTGGCAGCACATGGAGAAACTCCGCTCCCAAGGCTTCGAATTCGAAGCCGTGCGCTCGCGCGGCTACCGCCTGTCCGCCCGCCCGGAAGGACTCAATTCCACCCTCATTCGAGCCTTCCTGCCGCTCCGCGATCGCGGTTTGACCCTGACTTTGCTCGACCATGTCGACTCCACCAACGACGAAGCCGCCCGGGAGCTGGCGAACGGACGTCAGGAACCGTTCCTTATCCTTGCGCACCGGCAGTTGGGGGGACGCGGGCGCTTTGGTCGACGGTGGATGAGCGAACCCAACGGCAACCTCTACGCCAGTTTCGCCTTCCGTCCCCGCATCGAGCCGGTGCGCATGCCGACGTTTACGTTGTGGATGGGCGCAAATCTCTGCGACCTGATCGCAAATTTCTTCCGCGTCACCCCCGGTCTGAAATGGCCCAACGACCTTGTGTTCAATGGACGCAAGGCGGGTGGCATGCTGACCGAAGCGCGCATTGACTCCGATCAGATACGCGACCTGGTCTTCGGCCTGGGATTGAACCTGCGCACACCCGTGGGCGGCTGGCAGGGCGAGCTGGCCCTGCGGGCCACCGCGCTCGACGCGCACGTCGAAGGTCCGATCGACATCAACAAGTTCACCGCCGCGCTCGCGGGCCGGGTGTTACTCGCCTACGAGCGGTTTCTGCGCGGCGACCACACTCCGTCGCTCGCGGACCTGTGGAATCGCTATGACGTGCTGCGGGGCCAGCGCGTCACCGGATTGCAGGGCGAGCAACGCCTCACGGGCATCGCCTCCGGCATCGACGAGGAAGGCTGCCTGCTGCTCCGCTCCGAACGCGGCGGCATCGAGCGCCTTCGCGCCGGGGAAGTGACGCTGGAAAAGAAACCAGGCACCTGATCGTCTCCTCCGACCCGCCCTTTCCGCAGGCTTGCCTCTGCCCGCCCGGTTTGAACGATCCCCAGGCGACATGCCTTGTTTTTGCATCGATATCGGAAACACGCACACCCACTTCGGGATCGTCCCGAATCAGGGCAAGGTGGTGCCATTGCGCATCCCGACGCGTCTCATCGATCATCCGACCGAAGGGATCATCCCGGCCTTCTGGAGGGAGATCAGTGCCAAGGGACCCGTCACGGGCATTGCCTTTTGCTCGGTCGTTCCGGCCGCCACTCCACTGCTGCGACGGACGTTTGAACTCCAACGGATCGATGTGCCCGTGTTCAACCTGACGCACCTCAGCCGGCTGGGCGTGCCGATCACCTACCCGTCGCCGGCCGAAATCGGCCAGGATCGTCTGGCCAATGCCGCGGGGGCGCACGCCCTGTTTGGCACGCCGGCCGTGGTCATCGATCTGGGCACGGCCGTGACCTTTGATGTCGTCACCTCCACGCGTGGTTACGAGGGCGGTGTGATTGCGCCGGGCATCGAGATCATGCGGAGCTACCTGCACGAAAAGACCGCCCAACTGCCTCTGCTCGACGAAGGAGTCGAGCTCACCGGCATGATAGGGAAGTCAACCATGGAGGCGATGCGCATCGGTACGGTGGTCGGGTTCGCCGGTCTGATTCAGTCGCTTCTCACCGCAATCGTTGCCGAGTTGCAGCAACGCGGGGAACCCAACCCACAAATCCTCTCCACCGGGGGCACTGCCACGCGGATTTCCGGTCGGATTCGCCCTGAACCGGTCCACGTGCCCGACCTGACGTTGCAGGGGCTTGCCGCCGCGTTTCGCCTGAACCATCCTGCCCATACATGACTGCCCGAGCGCCCGACGCCACGCCTCCCGCCATCGAAGTCATCAATCTCGTCAAGGCATACGGGGGACTCGCCGCCGTCAATGACATCAGTTTCACCGTCGAGCGGGGCGAAATTCTCGGCTTTCTCGGACCCAACGGCGCGGGCAAGTCGACCACCATGCGCATCCTGACGGGTTACCTGCCCGCCACGAAAGGCACTGTTCGGATTTTCGGCATTCCCGTCGCTTCGCGCTCCGAGGAGGTCAAACGCATCATCGGCTACATGCCGGAAAACAACCCGCTTCCCGAGGACATGCGGGTGTCGGAGTACCTCTACTACCGGGGACGTCTGAAAGAGATCCCTCGATCCAAACTCGGCTCGCGACTCGACGAAGTGCTGGAACTCTGCGATCTCACGCGGGTGCGCCACCGGATCATGGGCCAGCTTTCCAAGGGAAACCGGCAGCGGGTGGGCATCGCCGAGGCCATCCTCGCCGAGCCGCCGGTCATCATCATGGACGAACCGACCATCGGTCTCGATCCCCACCAGATTCTGATCGTGCGCGACCTCATCTCCAGCCTGCGCGGGCGCATGACGGTGATCATCTCGTCCCACATCCTGCCGGAAATCGAGATGACCTGTGACCGGGTGCTCATCATCAATCGCGGCCGCGTCGTGGCCCAGGGCACGCCCAATGCCCTGCGACGCGAGTTCCTCGGACAATCCCGCTACGAACTCGAGATCGCCGGCGACCTCTCCGGATTGCCCGATCTGCTCCGTCGCGTGGACGCCTCCCTGCGACTCGAACCCGCGGCGTCCCACTCACCCGGTAAGCGGGTGGAGGAGACCCCCGACCCCGCCGTTTTTCAAAGGGTGCTGCTCACCACGGATCGGGATGACGAGTTGGGTGACGCCCTGCTTCACGCCCTTGCGGCCGACTCGCGTTTCCGCCTGCGATCGCTCACTCGGGCGCATCCCAGCCTCGAGGACGTTTTTCTTGCCGCCACCAAACGCAGCTGGGACGTGGTCGACGCCCCGGGAGCAAGGAAATAAAGTCCCCTCCCCCGACGACCTGCCCTCGCCTGTTCCTCCTCGGCGCCGGCCCCGCTCCACCGTTTTTATCGCTCCCCTCGATCGCTCTCCATGCGCCACTTTCTCACCATCCTGAACCAGGAGATCCGGATGCTGCTGGTCAATCCCAGCACCTACATCGCCGCGGTTCTCTTTCTCGCGGTGATGGGCTTCGTTTTCACCGGCATCCTTGAGAACTACAGTGCTGCCCCCCAGGTGGATTCCCCCGCCACCGTGTTCTTCCAGTACTTCTGGCTCCCTGTCTTCTTCATGGTGCCGCTGCTGACCATGAAGTGCCTCGCCGAGGAGCGGCGTCTCGGAACTCTGGAGACACTGCTCACCACACCTGTCACCACCACCGAGGTGGTCCTGGGCAAGTTCGGCGCGGCCTATTTCCTCTACCTGCTCCTCTGGGGCTCAACCGGCGGCTTTTTCTACATCCTCCACCGCTTTGCCGGAAACGTCCGCTTTCTCGACAACGGCCCGCTGATCGGCGGCTACGTCTTCATTGCCGTCTCCGGCATGCTCTTCATCGCGATTGGCGTCTTCGCCAGCTCCCTCTCACGCAATCAGGCGGTCGCGGGCATCGGCTCTTTCGCCCTGCTGTTCGGTCTCATCAGCGGATTGAGTTTCCTCAACAGCATGGCGGTCCTGGAGCTCGAGCTCATGCAGCCGGTCAAGGCCGTGGTCAACTACGCCCAGATTTTCCAGCACCTCAATGACTTCACCCGCGGCGTGGTGGATACACGCCAGCTGCTCTTTTACATCAGCGGCACGGTGCTCGCCCTCATCTTCAGCATCCTCGGTGTCGAGGCCAAGCTGCTCCAGGGCTGACCCCAAGCACGATGAGATTCGCCGACAGTTTTCGCGCCGCCCGCTGGATCCGCCTGATCAACCTGGTGCTCCAGAGCCTGCTCTTCACCGCCCTCTTCAGCGGACTGAACTACCTCGCATTGCACTACTCCTGGCGCTACGATCTGACCCAGCACCGGCGTCACTCGCTTTCGCCCGAAACCCTCTCCTACCTGAAGGGGCTGCGTGCTCCGGTGCAGATCGTCGTCACTTGGACGGAGGATTCGGAAAACGAGGAGGTCGCCCAGATTTATCGCGATGTCAGCGGCATCCTGAGGGAATACGTCTACGCCACCGCCAACAACCGGGCCACGGTGGAGGGCGCGAGCTACGACGGGCGCATCACCACCCGCTACATCGATGTGTTCCGGCAGCGTCGCGAGGCCGAGTCGTTGGGCATCGAACAGGCCAACAGCATCCAGGTGATGAGCGGCAACAACCGGCGCACCATCGGCCTCGAGGAGCTGTACCGGTTTGAAAACAAACAGAAGCAGGAATTTCGCGGCGAACAGGCGCTGACCGCCGCGATCCTCGATGTCGACAACTCCGAGCCGACCAAGATTTATGTCCTGCGCGGCAACGGCGAGATGCAACTCGACAAGACGGACGCCGCCCGCGGGCTTTCCGCGCTGAAAGATGAGATGCGGGCCCGGAACTTCGATCTGCAGCCCCTCGATTTGTCGGTGACCAAAAGCATCCCCGCCGATGCCGCCCTGCTCATCATCGCCGCACCGGAGGGTCCTTACGACAAGTTCGAGGTCGAGCTCATCCGCACCTGGATGACGCGCAGCCCGCCGGGGCGTCTCATCATCCTGCTCGCCCCACGGGCCCGCCACGGGCTGGAAAGCCTGCTTTCCGACTGGGGGCTGGTCTCGGATGATGTGGTGGTCTACGACAACGGCGCCACCGGACAGGACGAATCCGGAAATCTCATCCTGCGCAGCCTGAGCAAGGAGAGTCCGATCACCGCCATGTTTCTGGCCAATGAAATGCCGCTTCGATTCGGCCAGGCCCGGGCCGCACGCCCCGACCCGACCCGGGCCCGCGACGGGGGCTTCGACGTCAAACCCCTCGTCGCCACCACCGAATCGGCCTGGGGCGAGCGCAGCTATCGGATGACGTCGCTGACCCAGCGCTACGACGCCGGCGTCGACCTGCCGGGCCCGATCGTGGTCGCCGCCTCGTCGGAACGGGTGACTCCACCCAATGATGACGTGCTCCCTTTCAGCGTGCGCGGAGGCCGGGTGGTGCTCTTCGGCGGCGCCGACTTCATCGCCAACGGCCGGATCACCAATCCCGCCAATCTCGGGGTGTTCCTCAACTCCGTCAACTGGACCACCGACCGCGACACGCAGCTCAACATCCCGCCGCGCCCGATCGAACGGTTCCAACTCTCCCTCAGCCAGGACGAGTTGTCCCGGCTGCGCTACAGCCTGCTCCTCGGCGTGCCGGGAGCTGCCGCCCTCCTCGGCCTCATCGTCTACTGGACCCGACGTCGCTGACCTGACCCGCCCGGCCCGCCTCCGGAACTTCCGCCCCCTCTGCCATGCGCACCAAAGTCACGCTCGTTCTCATCTTCCTGAACGTCGCGCTCTTCTTCTTCATCTTCCAGTTCGAGCGGAAATGGCGCCAGGAGCTGCGCGCCAGGGACACGCGCCTGCGCGTACTCGACGCCCGGGCGTCAAACATCCAAAAACTCGAGATCGCCGGGCTGGCCGAACCCATCCAGCTCGAACGCCAGGGCGACGACTGGATGGTGATGGCGCCGTTCAAGTGGCCCGCCGATCCGAATGTGGTCAAACGGATCCTCAATGAGCTGATCTTCCTCGAGCGGGAGGCCTCCTTCACCCTGCCGGAACTGGAAAAGGCCGGGGTCACGCTGGCCGACTACGGCCTCGACAAGCCCGCCCTGACCCTGACCTTCACCCCCGGCAGCCCCACAGGAGCCGGGGGACCGAGCCTGCCTCCGGTGGTGCTCCGCATCGGGGCGGAAAAGGCCGCCGGAAACCGGCTGTATCTGCTTTCCCCGGACGGCGAACGGGTGCTGATCGTCAAGCGCACCCTGGTGGACAGCCTGAGGTTGAAGCTCGACGAGCTGCGCGACCCCACCCTGTTCAAGATCCAGGGATTTGAGGTCCGCTCGTTCACCGTGCAGGCCGCCGCGGCCAACAACCTGCGGGTCCGGGTGCGCCACGAGGGCAACCGCTGGTCGCTCGAAACGCCCATCCTCGCGCGCGCCGGCCGGATTCCGACCGAACTCGCCATCAACAACCTCACCTCGCTGGAGGCCGCCCAGTTTCCCGCTCCCGCCTCGATCGATGCCACCCGCACCGGTCTGGCCAGTCCCTCGCTTCGCATCACCCTCGAGGGCAACAACCGCCACGAAACCCTGCTGGTCGGCGCGCGCACAGCCGAGCAACCGGCCTCGGGCGACGAATCCGTCTACTACGCCCGGCTGGAGGATCGCGACGCGGTCTTCACCACGTCGATTCCAAACGCCCTGGTCGACACTCTACGCGACGCCCAGGAAAAACTGCGCGAGCGGCTGGTGCTGGACCTCGATGGCCGCGTGGTATCCGGAATCACCCTTCGCGCCGCCGATCAGAAGGAACTGACCCTGCAGCGATTGGAGATCGGAACCGCCCCCGGCGAGGGCGGCGCCTGGCAGATTGTGCGGCGCGATCCCGGCGCCACCGGCACGCAGACGCTTCCGGCCGACCCCACCGCGGTGAACCGGCTGCTCCAGCACCTGACGCTGCTCTCCGCCGACGAGTTTCGCAGTGACGCCCCGAGCGCGGCCGACCTGGAAAACTGGGGCTTCAACCTGCCCGAGCGCCGCATCACCCTGACGGTGGTTCCACTCGCGCCGGCGACGCGCGGCCCGGTCACCCCCACCCAGTTGGTGCTCGACCTCGGCCTCTCGTCCGAAGGGGGCGGGGCGGTCTACGCCAAGCTCCTGAACCAGGAGTTTGTCTACCGGGTGCGTTCCTCCATCCTCTCCGAAACACCGGTGGTCGATCGCGTCTTCCGTGACAAGCGTCTGCGCGAGCTGCCGACCGGCGCCCAAATCACCGGGTTGTCGCTCGTGCGGACGGCCAATGGCTCCGTCATCTACGCGCGCGCCCTCGGGGAAAACGAAACCTGGAAATCCGCTCTCGCCGGCGAATCCCCCACGCGGCAGGCGGCGATCGAGCGACTACTGGCCCAGCTTCGCACCTTGCGGGCCCAGAGCATCGACGCCACCACGTTCCCGGCCACCTTGACCCTCGATGGCGTGGACCAACCCTGGACCTATCGCCTGGAGGTCTCCGTCGCCCTCGTCGCCGGTGCCGGAACCCAGACCACCACCTCGACCCTCTTCCTCAGCGAGCGCACCGGGGGCGGAACCCAGATCATCGGCTCGCCGGATCTCGATGTGGTCTTTCACGCCGAACAGGCCTTGCTCGACGCCTTCTGGACTTTGATTTACGGACCGCGTGACGAGGGTCCGCCGGCCCCGGAAACCGCGCCCGCCGCCGGCGCGCTTCCCCCCAAACCATGATCCGCAGTCGCCGATTCTTCTCGGCGTCGACCGGCCCGTCCCTCGTCGTTTGCCGTCTCGCATGAAACCGGTGCTCCAGGCCTGCTGGTCGGGTGCACGCCTATGCGCACGGGGTCTGTTGGCGGTGCTGACCTGGACCCTCTGGCTGGCGCTCACGGTCGGGCTGGTCGCCCAGATCATCATCCTGACAAAGAGGGAGCTGAGCGTACCCGCCTGGGTGCGTCACCGCTTTGAACAGCGCCTCGAACGGATCGGGCTGCGAGCCGACGTGGGCAAATTGACCTTTGATCCCGAGGGCCGTGTCCTGCTGGAAGACGTGGCCCTCAGCACGCCCGCCTTGCGGGAGCCACTGGTCACGGCCCGCGCCGTCTATCTTCGCATCGACCCGTGGATGCTGCTCGCCGGGCACTTCGAAGCCACGGAGCTCGACTTGTCCGGCGGAACCCTGCGCACACCCACGCTGCTCTCACCCTCCGGCCGCAATGAGGCGGTCGTGAGCGACCTGGCGGCCACCCTCACCTTTGGACGCGACCGCTGGTCGATCGACACCCTGACCGGCCGGGTCGGCCGGATTGAGATCGCCCTGCGCGGCGGCCTCCGCGCGCCCACGCCATCCGTCCGCGCAACGGATCCGACCCCGCAGATCGCCCGCGGTGTGCAGGCCTTTCTGCGCACGGGCCGCAGGCTCCTCGAGCATTTTCCCGACTTGGAGCGACTGGACTCGCCGCGGCTGGAAGTCGAACTGGAACAGCCGGAGCCCGGCACCCTCGACCTCGGACTTCAGCTCACGGTCGACCGCGTCACCGCACCTGCCGCCTGGATACCCGGCACCTCGGGCGACACGGTGATTTCGGGACTCCGCGCCAGCACGCGTCTGCACCTGACACCCGGCACCCCCACGCCGGTCCGGCTCGACCTCTCCGCCGGCCGGATCACAGGCGAGAAGGGACTGCTCGTGCGCTCGCTGCGCGCCCGGCTGGACGGGCAGGTTGCCCCCGACCGGACCTCCTTCACACCCGTTGCGATCGAACTGGGTGCCGCGGAAACGCGGTGGGGAGACATCGCTCTCCAGCATGTCACCACCCGCACCCCGTTCCCCGTCCTTGCCCCGGACCTGTCCGCGATTTGGGCCGGACGACCCTGGTCGCTCCGTATCCGAGACTTGGACCGGGAGACGGGGCGGGCGGTTTTCGAGGCGGAGGGCGAACTGACCCCCGAACACCTAGCGCTGGCCGACCGCCTGGCGGGACGGATCGTCTCCGACCAGGTCGAGCTCCAGGACACGCCCTTGCTGGCGGTAGCGGTGCGCCTGGGCCCTGGCTGGAAACCGTCCGCCATCAACGGTCGCTTTGAGGTGGGTGCGGTCACCGCCCGGACGGTCCCTCTCGACGGCGCCAGCGCCACGTTCTCGCTCCAGGGCACGGCACTGCGTTTTGACGATATCGTCCTGCGTGTCGGCCAGAGTATCGCGCGCGGCAGCTACGAGATGGATACGGAAACCAAGGACTTCCGGTTCCTCCTGGAAGGCCGGCTCCAACCGGCCTCCATCGCCGGCTGGTTCCGGGACTGGTGGCCCCGGCTCTGGAGTCACTTCGACTTTTCCAAATCCATTCCGACGGCCGACGTGGATGTGAGCGGCCGCTGGGGTGAACCGGAACTGACCACCGTGTTCGTCGCCGCCAGCAACGGCAAAACCGGACTGCGCGGCACGCAGTTCGACACCGCCCGCACCCGGGTTTTTGTCCGGCCCCAGTTCTACGACGTCCTGCATTTCAACGTCACCCAGGGGGAGCGTTACGCCCGCGGCACATTCGCCCGCCGCTTTGATCTCGAAAAGAAGGACTGGCGCTCGATGGAGTTCGACGCGTTCTCCAATCTCGACCTGGTCGAAGGCGCCAGCGTCATTGGTCCCGAGATTGTGGAAGTCGTCGCACCGTTCCGGCTGACCCAACCCGCCCAACTGCGGGTGTCCGGTCGTTTCGACGGTCCCGCCGCCCCCGGCGGCCCTCACCGCAAGATCGACCTGGGCGTGTACTCCAAAGGTCCGTTCACCTACTACGATTTTCCGATCAGCGACCTCAATGCCGCCGGTCAGGTGCGCGACGATGACATCGTGCTCGATCCCATTTCCGTGGGCTTTGCCGGTGGGGTCGCCACCGGCCGGATCCACCTCTCCGGCACCGGGCCGAACCGGCGCCTGGGATTCGACTACCGCCTCAGTCATGCCAACCTGGGCGAGTCCATTCGCTCACTCGAGGAGTTCGGGGCGCGGCGCCGGGGCGAACCCGTCCCGAAACAGAATCGCTTTCAGGAAAAAATCGCCGCCGGCCAACTCGACGTCGCCGTCTCGGCGGACGGGCGATTCGACGACCTGTTCAGTTATCGGGGACAGGGCAATGCCGAGCTGACCGGCGCGGATCTCGGTGAAGTTCGCCTCCTCTGGGTGCTGTCTCAGGTCCTGGACCGCACCTTCCTCGATTTCAGCACCCTGAAACTGGACACCGTCCAGGCCAATTTCGCCGTGGCCGGTTCCAAACTGGCGTTCTCCGAGGTCCGGATCACCGGCCCGAGGGCTGCGATCGAGGCCCAGGGCGACTACCTGCTCGATCGCAAGACGCTCGATATGAAAGCCAAGCTGTTCCCATTTGAGGAAAGCCGCAGCCTGTTCGGGGCCGCCGCGGGCCTGGTTCTGTCGCCATTTTCGCAAGCATTTGAATTTAAACTAACTGGGCCACTCGACAAACCCTCATGGACGTTTGTCTACGGTCCCACCAACTTTTTACGAACTATTACCGGTTCTGGTGACAAGGGAACCGAAACTCCCGCGCCTCCGCGATAAATCAACGGTTTAGAGAGCTGGGAAAACACATTGTGCGCTCATTTCGTTATAGTTAGAGAGTGAATCGTTCCGTATATAGGACATCATGTCCCGAACCGCACAAAGGAAACACCCTAGTCCGGCACTCGCCCGCGAGGATCATTCGCGCCCGAACCAACTGATCCACCGGTAACGCAATCCACGCGTTGTACGGGCCCACCGGACTCATCACCGTCCCTTTACCGCCGACGACTTCCCGCCTCGATGGCCCAATTGTCCACGCTGCCCGCCGTGCCTTGGTTCAAGCGACTCGCCGTCGTCTTGTCCGGCCTCTTGGTCGTGCTCGGGGTGGCGGTCATGGCGGGCTTCCTGATCGAAACTGCCGCCTCATCGGGCTTGCGCGACCCCTGGGCCGGACTGCGGGTCAATGCCGGGCTGTGTTTGGTCACGTTTGGGATCGTTCTCCTTCTCATCCAATTCGATCTGCGTCGCGCCGCGTGGGGGGCGGCGATTCCGGCTCTGCTCAGCGCCTTGGTGCTGATTGAACACGCCAGTGGTCGTTCCCTGGGGATCGACGGGCTGTTTGTCCAGGATCCTTTGGCCGGCACGGGCGTCGCGGCGGGCCGAATGCCACCGCTACTCGCCGCTGGTTTCTTTCTCTCAGGGATCAGTCTGATTTCCATGGTGGCTGGCATCCCTTCCCGGGTGCGCACACCGGCGCTCGCCTTGATCGGGTCCACCTTGTTCGCCGTGGGCTCCTCGACAGTCCTGGGCCACTTGCTGAAGCTTCCCACCGTCTACACCTGGGGCACACCGCCGGTCACCGCCCGCCTCACCGGCCTCGCCTTGCTGGGACTCGGGGCCGCCTTCATGTCACTCGGCTGGCGCGAGGCCAATCGACGCCGTCCGGGCGCCCCAAGTTGGCTGCCCCTTCCCGTCATGATGGCCTCGGCCACCCTGACGTTCGTCTTTGCGCTCGGCTTGCGCGGCCGGGAATCCGAGTTCACCGGCACGACCACGGAAATCCAGATCAACGGTCTGGCCAGCGCCATCAACCTCGAGCTGGAACGCCAAATCAATGCCTTCGACCGGCTCGGCCGGCGCTGGAGCGAGTCTCCCGATCTGACTGAAACCGTGCGGGACGTCGACGGTGGCGCCCAGCTGTCGGAGTGTCCCGCCTGCTTGTCGCTGTCGCTGGTCAGCCTGGATCGGCAGACAATCTGGCAATTCCCCAAGCGGAGTCCGAACGGCAGCCTTCGCCCGCGGATCGCCCACCCGCTCGAGCCGGCGCGCATGGATGCCATGGACGCAGTCCGCCGCAATCTCGGCGCCATTCTCTCCGGAACCCTGCTGCAGTCCGGCCTGGGCCCAGGCTTCGCCATTTACGCCCCGGTGATGCGCCAGGGCCAGCTGGATGGGTACGTCACCGGCGAATACACCTATCGCCGGTTCTTCGCCGGAATCGAACAGCGTCTGAAAATGGCGGCGAACTACCACTGCTCGATCGATATCGGCGGTGTCCGCGTGTTTGAGGCGGGCGGAGAGGCCTCCGACCTGGCGGATACCATCGAGAAAGTGTTCACCTTGCACGGACGGCGGATCCGCATCGGGCTTGCGCCCAACGCCGAACACGCCCGGCTGAATCGCCGGTTCCTGCCCGAACTCGCCCTCGCCGCCGGGTTCGGCATCACCGTGCTTCTCGGTTTGTCCGTCCACTTGGCGCGCACCTCCAGCACCGGACTGCGCGCCGCCGAAACGTACAACAAGCGGCTCATCGCCGAAAACGAGGAGCGTCGCCGGGTCGAGGCCATGCTCAAGGTGTCGGACGAGCGACTGCGTCTCGCCATCGAATCGACCGACATCGGCATCTTTGAATGGCAGCAGACGGGCGACCGGGTGTTCTACAGTCCCGGGGTCTGGGCCATCCTCGGTTACGATCCCGCCACCCACCCGCTCACGCTTGAGGTCTGGGCCGGACTGGTGCACCCCGACGACCAGGAGCGCTACCAATCAGCCTGGGACCGGCAGCTCCGGGGCGAAGTCCTTTTCATCGATCCCGAATACCGGATACGCACCGCCGACGGCAGCTGGCGCTGGATTTACGTGCGCTCCCGCGGCTTCAGCGGCCCAGGACCTTCGCGCACCCCGACCCGCATCGTCGGCACCATCCAGGACATCTCGGAACGCAAACTCGCCGAACAGGCGCTGCGCGAAAGCCAGTCCACCACCCGCAAACTCTCGCTGGTCGCCTCGCGCACGGACAACCTCGTCATCATTGCGAAACCGGACGGCACCATCGAGTGGGTCAACGAATCCTTCGCCCGCGTCATGGAATACTCGCTCGCGGAGATCACCGGCAGGCACCCGGAGGTCTTCCTCAGCGGCCCGGAGGCCGATGGCCGCATCCTGCGTCGCGTGAAATCCGCGCTCGACCGGGGCGAGGGCATTTCGACCGACCTCGTCAACTACTCGAAGTCGGGACGCAAGTACTACGTCCACCTTGAGATCCAGCCGGTGCGGAATGAAAAGGGCGACCTCGAGAACTTCATCGCGATCGAGACCGACATCACCGCGCGCGTCGAAACCGAGAATGCCCTGCGCCGCGCCAAACTCGAGGCCGACGCCGCCTCGCGCGCCAAGAGCGAGTTCCTCGCCTCGATGTCGCACGAGATCCGCACCCCGATGAACGGGGTCATCGGCATGACGAGCTTGCTGCTCGAAACGCCGCTGAATCCGGAGCAGCGCGACTACCTGGCGACCATCCGCACCTCGGGCGAGGCGCTGCTCACGATCATCAACGACATCCTCGACTTTTCAAAAATCGAGTCGGGCAAGATGGAGATCGAGAACCAGCCGGTCGACCTGCCGACCTGCATCGAAGAGGCGCTCGATCTGTTCTCGCTCTCCGCCGCCTCCAAGAAACTGGAACTGGCCTACTGTATCAGCGAGGGCGTGCCGGACTGGATCGTCAGCGATATCACCCGCCTGCGCCAGATTCTCGCCAACCTGATCAACAACGCGGTCAAGTTCACCTCCTCGGGCAGCGTCTCCATCGAGGTCCAGACGATCCGGCCGGCCCCGGAGGCCGCCGCCGAACCCGGGGCGCTGCGTCTTCAGTTCTCGGTGCGCGACACCGGCATCGGCATCCCTGCGGACCGCGTCGACCGCCTTTTCAAGCCGTTCAGCCAGGTTGACTCATCCACGACGCGCAAGTACGGCGGCACCGGCCTCGGACTCGCCATCTGCCAGCGGCTCTCCGCATTGATGGGCGGCGAGATCCGCGTCGAGAGCGAGTCGGGCCGGGGCTCCGTGTTCATTTTTACGATACAAACCTCCGCTGCACCGGTCCCGCCCGAGAGCGTGCTGCCGCCCCTGCCCGAGTCCTTCCGCGGACGTCCCATTCTCTGCGTCGAGGACCACATCGTCACGCAGCGCCGGCTCATCCGCCTGGTGCGGGAACTGGGCGCGCGGCCGGTGCCCGCCCACTCGGTCCCGGATGCGGTCCAACTGCTGGCGCGCACCGACGACCCGGCCGCCGTGATTCTCGACCTGCCGATGATCGAGGCCTCCGAGGGACGCGTGCTGCGCGATCGCATCACCGCCCTGCAAATCCCCACCGTGCTGCTGCTGCCGCTCGGGCAAACCTCGGTCAGCGCCTTTGGAGAGCGCCGGCTCTTCTCCACGGCCGCCAAACCGCTCAAGACCCAATCGCTCATCCGCGCCCTGCGCGCCCTGGGTCAGTCCGTGCCGCGCAAGGATGCGCCTCCACCGGTTTCCGCCGTCGAAAACCGGCTGCTCGCGCAGGACTACCCACTCGACGTGCTCGTGGTGGAGGACAACCCGGTCAACCAAAAGGTCGCTCTGCGCTTCCTCGAACGTCTGGGTTACCGGGCCATCACCGCCGACAATGGGGTCGAGGCTCTCACCGCCCTGGAATCGAGGGAATTCGATCTCGTCTTCATGGACCTGCAGATGCCAGAAATGGACGGTTTCGAGGCCAGTCGCCAGATCCGTCGTCGGTTCGCCATCACGCGCCAGCCGAAGATTGTCGCCCTCACGGCCAACGCTCTCCAGGGCGATCGCGAACTCTGTCTCACCGCCGGCATGGATGACTACATCACGAAGCCGGTCAAATTGACCGACATCGCCGCCGTCATTCAAAAGCAGTTCGTCAAGGCGGCACCCCAGGAAACCTAGGCGCGCCCGGCCTCGAGCCCGTCGGGATGCGGAATGCGACGCCTTCGCGACGGCCGTTGGTGAACGCTCAAAAGCACCCCCGGCCGGGAAGGCCCAGGTCGGGGAAATTTACCCGACAATGGCTCTCGACGTGGGACGTTTCACCCTGCTTAACGTTCTCTTGCCGCCCCATGCGTCGCCACTCCTCTGGTCCCTCCCTGCGCGCCATCGCCACCCGCGCCAGTGTGTCCGTTGCCGCGGTGTCCATGGCCCTGCGCAATCACCCGCGCATCCCCGCCGCGACCCGCAGCCGGATCCAGCGACTCGCGATGGAGCTGGGCTGGAAACCCAATCCGCTCTTGGCCGAGGCCATGAGCGCCATTCGCGCCGGTCAACCGGTGGCGGACCGGGTCACACTCGCCTGGGTCACCGCCCACTCACGCCGCGACAACTGGAAGCGGGTTCCGTTCTTCCGCCGCAGCTACGAGGGTGCCGCCGCGCGGGCCGCCGCCGCGGGTTATCGCCTCGACCATTTCTGGCTGGGGGACGCCGACGGACATGCCTCGCGGCTGAGCGACATCCTCGTGGCCCGCGGCATCGTCGGGGTGCTGGTCGCGCCCCTGCCCAAGCCCACCTCGCTCGCCTTGGATTGGTCCCAGTTTTCCGCGGTTGCCATCGCCTACTCCCTGACCGCCCCCCGGCTGCACCGAGCGAGTGACAACCATGTGGCGTCGGCGCGACTGGCGGTCACGTCGCTCGCCGCCACCGGTCGCCGTCGCATCGGCCTGGCCCTCAACCACACCTTCGACCGGCGCGTCAACGGCCTCTGGACGGCGGGTTACCTGCTGCAAACCCACGACGACGGTCGCGCCGACCCGGTCCTCATGCACCGCCCGGTCGAATTGGAAGAGGGAGCCTTTATGGATTGGGTGCGCCGGTCCCGGACGGATGCCATCATCGGCACGGACGCTCGGGTTCTTGGCTGGCTCAAACGGGCCGGCGTGCGCGTGCCCGAGGACATCGCCTATGCCGACCTGGACATCTCCGCCGCCGACGGCACGATTGCCGGCATTTATCAGGACGCCGAAGGGATCGGAGCGGCCGCGCTCGACCTGGTCGCCGGCCAGTTGCTCCGCCATGAACGGGGCCTGCCCGACAAACCCAAGGCCGTGCTGATCGAAAGCCGCTGGGCGGGCGGGGCGACCGCCCCGGAGCCGCCTCATCCCACCCTCGTCGCCACGCCCCATCCCGATCGCCACCACCCGGAATGGCCGGTCGAGCCCGCCGTCGCGATCGCCCGTCCGGTCTCCTTCGATTGACCCTGCCGCCCACCCACTCCGGAAAGTCCGGACAAGTTGGCGTCGGCGCCTTGTTCTTTTTCCCGAATTGAGTATCCGACCTTACCGGCTTCCAGGCCGCCACTTTAGACTCATGACCCTCCACCGCGTTTCCCCCGCCGGCTTCGGCCTTCCCGCCACCCGCGCCATGACCCTCGCCCCCCGCGTCAGCCGCCCCACCCGCTGATGCACCCGCACACCCTTTCCCGGTGGTCGCTCCCCTGCGCCGCCCTGCTCGCCCTTCCTTGGCTGGCGAGCCCCCTGCTGGCACTTGACGCCACGCCCCCGGCCGCCGCCGTTGCCCTCGCCCCGGGTGAGATCCTCCAGGAGCTGCACGCCTTTCAACAGCGCGGACGCGTGCTCTACGTCGCCGCCCACCCCGACGACGAAAACACCCGGCTGCTAGCCACGTTTGCCAAGGGCAAGGGTTACCTCACGGGCTACCTGTCGCTGACCCGGGGGGACGGCGGACAGAATCTGGTCGGCCCGGAGCTGCGTGACCGACTCGGTGTCATCCGCACCCAGGAACTGCTCGCTGCCCGCCGGATCGACGGCGCCATCCAGTTCTTCACCCGCGCCAACGACTTTGGATTCTCCAAAAACCCGGATGAGACCTTCCAGATCTGGAATCGCCGCGAGGTGCTTTCCGACGTGGTTCGGGTGATTCGCACCTTTCGTCCCCAGGTTCTGATCACGCGGTTCTCCCCGATCCCCAGCTCCACCCACGGACACCACACGGCTTCGGCCATGCTTGCCGTCGAGGCCTTCAAGCTGGCCGGTGACGCCACCGCATTTCCCGAACAACTCGCCGACGGCCAGCTCAAGCCGTGGCAACCCACACGCGTGCTCTGGAACTCCTGGGTGAACAATCTGCTGGGGGGCAACCGCAAGGCAGGCGATGCTCCACCGACCCTGCTGCAACTCGACTCCGGGGCCTACAACCCGCTCCTGGGTGAATCGTTTGGCGAAATCGCCGCCCGGAGCCGCACCCAGCACAAGAGCCAGGGTTTCGGCACGCTCGCCACCCGGGGCAGCAGCTTGGAACACTTTCAAGTGTTGGCCGGTGAACCGGCGACCAAGGATCTGTTTGAAGGCGTTGACCTGACGTGGACCACGCTTCCGGACGGTCCCTCCCTGCTCGCGGCCGCGTCGGCCGCGTTCCAGTCGTTCGACGCCCGCGATCCGGCCGCGTCGGTGCCTGCCTTGCTCACGCTGCGGTCACGTCTGATTGCAGCCGCCGGGAACGCGAGCGCGGGCGAATTGGTCGAGAAACGGCACCACCTGGATCGCATCATTGCCGCCTGTCTCGGTCTGCACTTGAGCGCGAGCGCTCCTCAAGCCGAAGTGGTGCCCGGAGAGTCCCTCAAACTCACCCTCAACGCCGTGGTTCGCACCGCCCCCGCCAACCTGGCATTGCGCTGGGTGCGCAGTCGTTTTCCGGTCACGGGCACCGAAGTCGCAGGCACCGGGACGCTCCCGGTCAATCAGGTCGCCAACACCACGGCCACCGCCAGCCTCCCTAGCACCGCCACTCCGTCCACCCCGTACTGGCTGCGCGAGGAAGGCTCGCCCGGCGTATTTCGGGTCGACGACCCATCCCTCATTGGCCGACCCGAAAACCCTCCGGTGTTTCCCGTCGAGCATGAACTGGAAATCGGGGGACAACGGTTCGTCTATGCCGATCGCGTCGTGCAGATCATCGACGATCCGGTGCGCGGCGAAATCCGCCGTCCCCTGCAGGTCGTCTCCCCGGTCTCGCTCGGTTTCGTGCAAGAGCTCGAGCTCTTCGCGCCGGGCGGTCGTCGTGAGGTGGTCGTCGAGGCCACCGCCGCCCGCGGCAATCTCGAGGGATCCGTCACTCTCGAGCTTCCGACCGGATGGTCGGCCACCCCGGCGTCCCAGCCGTTGAAACTGGCTTCCGCCGGCTCGCAGGGGCGGCTGACCTTCACCGTCACCGCGCCCGCCGGTATCGGCTCGGGCGACCTGGTCGCCGCCGCCCGGATTGGGGAACAGACCTTCCGCACCGGTCGGGCCGACATCCGCTACGAGCACATCCCCGCGCAGTTGCTGCAACCGCGTTCACAGGCCCGGGTCGTCAGCCTGGACCTCACCGTGCGGGCTCGCACCATCGGATACCTGCCGGGTGCAGGCGACCTGGTGGCCGAAAGCCTCGAACGCATGGGCTGCAAGGTGACCACCCTCGGAAGCGCCGATCTAACGCCCGAACGTCTTGCGACCTTTGACGCGGTCGTGCTGGGTGTGCGCGCCTTCAATACACGAGCCGATCTTGGTCCGCTCACGCCCGCCCTGTTCACCTATGCGGAGCGGGGAGGCACGGTGGTGGTGCAGTACAACACCACGGCTGACTTGCTATCCAACCAGCTCGCCCCCTACTCCCTGAAAGTGTCCCGCGATCGCATCACCGACGAACTCGCGCCCGTCACCCTGCTCACGCCGGATCACCCGGCGTTGACCTCGCCCAACCGGATCACTGCCGCCGATTTCGACGGCTGGGTTCAAGAGCGCGGCCTTTATTTCCCCAGCGAATGGGACTCCCGATTCACCGCCCTGCTGTCGAGCGCCGATGCCGGTGAAAGCCCAAAAAAAGGGTCCCTGCTCGTCGCCCAACACGGCAAGGGCTACTACGTCTACACCGGACTCTCCTTCTTCCGCGAATTACCGGCCGGCGTCCCCGGCGCCTACCGCCTGTTTGCCAACCTGGTCTCGCTCGGCAAGCCATGACGCCTGATCCCCGTCCCACTCCGCCTCCCGAGGAAGCGCCGGAGGTGCCCGGCATTCGCTCCTGGGGCGGCGTGTACACCGCCGTGTTGGGTGTCTTCGTTCTCATGGTCGTACTGCTGGCCCTTCTTCCGATCGTCTTTTCATGAGCGCGCTCGACTACCTCGTCCTGGTCGCGACCATGGTCGGAATTGCCGCCTATGGCATGTGGAAGACCCGCGGGCGCACGACGTTCCAAGACTACGTCAAAGGCGAGTCCAAGGTCAGCTGGGGCACGATCGGACTCGCGGTCATGGCGACCCAGGCCAGTGCCATCACGTTTCTCTCCACCCCGGGCCAGGGCTTTGAGAGCGGCATGGGATTTGTGCAGAACTATTTTGGACTGCCCTTCGCGCTCATTGTCGTCGCCGCCCTTTTCCTGCCCTTCTACCGGCGGCTCAAGGTTCTGACCGCCTACGAGTACCTGGGGCGCCGGTTCGACGGAAAAACCCGGCTGCTCGGCGCCTGCCTCTTTCTCCTGCAGCGCGGCCTGGCTTCAGGCATCACCATCTACGCGCCCGCGATCGTGCTCTCCACCGTGTTCGGCTGGAACCTCGACCTGACCATCCTCGCCACCGGAGCCCTCGCCATCGTCTACACCGTCTCCGGAGGAAACACCGCCGTCAGCATCACGCAGAAGTACCAGATGATCGTGATCTTCGCCGGCATGGCCACCGCCTTCGTCATCATGCTGCTGCGCCTGCCCGACGGCGTCTCGACGGTCGACGCGCTGCAGGTGGCGGCCGGCTTCGACAAGCTGAACGCGGTCAACTTCTCGTTCGACATCAACGAGCGCTACACCCTGTGGTCGGGGATTTTCGGCGGATTCTTCCTCTCGCTCTCCTACTTCGGCACCGACCAGTCCCAGGTGGGACGCTACCTGTCCGGCACCTCCCTGCGCGAGAGCCGGCTCGGGCTGATGTTCAACGCAGTATTCAAGATTCCCATGCAGGCCTTCATCCTGCTGCTCGGTGTGCTGCTCTTTGTCTTCTACCAATTCGCCCCGGCGCCCGTCTTTTTCGACCGCGCCACCTGGAGGCAGCACGTGGAGGCTCCGGGTGGAGACACGTTGCGTGTCCTGGAGTCCCGCTATCAGACACTGGCCGAGGAAAAGCGCGCTGCACTGCAGGGGTGGCTGAAATCCCGCCACGATGGCTCGTCCGAGGAGCAGATCGCGTCGGCCCATGACGCGCTGCGCGACGCCCATGCCCGGAGCGAGGCCGTGCGCAAGCAGGCCAAGGACGCGCTTCGCGCCCTGGATCCGGGGGTCAAGACCAAGGACTCGGACTATGTCTTCATCACCTTCATCCTCGAGCAGTTGCCAGTCGGAATCGTCGGCCTGCTCATCGCGGTCATTTTCGCCGCCGCCTTGAGCTCCGTCGCCGCCGAGCTCAGTGCGCTAGGGTCGACCACCGTAGTCGATCTTTACCGGCATGTCTTCCGTCCCACCGGCGGGGACGGTCACGGGGTGCTGATGTCCAAGGTCTTCACCGCCTCGTGGGGTCTCGTCGCCATCGGCTTTGCCCTGTTTGCGCGGCTCGCCGAAAACCTGATCGAGGCCGTCAACATTCTCGGTTCGCTTTTCTACGGAGTCGTGCTCGGGCTCTTCCTCGTCGCCTTCCTCTTCCGGCGGGTCGGCGGGAACGCCGTGTTCACCGGCGCCCTGCTTTCCCAGGCCACGGTCCTGGTCTGCTTCTTCACCCTGGATCGGGTCGGTTACCTCTGGTACAACCTCATCGGTTGCGCGCTCTGCGTCATCACAAGTCTGATACTCCAGCCCCTGCTCGGAGGGCGGACGCCCGGCGCCGCCCCGGCCACCGCCTCATGAGCTCCGCCCCCGTCATCGCCTTCGGCCAGCAGCCGTGCGGCATCTTTCCGCGTCGGTTTCTCTACGCCAAGTTCGTCACGGCGCGACGCCTGCGCGCCGAGCTGGGCGGCGAAATCGTCTTCTTCTATCACGACAGCGACCACGATCCGCGCGAAACCCAGACCGGGCTCCGGCACCGCACCACCGGCGAGGTGCAGTGGTTCAACTTCACCTTCGAAAACAAGATCCAGCGCAAGTATTCGCCCCTCCACCTCAAGCGCATCCCCGCCGGCTGGCGCGACCAGATGCTGCGGCAGCTCCCCGCCTTTGTCGGTCCCGCCGCAGTGCAGGCGGTCCGCGGCTGCTCCTCCGGTCTGGTCGCGGACTTCTGTCTCGAAGTGATGCGGGCCCAGGGCCTGCTCGAGGGCGTGCGCGTTGTGCGATCGAGCGATCCCGCCGTGCGCACCGCCGCCTGCGACCTGACGGACTTTTTCGTCGACTGTCCCCACGAGGGTGAAATCGTGCGGGCCCGGTGCCACGAGGGAAAGCTGAGCCTGCACGAAGGCGGCAATTCCTGGCTCAAACTGCCCGACACACCCTGGACCAAGGCCCAGGTCAGCCCGTCCCGCGACACCCGCCTGCGCTGGATGCAGTCGGTGCTCCATTGCACCCACTACATCGCCGGCGCCGGCGAACAGGCCTACCTGAATCCGGCGGACGCCCCGGAAATCACGTTCGTCAATCGTGACACCATCGATCGTTCCGACGAAGCCTATGCCGACTTCCCTGCCTGACGCTCCGCGTCTCCTCGTATTTGGCGCGCACCCCGACGACATTGAGTTCGGCGCGGGCGGCATCGTCGCCCACCACACCCAGGCTGGCGGCACTGCCCACTTTGTCCTCTGCTCACGCGGAGAATCCGCCACTCACGGCACTCCCGCCGAACGCGAGGCGGAGGCACGTCAGTCCGCGACCCTCCTCGGTGCCACGGTTGAGTTTGTCGATCTGGGAGGCGATGCCCATCTTGCTCCGAGCGTGTCCCACACCCTGACCCTGGCCGCCCTGGTGCGACGTCACCGTCCGCGCTGGGTCCTTGCTCCTACCACTCAGCCGAATCAGCACCCGGATCACGCCGTCGTGGGCGGCATGGTGCGCGACGCCGCCCGGCTGGCGCGCTACGGTGGTGTCACGGAACTGCACACCCTCCAGCCCCACGCCATCGATCAGCTCCTGCACTACGCCGTCGGCCCGGAGGGTGAACCACCCGGGGTCGCCACCGTCTGGTTTGATGTCTCAGAACCGGTGGTGCTCGCCGCCTGGACCGCCGCGATGGAGGCCCATGTCACTCAGGGTCGGACCCGGGACTACGTGGAACTGCAACTCACCCGCGCGCGGCTGCTCGGCCTCCGCGCAGGCACCTCCCACGCCCAGGCCCTCTACCCGGCGGAGCCGATGGTGGTGACTTCCCTGGAACAATTGGGCCGGGGTGCGCGTCGTTTCTGACGGTGATCCTCTCTTTCGTTCCCGTCTCCGACCGACCGCCACCAGCATGACCGAATCCCCCCTCCGCATCGGAATCTCCTGCTACCCGTCCGTCGGGGGAAGCGGCATCCTGGCCACGGCCCTCGGGGTCGACCTGGCGCGCCGCGGCCACGAGGTCCATTTCATTTCCTATGAGCGGCCGTTCCGACTGCCACCGGATGAACCGCGCGTCACGTTTCATCCCGTGCACATCCAGGGCTACGGGCTGTTCAAGCACCCGGACTACACGCTGCCGCTGGCGGTAAAGATGACCGAAGTCGTGCGCGAACGTCACCTCGACATCCTGCACGCCCACTACGCCGTCCCCCATGCCACGGCCGCCGTGCTTGCCCGGGACTGGCTGCCCGAGGAGCTCCGTCCCGGCGTGGTCGCAACTCTGCACGGCACGGACACCACCCTGCTCGGCCGGGACCCGGGTTACGCTCCCGCCATCCGCCATGCCTTGGGCAAGGTCGACGCCATCACCACCGTTTCGGAGTTCCTACGCTGCGATACGGCGCGACTGGTCGACATCGATCATCCGATCCAGGTCATCCCCAACTTCTTCAGCCCGCGGCGGCCGCACCGCAGCCGGCGTGCCGTGCGCGCGGAACTGGGGCTGGGCGACCGTGAGGCGATGATCCTGCACATGTCGAACTTGCGCCCGGTCAAGCGCATCGACCTGCTGCTCGAGGCCACCGCCCGGATCCGTCCCCGCGAGTCCTTCAAGCTGGTGGTGGTGGCGGGTGGCGACTTCGCCCCCTTTCGCGAACAGGTCCGCCGGCTCGGCCTCGAGGACCGCGTTGTCGTCCGGGAAAACGTCAGCCTGATCGAGGACTACGTTGCGGCCGCCGACCTCGGCCTGATCACGTCCGAAACGGAGAGTTTCTGCCTCAGTATCCTAGAAGCCATGACGTTTGGCTGCCCGACGGTGGCCACTGCGGTCGGCGGCATTCCCGAGGTCATCGAGCATGGCAAGTCGGGCCTGCTCGTGCCCTTTGGCGACGCCGAGGGACTCGCTCGCGAGGTGGAGTCGCTGATCACCAGCCCCCGCCTGCGCACCACCCTGGGCCGCGCCGCCCAGCAACGCGCCCGCGACCTCTTCTCGGCCGACCGGGTCGTGCCCGCCTACGTCGACCTCTATCACCGCGTCCGCGCCCACCGCCAGGCCGTTGCCGCCCACCCGACCCTCCCGCAGATCTAGCGCCAGCCCCGAGGGGGGCTGGAAGTGCGAAGTTCGAAGAGTGAAGGACGAAAGCAGTCAAGAAAGTGGCTGCGGCTTTAGCCGCGTCCGAATCCCAATCCGCTCCGAGATCGAACACTTCAGCGTTAAGAATTCAGCGTTCAGCGTTCCCCTCGGCCCCCCCGACCCGCTCACGCGCCGGCGAGGATCTTCTCGATCCGGTCCCGCTCGACCGAGCCCAGGGGCTCCTGCGAAAGACCGGCGTGCAGGTCCTCGATCTGGGAGACCTTGCTGGCTCCGATCAGCACCGTCGTGATCTCCGAACGTCGCAATAGCCAGAGCATCGCCAGTTGGGCGAGCGTGCTCCCGCGGTCCTGAGCGACTTCGTTGAGCGCTCGGATTTTCACCAGCAGTTCCGGAGTGATCCGATCGCTCTTGAGAAATCCCGTCGGTTTGCCCGCCCGCGAGTCCGTCGGAATGCCGGCGAGGTAGCGATTCGTCAAAAGGCCCTGCGCCAGCGGCGAAAACGGGATGCACCCCACGCCCAGGTCCGCCAGCGTTGGCAGCAGATCGGGTTCAACCCAGCGATTGAGCATGTTGTAGACAGGCTGGTGTATCAGCAAGGGCACTCCCGACTCGCGCAGGAGCGTCGCCGCGCGGCGCGTCATGTCGGCCGGGTAGTTGGAAATGCCGGCATAGAGCGCCTTGCCGCTGCGCACCGCCTGCACCAGGGCACCCATGGTCTCCTCGAGCGGGGTTTCGGTATCGGGACGGTGGGAATAGAAGATGTCCACATACTCCAGCCCCATGCGCTTCAGGCTCTGGTCGAGTGAGGCCAGCAGGTACTTGCGCGAGCCCATTTCGCCATAAGGCCCCGGCCACATCCGATACCCGGCCTTGGTCGAGATGATGAGTTCATCGCGGTAGACGGCAAAGTCCTCGCGCAAAAGCTTGCCGAAGTTCTCCTCCGCCGAACCGGGAGGCGGGCCATAGTTGTTCGCCAGGTCAAAATGGGTGATACCCAGGTCGAAGGCCCGGCGCAGCAACAGGCGCTGGTTCTCCAGCGTGTCCACCCCGCCGAAATTGTGCCAAAGCCCGAGTGACAGCCGCGGAAGGAGGAGACCGGACCGCCCGCAGCGGGCATAGGGGGTGGAGGTGTAGCGATCGGGATGGGGTGAATAGGAGGACATAGGACGAATGGCTTTGTCATGCCCGAGTGCCCGCGGCATGACTAGCGCGTTTTTCACTCGTCCTCCTTCCCATGACCCTCGCCGAAGCCACCCCGGTCGATCTCCCAACGCCCCACGGTCCGATGCGGACCTATGTTTACGCTCCCACGGCTCCCGGAAAGTATCCCGGGATCCTCCTTTTCTCGGAGATCTTCCAGGTCACTGCACCGATCCGCCGCACCGCCGCCTTTCTCGCCGGCCATGGCTTTGTCGTCGCCGTGCCCGAGATCTACCACGAGTTTCTCCCGGCCGGAGAGGTCCTGGCCTACGATCAGGCCGGCGCCGACAAAGGCAACGCTCTCAAGACGACCAAGGAGCTGGCCAGCTATGATGCCGACGCCCGCTCCGTTATCTCCTACCTCCGGCAGCATCCCCAGGCCACCGGCCACGTCGGCGTGCTCGGCATTTGCATCGGCGGGCATCTGGCCTTCCGCGCGGCGATGAACCCGGAAGTCTCCGCCGCAGTGTGCTTCTATGCCACCGATATCCACAAACGCGGCCTCGGCAAAGGCATGGCGGACAATTCACTCGACCGGGTGGGTGAGATCCGCGGCGAACTCATGATGATCTACGGCCGCCAGGATCCCCATGTGCCAGGAGAGGGCCGCGCCAAAGTGTATGCCGCACTCGCCGCCGCGGGCACCCACTTTACCTGGCATGAGTTCAACGGCGCCCACGCTTTCCTTCGTGACGAAGGTTACCGCTACGATCCCGAACTCGCCCACCTGACCATGGGTATGGCCGTCGCCTTGTTCCGCCGCAAACTGGGAGAGGGCGATACCCGGGCCCCCGCTTCCGCCACCCCCGCCGAAACCCGTCACTAGCCCGTCACCTCAATCTCACCGCCCCACCCAGCCTTCGAATCCTAGGTCCTGGTACCACCCCCGAAATTCAAGCGTTCAGCGTTCAAAGTTGCCGGGCCCATCGCCCTTCGCCGCCCAGCCTCCGCCGCATCGGCCCTGCCTGCACCGTTCCGAACTTCTGCGTTCGGCGTTCAGCGTTGAGCGTTCAAAGTGTCGAGTCCGTCGCCCAATCGTAACATCGCTTCGCTCGCCCCCGGCCGCCCAGCCTGACATGTCCCGTGCATGCGTGTCATCCTCACGTCACACGGTTCAACGGGCGATATCTACCCGCTGATCGGTCTCGCCGTTGCCCTGCAACGGGCGGGGCACTCGGTCCGGTTCGCGACGATTCCGCACTACCGCGACGAGGTGCAGGCGGCGGGGATCGAGTTTTATCCGCTGTGTCCCAACTGGGAACAGGCGGACCTGAGTTATTGGATGGGACGTCTCCAGAAGATCCGCACACCCATCTACCAGCTGCGCGAACTCTATGTGGGCGCGCGGGCTCACATCCCGGAGATGCTCGTCCGGATGGATGCGGCACTGGCCGACGCCGATGTGCTGGTGTCCAGCTACCTCTTTCCGATGAACAAAGGCCTCGCGGACCGCCGCGGTGTGCCGTTTGCGACCTTCGCGTTTGCGCCCCATGTCATCCCGTCGCCCGACTACCCGCCGGAAAACCTGCCCTCGCCTCTCTGGCTGGGACGCACCGTGCGACGAGCCTGGAATCGCTGGCTGTGGAAGACCGCCAATGCCGTCGTCGACCGCGTGATCAACTCGGCCGTTGCCGAACCCCTCCGCCAGGCACGTCTGCCCAAAGTCCGGAATTTCTTTTCCAAACCAGCCGAATGCGTCCTGGTCGGGGTTTCCGACCTCCTCAAACCCCGTCACGCTGAAATCGACCCACGCTTTCAGTTCACGGGGTACTGCCGCTGGCAGGCGCCCGAAAGCCCCTCCCTCGAAGCCGAACTCCGGGCCTTCACGCATGGTGAACGGGTCCCTGTGCTCACCTTTGGCAGCATGGTCTACGACAACCCCGGCGAAACCATGGAGCGTTTCGTGCGTGCCTGGCCTCTGGACCGCAAAATCATTGTCCAGCGCGGTTGGGCCCAGTTTCCCGCCCTCGGCGACGGCAGCCAGATCCGCGTCATCGGCAAGGTGTCGCACGACCAGCTCTTTCGCCACGCCTCGGCCGTGATCCACCATGGCGGGGCCGGCACGACTGCCAGCGCCCTCCACGCCGGGGTGCCGCAAATCGTGGTCCCCCACATCGGCGACCAGACCTTCTTCGGCAGCGAGGTCGAACGCCTCGGTTGCGGATTCCGCCTCTCCAAACGCCGCTGGCCCGAGCACCTTGCCTCCGCGCTCGACCGCCTCCTCGCCGCCCCGCAGCACGCCACCCACGCCCACCGCGTCCGCCAGCACCTCGCCACCGAAAACGGTCCCGCCCAGGCGATCGCCGTGCTGGAAGGCTTTGTCGCCTCCCACCGCCCCCGCCACCCCATCGAGGTTCCCGCCGGCCCGGCGCCGTGATTCCGCGACACTTTGACGCCTGAACCCCAACCAACCCACCCCCTTCATCGAACCTCCTCAATTTCAACGTTAATAACTCACCTTAAATAACTTAATCTCAAGCGTGGCGAAGGAGAAAAGTTCTTTCCAAAACAGCTCTTGACTCAGGTACCCACGAACCTAACGTCCGCGCTCTTTCCCAATTTCGGGGTGGTAGCTCAGCTGGTTAGAGCGTCTGCCTGTCACGCAGAAGGTCGCGGGTTCGAGTCCCGTCCATCCCGCCAGTTTTAGAACCCGTTTTTCCAAAAAGAGAAACGGGTTTTCCGTTTCAAGAATTGCCTTTACTGGCAACGAGACTGGCAACACAGCGATCAATGAAGATAGCTGTTCACTGACGTAACTTCGATCGCGAAGAGCGATCACTTGGGGATGAAGAAATTTTCGCTTGCGGCGTCACGTGTTCATATGAACACGTATAGGTGAGATGATTAAAATGGCCGCAGTTCCACCCGAGTTTTTTTCCTACGCCTACGAGAACGCGGGTGCGCTGGTGACCGCTCCGTTTACTTGTCGGCTGCCCTTCGGAACAAGGGCCTTCGATGCTCCGGCGGCTCCTTTTGCATGCATCGTCGCCGCGAACCTTGACTTCATGTTACATGACCCATGTGATATCACGATGCCGCGGGGAAAATCAGGGCGTTTTGTCGTGGTTCTCGACCCAGAGACCAAGAAGGACTTTTACTCCGCGCTGGATTTGGAGGGGTTAACCTTCAAGGAATGGTTTACACGGACTGTCTCTTCGTATATCGCTGATAGCCTTCAACCTCGGCTTCCTGGCCTTGAAAACCCACGTCTGAGGCCCGCGCCCCCAAATGAGTAAGAACGGATCATGGGTTTCCGATCTCTCTAGCGCGACAGCGAATGCCGCAAGGGGCGGGATGGTGCGCGTCCTTGGCTATTCAAAGCAGGGGCGGCCGCCAGAAGAGGTCACAATAATGGAAAAAGCTGCGGTCTACGAGGCTGACGCGGTGTTCTTCGAGGCTCCTCGGGATGGTAAGCCACCAGTGGCACAAGCACTGATCTACGCGTCTGACGGGCCTATTGTAGATTCTGCTTTCGCGCGGAAGCACCAACAGCTTTGGAGTTGGGGCGGCGTTCCGCTGGTTTACCGGTCAACGCACGGTGTGGTTCAGCTCTTTCGTTGCGCCCATCGCCCGGATTTCGAGGACCGAGGCGAAATTGCCTTTCGGCCATTCCAAGTTTTGAAGGCTGCTGCGGACATTGCGAGCGATCCATGGTGGGACGAAGAGCGTCTGCGCAACGGAACGTTGTGGGACGACCCCGAAGTCTGCCGGACACTTCTTTCCAGCAATCAAGCGGCGCAAAAGACTCTGATTAGCGCGATCAAAGAGCTCCATGACGATTTGGAGGCTAAAGGCATCCTTCCAAAAACGCTCCGGCGACGCCTCCTTATTCTTTCTGTCCTGATCGCATACCTCGAGGCCCGTAAAGTTTTCGAAGACGACTTCTTCAGTCGCTTCAAAAAACACGCTCAAAGTTTTTTTCAGGTTCTCTCCGACGGTCCGTCTCTGGTGTCGCTCCTTGAGCACCTGGAGGAACGATTTAACGGCAATGTCTTTACGCTTACCGACGACGATCGGCAAACGCTACGTGGCAGCAGCCAGCTTGGCAGGTTCGCCCAACTCGTGGAGGGCCGCCAAGAACGTAGCGGCCAATTAACGCTTTGGCAGCGTTACTCCTTTGCTGATCTGCCAGTCGAGCTGATCAGCCACATTTATCAACTGTTCGTCAAGGATACCGCGGTCGCGGTTTACACGCCGCACTTCGTGGTAAAGCTGATGCTTGGCGAGGTGCTGAGTTGGGATCGTCTAGACCGGCTGGAAAAGAACGACGAAGTGATCCTCGATGGTGCCTGTGGGTCGGGAATTTTTCTCGTCGAAGCCTACAAGCGTTTGGTCCTGCACTGGCGCTACCGCAGCGATTGGCGACGTCCTAATCAGACCACGCTAAAGAAGCTACTCGTTGGTCGAATTCGCGGTGTCGATCTTGAGGAAGGTGCCGTCGAGCTGGCGGCATTCAGTCTTTGTCTAGCGCTTTGCGATGCGCTCGAACCTATGGACATACGGGCGAGCGTGAAACTGTTCCCCCCACTCAAAGAAAAGACGATTCACACGTCCTGTTTCTTTGCGGCGATCGAGAATGGCGTTCTTCGCGAAAAGGTGGGCGTAGTCGTAGGCAATCCGCCTTTTGCCTCGGCCCTCACGACCGATGGAGCAAAACGCGCGTATAAGGACTATTTGAAGCGCCGGGGCGCGCTGCCCGATAAGCAACTTGGCTATCTTTTTTTGAGCAAGTCGATGGAGCTCCTAACGGCGGGTGGCATCTTGTCGATGTTGCAGCAATACAACTTTCTTTATAATCAGCAGTCCTTGGATTTTAGACGGACCTTCATTAAGTCTTGGGATCTGCGGGAGATCCTCGACTTCGTATCCGTTCGTGGGCTATTTCAAAAGGGAGATGCAGACACAAAAGTAATTGTTGTCGTCGCGGAAGCACACACACCCGCAAAGCAGCGATCGATTTTGCATGCTACGTTCCGACGCACCGGACGGGTGGATGCCGAACAAGGATTCGATCTCGACTACTATGATATGCACTGGCTCTCGCGCGAACAGGTGCTTCGCAATGACGCAATTTGGCGCGCAAATTTGCTTGGTGGTGGTCGCATCCTAGCCTTTGTCGATCGTCTAAAAAAATTCCGGACGCTCGGGCAATACGCTGACCAGGAGAATTGGGACTACGGTGAAGGATTTGTCGAGGGAGCGGCTGGTGTCTCACGACCCGCCGACCACATTATCGGCGAACCCCTTCTCCCTTCCACTTCAATCACGGCCGAAGGAATTGACACTTCAGCCATTGTGACAGCGAAGAAAAAGCCGATCGAGGGCCCACGATCCCCAAAGCGATTCACGCCTCCGATGCTTCTTGTGCGTGAGCACATGGATCTTTTCCACGCCGTCTGGACGAACAATTATCTGACCTACAAAAACCAGGTGGTTGGTTTTTGCGCGCCGCCGAAAGACCTCCCGAAACTTCGGAGAGTTGAAGAGTGGCTGAAATCCAACCCCGTCGCGCTGCGTGCCTACGTTGCGGCGACGAGCGTCAAGCTATTCACGCAAAAGGCGACCACGCTTTCCGGCGTCGATGTAGAGACTCTTCCCTTCGCTGAGGAGCATACCCTGAAACTTTCGAAGCACGAAGAACTAGTAGTTGCTGACGTGGTCAACCACTACCGCGACTTGGTCCGCCTCGGCGAAGACTCACCAGCCATGAAGAACGCCGGCTTGCCGGCGCTTGGTGCGTTCAACGACGTGTTCTGCCAACGAATTCGAGGCGTCTATAAGTCAAATCGGCTAATGCCGTTGGATGCCTTTACGTGGCAAGGCGTGATTTGCCAACCCTACGCCTTCGGCAAAGCGAGAATCGACTGGAGCGGTTCCGATCAGCTCCGCGAGAAGATCGATTCCCTGCTCAAGGAAAAACGCGGGGGAGGGATTCAGGTGACGAGAATCGCGCGACTCTACGATGGACCCTGCATCTATCTCGTGAAGCCCGACCGTCTTCGCTACTGGTTGCAATCGGTGGCACTAAGAGATGCGGATGAAGTCCTCGCGGACCTGGCGGAACAGGGTTTTTGAGGGTCGCACAAATGCTGGCGGATAACCCTAAAAACATACAGTCTGGGAGGCTCCAGCAGGATATTCATCTCAAAGCCACCGCGAAGCTCGAACTGGTTTCGTTCATCGCTCAGGAACTCCCCCGCTGGCGGGATGATCCCCAGCGGCCTCGAAAGTCGGCGGAGACTACGTTGACCGAGCACCTCTGTGACCATCTGAATACCGCCACCTACTTCTCAAATAACTGGAGCCATGTCCAGTTTCGCACCGAGACGGGCGACGAGGCGCAGCCCGGCCGCAAAATCGATCTGACCCCCAAGCCACGAGCTGCGACCTTAGTCATCGAGGGACGCAGGCATACCCATTTTGATTCTCTCTTTCCGATCGAGTGCAAACGTCTACCTACCCCGGCCGAAAAGTATCGGGATGAACGAGAATACGTGATCACTGAATCTGGAACCACTGGCGGTATTCAACGTTTCAAGTTCGGCCTCCATGGCGGAGCGCATGAATTTGCCGCGATGATCGCTTTTGTGCAGAACAACTCTTTCAGTCATTGGACGAGCCAAGTGAACGCATGGATCGGTCAGCTGGCCGAAGCGAACATGCCGAACTGGTCGATGGATGATCAGCTACGAACGGTCACCAACACCGGCGAGGTATTGATCTCGGAATCAAATCATTTTCGAGACAGGGGACTGGCGCGTTGCGATCTCCGCCACGTTTGGGTGAAAATGAACTGATGCGAGAGCGCCAGCCGATGCCGCTGGCTGCTTCCTTGCTAAACACAGCGTCATAAGTAAGTGCCGATGTTAAGTGATACCGCAGAGGCGTTGAAGAGTGGGGTTGGGGCGCGACCAAGCAAGGAGGATAGGTTCGATGGTAGAGATGACGTCGTCGAGGGTTGGGAAGTATTGATTGTGAAGGCAGCGTCTGCGGATGAGTTTCCACACTCGTTCGATCGGATTAAGCACTGGGCTGTAAGGCGGCAGGAAATGCAATCGGAAGTGGTCGGCAACTTCAGTGCGCCACGCTGCGTGGATGGATGCGTGGTGATACCGGGCATTGTCGATGATCACGATCGTATGCCGACCACTTTTGCGACTGAGGCGTTCCAATTTGCGCAGGAAGTCCCAGCAGGTTTGTGCGTTGAACATTCCCTCGGGTCGGGACATCATGAGTTTCCCGTCCCGCAGACGTACTGCGCCGAAGAAGCTGATGGATTTGCGCGTCGGCGCGTGCTTGCAGATGGGGTCACGCACTTCCGGAGGAACCCACATGCGGCATCTCGAACCATGTTGCTGAAGTGCACCTCATCCATTGCCCACAGGTCGATTTCGGCGTTTCGAGCCAGCTTGCGGAGTTTTTTTATGCGCTGCTTGAAGTTCAGGGTCGGCTTGCGCCACTTCAGGCCGAGGTTTTCGCAGTCGAAACCCTAGCTGCCGAAAAAGCCTCTGGCACTGCCGAGCCTTTAGCTTCACCCCCAACTGCTTGTCCAGGAATGCCGAGAGCGTTGGTCCGTCCCACATCTTCGTCGACAAGCCAAAGTCCATCGGACTTGCACGCAGCGCCGCCTCAATTTTCGCCAACTGCTTTCCATCCAGACGACTCGGTCTTCCCGAGCGCTCCGCTTCGGACAAACCCGCAAGTCCTCGCGATTCGAAACGCTGCACCCAGTTCACCACCGTACGCGGTGAGTCTCCAAGCATCTCAGCCACGCGCGGACCGGTCATTCCTTGCGCAACAAGCAACACTCCATGCAGCCGATGGTCGTAACGCGAAGCATCGTTTCGCCGAATTTCATCCCGCAGTGCCATTATCATGTTTTCACGATCGGATATCGTCAGTGGTTTCATCGCCACCAAGCATGAACACTATTCTTGATATCGGTAATTACTTATGACGCTGTGTTTAGCGTAGTGAATCGACGCGGAAAAAGCGCCGAGAGGAGCCGGCGATGAGGCTCTTTTTGCTCCGGTTTCACGCTGAAATTGTAAGCGTCCGGCCGGGATTCTATCTTGCGAGTGTTGAAGCGGCTATTTGCGAGGCGCATGGTGACTATGCGCATGAGCCAATGGTCACTTTGTGTGTCACTGCAGCGGCTGCCAGTTTACCGGCAACAGAGGCTTCAGGTCGTCTTGATTGGTCATGCGTGGCAGCCGTGTGAGCAGGTCCTTCAGGTAAGCGAGCGGATCCTAGACGTGGCGCTCACAGGATACGATCAACGAGTAGCGGATGGCCGAACGCTGGCCGGCATCGGGATGGCCGATGAACAGCCAGTTTTTCTTCCCGATGCAGGAGGGTCGGATCGCATTTTCGACCAAGTTGTTGTCCAGCCGGCTTTCGCCGTAGCGCAGATGGTTCGAGAGCGGCTCCCACTGGTTGAGCAGATAATCGCACGCTTGGCCGAGCGGGTCAGTCTTGGAGGCCCTCCACATTCGTTACGGGAAATAGCTGGACGGAGGCGATCGAGCCGAAAACCCAATTCCCCGACGCTCGTGGCCTCCCCGTGATGTTTGTCGTCGACACCCCGTTGCACCCGGAGCTCGTGCGCTGGCCCTCCGGAGTTGGCCTGTGCGTGGTTCACTGGCGCGCAGGGGACCACGATCCCCCACTCCGCGCACACCCTGGACTCTGTGGTCACAGATCCCGAGGTGCCCGGTCGTCAGCCTTGCACCCGGAGGGGCGTGCCCTTCGGTGCGCGTGGCGGTCCCTTAGAACGTACCCTTGACGCCGACTACGATGTAGGACGGGGTGACGTAGCGTTGGTAGGTCTGGGCGAACGCCGGTGTATCCGGGGCGCGGCGATAGACCAGGCGGTCCTCGGCCAGCACGTCGTCCCAGTTCATGTAGAGGGAGAATTTCTTGTTCAGCGCGTATTCTGCGCTGATTCCATAACGGGTGTAGGCCGCCTGGTATTCATACGTGGACAACGGAATGAACCCCTCGGCTGAAGTGCCGGGAGTGACCACCACCTCCGCGCGCTTCGTTTCGGCCTGATAGGCGGCCGTCAAACGAACGGAGAAGCGCGGCCGGATGTAGTTCACACCCGCCGTCAGGGAATCAGGGCTGAAACCCACGAAATCCGCCGCATTGGGCCCGCCGACCTTGAGGTGGGTGTAGTTCACCCAGGCCTGCATCCGTTGCAGCCACGACGGCAGGAATAGCAGGTCCTGCCGATAGCTCAGCTCGGCACCGTTCAGGGTGGCATCGCCGACGTTTTCCCAGCGCCGAAGCACATAGTTGTCGGCCAGCATGAGATCGATGTCGCCGTCCGGAATGCCGTACGCCTCGAGGGTGGCCGCCGTGGTCGGTTGACCGCGTTGCGCGAAGAAATTGTTAACCTTCTTGTGATAGACACCAATTGAGCCAAATCCGCCCTTCAGGTGATAGGAATCCAGAGAGAGGTGGAAGCTGTCCGCCGTCCAGGGTTCCAAACCGGGATTGCCGACCACGATGGTGCGGGCCGTGGTCGGATTGGTGTCGGTGGGGACCGGCACCGTGATCCCAGCGACGACATACTGCACATCCGGACGGCCAATCGTCCGCGCGTACGCGGCCCGCGCCACGAGGTTGTCGGTGAACGCGAAATTCGCGTTCAGGCTGGGATAGAGCCCGTCGTAACTCTGGCTCTCGAACTGCCCGCGCTCCTGGTTGATCAGCACAAGCCGCTGCTCGGCGTTGTTGGTGATGGGGATCAACGCGCCAGCGCTCGTGCGCAGGAGATTGCCCGCGGCATCCCTTTGATAGATGGCAAAGTTGTCCCGCTTCATGCTCCACCCCTTGAGGTCGGTTTTCTCGTAGCGGGCGCCGCCGATGATGTTCAGCCGGCCGGTGAACAGACGCAGATCAAACCGGAAATAGCCGGCCGAGATGTCCTCGAGCATCCGCTTGGAATTCTGCGCCCGGTTCTGGATGTAGGTGGTGTTGAGGGTAAAATACTCCGGGTGCTGCACGAAGAGGTCATAGACCTTCACCGGGCTGACCCACCGCACCGGATTTCCATTCATCTTCACGTCAATGGATTCATCCACGATGTCGTACAAGGACACGGCGGTCTGGCCCGTGGCCCGACCGATGAAGGTGTAGTTTTTGACCGGACGGGTATCGTCTTTGTCGAGACGGTTGTAGGCGCCGCCGATCTTGATCGAGAGGTTCGGGCCGAACTCCCGGCTGACGTTAAGCCGGCCGGCCGTGAGGTCGGTTTGATAAAGGGCATACTCCTCGTTCGCGGTGCCCAGAGTGTAGTTGTTGGCATCGTACGGATCCAGCACGGTGCCGTTGGTGCGGGTGATCGTATAGGTTTCCGGGCCGATGCTCGAACCCTTCCCGATTCCATCGCCGCGGATGTTGACGTTGAGGGCATTGGCGAGCACGCCGTTGAAATAACCCTTGCCGATGCTGCTCCGCTCGCGGTCGGCGATCGAATAGGACCCCTGTCCCTCGATGTTCCACACCGGACCACGATGCTGATATCGAAGCGATAGGAGCGACGTGTCGGTGGTCGCATCGTAGTTGGACGGGTTGAGCGTGCCCATTTCAAAACGCCCGGTGGCGCCACGGCTCTGCGTGTACTCCGAGTTGCCGATCGCGTCATAGCTCGCGTTCACGCGGGAGGTGAAGAAACTCATGGCCTTCTTATCGATCACTCCGCGCTGCTGAACCTGCAGGCTCAGGGTGTCATTCCTGGAAATCCTCCAATCCAGGCCCAACTGAAGGTTCTCCGTCCGGGAGATCGATGCCTCCTGGCGCCACTGCGTGATCGCGAGGGCGAAATCCTTGGGCGCGCCGGTCCCCAGGTAGGTGTTCTTCAGATTCCAGAAGGCAACTTCCGAGGGCGTGTCATCCGTCGGCCGCTGGCGCCAGGAGCGGGACAGGCCCAAGCTGACCGAAAGTTTCTTCCCGACCGGGAAGGCGTAACTCAGGCTGAAGGAGGGCTCCTTGTGACGTGGCGAGGCACGGTCATGGGGCTGCCGCGAGCCACCGCCAAAATCCAGCCCGTCCACATTGTCAAAGTTCATGTAGGTCTGGTAGCGGCCGATCGGTCGCTTGATGCCCACTCCGGTCTTCGCGATCAGGTTCATCGATCCACCCAGACCGGAAGCCGGCTGGTCGGGCGTGGGCACCTTCGAAACTTCCACGCGGTCGATGTTCAGAATCGGCACGTCCTGCAGCGCCGCAGCGCGGCTGCTGGTCGGGCCAATGCCCGTGGCCGCTACATCCACACCATCAATTTGGATATTGGACATTTCCGCGGGAAAGCCACCCAGGGCGATCCGGCCGGGATTCTCACCGTCATCCAGAATGGTGACGCCGGGGAGAAAGCGCACATAGTCACCGATGTTTTCCTGACCGCGTTCCCCAAGCTCATCAAACGAGACCACGTTCTTGATATTGGCCGCATGGCGTTGCTCGTTCATCGCCACCGCCTGGCCGCTCATGGTCTGCTCCGCCACCACCTCGAACTCCGCCAGCATCAGCGTCTGGCCTTCCACCTCGCGGCCGGCCGCTCCTTCGCGCCGGAGCTGGAAATCCTGTGCGGCCATCCCACCCTGCGGCACCGTCACGCGCAGGGTTTGGGCGACAAAGCCCAGATAGGACACCTCCAGCGCGATATCCTTGGCCGGAACCCCCTTGAGGTAATAACGGCCATCGTCGTCCGTGAGGGCCTCCTGGGCCGTGCCCCGAATAGTCACTTTCGCCCGGCCCAGCGGGGAACCGCTCACCGCATTGGTGACCGTGCCCTGGATCGCACCCGTGGGCTCGCCAGAGGTTTGCGCGTAACTGGCCAGGGAAAAGGCGAAGCACGCGAACAGGGACCAAAACAAGCGCCCGACGGAAATCGAAGTTCCATTTGGCCGGGTGGAAGTGAGGGTTGGTTTGGGGTTCATGAGAGTTGGGATCTGGGGGTCGGTGTTGAGCAGGACCGTCATGACGTGGGCGCGTGGGCACAAAGCGCGGCGCCAACGCCCTCTGGTCGTTTCCCCGTCCGCGCCATGGCCAACCGGCGTGAACCAACTGAAAGGGCAATTCTCACGGCAGAGCCACCTGGAGACGCGACTTTCGGGGGGTATAAACGCGGCAATCGATCTGATCGAACCATGACGCAAAACGCGGAAAGGGAGGGTTAAGAGAGGGAAAAAGCGCACAGCCTTTTCACTCGGGGCGGCGTGATTAGGTAACTCGCTCCGCCAAATCGCAAGGGACACTCAGGTAAACCGTTGACCTGGGGCTTGGATTCGGGGTTTACCGCCGACAATCGCATCGCGGGCGGACAAGGATCTCAACCGACGTCAGTGTAAAGGGAAACCAGGGACCTCAGGGCCCACCGGCCTTCAGGCGCACCCGTCCCTCGGGGGAGGCTGCAGCGCCGGACGTCGTCTCCGCTTCGACCGTGAAACGGAAATCCGCGGCATTGTCCTCGACCGGCACCGTGAACTCGAACGGATAGCGGTCGCACACCGCCTCGATCGTCTGGCCGCTCGCGGTGGCGCGTAACTTCGCCGACTTCACTTCACCGGGTCCGGCCTTCAACCAGACGTGCACGCTGGTGAGCCCGCGTCCAAAACGCAGTGCCGTGGCCGTGACCGGTCCGAAGGCTGCCTTCACCGTCACCGTGCTGCCCTCGGGCAGAGGCGGAGTCAACGGGTCCAGGGCCGCCTCCTGAATCTCCGTGACGGTATCCACCTCCGGAACAATCAGCGCGGTCAGGCCCTTGCCCGTCACGCTCACCGTTGCCCGTCCATCACGCACCTCGACCGTCCCGGCCGGTCGGCCGTCCTGCCAAACCGTGGCCCGCCGTAGGCCCGCCACGCGTGCCCGTCGCGAATCGACGCTGAAACTCGCCGTGACCGGCCGGGCAGACTGGTTGGCGAAGGCAACGTAGAACTTCCCGTTGCCGCGCGCCGTCAGGTGATTGAGCTGAGGCGAATCGACACTGAGCAGGCCCTTCGCCAGCCAGAGATAAACGCCCGCGTCACCCAGGAAGCGCCCCGCGTGGGCCCCGTAAAGCCGGTTGCGAAAGTAGGCCCCGGTGTCGGTGAAATCGGCCTCGAAATCGATCTGATCACCGGAACGCGCCGCGAAATCACCCACAAGAAAGTCGATGAGAAACGCCGTCATCGGCAGCGGATGGTTGTAGTGCGCGGACGTGAACTTCTTGATCTCCTCGAACGAGCGCAGCGGATAGTCGGCCTTCTGGTGAACCGTCGTGTAGCCATTGCGGTAGGCGTAGCTGGGATAGTTGGCGTAACGACCGACAACGGCATTGCGGGCAATGTCGGTGAACAGCGGCTCCGAAGCCTCGGCACCGATCCGCACCATGTATCCGGCATAACTCGTCATAAAGACGCCGCGGTGGCTGTGCGCCGTGCCGGCGCATTCGGCCGCCAGCCCGTTGGCCGAGACCTGCCAGGCCGGCACCACTTCCTCGGGGACCGGCTGGCCGTTGTAGCTTCCACCGGGATTGGCAGTGAAGCTACCAGCCGGGGTCACCGGCACGAGGTAGGTATAGCCAGAGAAGGTGCGCAGCGCCGCCGCAGCCGCCAGGAGGAACCGGCGCTCGCCGCTCGCGCGATAAAGCTCGTAGAGCAGATCATAACCCGGAGCCAGCTCGGTCCAGAACGACGACCGCACATCGCCAAAGTCCGCCGCCGGCTTCGCCACACGTGCCGCCACGTAGCGATCCCCGGACGCCACGGCCCGCTCAAGAAAGGCTTTGTCACGGGTCAGGCGATACCAAGCGAGGTTCAATTCCAATCCGTCGCGCTCGGTCAGGATCGGTGTGGCGGCGGAGATGGGACGACGGATCGCCGGCTCGAGCTTCTCGCGCAGCGACGTGGTGCGGCCACCGGTGAGCCGGTAGGCGGCGACCAGGTCGATCGGATAGTTCACGAAGCCGCCCATGAAGTCGGCGGCGTCAAACTTCGTCGAATTGCTTTTGCGGGAGAGCGCATATTCGAGCGTTGGACGCGCCCGCTGCTCGAACACGTCCTTGCGATCAAACACCAGCGCCAGCGAGATCCCATCCGCCGCCGACTGCTGCCGGCCTGCGCCGGGCCCGCCGTCGTTTTGGTAGCCCCAGGTTTTGTAGCGTGGATACCAGTAGGCGAACTCGTCCCGCAGAAAATAATCCGTCATGTTCTCGATCGTCGTGTTGAGCGAGACGCCGACGTTTTCGCGAATATCGCCAAACTGGTAGAGCGAATGCGCCAGGTGCGCGTAGGCATCGAACCAGGCGCCCTGCCGCACCACCAGCCGAAGGCGGAAGGAGTACGCTTCACCCGCCTTCCGCCTCGACTCCGGCCCCCCAAGGATGGGAGCGAACAGCATCGGTTGCGCCTCGCCTGCGGCGTTGCGCACCAACACCCCAAACCGGGAGTCGGAGATCGTCGGCATGCGATACGGCATCTCGGCGGCATCCGCGCCGACGCCCACCGCCACGCCGCCCGCACCCGCCATGACAAAGGGAATCGGGCACTGGAACTCCTTGGTCAGATAAGATCGGTTTGGAAACCGACGATCCTGCCAGACCAACGGTTGCCAAATCCAGTCCGCCTCACGCATCGGTCGGGCCGCCGCCCCGACGTAGCCGACGGAAAATTGACCGGAAACCTTCGGTGTCAATTCGAAGCGCAGCACCGGTTCCCCGCCATCCGTCGGCAGATGGAGGTCCGCGTGCAGCGTGTAGCCGGGTTGCGCGGGGAACTCCCAGACGAGGTGGCTGCCTTCGCCTCGCGAGGCGCTCGCCCTCAGCCGGGTGCGCGGGCGGGCAGCCACCAAGTAGTCCGTCTCCTTCTCCCAGGATGGAACCACGTAGTTGGTATTTCCAACTGCACCCTCGTCGAGGTACTTGCCGCCTTTTGGATCCATTTTGGTCTCACGCCCGGGCGGCTGATGAATCACGGCGAACTCCGGGGCAAAAACCGCTTGTGCTCCGCTGCGTTTCTCCGTCAGCACGAGCGAGCCGTCGGACCGGGATTCGGCGCGATAGGTGCGGTTCTCCATCGCCACGACGACACCGACGGTCGCGCCGGCGGGCGGACCCGCCCTGGCTTCGTCGGGCTCCTCGGTTGCCGCCTCGGCCGGCAGCGGGACGGGCTCGCCCCACTCCACAGCGACGCGCGTGCCGCGCGCCAGACCCGACGATTCGATCACGATTTCATAGGGGCGCCCCTGTTTCATGGGCAGGCGGGCGGTCACCACCCCGGTGCTGGTCTCCGACCCTGAGGCGAGCAGCCGGCCGTCCACGCGCAGGGAAAGCGGGCCGCTCACGCGGATCGGGAATACGCCGGACACCGCCGGCGTGAGTGTGCCCGTCCAGCGGGCGGAAAAGCCGTCTTCACCGACCGCCGGGGGCTCGCCCTCAGCCCCCACCTGCGCCTCAAGCCGGGTGACGACGGGCGCTCCGGCCAGCACCGCATTGGCGAAATAAACCGCGTTGAAAGCCCGATCGCCGTCGCGCGCATTGATTTCACCGAGGGGGCCTGTGCCGAGCGGCACGAACGCGGCTGCCACCACCGGAGCCAGCAGGAACAGGGAAAGAAAGAATCGTATCATCGAAAAAGACTCAGGGGATCGGTTTGAGTTCGTAATCGGCGCCGGCCTGGGCGCTGAAACGAGCGACCTGCGAGCCGCGGTCAGCCTGGGAGCGGGCGATCTCCCGCCCCGCGGAAACGACCGTGAAAGCAACCGGGGCCCGCACCGCCGCCGGTGCGACCCCCTGCGCCCGGAGTGTCGCCGCGTCGAGACGCCCGCCCGACCATCGCGCACTGACTGTGAACCCACCCCGAGCGCGCAGACCGGAGAAGGACCCCCGAGGCCAGGCCGCTGGCAGGGCCGGCAGCAGCTCGATTTCGCCGGCGTGACTCTGCACCAGCATCTCGGCGATGGCCGCGGTGGTGCCAAAGTTGCCGTCGATCTGGAAACAGGCGGTGTTGCCACCGAGTCGGGGGTGCGAATCCATCAGGTTCGGCCAGGTCGTACGCTCCAACTGTAGCCGAAGCTGCTCATGCGCCAGTTTCGCATCGCCCAGCCGGGCGGCCAGCGCGATGACCCAGGCCCGGCTCCAACCCGTCCAGCCACTGTTGTGGTCGAGCCGACGCAGCAACGCCCGACGCGCGGCCTCCGCCAGCTCCGGTGTTCCGCGGGGAGTGAACTCCGCTCCGGGAAAGAGCGGGTACAGGTGTGATAGGTGCCGATGGCCGGGCTCGGTCTCACCGTAATCGGAACGCCACTCCTGCAGACGTCCGTCGCGCCCAATCGCGTAAGGGGCCATGGCCCCGAGTCGTTCCTGCACCTGGGCGCGAAGTTCAGCGTCGGTCTCGAGGATCGTCGAAGCGCGAACGAAGTGAGTGAATACTTCGCGGGCCACGGCCATGCTCAGGGTGACTCCAACATCAACATGGGCCGGCCGGCCGTCATCCGGAGCCAAAAACCGGTTCTCCGGCGAATAGGTGGGGCCCGTCATCCACCGACCGCTGGCCGGATCGCGCACGGTGGTGTCGAGGTAGAACAACGCGCAGTCCTTGAGAAGGGGATAGGCCCGGTCGCGGAGGAAGACGCGATCGCCGCCGAACGCAAAGTGCTCCCAGTAGTGCTGCACCAGCCAGCCGGAGAAGTCAGGCCAATCGCCCGTCGTCGTCTTGGGGCCGTAGTTGGTCATGGCATGCAGGACCTGACCTCGGGCGCCGTAGGACAACCGCGCCGTGGCACGAGCGGCTGGCTGAAAGGTGTCGACGAGGTCGAACAACGCGGTGTGGCACTCGGCGAGGTTGGTCGTCTCGGCCGGCCAGTAGTTCATTTCCACGTTGATGTCCGAGGTGTGCTGACCGAACCACGGCGGCAGGAGGCTGTCGTTCCACAGTCCCTGCAGCGGCGGCGGCAGCGTGCCGGGACGGGAGGATGCAATCATGAGGTATCGGCCATACTGGAAGTACAGCGCGTACAGGTCTGGGTCGCGGTCGGCGCGCGGGTCAACGCGGTTGTCCTGCACGCCCCACATCTGCGCCATGATCCGGCGGTGGGTGGGCAGCGTGGCGGCGCGCGTGCGGCCGAGATCGATCGCGACCCGCCGGAACAGTGCCTGATGATCCGCCACGTGGGCGGCGCGCAGCGCCTCGAACGGCTGTGCCGCCACCGCGTCCAGGTCGCGCCCGGCGAGCGCGGCGGGGTCGCCGCCGCGGAAATCGGTGCCGACGGCCATGAGAATCGTGACCTCGTCCGCGCCGCTGACCCGGAACCCGTCGGCGGTCCCCGTCACCTTGCCGCCGTGGTGCTGCACCAGGAAGCGCGCTTCGAACCGCGTGCCTTCGGGATGTCCCCTCCCCTGCCACACGAACCGGTTGCCGCCCAGCGCGCTCCAACGCGGCCGCGGTGGCGTGGTGACGCTGGCGACCTTTGGTCCGAGTTCGGCGTCGTAGCGATACATGTCCTCCTGGACATCCCGCCGGTAGTCCATCACCGCGGTGAAGGACAACGCGCCGGGCTGATCGGCCTTCAGCTGGACGGCCAGCACGCGCGCCGGGTGGCTGGCAAAGACCTCGCGGCTGTAACTGACACCGCCAGCGACATAGGTTGTCGTGGCGATGGCGGTGTCGAGATCGAGGCTGCGGCGGTAGTTCTGCTCGCGCGCCGTGCCGTGTTCGAAGTGAAGGAAAAGGTCACCGAGCGGCTGGGCGACGTGGCGCGCCGTGGTCGTGCCGGGAATCGGCTCGCGGGCCGGCAGCGAAAGCGCAGCCAGGTCGGCTGGCGCGAGCTTGAAGTCTTCCGAGGCGCGGAATTGGCCCTGAAAAAGCAGCTCCTGCCGTCGGCGGCGAATGACCTGGAACGCGGGATCGGACTCAGCCGGAACGGGCGCCCCGGACCAAATGGTCTCCTCATTGAGCTGGATGTGATCGCGCGTGGCGCCGCCGAAAACCATGGCCCCGATGCGACCGTTTCCGACCGGTAGTGCCTCTTCCCAATACACCGCCGGGCGGTCGTACCAGAGCGTCAGCGGGTCAGGTTCGGCCTTCAACAGGGTGATGAAGCCAAGCAGGGCAACCAGGAGGCGTACATCGGTCTTCATGGGACGGGCGGGGTGGACAATCAGCGTGGACAGCAGACAGAAGTTCAATGCGACGTCAGGTCGGCAGATCGCCCGGACTGGCGCTCGATGAATTCGAGCACGGGCGCCGGGTCGCCCAATCCGTGGGGATGATGGGCGTCCCGCTCCTGCACGATCAACTCGAAGGTACCGCCGAGCGTGCGGTAGTGCGCCTCGAGGCGCGCACCGTTGTCGGCAAGGGGCACAAGGGTGTCTCGGCCGCCGGCCAAGTAGAGGATTGCCACCTTGGCGGCGACAAGCTGCGGAGCGAGATCGACCGGATTGCCGGCATAGGCCAGCGCCTCGGCCTCGTCGCGAAATCCGTAGGCCTGCATCAGGCTGGCCCAAGCATGCGCGTTGCCCTTGCCAATGCCGATTTTCCCGCCGGGCCAGCTTTTGAAGTCACACACCGCCTTGTCCAGGTAGATCCAGGCAACCTTGCCCGGATGCTCCGCCGCCCAGCGGGCAACCGTCAACCCTTCGCGGCTCATTCCCATCAGCCCGCACTGTACCGCGAGCCCATAGTTGCCGCTCATGGCGCGATGGACCGCGAGCCAGCGCCCCTCAGCGTCCGGCGAACCCAACATCCCGCCGGGAGAGGCAGCAACCACATGGAAGCCGCGCCTCACCAGCTCCACCTGCAACCGGTTCAAATTCGCCACCTCGGGCCGGTCCCGGCGGTAGAGCTGCATGGCCATGACCCAGGGATGGCCGGGCCGGGGTTTTTCCGGGCGCAACACCCGGATCTCCCGACCTGCGACAGTCACCCCATAAAGGGCGCAGCCGTGGAAATCGGACGCCTTGCCCGTCAGCGGCTCAGCCGCGTGCACGGCGGTCGCGAACACCCACCACACGACTGCGCCCAACATTCGGCGGCGCCTGCGCAAGGCCTGCATTCCGGGACCTCTGGTTTGGACCAGCCAGTGCTTCATGGTTCTCGGGAAATGGCATGGACGTGCGGAACGACGCGCGTGCGCCAATCAATCTCTACCGGCCCCAACAAGCCCGAGGGCACGAGGGGCGAATCGGCATCGTAGTGTTTCCAGACACTGAAACTGTGGCGGGGCGCCGGTGTGCGCTTCGCCGGATCGTAAAGCCAGTCCGGCAGCTGCAGGATGCGCCCGTCGGTGAACTTGCTCACGCCACGCTCCTGGTAGGTGTAGGGCACAGGAATCGCCTCGTCGCCGATCAGCCGGTTGACCCAGCGATTGGCGACGCGGACCTCGATTGCATTGGTTCCGGCACGCAGCAATGCCGTGACATCCACCCGGAACGGCACGCGCCAGGCCACTCCCGCCTCGCGGCCGTTCACGAACACCCGCGCGATATCGGCCACTGCGCCCAAGTCGAGCAGAGCGGTCTGGCCAGGCGCAGGCGCCGCCGACAGGGTCACTACCGAGCGATAGACAGCCGTGCCCGAATAATAGCGGATGCCGGAGTCCGGGTGTTCCGGCCACGAGATCAACTGCGGGAACGTGGCCCGCGGCGGCGCACCCCGTCCGTCCGTAAATTCAACCTCCCAGGGACCGGCCAGAGGCACCGTCGGCGGCAGCGCCGGCAGATTGATTCGGCGGCGGGTACCGTCGGAAAGGGTCAGGTCCAGCTGCGACGCGTCCGTGAGCACCGCGCCGGGAAGAATCGACTCCACTGCGGTCCCAACCGACTCGACCCAGCGTTTGGGCAACGGCTCGCGGAAGACCACGAAGGTCGAACCCCATGGCTCCAGTGTCAGCGGGAGCGATACGCCCGTCGCGGTGCGACGGTAGACCGGCGCCTCCGCCTGCGTCCCAGCGACCGGATCCCAAAGTTCGGGCTTTCGACCCGGCTGGCGGAACTCAAGTTGCAGCGTGCGCGCGCGGTTGGAATAGTTGAACACGAAATAGATCTCCGCGCCGGTTGCCGTGCGATGGATGAACTTTACGTCGCCGCCGGCCGTGTCTCCGCCGACATCGGGAGCGACACCCTCGAGGGCAAGGATCTCCCGCGGCTTCAACCCGGCATAGACCTTGCCGGCGCCGAGCCTCTTCGATTTCACGGTCTGGCCATCGAGCCCGCTCCAGATCTCTTGCACGAGGCGGTCGAACTCAGCGCGGTCCTCGAAATCCCTGAGTCCTGCGGGCGCCACCGGAGGCTCACCGGAAAGGCATGCGCCGTCGGCGACAAGCTGGCGCAGCTTCCGCAAAGTCGACACCTGCGCCACCCAGGTTTTGGCGGTCGACTTCTCGGGAGTGACCAGGAGACGAAAGCGTCCACCCCGGGAATGCTCGATGACTCCTTTGCGCACCTTCATGTCCGACAGGTAAGAGGGATAGCCGACCTCGTAGTCATAGCCCGGCAGCGCATCCGCCGTGGCCGGCGGCAAGCTGTAGCCGAGGTCCTCGTCCACGAGCAGGCACACATCGGCCACGGTCCGGCCCTGCTGCAGCAAGAACTGGCTGCGTCCCAGATAGCCAAGCCACGCGTCGGCGTAGGGCCACCAGGTGTTGAGCCGGCCGAAGTGCACGCCATAGCGCCCGAGCGCAAAACCCGGCGCCGCCTCGGTCACGGGCTGGTGCGTCAACGTGTGGATCGCGAAGCGGTTCAGGCCGAGCGTGAACGCGTAGTCACCCGACCGCTTGAGCGTGCCGGGTGAATTCTGGAACTTTCCGTTCTCCGGCGTGGCCGTGAAGGCCTCGGCGGCCACGACATGCCGGCCGAAGAAGCCAGCCGCCGACGTGGACATCTTGATGCGCGAGGCACGGTCGGCGGCATCGGGCACCCAGAATTCGTTCATTGGCACATGGACATGGCGGTTGCCGGACATCGGCGTGACGGGCCCCCCTTGCGTTTCGGAATAGATCGGTAGTCCGTGCCGCGCCGCGAGGCGATGCATCGTGCCGTAGTAGTTCTCGGCGACGAGTTCCTCGATGACATGACGGAAATCCCACAGCACCGCCTCGGTGCGGTCCCTCGACCCGATGATGCGACCGGTCATGACCGGCAGCCACGGGAGGATGTCGTAACCCTTCAGCGCGCGAAATTGCTCGGGAAACGTGGACGTCCAGTTCTGAAAACCACCCTCGAAACTGTCGAACAGCAGACCATTGAAGGTGCGCCCGGCAAGCGGACCCGCCTCGCGGATGAGGCGTGCCATCGATTTCTCGAACTGGAATGCAACGGCCTTGGCATCGAGCTTGTCGATCTCAAGACCATGACCTTCGGGCACGGCGGGATGATTGGTCTTTCCCGTCGTGGTGAAGCCAAAGCGGATCACCACCCACTCACCCGGAGGCAGGGAAGCACTGAGACGTCCCTCGGCATCCATCTTGCCGGTCAGGTCGAGCACCCGCTCAAGTCCAACACCCGGCTTGTCCGGTCCGACGGGGCGCGTCACCGGTTTGGAAGCCCAGCCGATCTTGATGTCGAGGTCGTCAAGGCGTTCGCTCGTTGCAGGCACCGCCAGCACCACGATGTCGCGGTAGAACTGCTCCTTCGGCACGCCGCGACCGCCGTAGAACGGTTTGAGGTCGGGACGCGCCAGGGTGAGCGCAACCGAGGGGCCGCCCGTCACGGGCGTCTCGGTCCAGATCAGGCGCTTCATCGACAATTCGGGCGTGACCCAGGGCCCGCCGCTGGCGGACCAGCCGGGCGTGTTCATCACGTGGAACTCAAGGTTCAATTCGGCTGCCTTGCGCATCGCGAACTGCATGTGTTCATGCCAATTATCCGTGCCATAGCGCACCGGCCCCGGCGGCATGTAAATCTCCACATCGAACATCTGCACGCCGCCCAATCCCTGCCGCTTGAAACTCTCCAGATCGGCAACGATGCCCTCCTTGGTGACATTGCCATTGACCCAGTGCCACCAGCCCAGCGGACGCGCCTGGGTTGGTGGATTCGAAAATCCCTCGACAAGGAGATCTTCAGTTTTCGCCGCGGCCTGACACCACAGCAGACAGGCAAGCACTACGAACGGCACACAGTGATCGTGCTTCATACAGACCGTCAGATTGTATTTATTTGGGGTGCGCCTCGCGGATACACGACGGCGTTGGATGACCAACCGAAGCTAAGGCGGCCACCTCGCAGACAGAAGTTCGCGATTGGTCAACCGTTGAACCCTGGGCGAGATCGGCCACCCGAAAACCAGTCGGGTGCTCCTTTCTCCCGCCACCAGCACGTAGATGATCGCTTCGAGGTTCGTGGCCGCACCACGGATCTGGATTCGTTCCAATTCGTGGCTCAACCGAGAGCTTCCGGTAAAGCCAGCAGTCGTGACGAAGCGGGTGAAATCACCGTTACGCCGCCGCCGGCAACGAACCCCCGTCATCATCAATGCAGTGATGCGCGGCGATTTCCTGGTGGATGATCTCCTCCGCAATCTCGTCAATCGAGAGCAGCGTGCAATCGCCGGCCCGAACCGGTCCGAGCAAGGCGACATCGAGTTCGCTGAGCTCTGCAGAGTCGCTGACCCAACGGACCGCAGCCATAACCCGCAGGGAAAGGGACCGGTCCCGGTCCATAAACCGGATCAGCAGGTGGCAAGCCGCCTGGCGGTTACGCATCACCGAACGATACAGCGCGCAGCAGACGGAAAGACCCGTGGCCACATGAGTGGCCCGCACTCCGGTGCCACCCGCGTCACCCGGGAGGGTGCACTCCGCACCGGGAACCGTAGCTTCAAAGTAAAATTGTTCCGTGGCATGCATCCAGAGTCCTTATCGACTTTCATTTGCCGTGATTGAGACCGACATCCGTTTACGGCGACTCCCCAGGCGTGAACTCAGCCCGCACTTACGCATGCAGCGGTGAGGTGCAGTGTTTCAGCCGCAAGGGCTTGCGGACTCGGCCCGAGTCGCCGGATGTTGGCCCCTTCACATCGTCATTTCAGAAATATTCTTAGCTGTGTCCGACCCGCTTTCCGGGATTCGGCCCGTTGATCCCCGCGTGATGGGCTGGCGTTTGTCACGCCAATCCCTGATGAATAGCGTCGAGTGTCGTCGGGCTTCAGTTTTTCCCCCGAGCACTCCTCCGTCTCCCTCCTCCACCATGAAAATCAAGTCCGCCGAGTTTGTCACGAGCGCTCACACCCCGGAGGCCTTCCCTCAAACGTCCTTCCCGGAGTTTGCCGTGATTGGTCGGTCCAACGTGGGAAAGTCCTCCCTGATCAATCTCCTGACGGAGCGGAGCGGGCTTTCCAAGGTCTCGACCACGCCGGGAAAGACCGTCCTCGTCAATTTCTTCAAAATCAACGGAGCCTGGTTCCTCGTCGACTTGCCTGGATACGGTTTTGCCAAGGTGGCCAAGGCCCAGCGCGAGGAATTCAACGAACTGGTCGCCACCTATATCGAGACCCGCCCGAATCTCGTCTGCCTGTTCGTCTTGATTGATTCGCGACTGCCCCCGCAAGCGATCGACCTGCAGTTCATCGATCAGCTCTCGAGTCTGGACGTAAACTATTCCCTGATCTTCACGAAAATCGACAAACAGTCGCCGACGCGGACGCGTGCTTCGATTGAGGCCTTTACCGCCCTCCTGCGCAAACGCCGCGCCGACCTGCCCCCCATCTTCACCACCTCCACGACCACCAAGGCTGGAAAGTCGGAGCTCCAGTCTGCCATCGAACACCTGTGTACCCAGGCTCGCACCCAGCCCATCCTGAGAGCGGCCGCCTCCATGGGCATGAGTCCCTCCTCCGCCCCGGACCCGCTGCCCGGCGACGATGAGCAGTTTTCCTGAGACGCCAAACCAGCATGGGTATGGTCGGTGGACTCACGCCCGCGCGGACACGTCATCGGACCCAGTGACCGCGGAACCCACCTGCTTCTAGCTCGTCCACGCCGATGCGTATTGTTGGAATCCGCGAAGTAGCTCGGAAAGCCGGTGTCCATGCGAGCACGGTTTCGCTCGCCTTGCGCCTCAGCCCGCGCGTGCACCCGACCACGCGTGAACGCATCGTCGAAGTCGCCCGCAAGTTGGGATACCGGAGTCTGCCCGGCGTGCGCCAGTTGATGTTCCAGCTGCGCACGGGCCGGGCTCCGGCCGCAACCCAGGCAGAACTGGCATTGATCAGCTGCGTCAACCAGGAGTTTCCCGTCGATGGAAATCCCATCGTCAAAGCCGTTTTTCGCGGAGCCGCCACTGAAGCCGGCACACTTGGCTACCGGCTGGAACGCTTTGTCGTCGGTCCGGGACATTTATCCCAAACACGCCTGCGACAAATCCTCGTCGCCCGAGGCATCCAGGGGTGCCTCGTCTATCCCGGTCAGTTCGTTCCCGAGTCCGACCCGCTGGCGTGGGGGAGTTTCGCGTGGGTCCGAATTGGCCACACCCTGCAACCACCACGCATTCCCGAGGTAGTCAGTAATCATCTGCAATTGCTCAAGCTCGCGTTGGAACACGCCACAGCCCGGGGAGAGTGTCGAATCGCCCTCGCGCTCACGCCGGCCTACGATCGCGTCACGCTTGGCGCATACGTGGCTGGCTTCCTCGAATGGCAACATCGCCGGCCCGCCGGAATCTTGCTTGAGCCGCTGCACCTTTCAGACGATCTTGATGCGGCCGCGTCTCGTCTCCGCTCCTTGGTGACGAAAGTGAAACCCGAGGTCGTCGTTGTACCCAATGCCCGGGCTTTGGCGCCGGTGATGAAACGGGCCGGCCTCGTTCCGTCGTCCCTGCCCCCGTGCATCTCCCTGCACGTCTCGACGGGAGAACGTTGGTACGCTGGAATCGATCAACGCGACGCACTGCTCGGTGCGATGGCGGTGCGTCAGCTCGATGGAGCGATCACCCGATTCCGAACCGGATTGGAGGCCGAACCCGCCGTCACGCTGGTTGACGGGGTCTGGCGAGACGGACCGAGTTTCCAACGTGCCCTGGTAGGCAGTGACTGACTCTGCTCCTTCTAGAAAAACAACGCGTCGGATTGAGTCGGGATTGCGCCGGCGCACCGCCGCGCGTCTGGTCTCCCCCCGTCCGCAGGCTCGATGCGCACGCCCCCTAACATTCTCCTGCTGGTGTCGGACCAACAGCGTCCCGATCTTCTCGGATGCCTCGGCACCCTGCCCGTGCGCACCCCACGGCTCGATGCGCTCGCCCGCGAAGGCACGCTCTTCACTCGTGCCTACACGCCGTGCCCGCTTTGCACCCCGGCCCGGGCTTCCCTGCTGACCGGACAGTATCCGAGTCGCCACGGCGCCTGGAGCATCGGCGTCGACACGCCAACGGACGCACTTTCGCTACCCGCCCTGCTGGCATCGCAGGCCAACTACGCCACCGGGATCATAGGCAAGAGCCACTTCATGAGCTGTCAACGCAGCGACAGTCCGGAAGCCCTGCCCCGCTCACGGGACTGGGAGCACTTCCGCCACTGGCGGGGCCCCTGGTACGGCTTCGAACACGCCCGGATTTGCGTGGGTCATGGAGATGAGCCTCACGCCCACTCAATGCACTATGGCCTGTGGTTGCGAGACCGGGGCATCGAACCGGTTCCACCCTACTTTCACCTCCCTTCCAGCCTCAGCCGGCCCAATCAGAACGTTGGCCGCTGGGCACTACCCGAAGACCGGCACAGCAACGCCTGGATCCTTGAGGAGACCCATGCGTTTCTCGCCGATCACACGAACCAAAAGGACGCCCGCCCATTCTTCCTGTCAGTCAACTTTCCCGATCCGCACGTGCCATTCAAGGTCCCCGCACCGTGGGACAGCCTGCACGATGACGTGATACTCCCGCCGCCGTGCCGGCGTTTTGACGAAGTTCAGGGCAAACCGACCCTCTATCGCGCCACCCTCGAAGGAAACCTGGACGCACTGGGCTGGCATCAGCAGGCATACATTCCCTCTCTCGTCCCGGCTCGGACCGATCGGCAGAAACTTGCCTGGACCCCCCTCGAGGAACACTGCTGGCGGATCTATCTTGGCATGCAGTCACAGCTGGATCACTACGTGGGACGCATCCTCGACGCGTTGGAGTCCGTCGGCCTCGCGGACAACACACTCGTCGTCTACACATCCGATCACGGCGATCTCATGGGAGACCATTGGCTCCAATACAAAGGCGGCTGCCACTACCACGCCGCCGTAGGGGTGCCGATGATCGTGCGCTGGCCGCAGCGTGTTCCCGCCGGCCGTCGGCATGACGCCCTGCAGAGCCTGGTCGACCTTCCCGCCACGTTCTTGCATGCCGCCGGACTGGCCCGCCACCCCCGCATGCAGGGAACCGATCAGCTCGATGTCTGGACCGGTCGGGCAACGCGCGCGCGCTCCGGCGTGTGGATCGACCATCGCGTGGAGCAAGGCCTTACCGTGAACTCGTGGATCACCGCAACCCACCGCCTCTCCTTGCACTCCATTCACTCCGAAGCCCGGACGGAGTGGGAGCTCTACGATCTGGTCAATGATCCGGACGAATATACGAATCTGGCGGCGGATCCCGCGACCGGTGCGTTTCGGGCGGAACTTCTCGCCGAGTTGATCAACTACCAGGGCACCATAACCGAGCCGGCGGGAATCAGGACAACCTACTCCTGACATCCCCAGCCGGGATCGGCAGCCTCTGCGGATACGGCGACACCCATTCTTCGGGTGCAACCGAATAGCCTCGATCAATCCCATCCGCGGGGAACACCTTCCCACCTACCCCACCGACCCCATGAACGTAGCGCGTCCGCCCTTGTCCTTGTCCCCGGCTTGGAGCCTGCTCGCGCTGTCATTCCTCGTTTCGCAGGTCATTCCGGGTGCGGGTCAGGCAGCGTCACTCACCAATATTGTCTTTATCCTTGCCGACGACTTGGGCCAGCGTGACCTCGGCAGCTATGGCAGCACCTTCCATGAAACGCGGGCACTCGATCGCCTTGCGAGCGAAGGGATCCGGTTCACCGACGCCTATGCCGCCTGCCCGGTCTGTTCCCCAACCCGCGCCAGCATCCTCACCGGACTCTGGCCACAGCGCATCGGCATCACGGATTTTATCGCGCCTGCAAACGCCAACGGCCCGGAGAATTGGAAGCGCAACACTCCCCTTCTGCCGGCGCCGAACCGGGACCGTCTTCCGCTGGATCAACCCACCCTAGCCAGCCTTCTGAAACGCGCCGGCTACGTCACATTCTTCGCGGGAAAATGGCACCTCGGGCCCGAGGGTCACTGGCCCGAGAACCACGGTTTTGATTTTAACCTGGGTGGCCAGGATCGAGGCGGTCCCTACGGTGGCAACGGGTACTTTTCACCCTATGGCAACCCCCGACTGAGTGATGGCCAGCCCGGTGAGCACCTGCCTGATCGGTTGGCCGAGGAAACTTCCAAGTTCATCCGTGCGCACCGGGATCGTCCCTTCTTTGCCTACTTTTCCTTCTACTCCGTCCACACTCCACTGATGGCGCGCGAGGACCTGCGAAGGAAGTATGAGGCAAAACGACGCGAGTTCGGACTTGGGGACAAGTGGGGACGAGAGCACCCCCGCGATGTCCGGCAGGTGCAGTCGCACGCCATCTATGCCGCTATGGTGGAAGCGATGGACCTCGCGGTCGGAAAGGTTCTCGCCACCCTTGACGAATGCGGACTGAGGGACTCCACCCTGGTAATCTTCACCAGCGACAATGGCGGACTCTCCACCAGCGAAGGCTGGCCGACCTCCAACGAGCCTTTCCGCGCCGGCAAAGGTTGGATCTACGAAGGCGGTATTCGAGAACCCGTGATCATCCGGTGGCCTGGAATCGTCACTGCGGGGTCGGTCACTGACATTCCCGTCAGCAGCCCGGATTTTCTCCCCACGCTCCTCGAAGCCGCCGGCGTCGGCATTCCCTCCGACCTCCGGCCCGATGGAGTGAGCCTCTTGCCCGTTCTACGCGGAGGCACCCTGCCCGACCGCTCCCTGTTCTGGCACTATCCCCACTATGGCAACCAAGGAGGGGCGCCGGCGGCCGCCGTGCGTCAGCAAGCGTGGAAATTGATCGAGTGGATGGAGGATCAACGCGTCGAGTTGTACCACCTCCCCTCCGACCCGTCCGAATCGCTTGACCTGTCTCGGCAGGAACCGGCACGGGTCGAAACACTCCGCGCCGAGCTGCGCGCATGGCAGTCGTCGGTGGGTGCCACGTTCCCGCGTCCCAATCCGTCCTATCATCCCTCCGCTCCCAGCGGCCGACGTGCCGATCGACCCGCGGGCCCGGTGGCCACTCCGCCTTCGGGAAATCCCTAGACCAATAGGCTGCATATTGGCCTTTGACGCGCCCGCAGTCTCGCGACTATTTCTGGATTTCATTCCATCGCGAAAGAATCATCGCTGTCCTTCATCTGACAGATTTTCGGTCGCGCTGGACTTCCACCGCCATGATCCCCAATCGCGTCACGCTCCGAGAAGTGGCCAACAAGGCCGGTGTTCATTTCACCACCGTGGGTCTGGCGCTGCGGGGCGACCCCCGGGTCAGGCCGGAAACCGCCGCACGCATCGTGACGGTGGCACAACGCCTGGGCTACGAACCGGATCCGATGCTGTCGGCCCTTTCCCACTACCGCCACCGTCGGCAGTCCACTTTTCATGGAACCATTGGCTATCTGCTCCCCGGTCCTCCCTCCGCGGTGCTGAAACACAACCATGGCACACGGCTTTCGTTTGAGGCGGCCCGGAACCATGCCATCAAACTGGGATTCAACGTCGAAGCGTTCGACATCACGCAGCCCCAGCTGCGGTCGGAGCGCATGAAGCAGATTCTGAAGGCGCGCAACATCCAGGGTCTGGTGCTCGCTCCTCTTCCGGAGCCGGGCGAATATCCCCTGAATCTCTGGCAGGACTTCGCCGTCGTTGCCATCGGCTACTCAATTCAGGGGACTCCCCTGCATCGCACTTGTCCCCACCAGCATCGCTCCATGCGTCTGCAACTTCGCGAACTGTACGCACTCGGCTACCGGCGGATTGGACTGGTCATCTCGCACAACGCCAACGAGCGCACCGAACACTCGTTCATGGGCGCCTACCTCAGCGACCAACTGATGCGTTCTGCCTCGGAACGCGTCCCTCCGCTGGTCCTCGATCACTTCTCCGAAGTCGCCGTGGACCGGTGGATCAAAAGCCGGAAACTCGACTGCGTCATTGGAGAACGGGAGACCTACGACCTTCTCCACACGCTCGGCTATCGCTTTCCCAAGGATGTCGGCTTTTCGCTCCTCACCGCGAGAATCGAGGATCCCACCATCTCCTGCATTGTTGAGCCATGGGAGAACCTGGGAAAAGCCGCCATCGACCTTGTCCTTGCGCTGGTGCGAAACCGTGAAACTGGGCTTCCCGAGTTTCCCCGGTATTCGCTCGTGGAGGGGCGCTGGAATGCCGGCACAACGGTCACGCGGCAGGGGCAGGCCTGAGCGGCCGACGCACACCCGCCAACGGTGTGCATGGCTGGGGACCCTTGGAACTGCTCGGTCGGTCCCTCACCGCCGCGTCGAGGCCTGGGTCACGCTCACCTCACGGGAGCGTGAATCGTGCCACAGCCACGCTGCAGGGATTCTCTGGCGAGGGAGACCTGGCCCCGAGAGTTCCAGCTGGGGTGCATCCCCTTTCCACATCCAGTCGCCCATGACGTTGTTCCATCCTTTGCTCGCCTCCTTGTCCCCGGGACGTTGATCGATGAACACCACCTGTAGGCTGTGGCTGCCCTTGAGCAGCGGCAGGGTCCACCCGCCATAATTGTGCCGGCGCGTCGAGGGGTACCATTCGCGGCCGTCGAGGAACAGGCGCAGATCATAGCCCATATCCACGGTGTAGTCACCCCACTCCGGAGGGGCATGCAGGGTGTAAACCCCCGAGTCCTTCACCTCGAGAAATCCATCGTAGACCAAGGCAAATGAACGTTTCCCGCCGGCGCGACCCGACAGGTCGTACGGATCGCGAGCGACTCCGAAACGCATCGGCTTGAGCAACGGAAGTTTGATCGCTGACAGGGTCCAATCATCCTCGTAGTACCGATAAGCAAGACCGGCCCGGCGATCTCCCGTCGACGGGACCTGCGGGGCCAGCGGAGCAGTCCGGGTGAAGAGCGCGGACTGCCTCGCCGAGACTCGCACCCCGTCGGGCGTGATTTGCCCCGCCGCCATACCCCGACGAAACGCCCGCGCCTTCACCCAGGTTGTTTCCCGCAGGACAAGCGGACCGGCATAGCGCGGCGACGTATCCGATGGGTCGCTTCCATCCAAGGTGTACCGGATGTCCACATCGGACCGCTCATGACTGAGAGTGATGGTGGTGCCATCGACAAAGGCATCCGCCTCGGGGGAGATGCGCACCAGTTCTAGCGGACGGTAAATGGGGGTCACGAGGATCTCGCCGTCGGAGCGGAGCACGTATTCGAAATCCGAATGATCCGATGCGATCATCCGACCCCGAATCTCCAATTTGCGGCAATCGAGAGCAATTCCGCTGATTTCGCCGTCCACCCGTGTCACCTGAACGAGAACCGTGGCCTGCCCGCGGGCCTCACCCGCCTGAAGCTCGCGGGCCGACACGGAAGCGCGATACGAGATGAGATTCCCCGGAGTTGTGGTGACCTCGAATCCAGTCCAGTCGGCCCCCCGTTGCGGTGTGAACTGGCGCAGGTCGGTGGATAGGTCCTTTCGGGGATAAAGCAGACTTGCGACCACCGCCGTTCGGTCCGACCGGAAGTGAGGCCCCGTCAGGTAGGCGTTGCCGAACTTGTCATGCGCCTGGGTGATGTCGCCGGGCCGAAATTCAAGAGCAGTCGTCGCCGCGTGGAAAATCGAAAGATTGGGCCTGCCCGGCGAGGCCGTGCGCAACACCTGACGGTCAGCATCCACAATGATCTCAGTCTTGGCGTAACCAATCGGGCGCACGGCCCCTTTGCCACCAGCCGGAACCGGCGGTTCGGGATTCGCCTTCACCCAGCCCTCGGGGACGCTCCGATCCGGGTGCAGCCCCCAACGCAGTTGATAGGCATGCGGCTGCCTTGATTGAACGCGGTCTGTGACGATCCAGGCCTGTACACCGCGAAGAAAGAGGACCTGCCTGCCGTGGCTGACATCGTCGATGAAGGTCGGATCACGATCAACGTACGTTTCCATGTAGGGAGTCGTCACCGTGCCCTCCGCAAAATCGAAGCGGTCTGACGACGTCCAGCGATGGGGCAGCGGCTTCAACCACGCCATGTTCGCCTGATAGCGCCCATAGTGAAGCCCGTGCTCGTCGTCACGGTAGCTGCGCGGAGCCCGTTCGTAGTCGCCGGCATGAATCTGGCCACACCCGTCCACCAGCAGCGGTGACTCCTCGGTGTAGAAGCTGAGCATCTTTTGCCCGAAGGCCTGCAATTGCAGATTCTGATTGAAGCGCCAGGCCCCGGACGAGCCGGGACGATAACTGTGGAAGTACGCGAACTGCGCGTCCGGAGACCAATTCTCACGAAAGAAATAGTAGCCGCCATAGGGATAAGCTTCGGACCTGAACGAGGGTTCCGCGGCAGCGCCGCGCCCCATCAGCATCTCGCCCACCCGGACGTTGTCCTCGTTCTTCCATGCTTCCGGCAGAAACTGGCTGATGAACGAGTTGGGGTTGAAGTATTCCGAGCGCAGGTCGGCATCCACATTCTTGAATCCAGGCTTTCCTCCACCCGGGGCGAAATCGCGAATGAGGTAGCGGGCCATGTCCAACTGGGTTTCAAGGATCTCCGTGCGCCACGACTTCGTTGCCCAGGCCGGGGGCTGCTTCATACCGCGATAGACATCGTAGTCCTTGGTCGGCCAGATAATGTAGTTCTTGTTGTAGTTTGGGGCGTAATCGATCCCGGTGCCGTCAGGATTCACACAAGCGCGTGCATACCACTCAAGACAGCGGCGTCGTTCGCGCAATAGGTACTCCGCGCATTCAAGTTCAGGGAAATTCAGGTAGTTCTCAAGCAGCAGAAATCCGTACATGTGCATGATCCGGTTGGGACCGGCGGCGCGGGTGCCCCGGATATGAAGGGGCAGGTCACTCAACCATTTGTTTTTCAGGAAGCGGATAAATGTCGCGGCGGGCAGGTCGCGATCCGTCTCGCTCACTTCCGTCACCAGGTAGGCGAGGTGGCCGAAATTGGGTCCGCCCGCGCCGCCCCACTCCACATCGTAACGAATGCCGGCCTCCGACAGATCCTGGCGGTAGTTCAAGAGGTAGTCGTCGACGTACTCGGACCACCGGGCCAGGTAGCGGGGATCGCGCTTTTCAACATACGCCGCCAACAGGGGAGCGAACACCATGTCCTTGTTGTAGCTGCTTCCGACGAAGGCGGGGCCTGTCGGCAAATGCACCGTGGGTCCCCAAATGCCCTCCGGTTGGTGGGTCCAGTTCATCCGCCCCGGCCCTCCGTTCTTGAGGACCAGGTTGATCATGTGCGCGTTGTGCTTGCCCGAACGATAGTATCCAAGGATCGAATCCACTCCGCCGATCTCGACCGCGTCGGGCATGGGGCGGTCAAAGGCAGCGAGGATGAACTCTCCCTTCATGAGCCGGTCCGCCTCGTTGAAGAACTCAATGAACGTCCGCTTGGTCGGATCGAGGCCTTTGACCTTGAAGCCGGTCGGCGGATGACGGAGCCGCTCGAAGAAGAAGCGCCGGTAGGACTCCAGCGCGTCGGCGTGCCGGCCGGCTCGAAGCTGGGCAAACGCCTGCCGGTACGTTTCAGCCTGGGCAGCCGACTCCGGCTGGTAATCGGGATTGAGCAATCCGAAGAACTCCTCCGCCAGCACCGCAAGCGCGGACGGTGAATTTCTCGCCTCAAACGCCTTCAACCGGGCTTCCAGGCGGGTCGGCTCCGGCGCCACCGCTTGCCGGGTACGGACCGGCTGCCACTCCTTCTTGTGCTCGACCTGGGCGCGGCCGTCGACGAGGCCCAGGGTCAGGGTCAGGAGCAGCCAGCCTGCGAGCGACGGACGTGAGTGCGGAGCAGGATGCGGGTGCAGGATAGTCGGCATGGTGGGGACGGCTCAGTAGCTGAAGCCGATGGAATAGTGGACGGTACGCCCCGGATAAAAGGCATTGAAATACCAGTCATCGTAGCCTCCGGCGTTTTCAACCTTGACCAAATGATTCAACTGCAAACGACCGAACTTGTGTCGGTAGCCGACATTCAGATCGTAGATCATCTTCGACGGAACGGTCTGGAAGGTGGGAAGCGCATCTGGATCAGTGCTGAACGAGCTGACCGATTCCCGCCGTCCATCGTACTTCGCGCCGACAAACACCCAAAGGCCCCGCAGCCGGCCATCGTGGAACTCGTACTTGGAGAAGGCTCGCATCATGTACTTTGACGTATTGGTGGTATTACGACCGAGATAGATGCTGGCGTCGCGGGGCTTGGCCGCCAGCTGGGCCGCCCGGATCGTGGCATTGGGATGGTTCGGCGTCACTAGGGGATCCACCCGCACCACCTCTCGGTCCATCACCTGGAGATTCGCATTCACGATCCACGCCTTGGTCGCCCGCCAGTCGAGTTTCAGCTCCACACCCTTCGCACGGGTGTCCATCTGCACATCGGCCTGAAAGCCCGTCGTGCTCGTCACCATGTTGTTGTAGGCAAAGGGCACATTGGCGTAACGGTCATTGAACACGGTGTTCTGAAACACCGCCGCAGTGGCCCAGACCTTGCGCTCCCACAGTTCCGCTTTGATGCCGTACTCCTGATTGTTGCCGGTCTTGATCTTGAGCGGAATGCCGTTGCCATCCACGGCGAGATTGGAGTCACCGGGAGAAAACGCCTTGGAGAAGTTCGTGTAGACGGAAATCTCCGGGGTCAATCGGTAGGAGGCGTTGATCGATGGGCGGCCGTGCCGCTGGGGCTTCGAGCGCATGAACGCGACATTGAGCAAGGCATCCGTGTCCGTCGTGAGGTCGCGACGCTGCAAGTCGTTTCGCGTGTACATCCCGCCGATCATCGTGGTCAGGCGGTTGTTCAGGGCGTTGCTCGTGACATTCGCGTAGATGGAGTTGCTGTAGCTGCGGGTCTCCTGCCATTGGGCCCGCCCGACCACGGGAATGTTGTAGTTCCAGCGCCAGACCGTGTCGAAGTCGGTCAGCGAGCGATAGCGTGAGAGCGCCACATCCAGCGGAAGATTGGTGTAGACCGGGTCCATCTTGTGGTGGTCTCCCGCATTGCGGGAGGTGTCATGCGAGAGTCCACTGTTGACGCGATGCACAATGGACCCGGTTTTGAAGGCGTAGAAGAACTCGGCCCGGTACTGAAACCCGCCCTGAATTCCGTCCAGCTCGCTCGCGTTTTGCGTGTACTCCAGAACGCGGCCATCCGAACGAAGAAGGGCGATGAAACGGGGATCACTTCGCACGGCCGCCGGGATCTGCGTCGCATTTGAGGCCCGGATGGTCGGGTTCGCATAACGGACGGTGCGCAGGTGAAATCCCTGGTAGTTGAGGCCCATCCGCATCTTGAGATCGGGCGAAAAGGCATGGTCGAGCATCGCCGAGTAGCTGTACCCGCGCCGGTTGTTGTTGGGATCGGAGCCAAGCCAGCGGAAGCGGCGGAAATCCGGCGTCGCCACCACCTTGGCCCCGGTTCGACCTGGGATGTCCACGCCCAGTGCGGTGTTCGGATCCGTGATGAGTCCATTGTCCAGGTGCGCCCACTTCCGACGCAGGAGCTCGGCGTCCAGGGTGATTCGCGTGCGTTCCGAGAAGTGGAATTCAAGCTTGGGCGCCAGGGTGAAGGCGTGCAGGTGATCGTAGTCGGCCTCGTACTTGCGGTTCTCGAAGGCCGACGCCACCGAGAAACGGAGGCGGCCCCGCGGGGTGACGGGTCCAGACACCCGCGCTTCAGACCGCGTGTAACCATATGTTCCGATACGCTGCATGAAGTAGTACTCCATACGCCTGGACGGGACATGGCTGATCAGGTTGATTGCACCGCCGACATTTCCCGATCCATAAAGCGCTCCACCGGGACCCTTCATGACATCAATGCGGGCGGCACTGATTGGATCCGACACAAAATTACGGGAGAAACCGTCGCTGCTCAGATTGCTCACCTGCAGCCCGCGGATCAATCCGCCACCGGCTTCTTTGTCATTCACCCTCGCCGGATCCCCGACGTCCTGCTGCAGGCCGATGGTGTACTCCATCGCCTGTCGCAAGTCCGCCGCTCCAATGTCGCGCATGAAATCTTCAGTCACAACGTCCACCGAAATGGGCAGCTCCTTGATCGGAATGTTATAGCGGGTGCCCGAGGTCGTGTTGGCCGCGCGATAACCGTCGTCCTCCTCCGCCTTGACCTCAAAGACGTCCAGCGTCAGCTCAGGCTCCAAGGGCGGAGGCCGCGGCGGCATCACCGACTGGCCGGAACCTTCCGCTGTGCCCAACACCAATCCCATGAGAAGTGAGAAGGTTCGGGCGCAGGGTGTGGCAATAGAACGGGTGAGGGACGCGTCTCTGGAGATGGGGTACCGACAGGTCATGGGTGTCGCAGGTTCGGGGTGAGGCTCACTACTCCACAGGGGCGTGGAGTCGACGCTCGCATCGTCAGGGATTCATCACCGGGCGTCAGTCTCGCACAATCCTACCTGTAGTAAGCGAGCCCATTGTGTTGTTCGGTCGATCCTCGCATTGCCCCGAAGCGTCCCTCACGAATTGACTCCGCAGTCTCGCAAAGCCCACCGTTCTACAGTTAGGAGCAAGGCAGTTTGCAAGCCGCGCTCGCTGTCAGCCCACTGCGCTCACGTCGCTGCAACCTGGATGGGCACCTCCTCGCCGGCCTCTCCGTTCCGCAACCTGACCCCACGATCCAGACCCCATCCCTATGCGTTGTCTCCTCTCCTTCGTCGTCGTGATGCTCATGTCACGACTCTTGGCAGCTCCTTCCACCGAAGCCCGCGCGGCAACCGGGCCCTTCACGCTTGTCTCCCACCGCATCTATCAGGGACCGTTGCGTGGGTTCCACGCGACCCCGTTTCCGCTCATGGCCGGCCCCGGAGTCGCTGACGTTGAGGTGCGTGGCACCGAGCGAGATGCCCGGAATGTACGCCTGGTCGCGGTCGTGCGCAATCTGCTGCAAAGCGACGCACCGGTAGAGACGCGGTCAGGGCCCCACACGCTGGCTTCAGGAACAACCCAGCTCCTTTCAGTAACCTTCGTTGTACCGGCGGCCGCCGGCTATGGACTCGAGGTGTTCGTTGAAGACATTCCGTCCGGCACTCGCTCGTCTATGTTTCATCACGACGGGGCCACCCCACGGGGCCCGGCTTTGCCCATCGGCGATGCCACCCAGATCAAACCCATGGAAGGTTTGACCGCACCTCCAGACGTGAGCATCGCCTTTCCGCCTCATCCGCGGGGTGTCGAACATGCGCGCACCTTCGAGCAGCGAGGCACCTCCGCCGCCACTGCAACCCTCTGCCGGGAGTTCGCGCGAGTCGTTCACCTCGATGCTCCCGGACTCGAGGAGTTTCGTCGCCGCTATCTCCAGGAAGACTACACCGGCGCCCTCGACGCGTATCGCAGCTATTTTTTCACCAAGCTCAAATCACCGGAGACCTTCGGCTGTCCCACCCAGAATCTCCTCTTTCACTTCGCGCATGGACGTTCCCGAGAGCAGCTCCTCAAGCGGCCCGAACCCGGGGTGGTCGCACTCAATCTCGACGGCGTGACCGTTTCTCAGGTGGAGCTTCCCGATCTGGATGGCACTGGCGGCAAGAAGATCACGGTGGGCGCGCGAGTCGGTCCACCCGGGCAAGTCTGGTGGGCTCCGGTGTCCAATCCCCTGCCTCCGGGTGAGGCATTCGACATGTTCTCCGGTCGAACGGCCCGCTCCTCCCCTTTCTGGCGCTCGACCGAGGGTCGCGAACTCTATCTCCGGCTGGAAGTGGCTCGTTCGCTTCGTTACCTCCCCCATCTGGGCAGCGGGTGGAGCACAGGAGGGCTGTTCTATCCGTTGCTCGGATCCTATGTCACCGGAGGCCCGCGTGAACACCTGGCACGCTGGTGCGAGTACTTTGATGACTACGCCCTGCACGCGACCGACGACTACGAAGCGGCATCCCTGCACCTTCGCATCACCACCGAACTGGAGACGCAGCAGCTCCAGTCGATGCTCATGATGCTCCGGCTGACGCTCGACTCCCGTCCGGAGCTGGCCCGGGATTTCCCCTCCACCACCCTGGCCCGCCTTGTGATGGTACTGGCCCGAGACTACCTGCCTCACCTGATCCGCGCTCGCCGCGCCGAGATGGCAAACTGGGGCATCATGGGCATCTCCTATGGCATTCAGGTTGCCGAATTTTTTCCCGAGTTGAAGGCCTTCGACTACTGGAAACGAGAACTCTGGCGTCTCTGGCGCTACAACATGGTCCAGCACCGCACACTCGATGGAGAAACATTCGAGTCCTTTGACGCCGGGCACAAGGGCATCGACGTCGAATACGCCTGGTACGCACTGCCGTACATATCGCTTCCCGCCGATGCACACCCACTGACCGCCCACTCGTTTTGGGATCACCAGCGCACGATGCAGCGAGCCCTCCTCGGTCACCTTTCTCCCCGTGGCAACTACTGGCCGGGGAATCTCCGCGTCTGGGACAAGAGTTGGGCCGCATCGGTGCCGACCGCGGCGGAGCACCTCAAAGGCTACCTGGGCGGCCACTGGCTGAAGTATCGGCTTCTTGATGACGTGCGTCAGGAACCGGAGGCCGCGTGGCGCATCAATCATCTGCTCGGGCGCCCGGACCCGGCCGGTCGGAACCCACCCCCGCGTTCCAATCTCATGCCCTACGCGGCGACCGCCTATCTGCGGGACCGCTGGACTCCCGATTCGCCCTTCATTGCGATCCGTTCGTTCCAGGATCACAGCCAAACCCATCCCCTTGCCTCCAACTTTTCACTCTTCGCGGGCGACCGCTCCGTGCTTTCGGGAACTCCGGTGCTGGTGGATCGAAAGCCGCCGAATGCGGCCCTGCGTCTGAACAAGGTCCCCACCGGCGGAAAAGTCGACTTTTCCGGACAGGCCGGCCGGCAGGTCGTGCCCACGCGGATGCACACGTCCGATCAGTTTGACCTGGTCGAGACCCGTTTCGATCCGCCCTACAGTCACTACGCCTACACGGACTTGCTGCTGCCGGTGGACAGCGACGCCATCGGCCACCGGCACGTCGGCGGACGCGATACCCGCGCGTCCATTCCGTCCGTGGACGGCCCCTCGGTGCTGCGCAAATCCATCTACGTGTCCGGCGAGGAAATCTTCATCGTGCAGGACGCAATCGGCGCCACCTCCGGCAGCCCTCGATCATTTGCGATGGCGCTGGCTTTTCCAGAGGAGGCCAAGGTGGTAGTCGGCCCGGACCGACGTTCCCTCACGTCTGTCGCCGCCGACCGACCCAATGTGGCCGTACACTTCTTCGGACGCGCGGTTGAATTCGGCGGGCCGCTCTCCCGGGACGGCAGTCGGTTCCAGCCGATGGACCAACAGGAATCCGGCAAACCCAAACGCCTTTCTGCGACCTGGTCAGGCCTCGCACCGCAATCGGTCGTCACGACATTTGCGTTTCTCCCACCGACTGCTCGCAACGCTCCCACCGCGGATTCCGGACTTCGCGACATTCAGGAACTCACAAGCCCGCGCGGTCAGACCCGGATCTCGGCCACGACCCGGAGGGGCTCCTCCTTCTGGTTGGACGCCAGCTCCGGCTCTCCTCAGGCACTCGAGGCGGGTCCGGTGAGTGCCGACGCAGAGTTGCTGCTGGTGATCAAGCGAGGGGGCTCCCTACACGGCATGGTACTGGGTGCTTCTCACGTGCGTCACGGCACCTTTGCACCCGCTTTGCCGGGATCCGACTTTGAATTCGTGGTCGATCCCCGCGGTCATTGGACAACAACGGCCATCCACCGTCCGATCGACACGGTGAAAATCCTGCCCGAACAAACCTGCTTCACCAATTCGCTGACGGTCACCCTGCAAGCTCCTCCCAGTACGGACAAGGTGGAACTGCGATACACCACCGATGGCAGCGATCCAACCCCTTCGTCCCAGCTCTACACCGGGCCGTTCACCCTCGAGACGACCACGCTGATCAAGGTTCGCCCGTTGCGCCAGGGTCTGACCGAACTTCCGATGGACGCGGCCGGTCCCTCCGCTGGTAAGACCGTGTCCGCGCTGTTTCTGCGACAAGACCCCCTGCCCGCGATCCCCGCGCCGACAGCGGCCGCGCCCGGTTTGCGCGCCCGCTACTATGAAGGCCCGTGGATGGAGCTGTTTGCCTATGCTGGATCGCCTGACGTGCTGACACCCCGGCGCACCACCTCGGCAGCCTCGCTGCTCGAACCGAATGGCTTGAGCCAGCTTCGAACCACCGATGGAGCCTATGCCGTCGTCTACGATGGGACACTCTCAGTGCCCTCGACCGGAGTCTACACGTTCCACGCGCCGGAACACCTTTATACCGCTACCTTGGACGCCGGCTTTGACCTCCGGGTTTTCATCGACGAACATGAATGGATGCCCAACCCCGACCTGCACGCCGAGAATGCGTGGAGCGTGGCGCTGGCCGCCGGTCCCCACCGGCTCCGCGTCGCCTTTGTAGACTACCGTCAACGTCCATTTCGTAACGAGTATTGGATGGCTTGGTGGCCTGGACAGATCTGGCAGGGCATTCCTACCCTGGAAATGTCCGGCCCCGGCCACCCACGGCAATCCATCCCCGGCTCGTGGCTTCACCATTGACTCGGTACGGGCCACGTCTCGCTCCGGACCTGCGTCACGCCGCGCTTGCCGTCGCCATGACGGTGCTGGCGGCAGTCCGCGCCCACGCGGAGCCGGACCTCGATACCGGCTGGACTGCCATCGCCACACTCGACTTCCGATCCGCGGCCGCACGCTTCGAGCAGGAGCGGGCCGGAGAATCCGCGCCCGGCGAGGCAACCTATGGCTACGCACTCGCGCTAATCAATCTCCAGCCACGGAGCGAAGCACGCTGGCGCGAGGCCGCGGGCTTGCTTGAACGGGTGGCCGCCTCCGGCTCGGACGATCATCTGCGCGCCGGCGCGCTGTACTGGCTGGCGCGGGGGGCCGAATGGCACAGCACCCGTCCCGACACGGCACTCGCAGAACGCTACTTCGTCATGCTGCTGGACCGCTACCCCGACGATCTTTTCGCGGAACTCGGGCTCGGGAAACTACTCATGCTCCGAGTCGGTCGGGCCACCACCCAGGCTGCCCGCTTGCATGAAATCGCCAGCCTTGAAGGCAGGGTAAAGTCGCTTCGCTCCTCCGCGGCCCGACGCTCCTTCCACCTCGCAGCCGGAGCCCTTTGCCTCTACGAGCGCCTTTCGGAATCCGAGGCTCTGCGGCACCTTCAGGCTGCGCGAACCGAGGGCATCGCCGCACGCGAAGTACTGGGCGACACGCTGGCTCAAATCGCCTACTTCGCGCATCGCCTCGGCCATCGGGAATTGGCGGAGTCGACCATGAAGGAGTTTGCCGAGGGGTTCCCGCGTGACCCCCGCAATAGCTACTTGCGTCACCTTCGGGAATCCTTGCGATGACATCCCGTGTTTCTGGATTCACCCAAGTGGGGCGAATTCACTCCCCCCACCGCTGTCAACCGTGGCAGAGTGTGCTCGCCCGGCTCGTCGTCATGCTCCTCTTCGTTGGTTCCGGACCGACGAGCCAACCTGTATCAGCAATGACCTTGCGCCTCGCGGTGGTGCAAACCCATCCCCGCGTGCACGAGGCGTACGATCAGGTGGCCCGCGCCTATGAAGCGCTCCATCCCGGCATCCGGATCGTTCAAATCTCCGTTCCCGAACGCCTCTATACCGCATGGCTGACCACCCAGCTCATCGGGGGAACCGCTCCGGAAATCGTGGAGGCCCTTGGTGCGCGACCCAATGACGAGCAGGCAGCGCGCTCATTTGTGGCGCTGACGCATGAAATGCGCCAGCCCAACCCATACAATCAGGGGACGCTCCTCGAGAGGCTGCCCTGGCGCGACACCTTTGTCGACGGATTGAACGAGTTCCCCGCGTTCCGCGCTGTCCTGATGGATGTTTATGGCGTTTCGTCGACAATTGTGACGCACCGCCTCCTCTACAATCGGCCGCTGCTCGAGCGCGTCACCGGCTCGCCTGAACCACCACGCACCATGACGGAACTCCTCCGGCTGGTTCCGCTCGTTGAGGCGTTCAACGCGGAGCAGCCGCAACGCGTGGTGGGAATCGCCGCGGCCCGCGAGACCGGTCGCCCCTTGCTCGACGGAATCCTCACTACGCAGACGCAACGTCTGGCTCTTGAGACCGACCCGATCAGCACCCTGCGACCCTATGTGCGAAACCAGATCGTTGGGCTTTATCGGGGTGACTGGACGCTGGATGACGAGTCCGTGCGCCGCGGTCTGAATCTCGTGCGGGAGGCGTCGCGCCTCTTTCAGCCCGGCTTTGAACAGGCGCGCAGCGACGACGCCTTGTTTTACTTCCTTCAGGGTCGTGCGCTTGCGCTCGTGACGTCCTCCATCGTCGCCGAAGGCGTCAAGACCGGCGTTCGATTCCCGGTGGTGGTCGGTACCTGGCCGTGGCCCGACAACGATCCAATCGGTAAGTACACAGTCGGCCCGGTCGCCGAATTGACCAGCGGCGCCAAGGTCCTCCACCTCCTGCGCACCGAGACCGGCCTTCAGGCCCAGGCACTCGACTTTCTCCGATTCCTCACCTCCCTGCCCGGACAAACGCGTTTCGTCCAATCCTGCGAACTGCTACCTGCCGTGCTCGAGGTTCCTGTGCAATCCGTCATGACGCCCTTCCAGCCACTGCCGGGCGTGATGCCTTATCCAGGACTGCACCCGACCCCGGCCGCCCTGCCGTTGTGTGACTACCTGTGGAACAAGTGCCTCGACGGACTGACCGGTCCGACCGGATCCGTCGAAAAGTTCCTGGATCGGCTGAAGCCTGAGATCACCGGCGTGGTTCGCCTGGAGATCGACCGCGCACAACGCGACACCCGCGTCAACGCCGCCCGGCAGGACGCAACCCTGGCCGCCCTGGAAATCCTCGAGCGCCGGCAGCCATCGCGCAGGGAAAAGCGGAGCAAATTCGACGAACTGCTCGAGTACCAGACTCAACGGGAGACCATCAGCGCCTACTGGAAGGCTTCGCTGGCCATCCCACCGCCACCCTAGCTGGCCCTGAAATGGCGGCGGATCCGCCCCCGGTTGCGAGCGCTCCGGGTTGAGGGCGCTCCACCACGTTCTACAGGTAGGATTTCCGCCCCTTTATTGTCCAGGCCGGCTGGCGCACCGTGTCGCACTTTCCCCTGTGAGTACCCCGACGACCCTTCGCGGCCGCCCATGATCCAAACCGCCAACCGCCGCACCGCGCCCATCGCCCTGCTGGTGATGAACCCTCGCTTTCGTTCGGACGTTTACTGCCACGAAGTGAGGCAAAGTTTGGATTCACTCGTTCACTGGGCGGGACCCGACCAGACGGTCGACTCGCTTCAAGGCCGGCTTACCTTGCTGCGGGACGTTGAGCTGCTCTTCACAGGCTGGGGCGCTCCCGTGCTTGACCGTACCCTGCTCGACGCGGCCCCCGGCCTGCGCGCCGTCTTCTACGGGGGCGGATCCATTCGCCATGTGGTGACGCCGGAGTTTTGGGATCGCGAGATCACGATTACCAGCGCCTACGGCATGAACGCCCAACCCGTCGCCGCCTACGCGGTCGGCGCGATTCTTCTCAGCCTAAAGTGCTTCTGGCAGCATGTGCGGCGGGAGCAACCGGCAGCTAGCACATCGCCACCGGTCCGTCCCGCCGGTACTTTTCGCTCCACCGTCGGGCTCGTCTCCATGAGTCAGACCGGGAGACGCGTGGCCCAGCTACTGGAGCCTCATGAACTGACGGTACTGGTCTTCGATCCCTACCTCACACACCTCGAAGCAGCCGATCTTGGCGTCAGCAAGGTCTCACTCGAAGATCTGTTTGCCCGGAGCGACGTGGTGTCGCTGCACGCTCCGCTGCTGCCGGAAACAGCAAACCTCATCACGGGCGAACTTGTCCGCGGCATGAAACGGGGCGCAACCCTCATCAACACCGCCCGGGGTGGTTTGATTCGTGAAGCGGAGTTGCAGGCAGCCCTCGTCGACCGACTGGATCTCACCGCCGTGCTCGACGTCATGGTTCAGGAGCCGCCCGACACCGAATCGCCCCTGTTTCGACTTCCTAATGTGGTTCATACGCCCCACATCGCCGGATCTCAGGGCAAGGAGTGCCAACGGCTTGGTCATTGCATGGTCGACGAGCTCCGGCGCTACCTGATGGGCGAGCCCATGCAGTGGACCATCGACCAGGAGAAACTTTCCATCCTGGCCTGAACCGCAACGACCGCGTGGCGTCAACTCAGGGCCAGGCCTGGTGTCGGAACGGCAGAACTACCGCTCACCCATCCATCCTTGGCCTTCTGCGGGCGACGATGAGCGAACTGATCGACCAGCAAATCGACGACTTCGATCCAAGCGAAGGGAGCGACGGATAAAAGCTTGCGAAGACGCGGGCCGACGGCTGGCTGATGTGAAAACGCCCCCTCTCTCCGGGGTGCGAAATTCAAACCTTTCCGGATCGATGGTTTCCGACGTGTCCTTCCCCTGCTCCGAGCCCCTCGAGCCGAAGTTCCTCGACACTTCTTTTCCCGCTTCTCTCTAGTCCGCCGGCTCCGACACCCATGGCCCTGCCTCTATCACGCCAGAAAGCACGTCGGGAGTGGAGACTGTACTTGTTCATTCTGCCATCGCTCGTCCTGGTCTTGACGTTCTCCTACTTCCCAGCCGCGAGTGCGGTGTATCATAGTTTCTTCGACTGGCAGGGAGGGGACTCGAAGCAGTGGGTCGGATGGGACAACTTCAAACGGGCCTTGGGCGATCCCGTCTTGTGGGACTCGTTCAAGACTGTTGCCCTGCTGATGGTCTTCAACCTCTTCAAGATGATCCCTTCGATCGTCATCGCCGTGATGATCCACCGCCTGAAGAGCGATCGCTGGCAGTACCTCTATCGGGTGTTGTTGGTAATCCCCATGATCGTTCCGAGCCTTGTCACCTTGTTCATCTGGAAGTTTTTCTTCGACCCCAATCTCGGTGTGCTCAACCAGGTGCTCGATGCCACGGGATTCAAGAGCCTGCTAGTGAGCATGGATCACGTCTTCGGCTGGGGCGTCTTTCACGCGCAAATACCCATCGGATGGTTGTCGCAACCTGAGTTGGTTCTGCCCGCGCTCTTCATCTGGGGCTTCCCCTGGATCGGCGCAGTCGGGGTGCTTATCTACCTGGCTGGTCTGCAGTCGATCGGCCAGGAAATCTACGAGGCGGCGGAACTCGACGGAGTCGGTCCATTCAAGAAGTTCCTCTACATTGAGCTGCCGCTCATCCTCACCCAGGTCCGGCTTTCGCTCGTGCTCCTCGTGATCGGCACGCTTCAGGGCTACGGCCTGCAGTTGCTGCTGCTCGGCGACTCGGGAGGGCCCGGGGCTCGGGGCATGGTGCCCGGGCTGTGGATGTACAACCGGGCGTTCATCGCCGGCGAGTTCGGGTACGCCTGCGCCATCGGCATGATCCTCTTTCTGTTCATCCTCGCCCTCACCTACGTCAACCACCGCTACGTCCGCGTCGAAAAATGAGCCCCGCACCGGTCGCCGCCGTCGGTTCCCGCACATCCGAAGACTGGCCGAAGCACCTGGTCATTCTCTGCTTTCTCGTCATCGAGCTGTTTCCCCTCTACATGATGCTGCAGGTCTCCCTGAAGGACAATTCTCAGTTCATTCAGAGCCCCTGGTTTCCCAGTCCTCCCTTCACCGTGACCGAAGTCGTGCGCGAACCAGGCGCGACGGATCGTGAATCGACCCGGATCGCCACCTGGCGGGAAACTCTGGCGGGGGTCCGGCCCTCCAGCCCCGCAGTGATCGCAGTCTCCACGCACTTCGACCTTACCCACTACCACCCCCGCAATTGGCTTTTCGGCCTCAAATTGATCGGTCCGTACATCGCCAACACCGTGTTCGTTGCCGTAACGGGCACGATCGGCACGGTCTTCTTCGCGATCCTGGGCGCGTATTTCTTCGCTCGTTACAAGATGCCCTTCAGCGGCGTGCTCTGGTCGGCTTTCCTCGTTATCATGCTGCTGCCCAGCGTGGCCAATATCGTGCCGCTTTTCAGCCTGTTAAAGGAGCTCTCCCTGCTGAACACACTATGGGCGTTGATCATCGTCGGGGTGGCCGGCGGTCAGGTTTTCAACTTGTTCGTCCTGCGTAACTTCACGGAGGATCTGCCAAAGGACCTGTTTGAGGCGGCGGAAATGGACGGCGCTTCGCATTTGCAGCAGATCCGCCACATCGTCATTCCGATGTCCGCGCCCATCATCGGCACCCTGTCCATCCTCGCCTTCCTGGGCAAATGGAACGACTTCCTGCTGCCGCTCATCGTACTGCGCGACAAGGAGCTCTTCACCCTCGGCGTCGGACTCATCTACCTGGACGGGGAGTATGTCAAACAGTGGGGGCAAATCATGGCGGCCTACTTCGTCGCCTCCGTTCCACTCATCATCCTCTTTCTCTTCTGCATGCGCCTGTTTGTGCGCGGGCTCTCAGCCGGAGCGATCAAGGGCTGATTTCCCTGGTGCGCCCTCCCCGGGGACGACTGCACCCGGCCAGACGGTATTCCGACCGTCGATCAGGTCCCTCGCCAAACAAGGAGGAGTCCACTCAAACCTTGACCTGGATCAAGGCGGGCGGAGCAGGCCCCTGCTAGTCTCCTCGCATGCGACCACGCAACGGACGCCTGCTGCTGAGGCAGCCCATTCCTTCCGACTCCTCTGATATGAATCCATCCCCCACCTCCGTCGACCCGACGTTCTTCGACGTCCGCGAGATTCCCTGCCGCGTGAAGCACGCTCAGATTTTCCAACGCTGGAGCGACCTCGCGGTCGGTCAGCATTTTGTCCTGGTTAACGATCATGATCCGATTCCGCTCTGGTATCAGTTCAATTCCCAGTTTCCCGACGCCTTCGAGTGGGACTACCTTCTTCGCGGTCCGGAGGAGTTTCAGGTCAAGATCAGCAAGATCCGGGCCGTCACGGTGCCGGCGTCCCTGCCGCGCGCCACGCTGCCGCCGGGTGTCGGGGGATGTGGATCCAAGCGGAACGTAGTCGAAGTCGACGCGCGTGGGCTCGAACCACCGGAGCCGTTGATGCGTATCCTGAGCGGACTGGAAACGCTCCCGTCCGATCGGTCGCTGCAAGCGATCACAGATCGCCAACCCTGCCATCTTTTCGGCGAGGCCCAAGCCCGGGGATTCCGCTATGATTGCACCGAACAGCCCGACGGCAGTTGGGTCACTCTCCTCACCCGGAGCTAAGCCGCCCGGACGCGTCGGCACTTCGGCCGTCCGACCGGTCCCGCAGCTAGCGGGCAGCTGGCTTGCGACCCAAGGTCGCCTGCCCCTGGCCTTCATGGTGCTGGGACTCGCCTGGCTGGGCGTCGCAACGGCCATGCTGGCCCTTTCGCCCGGCGTGCTCGCGCTTCCCCACGCGGCGCCCGCGGTCGTGGCCCTGACCCACGCCTGGGTCCTTGGCGTCTTTGTATCCGTGGCGACAGGCGCCATCTACCAGATTGCTCCCGTGGCGCTCGGCACGACCCTTTGGCGTGACCGCCTCGGTTGGTGGCATTTTTTCCTGCAGAGCGTCTCGGTTCCAGGCATGGTTGTGGCGTTCACCCGGTGGGACATGGCCCTACTCGTGCCGTTCGCCTTGGCTTTTGCCGTAGGAATCGGTCTGTTTGCCGTGAACACCTGGAAGACGGTTCGAAACTCAGGCCGGCGGGACGCGGTGGCGTGGTCGCTCCAGCTGGCCGCGCTCTGGTTGCTCATCACCGTGTGGGTGGGGATCGTCGCCGCCGCCAATCGACTTTGGTACTTTCTCCCGCTTGATCCGATCCTGCTCCTGCGCACCCACGCCCATCTCGGCCTCGGTGGATTTTTTCTCACACTCTTGCAGGGTGTGACGTTTCGACTGGTACCCATGTTCACCCTCGGTGATGTGCCGGATTGGCGGCCGGTGCGACAAGGCCTGTGGATGTCACAGGTGGGACTGGTCACCTTGGCTCCGGCTCTGCTCTTGCACTGGAACCTGCTCGCCTGCTTCAGCGCTGTCCTCGTGCTCGCCGGCCTGATCGCATCGGGACACGCCTTCCGGCGCACGCTCTCCACACGGAAGAAGCGGTTGCTCGACCCCGGCCTCCGGGCATTCCTCGCCGGCTGCAGCGCATTGCTCCTCGCACCCATCCTCGGTCTCCTGCTCCTCTGGCCCGCGTCATCCTGGGGATCCAGCGCGGGTGGATACGGAGCGATGCCTTATGCCGTGGCTCTGCTCGCCGGTGGATTGCTGCCCGTGATCGCGGGAATGCTCTGCAAAGTCATCCCGTTTCTGACCTGGATGATTGCCTATGGACCCAGGGTTGGGCGCATGCCCACTCCGGCGGCCGGGGCTCTCGCTTTTCCGTCCCTCGAGACCTCGGCCCTGGGCCTGCAAGGGGTCGCCGTGGTTCCCTTGTTCATGGGTGCATGGACACAAGAACCCTGGCTCCTGCACCTCGGCTCGTGGCTGCTCGCCGCCGGCGTCGCACTGTTTGTCGGCCATGCCGGACTCGTACTTCGACACCTCTGGGCGCCCCGGTCCCCGACCCGGCTGCAACACCCTAAGCCATGATCACCGCAGAATTCAACGCCACCGCAGTCTGGCAGGCACTGAAGGCAATTCCCGATCCCGAGTTTGGCGTCAGCATCGTCGATCTGGGACTCATCTACAGCGTCGAGTGCACTGCGGAGCAGGTCCACGTCATCATGACTCTCACGACGTCATCCTGTCCCTCCGGAGGCTGGATTTGCGAAGGCGTGCGCGCCGCCACCACCCAGGTTGCCGGTGCACGCGAGGTCCGGGTCGATCTGGTCTTTGAACCCGCTTGGACCACCGACATGCTCAGCGCTGATGCCCGACGGGTGCTCGGCGGCGACGAAACGAAGTAGGGCACCTGGGACGAGTTTTCTTGGGCAACCGGGTCCCAACCATGGCGTCGCGGGCTTTTCGAAGTCACTGCGCACGGCTCAGGATTCGAGGGGCGCCGAATCACGCAGCACCGGGTCCACGCTTCCGCGCCGGCGATTCCGCCGCTGAATGGCACGTTCCCGCATGCGATCGAACGCGAGGTAAACCACCGGCGTCGTAAAGAGCGTCAGTGCCTGGCTGAGAATCAATCCCCCTACAATCGCGTAACCCAGTGGCTGGCGGAGCTCGGATCCATCGCCATGGCCAAGTGCCAGCGGAATACCTCCGAGCATAGCCGCCAGCGTCGTCATGAGGATGGGGCGGAATCGTTTCAGACAGGCTTCGAAGATCGCATCGCCGGGCTTGGCCTGATGCTGTCGCTCGGCCTCAATGGCAAAATCGATCATCATGATCGCGTTCTTTTTGACGATGCCGATCAGGAGCAGAATTCCGATGATCGCGATGACGCCAATGTCATGGCCGAAGATCCACAGCGTCAGCAACGCTCCAAGGCCCGCCGACGGCAGTGTGGAGAGAATCGTCAGGGGATGAATGAAACTCTCGTAGAGCATCCCGAGGATCAGGTAGATCGCGATGATCGCCGCCGCAATCAGGTAGGGCTGAGACTTGAGCGAGCTTTGAAAGGCCTGCGCCGTTCCCTGGAAAGCCCCGGTCAGCGTCGGTGGCGCCCCCATCTCGGCCTCGGCCTGCTCGATCGCCGTCACCGCGTCTCCAAGCGCCACGTTCGGGGCCAGATTGAACGAAAGCGTCACCGAGGGATATTGGCCCAGGTGATTGATCGAAAGCGGCTTTGAGGTTCGCGTATCGTAGGTGATGAGGGACGACAGCGGAACGTGTCCTCCGGTCAGCGGCGATTTCAGGAACAGCTGGTCAAAACTGGAGGCATCCTTCTGCAGCTCGGGAGGCACTTCGATGATCACCCGGTATTGACTCACCTGGGTGTAGAACTGGGTAATCTGCCGCTGTCCAAACGCGCTGTAGAGGGCATTGTTGATCGCCTCCGCCGGAATCCCAAACCGTGACGCGGCCTCGCGGTTGATCTCTATGCTCAGCGCCGGTGCGCTGGACTGCTGATCCGACGTGACATCCCGAAGTTCCGCCATGTCCTTGAGGCGCTCGAGAATTCGCGGCGCCCAGTTGTTCAGTTCATCGACATCCGCACTGCGGAGGGTGTACTGAAACTGTGTTTTCGAGGTCAGACCACCGACATTGAGGTCCTGCTGGGCCTGGAAAAACAGCGTCACCCCCGGTATCGAATCAGTCTTCCGGCGGAGTCTCGCCATGATCGTCCAGACCGGGCCACGGGCATCCCGCTCCTTGAGGGTGATCCAGTAGCGGGCGTTGTTCAGGCTCGACGAACTCCGGCCGCTGCCGACGTTGTACTGCAGGGCCAATACACCCGGATCCGCCTGAATGATCCGACCAATCTGCTGGACGCGTTCGGACATGGCCGTGAACGAAATGTCCGCCGCCGCTTCCGCCGTCGCCGTCATGAAGCCGGTGTCCTGCTGGGGGAAAAACCCCTTTGGCATCTTCACAAACACCAGAACCGTCACCGCCAGCGTGAGTCCGAGGGAGATCAAGGTCGCTCCCTGATGACGGAGGACCACCCGAAGCAGTCGCTCGTAGAGGCCCTCCATTCCCTTGAAAAAGGACTCCAGCACCCCGTCCGCCCGCGCCCGCCAGGAGTTCCCGCTCGGAGGCTGATGGTGGTGCAGGAACCGGGAGCACATCATCGGAACAAAGGTCAGGGAGACAAATCCCGATACGAGGACCGTCGTGGTCACGGTCACCGCGAATTCCCGAAACAAACGTCCGACAATTCCACCCATAAGCAGGATCGGAATGAACACGGCCACCAGAGAAAGACTGATGGAAATGATGGTGAAACCAATCTCCCCCGCCCCCTTGAGCGCGGCTTCCATCGGCTTCATGCCCTGTTCGATGTGCCGGTAGATGTTCTCCAACATGACGATGGCGTCATCGATGACAAAACCGACCGAGATGGTCAGGGCCATCAGCGAGAGGTTGTTGAGGCTGAACCCAAGCACGCGCATGACGGCAAAGGTCGCGATGATCGAGATCGGCACCACCGCGCTCGAAATCAGTGTCGCCCGGATATTCCTCAAGAAAAGGAACACCACCGTCGTCACCAGAAGCATTGTCAGGGCCAGGTGAAACTCCACTTCGGAGACGGAAGCACGGATCGTGCGCATTCGATCGCTCAATACCTCCAGTTCGATGGCTGGGGGAATGGTGGCCTGCAGTTGCGGCAGGATGGCACGGATGCCCTCGACGGTCTCGATGACATTGGCGTCGGCCTGCTTGCGGATCATGACGCCGACGCCGCGCTCATTGTTGACCCACGCCGCCGACCGGGTGTCCTCCGGCCCGCGGACCGCCCGGCCCACGTCCCGCACCCGAACGGGCGCGCCGCCGCGATAGGCGAGGATCAGATCATTGTAGGGTTCGGCCTGCAGGAGCTGGTCATTGGCATAGATCGAGAGCGTCTGGCGGGCGCCGTTGAGACTGCCCTTCGGCGAGTTGATGGTGGCCGAGGCAATCACCCCGCTGACGTCGCTCAAACTCATGCCAAGCGATGCCAGCTTGGCCGGATCGATTTGCACCCGCACCGCGGGCTTTTGTTCCCCCATGATGCTGACCTGGGCCACGCCGCGAAGCTGCGAGATCTGCTGGGCAATCACATTGGCCGCGAAGTCGCTCACCTCGGTCAAAGGCAAAACCGCCGATTTGACGCTCAGGATCATGATCGGCGAGTCGGCGGGGTTGACTTTGCGGTAGGTCGGCGGACTCGGCAACTCGTTCGGCAGCCGTCCACCCGCCGCACTGATCGCCGACTGCACCTCCTGGGCTGCGGCATCGATGTTCTTGTCGAGATCGAACTGGATCGTGATTGAAGCGTTGCCCAAGGTGCTGGTGGAAGTCATCTGCGCCACCCCCGGAATCAGCGCGAGCTGGTTCTCCAGCGGCGTCACGACTGAGGAGGCCATGGTTTCCGGACTCGCCCCGGGCAGACTGGACGAGACCTGGATCGTCGGAAACTCGATCTGCGGCAAAGGCGCGACCGGAAGCAGCGGAAAGGAGATGAGCCCGATGAGGAAGATCCCGATCGTGAGCAGGGTGGTCGCGATCGGACGATGAATGAACAGGGTTGATACGCTCATGACGATTTCCCTTCCACCACGACCTTGGCTCCCGGTTGAAGTTTGCTCTGGCCGTCGCGGACCACCTGTTCTCCGGCGCGCAGGCCTTCCTCGATCACGGTCTGGCCCTCGACCAAGGGGCCGGTTCGGACCGGCCGCACCTCCACCGACTGGTCGGCCCGGATGACATAGGCGAAGGTACCATTCAATCCGGCCTGGACCACCTCAGCGGGGACCGTCACCGCCTTGGTCCGTCGCTCCACCAGCAGGCGCGCCGAAAGAAACTGTCCGGGCCAGAGCGCCAGATCCTTGTTCTCGAACGTTGCCTTCAGCCGCACCGTGCCGGTCGCGGTGTCCACCGCGTTGTCGACCAACTCAAGTCGACCCTCGCCAATCACGGCGCCATGCTCACCGAGGGCCTGGACCATCGATGGCGAAGCGTCGGAGGTGACGCGGCGCTGGACGGCCGGCAGGTGGTGCTGGGGCAGGCTGAAGACCACGGAGATGGGCTGTAACTGAACGACCACCACAATGCCGGCGCCTTGATTGGCGGTGACCAGGTTTCCCGCGTCGATCATCCGGACTCCGGTGCGGCCGGCAAAGGGGGCCCTCACCCAGGTGAAATCAAGATCGAGTTGGGCGGCCGCGATCGCCGCCTCGTCCCCTTGAACCTGCGCCGCCAACTGGGCCACCGCGGTTTCCTGCTGGTCGAGCAGCTGCCGGCCCTCCGCCTCACTTTCGACCAATGAACGAATCCGAGTCAGTTCGCGGCGCGCGTTGGCCAGCAGGGCATCGTTCTGCGCCTTGCGCGCCCGGGCCTGAGCGAGCGCTGACTCGTAGGGCCGGGGATCGATGCGGGCCAGGACGTCACCCGCGGCCACCATCTGCCCCTCCGTAAAATTCACTTGATCGAGGGCCCCGCTGACCCGGGGCCGGATCGTCACCGCGTTGTGGGCCTGCACGGTGCCCAGGCCCACGAGCCAGATCGGAACATCGCGCTCGACCGCGGTGGCCGCCGCCACCGTCACGGCTTTGCTCCGCGGGCTGGCGCCGGGCGGAACCCCAGCCACCGCGGCCTGGCGGCCGTGAACCTGCCGCCAGGCGAGGTACCCGCCGACGGCCACCAGCGCGACAACGACCCACCAGAAACGTGTTTTCATAAAATCACCACCCTCCTCCCAGGGCCTTCACCAGGGTCACACTCGCGGCAAACTGCAGTGCCCGCACCTGGACCGCGAGACGCTGATTGCCAATGGCCGTGCGCTCGGCATCGGTCACGTCAAGGTATCCGATCCGTCCGGCGCGGTAACGCACGCCCACCAGGTCGGCCGCTCGCCGGGACGAAGCCACCGCCCGGTCCAGCACGCGCCCGCGTTCCGCCAACCGGGCGAGGTCAGAGAGAGCCGTTTCCACCTCCTGAAACGCCACCAGTACCTGTTGGCGGTAATTCGCCGCCGCTTCGTCATAGAGCGCGCGCGCCCGGGCTTCGTTGGCGCGGTTGCGCCCTCCGGTGAACAACGGCAGCGAAATGGAGGGAGCAAACGACCACTCGCGATTGCCCCACGAGAGCAACGAACCGAGTTCATCGCTCGCGTAGCCGCCGGAACCCACGAGACGGATCGAGGGAAAATACGCCGCGAGGGCGACTCCGATCTGGGCGTGCACCGACGCCAGGGTCCGTTCGGCCGCGGCCACGTCCGGACGGCGTTCGAGTAGCTCGGAGGGCAGCCCGACCGGAATCGCGGGAACGGCACGCGGGCTCGGCTCGGTCAGCTCCAGGGCAAACGACTCCGGCAGGCGACCGGTCAACACCGCGAGGGCGTGACGCACCGCGGTGCGTTCCTGTTCAACCGCCAGCAGATCGCCCTCCGCGGATGCCCGCTCGGTCTCGGCCACGCTGACTTCAAAATCATTTCCGGCCCCCAGTTCGAAGCGTCGGCGCACGATCTCCAGTGCCCGGCCCCGGCTCTCCACCGTTTGACGCAACAACTCCCGTTCCTCGTCCAGAGCGCGGAGTGAAAAGTAGGCCCGGGCCACATCCGCCTGCACGCCCAGGAGGATTTGACGGTAGTCCGCCTCACTCGCCTCTGCCCGGGCAACACCACTTTCGAGGGTTCGACGCACCCGTCCCCACAGGTCCACTTCATAACTGAGATCGACGGGAAGTGAAATCGTCGTACTCACGCTCGGTCGGGTGGAGGCACGCAGCCTGTCGCTGACCCGCGACCGTTCGCCACCCGCCGAGACCGTCGCTTGCGGAAACAGGGCCGAACGGTCCACGCGCGCCAAGGCCCACGCCTGATCGCGCCGCGCCACCGCAGCACGGATCGTCGGGCTCGCCGCCGTCGCCTCCTGCTCCAGCCGGTCAAGGACGGGGTCCTTGAACACGGTCCACCAGGCCTCCTTGGGCAAAGCAGTCTTTTCCATCCCGGCCGGCCCAGGAATGGGGTGCTCATAGGTCGCAGCCACGGAAGTGACGGGCTTTTCGTAGTCGGGACCCACGACACACCCACTCCACAGCAATGGAGCAATGAGGGCGCAGCAGCACAGAGGGGGGAAACGCATGACTTCGGCGCCAGTCTAGCACGACGCCGTCGGAAAAGCTTGTCCGCCGGCCCCCAAGATTGTGGCGGACTGTCGCAGTGCCGCCGAGGCTGACACAGTTTGTTACAATTTTTCGCGCGCTCCCCGTCGCGCCGACTGGTAACATGACGTTAGTTTCACCGTTTCATGGAGGCGACACCGCATATCACCGTCATCGACGACCATCAGGAGATCCGGGAGCTGGTCGTTCGCTACCTCGGCGACCACGGGTATCGCGTCAGCGCCGCCGAAAGCGCGGCTGCCTTTCGACGGCTCTTGGAACGGAGCGCACCGGATCTGGTGGTGCTCGACATCATGATGCCGGGCGAGGACGGGCTTTCGCTCTGCCGGTACCTGCGGGCGACGACGGATCTGCCGATCATCTTCCTCACCGCGGCTGCCGAGGATACGGATCGGATTGTCGGCCTCGAGATGGGTGCGGACGACTATCTGGTCAAGCCCTTCAATCCCCGGGAACTGCTGGCCCGGATCCGGGCGGTGCTGCGCCGCTCCCGCGCCATTCCAGCCCAGCGGCGTCTCCCGCAGGCCGACACGGTTTCCTTCGCCAACCGCACGCTCGATGTGCACCGCCGGGAAGTCGTGGGCGCAGACGGGGTCGCGGTTCCGCTGAGCACGGCGGAGTTTCGCCTGCTCTGCGTCTTCCTTGAGCGGCCCGGGCTCGTCCTGACCCGGGACGAATTGCTCGACCTGACGAGCGGAAAGGCCGGGGACGCCTTTGACCGCAGCATCGACAACCAGGTGAGCCGACTTCGTCGCAAAATTGAGACCGACCCCAAGAATCCGACCCTCATCAGCACGCATTGGGGCGGCGGCTACAGCTTCAACGCCAAGATTGAGTCGCCATGAAACGCTTCTGGATGCGCAGCCTGACCGGGCAGCTGATCGGTCTCATGCTCCTTGCGCTGGTTCTGTCGCAGCTCGCGTTCACCTTCATCTATCGCAATGATCGCGCGAAATCGTTTCGCGACCTGCGGCGCGAGGAGTTTCTCTCCCGCGCCGCCGCCGTGGCTCGGCTGGTCGGGAGCACGTCGCCCGAAATGCACCGGGAAATCCTCCAGGCGGCGAGCACCTCGCTCACACGGTATTGGATCACGGACCAGGCACCGAGCGACGCCACGGTCTGGCGCGACGGTGCCCGCGCCCAGTTGCTTCGCGCTCTGCCGGTCAACGGTTCCGCCTCCCCCGCAACGGCGACCGCCGCCAGCACCGCGCACCCCGCGTCAAATCCCAGGATCGCCGAGTCGGATCTGCCGCTCTCCTCGCCCGCCACCTGGAGTCCCCTGCCTGCCTCCACCTGGTCCGGCGGCTTCCCGGCCCAGGTCCTCGACCTGGAATCGTGGAGCGGCTTCGGCCTCGCCGTGGCGATCCGTTCCGATCTCTGGCTTCAGGTGGTGTATGCCAAGCCCGATTTGGTCACACCTCCACTGCTGCGTTCCTACCTGTACCTGAGTGTGACAGCGACGCTGCTGCTCGTGGTCGCGGTCCTTGCCGCGCGCCGTATTGCTCGCCCGTTACAGCACCTGACCGAGTCTGCCGAGCGCTTCGGACGCGGCGAGGACGCGGATCCGGTCCCGGAGGAAGGGGCCGACGACATCCGGCGAACGGCCGCGGCGTTCAATCGTATGCAGTCTCGGATACGGCGTTTCGTCGAGGATCGCACCCGGATGGTCGCAGCGATTAGTCACGACCTGCGCACGCCGATCACCACGCTCCGGCTGCGGGCGGAGTTCATCGATGATCCGGAAACCAAGGACAAGCTCATCGGCACGCTCGATGAGATGCAGTCCATGACCGAGGCCGCACTCGCGTTCGCCCGCGAGGAAGCGACGGTCGAGCCCACGCGCACGATCGATGCCGACGCCCTGATTGAAAGCATCTGCGACGACCTCGCGGAACTCGGCTGGGCCGTGAAGTTCACCGATGGCGGCCGCGTCCCCTGGCGCTGCCGTCCCGACGCGCTGCGCCGCGCCTTGCGCAACCTGATCGAGAACGCGGTCCGCTACGGCGAACGGGCCGAGGTGCGACTCGATGTGTCCAAGGACTCCCTCGACATCATCGTGGAGGACGGGGGCCCCGGGATCCCAGAGGAGCAGTTCGAGCGGGTGTTCGCTCCCTTCGTCCGACTCGAAACCTCGCGTAACCGCGCGACCGGAGGCGTGGGGCTCGGATTGGCCATCGCCCGCACCATCGCCCGCGGACACGGCGGCGACATTCACCTGTTCAACCGTCCGGAGGGCGGTCTGCGAGTGATTCTGCGGCTCCCGCGGACCTAGGGGTAAGCCGGTTCACGGCCGCGCCACCGCCCACGTAGTCGCGCAGCCACGCTCCCGGCACGGAATCGACTGGATCGAGCGCTTGCGATGTCGCCAACCGCGAAAGAGACGCAGCGTCCGAGCGAAGTCCGGAGGCTTCACGCCACCGGATAGCCGAGTTCACGAAGCCGCGCGAGCACCTCGCTGGATTTGTGGCCCAGCGCCTTGAACTGGAGACTCACCGGCACACTCGGCTCGCGGTGGTGGACTCGAACGGACGCAAAAAACCAGGGATAGAAATTCCCCCGGCAAATTTTCACCACCGAAGCGCGCGGCAGATGAAACTCGCCTCGCGTGCTGGAGATACTCAGGCCGTCGCGGGTCGCTGTCAGATGGGCTTTGGGTTCAGGTCCAAAGGTTGCGGCCACGTCATCGGCGACGTGGCCGGGCCAGGTGAGGGGGGCGGAGTGGTCCCGGTCAGAATCGACAAGGGGAGAGGAGGTCGGAGTAGCAGGCATGGTGCGTGACAAAAGACCCGGCGACCACGCAGGACCGAAACTGGCCACGGGAGTACAAGATCCCACGCAGCCGGGCGGCAATCCTGCGTTGACGCAGAGATAAACGGCGAAACAGCGGCCCGACTGTTTCAGATGCCTTCGAAGCGTGCGCCTCGAACCCAGGCACACAGGGACAAGAAAACGGCCGGTGGGCAAGCAATGATCGCACTTTCCACGATTCCCGGTCCGACCGTGCGCTCTTGGGAGCCTCGAACCTTCGCGACTCCACACTTCACTCCTCTTCGTCGATCGCGAGCTTGCCTCGCCCTGCCTTTTCCCTCCACCCTTCCCTCGCTCACCGGAAGCATCCCGTCCGCGGACATGGGCCCAGCCCACCGGTCGTCAGACTCACCTCCCAACCTGACTTCCTGCCCGATCAGCGGACACCCGGGCGCATCCACGGAGGAAAGGTTATGGCCACAGTGACCCGCCGACTGCCCCAGCGGCCCCATCTTGACGTTCCCAAACGCGAGGCACGCGAGTTGCTCGATCACGCGCACGAGGGACGGCCCGAAGCGCTGGAGCGCCTGAAACAGGCGCATCCCAGGTACAGTCAGAATCACCCCCTCGATCCAGCGTCCGGGCCCCCCGCGTTCAAGCTGAGCGACGCCCAATGGGTGATCGCCCGCGAATACGGTTTTTCCACCTGGGCCGACCTGAAGCAGAGCATCCGAGCCCACACCACAATCGGTGCGCTGCAAACCGCCATTGAAACCGGTGAGCGCGACACCGTCGTTGCCCTCCTGCGTGCCCACCCGGAGCTGCTGCACCTGCCAGTCTGGAGCGGAAACTGGGGCCCGCCGATGAGCCACGCCGCCAACCTCGGACTTCTCGACATCGTGCAGGCCGTGTCGGCCCTTGGCGCCCGCGACCACCAGCACGCGTTCGACCGCGCCGTACTCCAGGGCCGCGTCGATTGCGCCCGCTGGCTGCATGCCCACGGGGGCGTGCGTCTCGGACCCGGCAGCATCCTCGGCTCCTGCGAGACCCTCAATGTCGCGGGCTTCACCTTCCTTCTCGAGCTCGGCGCGCCCCTGACGAATGAACGCGGCGATCCCCTCGCTCCCCTCGCGCTCATACTCGAAACTTATGCCCGCAGCCCTGCCCGCAAACACGCCCTCCTTGATCTGATCTCTCGGCAAGGCCACGCCCTGCCCGACACACCGATTCTGGCGCTCCACCGAGGCGATCTTCCGCGCCTCCGCCAGTACCTCCGGGAAGACCCGCACCTGCTTGAGCGGCGTTTCGGCCTGCCGGAAATCTACCCCGAGAGCTGCGGCTGCCGTAACGAGGGCCGGTCCGGCATGCACTGGACCCCGATCGATGGCACCACCCTGCTCCACCTTGCGGTCGATTTCCAGGAGCGCGAAATCTTCGACTGGTTGCTGACGGAACTCGTCGACGTGGATATTCCTGCCCGCATCGATCGCGACGGTTTCGGAGGTCACACCGCCCTCTTCCACACCGTCGTCAATGGTCCCCTACAGGATCCTTCCTACGCCGCCGCCCTCCTCGCCCGCGGCGCCAACCCATCCCTGCGCGCCAATCTTCGAAAATTCCTCGACTGGTGCGAACAACCCCGCTGGCACGAAGCAAGGCAGGTCACGCCCGCTGGCTGGGCCCGCACCTTTCCCGACCCCGCGTGGATCAATCGGTCCGCCCTCGCCCTCCTTCCGGGCTGAACCAGGCGTTGCTTCTCCCAACCGCATTCTTCGAAGGCCTTCACCTTCAAAGTCTGAATTGCCACGACTCGTGTCATCCGTCACCTTCCGCCCTTTGCCAGGGACGGGGCTGCGGATCCATGTCCGCCGGCGCGCCCACCTCGAGCTTGCATTGTTTCCCGTCGCCGCCTATCCGCGCTTCAGACACACTTTTTGTGAATCCGCTTCCGAACCGATTTGAAGTCCTGCCGGCGACGTCGTTTGCGACCCAGCCGGAGGTGGCGGAATGGTTCCAGGCGGAGGTCCATCCCCACGATGCCGCGTTTCGCCGCTCCTTGCGGCATCAGGTGCCCTCGCCGGCCGACACCCAGGTCACCTACCTGCTGCCCCGCATGAATCTCACCAATCTGATGCTGGCTTGGAAACGAAACCGGCTCACGGTGCAGGCCAATCTCAACCACGCATGTGATCGCATCGTGCCGAGGGCTGGCACCACGCGCGCGGACATCATGCCGACAGACCCCCGATCCGTGCGGTTATCGGTTCGCTGGACGATCTAGTCGCGGCTGGTTTTGTACAACCGTCTCAGAATTCTCTCCATGCTCCACGCGCGCCCCCTGGACCCCTGCACCCATCCGCAGTCAAACGTGTGGTGGAGGACAATTCGTGGTGTCGGCCGGGCATTGATGGGGGTTTTTCTAGGTACTGGGATGGTCGTGTCGGCGGCGGCTCAGCAGACGCAGTCATTGCGTCCCAACGTGCTGTTCATCCTGATCGACGACCACCCGGCCAATTTGACGGGTGTCCTGAACGAATCACCCGTACACACCCCCAACCTCGATCGGCTGGCCGCCCGTAGTGCCTGGTTCTATCATGCCTACGCTGCAGCTCCGGTCTGCTCGGCCTCGCGGGCGGCCTTTCTGACCGGTATTCACCCGTCGAAGTCGGGCGCCTACTACAACAGCCAGGCGTTTCGCCGCACGCAGGCGCCGATCGCCCGTGCCGTGACCCTACAGCGGCACTTTCTCGAACACGGCTACCTGACGGCCGGCTACGGCAAGATCGCGCACACCGCCTACCAGGACGACAACGTGGGTGACTACACGCCAGGCTACTTCAAGGGACACGCGGCCAAGAAATACGTCACCTACCATGACAAGGACCTGCTCGCTTTCGTGCTGCCCGAGACGGTCCGAGTGCCCGACCCGAAGTACCTCCCGACCCGGTTCGCCGCCCTGCCCGACGACTGGGACCGCGAGGATCCGGCCAAATTCCAGCAGGACACGGAGCAGGCGTTCCGTGCGGCCGAGTTCCTTCGCGCCCGGCACGAGCAGCCTTTCTTCCTGACTGTCGGCTTCTGGCGTCCCCACTCCGAGCGAATCGTGCCCAAGCGTTACTTTGATCTGTATCCGATCGAATCGATTCACCTTCCACCCGGCTACCGGCCCGATGACCTGGATGACGTGCCTGCCCCAGGTCGCTGGCGCACCACCAGCACGGGAACCCATGCTGCAGTGGTGAACTCCGGACTGCTGCGGGAGTACATTCGATCGTACTACGCGGCGACCACGTACGTGGACGAACAGGTCGGTCGCGTCCTGGACGCCCTGGCGTCCAGCCCTTATGCGAATAACACCATCGTCGTCTTTGCGAGCGACAATGGATACAATGCGGGAGAGAAGAACCTGTGGGCCAAGTTTGCGTTGTGGGAGCAGACCTGCCGCGTCGTGTTTGGAATCTCCGTTCCGGGGCATCCAGCACAGCTGTGCCCCGCACCCGTCAGTCTGCTCGACATCTATCCGACCTTGACCCGCCTGTGCGGCCTGCCCCTGCCCGCGTCTCACGAGCTCGACGGCAGCGACCTTACGCCAATCCTCGCTGGCCAGCGGGTCGAACGCGGTGCTCCTGTCCTGTCCACCTACGGCCTCGGCAATCACTCCATCCGTGACTGGCGCTTTCGCTACATCCGCTACCGCAACGGTGACGAAGAATTGTACGACCTCGAGCGCGACCCCTACGAATGGTCCAATCTGGCCGCCGATCCCAGGTTCTCAGATGCCAAGGCAAAGCTGCGCCGGCTGCTTCCGCGCGTGGACGCCCCCGAAATCGAGCGGGCCGGCCCCCGTGATGGCTCGGAACTGGACGAGGCCGCCTACGAGGCGATCGCACCCGGGGTCGCCCTCCCTCGTTGACCTTTCGGCGGTCCGTCCCTGCCCATGGTCCCGCGCTAGGTCAACCGGGGGCTTTCACCGGAAGATCAGAGGAAACACGATCACCACAATCGCCGCCCAGACCGCGTACACGGGCAGGTAGTCGGTCTGCCACTTTTCCAACCGGGCGAAGGTTCCGCGGCCGGCCAGGAAACGCAGGTACAACACGGTCGACCACGTCAGGTTCACGAGGAGGATCAGATTCTCGCCGAGCGCGGCCACCCGGTTGGGGCTGAATCCGAATTCCCCGATGCGCGCGCCGATGCACCACAGGGCCACGGCGTCCGCGATCAGTGCGCTGATCAGGAGCACCACCTGCATGCCATCGAACAACCCGGGCGGTGCCGAGGAATCGCGAGCAGAAACGGAATAGAGCAGCAAGCCCAGCACCACCACCAGAAGCAGGTCGAAACCGATCAACAGGTCGCGGTCAATGCTGACGGCCCGCCCCGACCAGAGCAGCGTGCCCAGGAACGCCAGCAGCATGAGTGCAAACAGCGGTGTGAACAGGCGCGTCAGCACGGGCGCCATGTTCTCGATCACGCTCTGCTTGGCTTCAACCAGCCACGACGCGATCACGACCGCGCCGACCGCGCCGCAGGGCAGGAGCCAGGACTGGAAGAAGTGCTCCACCTTGACGCCGATGGACTGAAACGTGAGCGCCATGAAGCCGGTGAGCACACCGCCCCCCAGGGCAATGAGCACATAGTAAATAAAGAGTTCGCCCGTGAAGCGAATGAAGTCCATGCGTCCGCTCACCTCACCCCACCGCCCCCCGGCATAGGCGATACCCACTGCGAGCCACAGCGCGATCGGCAGGTGCAGCGCCTGCAAGGGATCGGGGTTCTTGCCGGTCGGCGCAAACGGGGCGACATTGGCCAACACTCCGGCGACCACGAAGGCCACCCCCATCCAGCGGACCGTGCCCGGGGTGAGGCGACGTTTCCAAGCAAAGTAGCCCGCCAGGAACGGCAGGACAAAGAGGCTCAGATTGCGAACGTAGAACGCGGGATGCGCGTCGAGCGGAAACCCGAGGAAGGCCGGGACCTTGATCGCCACCGCTGCGGCCACGGCCACCCCGACCGCCACCAGTGCCTGGGTGTCGATCCATCGCTTAGCCCCGTCGCCCTCCGAAGGAGCGGTGACGAGTTGCTTCCACAGCCGGTCGGAATGCTCGCGCGCGAACTCGCGAGAGAGCGCATCCATGCTCCCCATACGCTTGACCGCCACCAGAAAGGCCTCGTCGGTCGACAGGCCTCCGGCGACGAGCCCGGCCACTTGTTCGCGGAGGTGATCCTCCAGCTCCGCCACATCGACCGCCTGGATTGCCTGGCGCCGGCGAATGAAGGCGCGCCACTGGGCGATCTGGTCTTCCAGCGCCGCATCACGATTGAGTTCGGACATAGGTTTGAATTCAGGTGACGGCCGTCCGGAGCGGAAAAGATGCCGCCGGAGCTGGACGCAGGGTGACGCTAAGCTCAGACCAGATGCCCCGCAGGGTCGCATCCACGACCTTCCACTGTCGGCTCTCCTCGGCGAGTTGGGCGCGTCCCTGGGACGTGAGGTGGTAGTACTTCCGCCGACGACCGCTCTCCGCGACCTCCCATCGCGCCTCGACATGACCCAGCCGTTCGAGGCGGTGGAGCACCGGATAGAGCATCCCATCGGTCCATTCCATGCGCCCTCCGGACACTTCGCGCACCCGCGTCAGGATGGCGTATCCATAGCTGTCGCCCTCCGCCAGGATCGCGAGTACGATCGGCGTCGAGGACGCCGCAATCAAGTCCTTGCCGATTTCCATGATGGGAGGAGTCCGGTGACCCGCATGATGACCGCTTTGCGATACATGGCTCCCTTATGCATAGCAGCTCTATGTATGTCAAGCCCCAGACTCGCCCACCCGGGGTGGCTCACCGTTTCCCACTGCAATCCGTTCGGTTGTGCGAAACCATCGCTGGCCGTTTCCGCTCCGACACCGCCGCCCCGCGGGTCGGCCGGCCCGGCCGGCAAAGACGGCGCCCGCACCCCCACAGCGGCAACCTCACCAGAGCCGGCTTGCCGCAGACTAGGTGCCCCCCATGCTCCGGCCGAACCACCCGGTCATGAAAGCCCTGCTCGTCGTCGCGACCCTGTTTCTTGCCACCTTTTCGTCCGCTCAGGAGGTCCTCCGCCTGCAAGAAGGAGAGGCATCACCGCCGGCCACCCTGGAGGACCTACGCTGGCTGGTGGGTCACTGGGTTGGCACCGGCTTGGGTGGCACCTGCGATGAACTGTGGCTGCCGCCCAGGGACAACACCATGGCGGGCATCTTCCGCCTCTCACACGAGGGCACACTGCGCTTCAGCGAATACATGATGGTCGAACAGAGAGACGGAACCCTCAAAATCCGGCTGAAGCACTTCAACCGCGATCTCTCGCCCTGGGAAGAGAAGGACAAGTGGGTGGAGTTCAAACTGGTGAAACTCGCGGATCAAACCGCCTACTTCCAGGGGCTGACCTACCAGCGCACGGGTGACTCGCTTGTCATCAAGCTGTCACTCAAGTCGGCCGCAGGCCCCAAAATCGAGGAATTCCGCTTCACGCGCGCACCGCTGTGAACGGTGCCAACGACTTTGGTTGCCTACGAGGGTTCCGATCTCCCTCGATCGGGCCAAGATTGGTGCAGACTTACCCAGCGCGGGCTTGGCACGCTAAGAGCATTCCTCGAAACTGCTGAGATTCCATGCGTCTCTGCGTGATCGTCTCACTGCGTCATATCCTCACCTTGGCCTGCTTCTGCACCGTCACGCTCGCCGTACCGGCGGCGTCACCGGTCTATCTGGGTGAGTTTCCAGCGGCGGAGCGGGTCGTCGCTGAAATCAAGGGCAACAATCCACGTGACACCCAGGCGCGGCAGGTGGGTGCGTTGCGACAGCTGTGGCACCTTGTGGCCAGCCTTGCGGTGGGCCGGAATGAAACGGCTGATGAAACCCGCCTTCGGCAGAGCTACAATCTAGCGATGGGAGCAATCGACCGGCCCATGATGGCGTCGTTCGATCCGAAGGAAACTGCCCGCCTCGGAGCCCAGTCGCCACGCGCCCGCTGGGTGGCGTTGTGCTCGATGTATGAACACGACGCGGATCTCCGGGAGGAACTCCTGACGAAGTTCTTCAGCCCCGGCTTTCGGACTCGCTTCGGGCGTGCCATCACCGAGGGTCACCGGGTTCAGAAACACTCCGCGGCCGAACTCGGACAGAACGACCCCAACGCCGCTCCCCAGTGGCTGGTCGATGTCGCGTGGTACAAGGGACCTGCCTGGGTGCTGGTCCTGGTGACGTCGATTACCGCCTTGCTATGGCTGCGGGGATTGACCGGCGAGCTGCGGAGCTTTGGCCTCGATCGCTCCGATCCCCGCCGCCTTTACGCCGGCCGGCGACGGTACGTCCTCGCCCCGGTCACCGGCATCGTGGTGGCAAGCAAGAAGGGGTTCACCGGACACACCGAAACGAAGAAGTACGTTGATCCGACGGCTTTGGTCCCGACTCCGCAGACCCGATCCATTGTCACGGGACTCTACCACCATTTCAAAATCGCCCGACCTGATGGCACCAGCACGCTCGTCGCCCTGAAACACCACCGCGCGAAGATCGACCAGGGCCAACGCGCCTCAGCGGTGGAGTTTCGGCGCGGCCAGAAAGAGGACGGCGAATACCTGTTCTTCCTCAACCACGATGGCGCCGTGCGCTCCTCCGGCCCGCTCCGGCCCCTCTTCCGGCCACGCTACCGCCTCATTGCGACTTCGCTGCTGCTTCTGACCTGCGCGGCGTTGTACGCAAAGGCGTTCACCGACTACCCAGCCAATCGCGCCAACTTTCCCACGTGGTTCGACTTCACCGGATCCGTCGCCCACCGCTCCCTCGACATTGTGGCCGGATGGATCCTGCACCTTCCTTTCCAACTCCTGGCCGGCCTCGCCACCACGGTGGTGGCTTGGCAGCTGATCGGAGCCCTTCGTGCGACCTTTTTCATCCGCTACGGCGTCAATCCGCTCGTCGCCCAACTGGACGCCGAAGCGCGCGCCCAGGCGCAGGCGGGCTTCGACGTGGCCACGGCCGTACGCACCCACGGAACAAACCTGCATTAAGCGATCGCATCGAAAGCCGCCGATGCGTTCATACCCGAGGTCGCATTGAGGGCGATCTAGTAGCCGAGGCGGGTTCGAACCCATTCCCGGCTGAGACGAAAACTCTCACGCAACGGGCGCGTCGTGACGAAACCACGCTCGTGTGCCAGCTCAATGACCGCATGCCCTTGAAACGCAATGTCGCGCAGGGCCTGGCCAATCGCGACAAAATCAGTGTCTCCCTCCCCCAAAGCCTCCGACCAGCGTCCCTCCTTCGTTTGGTCGCGGAGGTGGAGAAAGACCACGCGAGGACCATGCTCACGCAAGAACGCCGCCGGGTCGACACCACCCCGCACCAGCCAGTTGAGGTCAGGACCCAATCGGGCCTCGGGCAGCCGTGTCAGAGTTCCCTTCAGATCGTGCTGATCGTTTTCCACCTCATAGGTGTGATTGTGCAGATTCGGCACAATCCGGTGTTCTGCACAGAGTGCGAAGATTCGCCGAAGCAGCTCCACCTGGGCATCAAGCTGATCCGGTGTTTTCCGCTCCTTGCTCCCGCCACGCAGCGGCCCGACCGAGATTCCCAGCGTGCGTCCGCCGAGTTGACCCAGGCGCTCCACGACCAAGGCCGCCAGGTCGAAGATCGCTTCGTGTTGCCCGCGATCCCACATCGGGCCGTTGAACGACGAACCGATCACCGGGAGGTGATGCCGTTGCGACAGTTCACCAATCTGTTCGACCGCCGAGTCGGGCCGCAGGACCGCTTGCATCAACTCGATGCCGTCAAGTCCGGCCGCACTGAAGTCCGAGAAGATCTGCGGCAAGAGGGGCGTGAAGTCGTAGCGCGGTAAGGCTGCGGCGTAAACCCAGGGATGACCTCCCACGACCACCTTGCCTGCCGGTAGTGACCCAGCCCGTACGGCCGACCTCAGACCCGGGATAACCACCACCCCCGCAGTGGCAAGAAAGGCGCGCCGTGTGAAGGGTCGGACGGGATGCATTTGAACCGAGTGGGTCATTTGGAACTGGAAACTCCGAGAACGCTAAGGTGCTTCATAGATCTCCGCCAGGACCTCTCCCGTGCCAGCGCCAGCGGGAGTGATTTGTACCGTGTAGGCCCCCGGTGGGAGCGCGGTGATGGCCGCAGCATCCTTGCTGCCCACTGCAAAGGGGAAGGCGCCAACCAGGAGACGCGTCTGGTCGATCCGTTCGGCCGCTCCACTGCGTCCCCAGTCGTCGTTCGCGAGCACGGACCGTCGCGAGGAGTCGAAGAGCTCAAGCCGGGGATCCGCCAGGGTTCCGCTGACACCAAACCCGGCCAAAGCCGGTCCACCGGCGCGGACCAGGACAGGTCGCTCGCCCACTCCGGCGACGACAACCCCAACGATGAGTGCAGCATCGCCGACACCGGCACGTCCGCGAACGGACACATTGTCCAGTCGCGAGGTTCCGCCCGACGAGGGGGCGTCGACATCGTAAAGCTCCACCAGGACAACCCCACCGGGCCCCGTGCCGGAAACATGCACGCTATACCCCACACCTGCATCGAGAGTGACCACCACCGCCGCGTCTTTGCTGCCGGACTCCAAGGGAAACGCTCCAACCCGGGAGAATACATCGCCCAGAGTCGACCCCGTCCAGTCGTCATTCGCGGCAATCGCGGTTCCATCGCGGTAAAGGGTGAGACGCGGGTCAGGCAACACACCGAAAACTCCAAATGCAGCGAGGCCAGGTCCAACGGCCCGGATCAGCACGGTCTTTCGACCGGTGCCGGAAAGGTGAAAACCCGGTATGAGGACTTCGCCTGCAGCAAGCCGGGTGCGGCAGGACAGATTGACGGCGCGCGATGCGAGAGGATCGAGGGTAACCGTGGCGGGCTCCGAGAGTGTCGATCCAAACTCGTTTGCCACCCGCACCGTGTACCGTCCGGCCTCCGCGGCCGTCGCGATCCGGTGCAGGGTGCGACCCGTTTCCCCCGGAAGGGCCACCCCATCTCGGAACCATTGGTACACCGCGGAACCATCGCCCGAGTCCACCTCCAATTGGAACCCAGTCCCTTCCGACACGAACCGGCTCTTCGGCTGGAGGGACAGAATCGGCGCCTCTCGAATCGGATCGAGGCTTAATCGGTGTGTGCCCGCGGGCACAAAGAGACGGACAAATCCGTCACCCGCGGACAGCGGAGCGGCAACAGCATCATTGAGCCTGACCTGGAAACGACCGGGGTGATGAAACGTCACGAACGCACCGGGCGAAAGCACACTTCCCACCGTATCCCGGAGATGAATCGTGACGTCGGCGTCACTGACAAATCCGCGTGCGCCCAAGTCCGCGGTCTCTCGAAAGCTCCTGCCCTGTGCGACAAAATAAAACCCCAGAACCGGGCCATTCGGGCCCGGCAGGCGACGGTACACCGCGAACTTCGCCTGCACCCGGGCAACCGAGGAACCGTTCATGGGACCCGGGATCAGGTGCAAGGCGGAACCGTCTGACTCCGCCACCACATCTTCCACCCCGCTGGCGAACCGGAAACGCGCCGCGCGACCTGCCGTGCCTCCGCTCGAACCCGGGGCCGGTCCCGTCGAGATCCGCTCCATGATCGGTTTCACTTGCGTGCTCTTCCGCGGAAAGAAGACGCTGAGCACGTTGCGCCGGCGGGTGGCCGGATCAAGTGCGTAGGTAAGAAACGCGTAACGGCCGACAAAACTGCGGTAAGGTCGGTTGCCGCTGATGTCCTCGCCAAACAGCCCGTTGTAGAGCTGTTGACGCGTCGGCGCGGTCGGCAGAAAGAGGGACAGGTGCAGCTGGTCCGTGGTATTGACGGTCTGTTTGATTTTCCACTCGAATTCCGTGTCACTCGCGCCATCGGCATTCACACTCAGCGTGTCGGAGTGCGGGTGCCACACGAGGTGCGCCTGCATGGCGTTGCTCGCACCCGCAAGCTCGTCGAGGCAGAGGCCATAGGCGGGAACTCCGTCCTGGGGATAGAGGGCGACTGTATGGCGGACATGTCGGCCATTCGGAATGGCCGATGTCGGTGTACCGCCAGGTCCGGTATCACCCACCGCGTAGTCAAGCGTTCCGGACAGCAGACCGATCACCCCGAGGCCACCCAGCTTTCGATGGTCGTTGGTGAACGATGGATCCTTCTCGTTGCCGATGGCATAGTCAAACAACGCAACATTTCCAGACACGGCATGATTGTTCGTATAGGCAAAGGAAAAGCCCCCGCCCAGCGGATCACTGCTATTCCAGCCATTGTATCCGGATCCACGCAGCAGCACCTCCCCCAACGCGGCCAGGTGCAGTGAATTCTGCTCCTTGTGAATGTGCCCAAGCCCAAAAGTCGGCGTGTAGGTCTGGTTGACCAGCACCGCCGCGAAGGCTTCACGCCCACCGCCGGGCTGCTTCAACCAGGCGCCGCCGTCAGGGAATATCCGGCTCGGCGCTTCCAGCGGCGCGGGAAGCGAGGTTCTTGGCGTGAGCAGGTAGGGAAACAAGGTGTTGACTCCGAGGCCGCTGTTCTTCGCCCACTGGCCATAGCGACCGGCGAGGGACGAATAGCGGTCGGATCGGTCGAAATTGCTGTTGTAGCTCCCGGAATAGGACGTGTAGCTGGAATCGCCAATTGGCCAGGTCCATCGGTTGGGCATAATCGCGTAACCCCCCAGCCACTCGTAGAATTTCTGCAGGCGCGGCTGCGCATACCAGTTAGGGTCCACCCCCGTGTGCACGAGCACATCGGCAAAGAAGTGCTTGTGCGATCGGGACGGCTCTCCGGAACGCGCCAAGCCGTAGCCGGAGTACTCGCGATAAACACCATCCTCTGTAATGAAGTCCAACCACGAACGACGATAGTCCGCCACGGCGGACGCAAGGCGGACGGCGTCGCCCTTCCACAGGGCCCAGACCCCTTGGGCGGCGCGATGCGCCATGAGGTGGAACTCAAAGGGCGTTTCGTCAAAGAACCGGCCGGGCCCCATCTGGCCAGGTCCGCCAGCACGGTCCATCATCGCAATGAAGCCGTCCCGTTGGGCCGCCTGGGTTGGAGTGGTCTTGGGATCGGAGTGAATAATGTCCATCGCCACCACGGTGTAAAAAAACGCGGCACCGACGGGAACACAGCCGTCCCAGGTGTCATCGGTCATGTCCTGCGTGATGTTTCCACTTTGCGCCAGATCCCAGTAGCGCAGGTAAGTGTAAAAACGATCCCGATACTTGTCGCGGTTGGCCGGGTCGATGAGATAGGCCAGTGCGGTCGACTCCATGATCTTGTTCAGTGCGAAGGCGCGGTCGCGGACGCCCGCGCCTGCACTGATCGTGGTGCCATTGGAGGTCGAAAGCGCCGCCGCCTTGATCTCACGCCAGGGCGATCGCGACGCCAGGGCCTGCAGTGCGGCATCCTCCGTGGTTCGAACGATGAGGAAGGGATGCTCGGCGGCGGTCACCCCTCTGCACATCACGAGCAGTGCGAGGCCTGCGGCAACGCCCGCACGCCACCGTCCCCTGCACAGGGCAACGGATTCCCACCTCGGACTCCACCACCCTTTCGCAGCAACACCCCACATCGGCCGGATCAAAAGCTGAAGGTGTTGGTCAGGTACCAACGCCGCTCCGGGGCCAGCCGCGTGGTCGCGGTCGACCCGTCCGGCTGGGCCGTGACGCCGATCAGGTCTTCACCCAGATTCACGACGTTGCGGACATTGAGCTGGGCCTTCCACTCGACCCGATTGTTCCACACCTTGCGTCGGTAACCGACAAACAAATCGATATCGGTCTCCGTGGGTGCATAGTAGGGATGGGCGATGTCAAACGTCACAACACCGCTCGGGGTCTGGCTGGCGGGCTACCCGATACCGAGTTTGTCCTGCCAGCGTATGCCGGTGCCGAGGTTCCAGCCCTTCAGTCGGCCGTCATTGGCAAACGTATAGTTGGCCACCAGATTGGCGCGCCACTTGCGCTGCTCGGCGGAGGCGACTCCCTCGGAGGCGATCAGGGCGGCGTAGGGCACCAGGGGGCCCTGGGGAGAGTTCAGCCATTGAGTGACCGTCTGGCTGGTGGCCGGCAAGGGTGTGCCGAGCACATGCCCCGTCGGATAATTGTTGCGGGGACGGTCGCCGAGCTTTTCCCAGACCGGCAACATGCGCTGGATGAAGTCCTTCGCCTGGGGTGCGATGTTCGACTGCACCGTCTCCTGCTTGGCTACATTCAGCAGCAGGCGCCATTGCCGGTTCGGGTTGAAGGAGACTTCGAATTCCGTGCCCTTGGCTTCGTAGTCCGTCGTGTCGGAACGTTGCTGCGGAAACACCGCCACGGTGGTCGTCAGATTGCCTTCAGCGGCGGTCCCCAGCACCTTCCATCCGATCAGCTCGCGGAAGTTCGCCGGCAGGGCGCTCCAGAGCAGCTCGATGTCGGCCGACCGGTCGATGTTTGGATTGGTGTTCTGTTCCACCGCCCAAAAGCTCGCCATTTGAGCCACGCCGTTATTGTAGGCGTTGGTGTAGGCGCCCGATGTACCACTGATGGTCGCACCGACCACGGACGTTTTGAATCGGTTCAAACGAAGGAAGAGCCGGTCATTGAGGAATGAAAGATTCAATCCCAACTCCCGGGTCTTGCCCTCGGGAGAACCCAGACCCTCGTTGAACACATTGACGCGTCCGCCAGCCGGGGTGAAGTTCTCCGAGGCATTACCGAACACGCTCACATCCATTCCGAGCGGCAAGCGATACCAGCGATGGGGCCAGCGCAACACACCGCTGTAGCTCTTGATTTCCTTGGCCGCCTGGAGTGCGGGGGTGGAGGGCAGGTCGAAGTCGTCAATGGCGTAGTAGACCTTCGTTGAGACGGCTGGATTGTAGGGCACATTGATCGTGCCCCGGTAGGATTCATCGCGTCGCCAGCCGAAGGTGGTCACCACGTGTTCTCCCAGCCAATAGCTCTGGAGCACGGCAGCCTGAGACTTGATCACCTCACGATTGAAGCTCGCCGTCTCACCGATCGGTTGAAGCGTAGTCGTAGCGGTGACGAAGTCACCCTGCACCGTGGTGCTGGCGGGCGAGGAGAAGTATGAGGTCGGCGCGCTGATCCCTGCGTCCACGATCGCAATCTGAATCGGCTGGATCCGCAGCGGAGCTCCGTTCAGGACCGAGTCGCCAATGTAGGCGAGCAGGGTGGGACGACGGCCAAAGGCGGTGTCGGCCTGCAGCAGCGCATCGGCCGCAGGTCCGTAAACAGCGAGACGGGAGTTGTTGTTCAATGCCTCCACCGCACTGTTTTCGTAAAGACCCGTGACGGCGTGCCGCCCCAGCCACTTTCCCAGGGTAGGGTTCAAGTCCTTGAAGTTATAGCGCAAGAATGCCGTTGCCCGGTAGGCTTCGCGCGCCGTCTCCGGGTCCGACCAGTTGCCGCCGCCATATTGGGCGAAAGGCCGGCCGTAGTTCGGATTTGGCTGGCCATTCGGAAGTTTCACCGAGGTGTCGACCCGAATGTGGTTGTTGTTCCCAGCCTGAAAAAACGAATTGCGCGCCTGCCGCTCGTAGAACTCGCGACCATACGCCACCTCCACGCCCGCTTTATCCTGCCACACGAGCTGTTCGAGGGTGACATTGACGTTGCGGAAGCTCTCCCGTTGCCGCGAGGTCTCGTCAAGCATGCGGTTCTTGAAGTCAAAGATGCTGAAATCCGTGAAGCCCTGAAACTTCAGGCCAGCCGGAACAAGACCACCCGGGAAGGCGGCTCCGGGAATCTCGCCGATGTTGCGTGTATTGACAAAGGTAATATTATCGGCCACGAGGTCGCGGTTCACCGTGGGATGCAGCACTCCGGCGCGCACCTGGTTGGCGGCGTTGCCGCTCGGCGTGGTGGCGCGAAAACCAAAACTCGGGGCGGACTGGTTCGGCTGGTTGTAGATGAACGCGATCTGGTCGAAGATCTGGTTCTGTCCCATGGACAGTGGAACGAAGGTCGAGGCGTTTTGGGTGCGGGCGTTGGGGTTGCGGTCGGGATCGTCATAGAACGTCCAGTCAAAGCCCGGCCGGCCTGCGTCAATCCACTGTTGGTTGATGCTGTTGAACGGCAGTAGGGTGATCGGACGGTTCGCCTTGCTGCGTCCCGACTCGAAATTGGCCCGCACCGTTGTGGAGCGGAAGGGTCGGGCCGTGAGTGCACCGTAGACTCGCTCCTTATGTTCAAATGCGGGGCGTTGGTTGTATTGCTCCTGATCGTCCAGCGCCGCGATCCGAAGCGCCAGTTTCTTCGGAATGAGCACACGGTTCAGGTTGAAGGAGCTACGAAGGCTTTCGTTGTTTCCGTAACGGAACTCCACCTGCGTCGAATTCCGATCGACATTGGCCGCCTGAAGCGCCGTGTCGACCACGCCGGCCGGACTGCCGACGCCAAAGAGCACGGCGTTGGGGCCACGGCTGACCGTCACGGTCCCGGTGTTGTAGGAGTCGATCGGAATGCTCGAGGTGAAGAAATTACGGGTGTAGTTGGGACCGGCCAAACCGCGGGTGCGCGATCCCCCCTGCGGGTTGGTGCGCACGCTGTCGCCCGTCGTCTGCTGGGCATTGATGTCGTTGCCCGAGCCGGAGAAGTTTCCACCGGGTCCGGCTGCCTCCATGCCCGTGGCATAGATGAGCAGCTCGTTCATGTTGGTCACACCAAGGTCGTTGATCAGGTCCTTGGTGTAGATCGAAATGGAAGCCCCGATGTCCTTCACCGAGGTATTGATGCGAGTACCGGCCAGCGTGGAGGTGGCTTGGTAGCCGCTTTCCCGGTCCGCATCGACCGTGAAGGGGCTGAGGGTGATGGCCTCTTCGGTGGATACGACATCCTTGGTCGGAGGAGTGGTGGGCAGGGAAGTCTGGGCGTTCGCATCGACGCCGGCCAGCACAGTGAGCAGGAGGGCGACGCGGGCGAGTGGGGTCTTCGATTTCAAGGGTTTCGATTCGGGTTTGGGTGGCGGTTGCGGGTCAGGGTCCGGCTTACCCTCCCCGGCCGGATCGGTGGCACCCGAATTTCGCCTGCGGCTGACCACGAACGCGCCGGTGGACCGGTCCTGTGACGCGGTCAGCCGCGTCCCTGCCAGCATGCGTTCGAGGGCTTCCTGGGGCGAATACGCGCCCGCCACGGCATTGGTCTGCTCTCCGCGCACCTTGTCCATCATGTAGATGATCTGACGGCCGGAGGTGCCGGCGAATTGATTGAGCGTGGTCGTGGCGTCGCCTCGGGGGAGGTTGAAACTCCGCTTTTCCGAAGGCGCATCCGCCGCGTATCCAAGCGGTGCCGCACAGCAAAGGGCGCTGACGACGACGAATGGGGACGGGACGAGACGCGGGGTCAAACGGAGCAACGGGGTTACCCCTACAACGCAGACGACAGCAAAACGGGTTAGTACCCGTCGCAAGAAATGTTCCCGGGCAGTCACGGCGAACGCCGACTACCGCGCGTGACGCAGCAGAATCTGTTGGTCCTCGCCTCGCTCCGCCAGAATATCCCCATCCTGCACGAGCAGGCGCACAAATGACTCCACCTGATCCGCCGCGAAGGTGCCGCCAATCTTGCGCTCCCCAACTTCCGCGTCCGCAAGGATCAGTTGCTGGGGATTGCGGCGATTGAAGAGGATGACGGCATCACGCAGGGGCAGATCGGTGAAGGTCATTACCTGGCTGTGCCAGCGGACGGCAGCCTGAAGTACATCGGCCGACACACGCTCGACCTTGGCCTCGGTCGTGGGTGCGTCACGGGCAATGAGGGTGCGTTCGCCCGCCATGAGCATGGGGTGCGCCGCCGGCAGCGCCGTCGCGGCCGCGCCATCATTGGGGGATCGATCCCGCGTAATCTCGACTCTGCCCTCGGTCACGAGCACCTCGATACCTTGTTCACCGAGCCGCACGCTGAATGCCGTTCCAACGGCGCGGACCGAGACCCCTCCCGCCGAGACGATGAACGGCCGTGCAGTGTCGTGCGCGACCGCGAAGTGAGCCTCACCTGCGGTCAGAGTGACGCGACGCGTCTCCGGAGTCAGGGCGACCTGCACCTGGGTGCTGACATTGAGGTTCAGCACCGAGCCGTCGATCAGCGCGACCTGCTGCTGTCGCGTCGCGGCCGTGACATAGCGCTGGGTCGGAGCGCCCCGAAGAGGGATCATCCACCAGACTCCAGCCGCAACCACCAGAGCCGCAGCAAGACCGGCGACCCAAACGGGCATTCGAAAGGAGGGTGGACGGATGACGTTGCTCTTCACCGCGAGACGCGAGTGCAGCGCTTCGCGCACCGCGGGCATCTCCGCGATCAGTGAGAGGGTTCTCTCGGTGCGCTTGATCGCAGCCTCGTGACGCGGATCCGCGGCGCGCCAGGCAGCAAACAGCGCAGCGCGCCCTGGGGAAAAGCCCTCTTCGCGCTCGATCAGCCAATCGGCCGCATTTGTCTCAATGGCGTCGTTTTCGGCGGAATTATCGGCGGGCGACGTGTTCATGAGGCAATGGAATCAGCGGGCGCATCGGAGCCGAGCAGTCCGCGTTGATGGAAAAAGCGGGTGCAATCCTTCACGCCCTTGATCATGTGGACCTTGACGGTTTCCGGCGAGATGCCGAGGCGCACGGCAATTTCCTTGTAGGCGAGGCCATCAAGGTGTCGGAGCATCATCACCTGGCGGCAACGTTCTGGGAGCGAAAGGATCGCCTCGAGGAGAGCCTCGAGGCGCTGTTCCCGCTCCATCGCCTCACCGATTCCGGGCGACTCGTCGAGGACGGGCATCGCGACGACATCGGAGATCTCTTCATGATCCTGGCCGCGTCGACGACGGAACAGATCGATCGCCGCGTTGCGTGCGGTCGTAAAGAGGAAAGCTTTCGCATGGGTGACGCGCCCTCCTTCGTAGGCACGGAGCGTGCGCACGTAGGTTTCCTGGACGAGATCGTCGTGATCGGGAAGCGCGGGGAAGCGCTTCTGGAGATACGCCCGCAGTGCTGGTTCATAGGGTTGAACATGCGCGGAAAACCAACGGGCCTGTTCGGTCGGTGTCATTGGGGTGGGTCGCGGCGGCTACGCGAAGGGTTCCTGACGATCCGAAGGCGCACGAAAGGTGTCGAGAGCTAACCGGCTCGTGGAATATTTTCCAAGAAAGGACTAACCCATTCCCCACGGCCCTGCGTTATATCAATCGGGGAGCGTGAGGGAATCGAGGGCGCCATCAGTCCTCGGGCTGCCGCACTACGACTCTCCACCCAGGTAAACCGTTGTAGTTAAGGAGGACGCCAACCTCCAAGCGGCATGCCTTACGGTGACGGGGCTCTTTGGCCTGGAATGGTTGGCGCCGGGCTCAATCGGGCGCCTGCCGGCCCAGGTGCAGGTCGGGCCGCACCTGACCATCCAGGGTGATGCGATGCAGAATCTGGGTTTGCAGGCCCTTCGTCAGGTAAAGCACTCCCTCGTGCTCGAGCAGACTGGAAACGTCAGTCGCAAGCACCACCCGTTCGGTTCCATCGTGACGGGCCCGCAGGAGTGTCCCATCCGCCAGCAGCACAAGGAGAGCGGTAGGCATCGGCAGGACGCTCTGCACTGCCTCGGGGACCACCTTTACTCCATCGGTGCCGGCGGGACCAGCACGGTAAAGTGCTCCTCCGTCAGCGACGTCAGTGAACCAAATTTTTCCATCCTCAACCAGCAGCGCACCGGCATGACGATCCATGAACCGCCCCCGTCCGCGGCCATCCGACTGGATCCGCCAGACCCGTCCTTCATCCGTTCGGTTGACGTAATAAATCCAACCGTCATCGGCCAGGCACCATGGGCCGGTCGACTCTCGAACCACGGGCGTCTCCCTGCCACCGTCACAATCGATCCGATACAATGAATCCCGAAGCAGCTCGTGCTGGAAATAGATGGCATCACCGACCACCGCCATCGTTGAAGCGCGCGAGCGGGTCAGGGTCTCGGCCTGGCTGCCGTCGGTTCGAATGCGATGAATGCCCTCCATGCCGATGTAGTAGAGCCAGCCGTCCAGAAGCTGGATCCCGCGGTAGATGTGCGCCGTGACACCGGACTCGCCAACGAGTTTGGATCCTCCGGGCGAAAACCGATAGAGTCCCGGCTCAGGTCCAGACGCTCCCGCGGCCTCACGCCAAACCGCGCCGTACACGGCGTCGTCTTCGAAGGCAACGGCGCTGCCGTTGACTTGATTACCCAGCGTCGCGCCGCGCGCGAGCACGCGGGTCGGAGCGTTCGGGTCGACGCCCGCCGCGACTCGGTCCGACTGCGGACTGGCAACGTCCACTCCGCGTTCCTGTACAAAGAACCAGGCGAGATTGAGTCCGACCGCAACGGCCGCGAGCACGACCGAGAGGCCCAAGCAACCTACCCGCGACTTCGCCAACGAACCGGACGCCTCCAGGTCGGCGTCGAGCAAAGCAGGGGCCGGCCGGTCATCGCCTTCGGGATCGCCGCTCCGTGCGCTGCCTTTGCCCAGAAACTGGCGCGCACTCGAGTACGTGAGGATCCAGGCGGGCGCACCAAGGAGGACCATCAGCGAGGCCGCGTACCACAGCGTCGCCGGGGTATTCCAGGAGGGATCATGCCGCAGGTACTTCACCCGCAGCCATCCGCCCCCGGCTCCCCGTCGAACGGGGGCGGTGCCGTAAGCCCGATCCGCGTCCGCGGTGACAAACTCATAGCGGGCCCGAAACGCCGGAAAGCGTCCCCGGGGTTCGTTCCGTCCCACCTGGTGAATCTCCGCCCGTGCCTCGACACCCCAGAGCTGGGTCGCCATCTCGCCCGCGCACCAGCGAAACGCCAGCACGGAAATCGCAAACAGAACCAAACCGAAGATGCCTTTCATTTCGAAAGCAAAACCGCGGTCCTCGGAGTGCAGACAGACCGTACTGCATTCACCCATCCGAGACAACCCTTCTTTGCCGCGCCCGCGGAACTCCGGCGTTGACCCACTGGACACTTCTGGGTTTTCTCGGAGGTCCTCCTCGACCGAAACCTGGGACTGGCCCCCACCCGGCAGCCCTCGTCGCCACCGGGGCGGAGACCCAGCTCTCCATGCCAGCGTCCGCCTTGTTCGTCCGCGGCCTCTGCCTGTTACTCCTTGTCTTCCTCCCTACCCTTTCGGGAGGTCCGCTCGAAGACGCCGAATCCCTCCTTCGTGGCGGCAAGGCCGCCGAAGCTGAAGCCGCCTTCAGTGGAATCCTCGCCACGCAGGCCGACAACGTCACCGCGCTCGTCGGCCGGGCCCGTTCCCGCCAGAAGCTGGGACGAAACTCCGAAGCCCGCGCCGACTTCGACGAAGCGGTCCGGCTAGCACCCAAATCGATGGACGCCCTGCTCCGGCGCGCCCTCTTCCATGAGGCGACCTCCCACGACGGCCGCGACGCCCTCGCCGACTACTCCGCGATCGTCGCCCTGGCCCCCGGAAACGCCCAGGCGTATCAGCTTCGCGGTGACTTCCTGCTGCGTGCCAGCCAGAGCAAAGCCGCTCTGGTCGACGCGGAGAAGGCGGTTTCCCTCAAACCCGACTCCGCCGCCACCCACGTGCTCCTCGGCCGCGTGCTCAGCCGCCTGGGGTTGACGGATTCGGCGCGTCGCAGTCTCAACCAGGCCCTGAAACTGGATGCCAACAACGCCTCGGCACGCAGCGCGCTCGCCGCCCTGCCACCCGAGACCCTGCCCACGCCATCCGCTACGACTGTCCCACCATCGCCTACGACTGTCGCGGCGGACGCAATCGGCCTGGGAGCTCCCACCCTGTTCAATCCCAACTCGGACCCCACCGGTCCGGCCCGCGCCGTGGCCGCCAAGAACGAGGGTAAGTCATCCCCTCCGGTCAAACCCACCGAGGTTCCGGTCGCCACCACCAAGACCCCGCCTGAAGGCAGCCCAGCGCCCTCACCGGTCACCCAGGCCTCGACGGCCACATCACCCCCCGGTCCTCCGAGCAGCCACGCTCCTGCGGCGACGTCGGCCATGCCCGCTCCCACCGCACCCCAGCTCGCTCTTCTGCGTGGGGCCAATACACTCCGGATCGGCGTCAATGGCGCGGCCACCCGTTCTGGTTTCAGCTCCGGTCCGAAGTTTTTTGCCGTGACGCACGGAGGCTTCTTCTATGTCGATCTTCCGATCACCTGGCAGGGCGACCAGTTTTGCTATACCGGCCCTTCGCCGCGACATGCCTGCGTCGATCGCAACTTTCGCGGTTTTGCTTCGCCCCCCGGGCAGCACTGGGTCGCAGGTCGCATCAGCGCGGACGGCACTCGTCTACTCTCCCTGACCTACCACTTCACCGGAGACGACGGGGCGCTCATCACCCTCGAACTCGGTGAGCTCGCCCTCGCCGTCAGCCCGCTGCCGCCCACCGCATCGATGCAGGGAGCATGTCACGCGACCCTGCACGCCCTGCATGCGGACTCCGCCACGCTCTTCCGTCCTCTGCTGCGCCTGCGCAGCCGGAATGTTCGGTTGACCGACCTGGGTCCGTCCCCGAGCGCGGCCGGCCAGACCGGGTCGCCGACCATCATCACCACAACCACTCGGTTTCAGCCCTATGAATACGCCGTTGCCTTTTCGCGACATCCGGACCTAGAGCCCGTTGCAACCACCGGCTCTTCGCTCGCAGACATCAACCGCGCACTCACCCGGGCGCTGGCGGACCCGGACGGCTGGGCCGCCCTCAGCGAGATCACCGATCCCCTGCTCCTGAAGCTCTTTCCCGAGCGCGTGAACCGGCGCATGGCGGCCAGTGCGCTGGAAATCGAGACCGTCCCACGGGAGAAGCGCGCGCTGCGCGCGGACGGCCATGACACGCTCCAGGTCCGCGCGCGGGTTCGCTCAGCCTCCGGTGCTGCGAGCGCCAGCGACGACGACGCCACCCGCGGCATTCGTTTCTCCGCCGAGGGTGACGGCGCCGCGTGGGTCGACCTGGGCAAGCCCGCTGCCACCTTGGAGAACGGTTGGAATGGAATCCTCGTCCAGATTTCGGATCCCGACCCGGTCCGACACAGCGCAGGCAAGGCGCCCGGAGTGGTCACCTTGCGCGCGGTCACTCAGGATCGCGGCAAACTGCTGTCCCGTGAACTGCGACTTCCAGTCGCTCTGGAGCCCACGCTGGAAGTCGACCCCGACGCTGCCATCGAACTGGTCAACGGCTCCGGAGACTCCCGAGTCCTCCACCTGGCCGTCGTCAATCCGGGTGAAAGCCCCTGGGAATTCCGTGCGGAGTATGCCCCGAAATCCCGCGCCCTGGCCGTGGTCACCCTTCGACCGCAGGGCCCCGCCACCGCCGAACTGACGTTGCGCGAGGCCCGACTGGAACCCACCCATGACGGCAGCTACGAGGAACGATCTGTGCTCCAGGTAACCGCCACGCCTCCGACGGGTGCTCGCCTGGAGCGCGATCTCACCGTCTCCGCTGCCCAGGAGGGGCTCTTTGTTCTTTCCACCGGCCGCGATCCCATCGAGGGCTGGTATCCTGTGAGCGGTGACGGCTCCGGAAAGTCGACCCGCATCGATTTTCGAGTCTTTGCCAAAGACCCGCGCACGGGCGGGATGCAGAACCTGACCCGCGATCCCACCGCTGTTCGCGACCTGCAGGTCGAGGTCCTCGATCCTCCGGGAACGGTACCCGGCAATGTTGCCCAAGCCTGCCGCTTTCAGGCTTCCGTCGATCCTGATCCTCGTCCCCTGAATGAACCCGCCGCCACGCTGCGAGTCAGTCTCGCCCGCGAGCTCCCCAGCGACGGACGCGTCATCCCGTGCGACGTGCGACTCACAGTGCCCGGCCGAGACGGCCCCGCCTACTCCGCCATCATCACCCTCGGCTTTGCTCCCACCGCAGACGGACCCGGAAGCAGCGAGTGGCGCATCGAACTCGACCGATGCCTTGAGGTGATCAATCGCTTCGTTCCCGCGCCCTACCTGCCGAAAATGCATTCAATGCTCGAGAAGCGCAAGATGACCCTCGGCGCCGAGGGTTTGCGCGAACTCCGCCACCGGATCTGGCTCTCCGCCGCCGAACTCACCCTCGGTGAAGGGGGGCAGGGTTATGCCGATGAGGCCAAGTGGGCCCACCGCATCGCCGAGACGCTGGATTGGGCCGTCTGGGGCGGAGACCTCGCGTTTGGAGCGGTTGCCGGCACACTCGGCGGTCCGTACGCCCCGCTGGGCGCCAATCTGCTCAAAGGCCTTTTTGTCTCCGCCATCAATGCCTACCAGGAGGGACTCTCCCCCGCCGACTGGCTCTGGCAGAATCTCTGCACCATTCCCGGCATCATCGAGGGCAAAGTCATCGACGTGGAGACATTCGAAAAGCTGGGCGTGAGCAACCGCGTGACAATCTGGGCCGTCTACGTTTCCTACCACTTCCTCAAGAACCTCTACACCGAACGCTCGATCCTCCAGGCCGCAAAGAACACCGTATCCAATGTAACCAACACGGTGCTCGGCAACTGGCTCGGCAACGAGGTCGCCAAGCACGGCAATCAAAAGGTGACGGACTGGACCAAGTCCAAAGGACACGAGGCCCACGACGCCTTCGGCGAATACGTCAGCCCGTCCACCCCTCCGCCAACGGCCCCCGCCACCGGAAAGGTGGTTGGATCTTCGACACCGGAACAGGGAGCCCAGCCAAAACCCAAGCCCTCCCCGGCGTCGGTGGCCAAGGCTCCGCCCAAGAGCGACCCCTTCACCGAGGCAGCGCGACGCCCGGCGGCCAGCGATCCGGTCGGTCCCGGCATCTCGCCAACGGATCTTCCCTCCTCTCCCCAGAGCCCATCCGCGCTCCCGGTTCCACCGGCCGGTCCGGAACCCGTGGCGGCTTCGATCGTTCGCTCCCGGGCCAGCACGGCTCCGGATGGCAGCGTTTACGCCCATCCGGACGACACCCTCACGATCATGCGCGATCCCTCCCTGGTCCGCGCGCTCTCGGACGCCCCCGAACCGGTGCGCGAGGCGTTCCGCAACACACGCGCCGCCTTCTATCGCCAGCACGACGCCGAGGTGGTGCAATTCGTCAAGGAAACCGTCCCTGGTATGAAGCACCGTGAGGTCCGTGTCCTCGAGTTCCGCAGTCGCGAGGGGGACACCTCGCTCAACACGGATCGCGACTACCGGGTCTGCTACCAATCGGGAGTGGACGATCAGGGTCACCCGCTGTGGACCGAGATCGATCGCCGGCGCTGGGAGGCGGTCTCGTACGTCACCTTCGCTCGACTCACCGGCGGACCCACCGGGCCCGAAGCCGCGGTGCGCGAATGGGCCGCACGCCACCAGCAGCGTGCAACCGACCGTTACGATTCCGAAGCCAGCGCCGCTTTGACCGACCAGAAATCAGTCTGGAACGAGAAAACGCGCACCTTCGACCGTATCCAGACGGAGCGAAATCTCGAACGCGTGATCGCCTCAGGTACGGTCGCCGGAATCCCGGACGCGGTGGCCATCGCCGACCCGGCCGGCCTTGCGCTGATGTACCGGCAGAAGGTCTCCGATGCCCGCTATCCGCACGAGGCGATGGTTCAGGCGAACAAGGCCGTCACCACCCTCAAGGCTGTACGCACCGCGTACACGCTGCAAGGCCGGGACTCCGGCCGCGTTCCCGACAAGCTCCTCTCCGGAATCAAGATCGTGGAGGAGACCGCCCAACGTCTCCGGGCCGACCCGAATCGCCGCAATCCCCGCGCCCTCGCCGAGGCAGACCGCGCGCTGCGCAGCCTCGGATTCCGCGACCTCAACCACTTCATCGACCAGGTGGGTGGACAGCTGGAGTCCCTCAAATCCGCATCCCCTTCCGCTTCGCCCCCCCGCTGAGGCATCACTCGGAAACGCTCCGCCGCAGGGATCCACGCCCCGCTCCTCCGTAGTCGACCCGCGCGATCGCGCCTTCGCGCCTAGTTCTTCCCGGCCTTGAGCGCGTCGAGCTGATGCTGCGCTACGTCCGGGAGATGCCCGGGAGGGAGCGCGTGGACCACGTCGTTCAAAATCTCGCGCGCCAGCGCCCCGTTTTTCTCTTGCGCGAGCCGCTCGGCCACGACGAGTGCGGCATGGGCGGCTGGCACCCGCAGGTCGGCCGGGCCGCCCTTGACGATCTGCTGGATGGTTTTCGCCGCATCGCTCGTGGCTATCAGCCCCAGGGACGCCAGCGCCTCCTCGGCAACGCCCCGCTTGGGATCAAGCGCCAGACGCTGTAACTCGGGTACGGCGGCGCGGTCGCGCCTCACGCCAAGCGAGTTGACCACACCGGCCAGGTTACGCCCGGACAATGTGCCCAGCGCCTGACGCAGCGCCACTCCCGCCGACGGATCCGCAATCCCCTCGAGCCCGCTGCGGGCGTAGTCGGCGAGCACCTCATGACCGAGCAGGCCCGCCAGAGCCGGGACCGCCTCGGGTCCTCCCACCACGGCGAGTACCTGACAGGCCCGGGCCTTTTCATGCACGCCTGCTTCGGAAGCCAGCACCGCCAGCGGTGCGGCCGAGGCCGGATTCTTGGGAGGGGTGGCGCAACCCGAGAGGACGATTACAATCAGGGACGAAACGAGAAAACGAGACGCGATCATAGGAGTATCCCACTACAGACGGTTAAGCGTGCCACGGAGCCCGGCGGGCGCGGCTGCACATACGATTGGCATCCGCATCGTTGACAAAGGACTCGGCAACGGGATCGAACTGCACCTTGCGGCCGAGCCTCCATCCGATGGAGGCGGCATGGGAGACAATGTGCCCGCGGCGGGTGACGTCGGCATTGGCCGCTGGCTTCGCGCGTGACTTCACACAATCGAGGAAGTCACGAACGTGCGTGGTCGGATCCGTCCCCGCCATTTCCTTGGGCGCGCCGCCCTGAAGGAGCGAGGGATTGGACACCGCGATCTTACCGGTATCCGCGGCCTCAACCCACCCCTCGTCACCTTCAAAGCGCACCGGACAGGTCCCCGGCACGACCCAGTTGCCCTCGCCCTTGAAGCCGGCCAGGCGCATGACCAGTTTCACACCGTTGCGATAGCGGGCGTGGATCGTCTGGCCCTCCGCTTCAAACTCCACCGGCGTGGTATCATCTGCGCTCGCGGCCCATTGACAGAGATCGACGGTGTGGGCGCCCCACTCGGGCAAAGCCGCACCGCCGTGAAAGTCATAGTAGCCGCGCCAACGTCCCTGCACGTAGTCCTTGTTGTAGGGTCGCCACGGAGCCGGTCCGAGCCAGCGGTCCCAGTCGACCTTCTCGATCCCCGGTTCAGGCTCGGCCGCCAGCCATTCGTGACTTTCCTCGAGGGGAAGGATCCCGGCGTGCACGGTATGGATCTTTCCGAGACGACCGCTGCGCGCCAGCTCGGCCGCGAAGCGGAAATTGTCGACGTTTCTGCGCTGGGTGCCGGCCTGAAAGACCCGGCCATAACGGTTCACCGCGTCGGCCAATTCCTGGCTCTCCCGGATGGTCATGCTGCAGGGTTTTTCGCAATAGACATCCTTACCCGCCTTGACCGAGAGGATCGTGGCCAGCGCATGCCAATGATCGCCCGTGGCGATGAGCACCGCGTCAATGTCGGGGCGCCCCAGCACATCAAACATTTCCCGCGTCTTGAGGCAGTCCTGGTTGTTGTAGCGCCGATTGACCATGACGCGCACCACTTCCTGGCGCACGGCCTGGACATCGGCAATCATCACAAACTGGACCTCCGGCTGCTTGAGAAAGGCGGCCAGATCCTCGCGACCCCGCGGCCCGATACCGATGCCACCGAGCACGATCCGGTTGCTGGGGGCCACCGTCCCATTCATGCCCAGGGCGGAGGCGGGGATGATGGTGGGCATGCCGAGGACAACGGCTGACCCTTTCAAAAATTGGCGTCGGGTGAGTTTCATGCGTGTACGGAGTGATCAGCGGCGGACAAGTGACACCGGCCACCTCGCGACGGAGACCGGACTGCCTGGGAGTGAAGATGAGGGGTACGTCGGTGCAGTGACGGCTGCAGTATAGGCGTTTCGAGCGGGGTCTCTGTGCGTCTCTTGCCCAAACCAACGCGAAAATTGGGCAATACGCGAGCGCAAGCTCGCCCATCAGAGCGGACGGCCTCACGCCGAGGCGCTCCAGCGTGAAGCAGGATGCAGATGCGCCCGCCTCACCTGCGCCGAGCGGGCGCAATCAAGGCGCGCCTGTGTTCAAATCGGCCTCATAGACCCTGCCTTCGCCGTCCGAAGCGAGCACCATCCAGGGTCGCCCTGCGGGAAACGGCGCCTTCGGACCGGCGATATCGTTGATCTGAGAGGCTGGGTCCTCCGGAGCGATCACGACCCTTGCCCCAGCGATCACCGCCGGACTCCGAAGGTCCACGCGTCCAAAGACAATCCGATTACCTTTCGACCCACGCGGCCCGTAAACCACATGTCCGAGCAGCACAAGGTTCGCGTCCGGCGTGCCCACCGTAATGGGGCGGCTCGGTGCTGCGTTTGGGGTCAGTGGTGCGTAGGGGAAATTTCTCCACTGCCCCTCGGTTCCGCGCACGCGCAAAACGAGCTGCGGCTGATCGGATTGGTCGACGCTGTTCTTCGTCGCGACCCACAGCCGGCCATCCGCCGCCAGCGTGGCATGCAGGTGATCGTCGGCGGTTTTACCCCCGCTCTCCACCGTCACCGGAAGCTCCCAGTCCCCCTCCTCACTGACATCCCGGTGCAGGCGTATCTTCACGGCATCCCCCTTCTGATCCGACCACACTACGGCAACCCCTTCTGGCACGCGTGTGATCAGGCAGAGGTCGTCAACATGCAGCCCGGCCACCAGCGGGAGCGGTTTCGACCAGTCCAACCCGTTCCTGGAGTTCCAGGTAAAGACCCGACCTTGAATCGGTGCCGCAACCCACCATCGTCCACGCGAGTCGCGTGACAACGTGACCGTTTCAATTATGTCGGAGACCGGCGAGGGAATCCGAGCCAGGACCTCCGCCTGCCAGGTCGGGGCGGAACCGCCCGTACCGGTCAAACGCACCACGGCGAGCTGGCGATCCGCGACTGCCACGGCCGTGACACCGTCGGCATCGTACCAAACATCTGCGCGTCCCGGCACACCGCGCAGGACCTCGGCCACCTTGGGGTGCTCACGCCATCCTGTCGCAGTTCGTTCCCACAGTGAGGGTCCGGTCGCACGCGGCAAGAGCGCCCACCAGTGATCCTCAGCGAACCAGAGTTTCGACTGCGGCTTGTCCGAGGTCGGAAATGGACAATCCACCTGGAAGGCGGGTCGCACACTCGGTCCTCCCGTAGAGATCGATTGTCCGCCGGCAGCCAGTCCGAAACCGATGACCATCCACCGGCTCAGGCCCCGGCAAAAGTCAATACTCCCAGGAAACATGAAGATAACCAAAGCGACCCTGCGGACTGAACTGGCGCGCATCATATCCCTGGCGGACGGGATAAAGCGGCGGATCGCGATCAAAGAGGTTGTTCACTCCGACTGTCACCGAAACACCCTTCACTGGATCCCGGCGGGAAAAGCGGCGAGTCAGCGACGCATCCCAAGTCACGTAGGAAGGAATACGATAGCTCCGTCCCTCCACCACCACCGGGTCCGAAGGCCGGTAGTCCGACGTGAACCGACTCAGCAGCTGGCCGCGCCAGACTCCCCGCTCCAATTCGATCCGTCCCACGGAGCGGAACCGGGGACGATTGTCGTCAGTTGGAAACGATTCCACCGGTCCCCCGTCCGTCAGTTGCACGTCGAAACGATCAAGGTAGCTCGCATCAAGAGCCAGCGTCAGGCGGCCATGACGAGTGGTGCCGCGGGCGTAGGCAATATTCACATCAACACCTTCGGCCTGCGCACGAGCGAAGTTCTGCCAGGGTTCGACGATGGCGGTGATGGCTCCGATTGGTTCGGCAGACGTCGCCGGTACCCGGATCACATTTGGGTTGGAATACGGTCCTCCCGCCGCCTCGAGAGCGAGTTGAGCGTCGCGTCCAATCACATTGATCTGATCGCGCAATTCGTAGCGCCACGCATCAACACCGATCGACAACCCCGGGAGGAACCGCGGCTCCACCGTGATGCCCACGGTGCGCGACTCACTCTGCTCGGGCTTTAGACTCGGCACAGCCGGCTGGCGCATGAGTCGACGCACATTTCCGTCCTGCGGTCGAAAGGGATCCACTCGGGCCGCCATGCTGCGTCCCTCCGAGCCATACAGCTGGGTCAAGGTCGGTGCCCGAAACCCAGTTCCAATCGAAGCACGCAATAGGACCGACGGCAGCACCCCGACGACAACTCCGGCCTTGGGCTTTCGCGCCGAGCCAAAGCCACTGAAGTTCTCCCAGCGACCAGCGATTTGGAGTTCCGCTCGAGTAAGCCAGGCGCGCTCAAGATTCCGAGCCACAGGCACCTGCAGCTCAAGAAAAGCGGACCGAACATCCCGGTCCGCACGAAAATTATCCTGGGCCGCCGTATTCACGAGATCATTGGCGAGGTAGTTCGCGGCATGGTCACTCCGCAGTTTTTCCTCGCGGTACTCCACTCCCCCGGCGGCGGTGAGCGGACCAGCGGGCAATGTCCAGAGTGTGCCGTTCACTTTGGCGTCCGCCAAGACAAGGCTGGAGCGACCGCCGATGTAGCTGGTGGTGCGGAGGGGCGAAAGCACCGACTCCGGGTTCATCCCGGGACCACCAAACAGGTTGAGAGCATCCGGCGTGGAGCGGGCCAGGGCTGCGGTCAAGGCACTGCGGCTGATCATGTTTTCCGTGGTGTCGCGCGCCTCGTTGCTGGAATACAGAGCCGCCGTCTCCCACGACCACTCTCCCCTGGCCCGGCCGCGCCAGCCCACCAGAGCGCGGTCCTGCCGGGTCGCGATGGTGCCGATGCGAGGGCCCAGGGCCTCCTCAACCGCGTTGAACTGCACCGCACGCGGAGCGACCGTGGGATTCGCCGTCCCGGGACCGAAAAAGCGCGTGCCAAAGGGATTGTAGTAGTTGCTCGCCGGTATCACCAGCACCTGGTCGCTGGCGTCGCGATTCTGGCTGCTCGCCAGGGTCATGGGTGACTGCAAGGCGGTCGACTCCACCTCGTTGTAGGCCGCTTCGGCGAAAAGTTCGGTCCCCCCGCGGAATCGGTGATCGAAGGAGAGAAAGACATCGAAGGACTCGCGCCCGGGGACGAGTGAAAAGTATGCGGCATCGTTGTAGTAGGCAGCTGGATTCCGTGTGCCCGGGACAAGGGTGCCGTTGTCGGCGACATACGCCGTGTTCACGGACAACCCCGGCAACCGGTTGGGTTGTCCGGTGGCTGGATTAACCGTAAAGGAGGCCCGCGGTCCCAGATTGGTCAGGTGATTCCACGCAGCAGACGAGCCGAAGGGTTCGGCGACAAGTCCCCGCTTGTCACCCAGCACCGCAAAGTCGCGGTCGCGTGCCATGAGAGTTTCGCGCCGATAGGCATCGAGCGTGACGAGGATCCGGCTGCTTCCGCCGTTGAAGGCGCGCGACTCAACCACCGAGGCCCGGTATTCTGGCGCGGCGCCATCAAAGGTGTCACCAAACCGGAACGACAATCGTCGTTCGTCGCCCCGGCGGTGGGTGATGAAGTTGACCACGCCTGCGGTGGCATCGGCGCCATAGATGGCACTGGCACCATCGCGGAGCACTTCAACCCGGCTGACCGCGACCATGGGCAGGTTGTTGATGTTGTAGAAGACGAGGGAGCCAAGCGGTAGACTGTAGTACGGAAGCCGTCGGCCGTTGAACAGCAGAAGGGTATTCTGTCCTCCCAGACTGCGGAGATTGATGCTGCTGGCGCTGCCACGGGTGCGGCCGCCATCCTGGTTCTCATACGCACTCAGCGCGCCGAGGAAAGGGAGCCGGTTCATCAGCTCCAGGGGAGTGCCAACTGCGCCGCTGCGAACATCCCGGTCATCGAGAATCGTCACCGGCTGCACCGTTTCGTAGTCAACCCGCGGAATGTTGGAACCGGTCACGACAAACGGAGCCAGTGAGACCGAACCGTCGGCAGGTGTCTCCGCGCGTCCCGCTTTGCCTTCCTTTCCCGACGGCGTCACCCGGCGAAGTGTAAACGTCCCGGTCTGAGCGTCCTCGACCGCCTCGAGGCCGGTGTCTGCCAGCATCAGCGCCATGGCCTCGCTTGGACGATACAGGCCCCGTAACCGTCGCGTCTGCACCCCCGCAACCGTGCGCTCGGTGAAGACGATCTCCACCGAAGCCTGCCGGGACATCTGCCGAAGGGTATCGACCGCGGGCCCGGCCTGGACGTCAAATCGTCGCGGCGCGCCGGTCACTACATCAGCGGCCATGGCATCGACGACTTGCAGCCAGACAACGGTAGCAAGAACGAGGCAGGGAACAAGCCCGCCCGTGTAAAGGGTACGGTGGAAAACGAGAGGACGGCAGTACATGATTCTACCGTTGAGACGCAGAGCCCACCAAAGACACTAAAGTCGGTGTGTTACACTCTGGCGACAATCTGCATCAGCCGCGCGTTCAGCGGGGGCGTTTGAAGCGCACCGTCGAGCCTTCGCGCTCAACCGTCAATTCCCCTGTGGCCTCAAGATGACGGACAAAGGCTTCCAGGTGGCCGACGCGGCAAGATCCGAAAATGGGAAGGTCGTCCACCTCGGGGTCGACCACGCGCAACTGCAGTTCGCCCCATCGGTTCAATTCATCCACGACCTTTGACAGGGGGGTGCGCTCAAACCGGCAGCTCAGCGGCAGGGGCGCCTCGACCCGATCGCCTGGTGGCAGGGTCTGAAGGTCGAGCGGAGTGGACGGACCCACGAGGGGCACCACGATCCGTTGTCCGGCCACGACCACGGGCTCGCTTTCCGACCCGCCGACGGGTGGCAATACTCGGCTCGATCGAACCTGCACTTTTCCCGACGCAACTCGCACATCGACTTGTTTCGCCTCCACCCAGACATCGAACGCCGTCCCCAGCGCTCGCACTTCCACCCCGGTGACTGTATTCACCACAAATGGACGCGAGAGGTCGTGGGCGACTTGAAAGTGGGCGGCGCCGCGTTGCAGCCGGACTCGGCGTTCGCCCGGTGAGTAATCGACCTCGAGGAGGGCATCGGGCGCCAGATCGACCACCGAACCGTCCGAGAGATACCGACGATCCGACGCCACCAATGCCGCCAGGGAAGGCGCCGGTGGAGTGGCCCCCGGGTGGTTCCGAACGTCACGGCGTAGCGCGACCATACCCAACACGACCAACGCCGCGGCGGCACCCCACGCCAGAGTGGTCCCCTGCCGGGGGAACCAATACCTCTTTCCCGAACCGCTGACAGTTGGGTCCGTGCTCCGGCGGGCAGCCAGCACGTCAAAACTTTTCCACGCGCGCAGCCGGTGCTCATACGCCCGGGCGTGGGAAGCGTCGCCCGCCATCCAGCGCTGAAATGCCACCGTTTCTTCCGCGTCAAGTCCGCGGTCCTGACGCACAATCCAGGCGGTGGCTTGCTCGCCCACCGACTGCTCGTCATTGCCTGGAGTCTCCCTCTCCATCACTCGCTCCTTCGCCATGAAGCCCGCTGATTGACGTAGCTCAGACACTTGTTGAATCCGATCGTGAGCTGGGCCGAAACCGTGCGCTCCGAGATTCCCAATCGTCGGGCAATTTCGCCCTGACTCAAGCCATGGAGTTTCCGCAACGTGAAGATCTCCCGACACCGTCCCGGGAGAGCATCGATCGCCTGCTGCAGGAGATCCAGGTCCCGCTCCCGCCCGCGCTCGGCCTCCTCCGATGGCTGCGTCTCATCCATCACCTGACCCGACATGTCCTCTGCCAAGGCAACCTCCGGACTCGCGGAACGCCGTCGGAACCGGTCCATCGCCAGGTTCCGTGCGATTGCAAATAAGAACGCCTTGGGCGAACGCACCGGCGCCTGGGGACGGGACCGAAGGATCCGCAGGTATGTATCCTGAACCACATCATCGACGTCGAGCGTGGCGGGGAAACGGCGGCGCAACCAGGCCCGCAACACCGTCTCATGCGCCCGGGCTTCATCCGCAATCCATCGCGCTTGGGTGGAGTCGAGGGGCGGCATGCAAGCCGAACAAGCGGAACACCCGGACACCGGGCGAGCGAATAGCCGGATCGTAACGTGGATTTAACATTGCACCTGAGGCCACGCGAATTCAGGACCCCAGCGATCCACCGCCGGAGCAGGTTCGCGACACCCCGTGGACACCCGCGCCGCAGCAACCGTCAGTGCCATCGCCCGTCGGGCGAGAGGGGTGGTCGCCCGCAGGACTCCGACCTTCAGCCTCTGCGCCCAAACGAAGCACGGTCGCGCGGCAGCGCGCAACGCGTATCCCATCAGGTCACACGCCCATCGCTGGAATCAACCGCGCGCTCCAGCTTGAGGCCGCGCTGCAAGGCCCAGAGGTGCAAGTCCTGGCGGCTCAGGGCCGCAGCCATCATCTCCGGAAAGAGATCAGGAGTCGCGGCAAAGACTGGTACCCCCATGGCCGCGAGTTTGGCGGCATGGGTGTGATCATAGGCAGCGACACCCTGGTCGCTGAGTGCGAGCAGGCAGACCACCTGCACACCCGCGCCCACCAGGCCGGCCAGGCGACGCAACATCGCCTGGGCATCACCGCCTTCATACAGATCGCTGATGAGCACGAGCGTGGTGTCCGCCGGACGACGGATCAAGCCGGTGCAATAGACCAGGGCCTTGTGAATGTCGGTGCCGCCACCCAGTTGGGCTCCGAACAGGACATCGATCGGGTCCTTCAGATCCTCGGTCAGATCGACCACCGCCGTGTCGAACAGCACCAATCGCGTCGTGAGCGAGGGCAATGACGCCAGCACCGCTCCGAAAATGGAGGAGTAAACCACCGAGGTCGCCATGGAGCCGCTTTGATCGACGCACAACACCACGTCCTTCAGCGAGCTTCGTTTGCGTCCATGACCGATCAAGACCTCCGGGATGACGGTGCGGCGCTCGGTGACATAATTCTTGAGATTGGCCTTGAGGGTGCGATGCCAGTCGATTTCCCGAAAGCGGGGACGACGATTGCGAACTGAACGAGCGAGCGCCCCGCGCACAGCCTGCCGCAGAGGTTCAGCCAGGCGACGTTCAATGTCCTCAACCACCTTCCGGACCACCTCCCGCGCAGTCTCCTTGGTTCGATTGGGGATGACACGACTGAGCGAAAGAAGTGTCGCCACGAGGTGTACATCCGGCTCTGCAGCCGCGAGCATCTCAGGTTCCAACAACATCTGCTGCAAATTGAGTCGTTCGAGTGCGTCCTTTTGCATCACGCGCACCACGCCCGCCGGAAAGTAGGTGCGGATATCGCCAAGCCAGCGCGCCACGTGGGGGGCTGACGCACCGAGTCCCCCTCTGCGCGCTCCGTCGGGAACACTCTGGTACAACGCTTCGAGGGCGGCATCAATCGACGCATCGTTTCCACGCAATCCCGTCGCACAAAGGCCATCCGCCTCGCGTCCGAGAATCAGGCGCCAGCGTTCAGCCGGGGTTCGTGCTGGCACAGCTGGATCGTTTGCACTCATGGCGCCTCTCCCCCCTGTCCGCTTTGCCCAACAGGCGCAACACGGTGGGAAGCACGGCCGCGGCCCGCTCTGGGTGCAGATCCCAAACCGGCGCTGCCGGCGTCCGATCCGTGATCCGACCTTGGCCCAGTCGGGCGGCGATACGGCCGCGTTCCGGCGAGGTGAAGGTGGCAAAGGTGCGACGGACGAGGGGAAGCACCATCAGAAAGGCCTCGTCCGTCAAGCCTCCCACCCAGCCTTCCATGAGCGGCAGCAGGTGCTCATCATGCACCAGCACCGAACCTTGATTCGCGAGGAATCCCTCCAGCCAGGCCGCAGCATGGCTTGGATCCTGTCCGCGTGACAGAGCGAGACTCAGCCAGCGGGCCGTATCTCCGGCCTGGAGACTTCCGAGGTCAAGGAGGAGCCGTGCCGAGGTGCCCGCGAGCAGCGCCGGGATCACGGCCCCGTCCGCGAAGCCGCGGAGCAGTCCCCGCCATGACTCCAACCAGGGACTTTCAAGCAATTGAAGAGAACCCTGGTAAGCGGCCATTGCCTCACGCCAGGCCGCCGCCGCCTCCTCATCGATCCCGCCAATCGCCCCGCGCAGACCCACCTGGATACGAGCATGCAATCCATCCAGCATGGTCACCACTGCGATGGCATCTGTCTGTCGCACGCTCCCGTAGCGCGCAAGCCGGGCCAACGCCGGCACCGCACGGCAAAGGCGGAGGACATCGTCGCCCTGCGCGGCTTCATCGGAAATCCGTCGCAGCAACGTCGCCGTGACCGCAGGCAGTTCGGACAGGAGCGCCTGTTCGAGCAGTTCGCACAACTCGGGCAGCGAGGCGCCCGCCGCGCTGGACAACACCGCACCGGACGCCGCCGTCTCCACGGTGTTGCCAAATCGCGCCGCGTCGATGGTCGCGATGGCAAACTCGGGTTTCCACTCCAGTTTCCACACTTCCTTGAACGTCCCCTTTCCCGCAACGCTCTCTTTGCGACCCCAGTGCAACTCGAGCAGCGCCAGCCGGTGCAGGAAACGACTGCGTTCCAGTCCGGTCGCCTCGCGCAGGTCGAGTTCCAGGAGCGACTGCGCCGAGGAGGGCTTGAGGCGAAGACGCCTCTGGGTGGCCTCAATATCCTGCTGAAGGGGTACGCGCGCCGCTCCCTCCGGCACAAGCCCGAGGCGCTGTCCGACGATCAGTTCGCTCGAAACCCAGCGCAGCGGCGCCGGATCACCCTGGCAAAAGACCGCGATCGATGCCTCGTTCATCTCGGCCAGCCCGGGAATCGCTCGTCCCCGAAACGCGGCGAGGTGCTCGGCCAGCCGCACACTGTCTATCACCTGTGCCGTCGAAGCGTCGAGGTCGCGTCCGCGCAGCAGGCGTCCCACGCGCGTGAACCAGCGCGCGGTCAACTGGGGATCACGGCGAAACTGCCACAGGTGTTCATACCAGCCGGGGGACTCAATGCCGGCCCCGTAACCGCTCGCTGTGCAGAGACGCTGGTAGGTCCACGGCACCCAGGTCACGCCCACTTTGCACTTTGGCAACGCCTTCAGGAGCTCGTTGTCACCCGACACCTTCGGAGGATTCACCAGCGCCGGAGCATGCCAGGCGCCGCAGACGACCACGACATCGCCAAGCGTCTCACGCTGGGTCTCACGAATGACGCGACGCATCCACGCCTCCCGGCGACGTTCCTGCAGGGTCTCTGGAAGCGCCAGCTCGGTCCGCACAGCCGTGATCGCCTCAAGAATGGCGGCGAACATCCCGGCAGCGTCACCACGCTCCTCGACCCGATCGTTCCACCACCGTTCGCTGTCCTGATACCCGTCGGCTTCCGCCAGCACGCGCAGCGGATCACGCTGAAGCGCCAGGTCGACGGTCGCTCCTCCTCCGATGTCGCCCGTCGCAGGGTGATCCTCGGGTGTCGGCATCGGTGTGGAAGACGGCGACTCGGCGGACGGTCCGTCGACGGCGGAAGGTTCCGGCTGGGCCAAAGCAAAACGATGTTGCCAGGGGAAATCCATGAACTTGACCGGTACGCCATGCGTCACGGCCCAGCGGAGCGTCTGCCACTCCGGAGAAAACTCGGCAAACGGATAGAAGACCGCCTGCCGGGCATTGTCCTCACGATGGACCAGAATCGCCACCGGCGGCACCAGAGTTGTCTGCCCTGCCAAGGCGACAAGGGCATCGGCGTCGGGCGGCCCTTCCACCAGGATCGCGGCGGGTGGCTGTGCCTCCAGCGCATCCACGACGCTGCGCGCGCAGCCCGGTCCGTGGTGACGAACTCCGTAGATCCGCAAACTCATTGTGCGGCCCTCACGCCAACTGGTCCCGGCAGGCCCGGTAAAGGTCCTTCCATCCGTCGCGCTCCTTGACCACGGTTTCGAGGTACTCTTTGAAGACCACGGTATCCTGAACCGGATCCTTGATGATCGCGCCGAGCATCCCCGACGCGAGGTCACCCGCCTTCATTGTCCCGTCGCCAAAGTGGGTAGAGAGAGCGATGCCGTTGGTCACCACGGAAATCGCCTCGGCGGTGCTCAGCGAGCCGCTCGGCGACTTCACTTTCGTTTTGCCATCCGCGGTGACCCCGGCGCGCAGCTCGCGGAAGATGGCGACGATGCGTCGGATCTGGTCGAGCGCGAGCGGCTCCGAGGGCAACTCAAGCGCGCGGCTCAGGCTCGCGACCCTCATGCGCACAATCTCGATTTCCTGATCAGCGGTGTCCGGCAGTGGAAGGACCACCGTATTGAACCGGCGCTTCAATGCGCTGGAAAGTTCGTTTACGCCACGATCACGGTTGTTGGCGGTGGCGATGACATTGAATCCCTTCACGGCATTCACCGCCGTTCCCAACTCCGGAATCGGCAGTGTCTTCTCCGAGAGCAACGTGATCAGGGAGTCCTGCACTTCGGCGGGAATCCGCGTCAACTCCTCGATCCGGCAGAGGTGCCCGGTGCGCATCGCTTTCATCACCGGGCTCGGCACCAACGCGCGTTCGCTCGGTCCCTCCGCCAGCAACAACGCGTAGTTCCAGGAATAGCGCAGCGTCTCCTCGCCGATGCCTGCGGTGCCTTGCACCAAGAGGGTGGAGTCACCACTGATCGCAGCGGCAAGGTGCTCGGAAACCCACGTCTTGGCCGTGCCGGGCACTCCCAGCAGGAGCAACGCGCGATCCGTGGCCAGGGTGGCGATGGCGACTTCCAGCGTGCGACGGTCGCCGATGTACTTCGGTGTGATCTCCGTGCCGTCAGCCAAGGTCCCGCCCAACAGGTACTGCGCGACGCTCCAGGGTGAAAGGCGCCAGTGGGGCGGTTTCGGTTTGTCGTCCAACCGCGCCAGGGCGCCGAGTTCGTGGGCATGGAGGTGTTCGGACGTTTCGCGGAGGAGTTGAATCATAGTGGGACCGAGTTAAGAGGAGCAGGAGAAAGCGCGATGCAGCGCGCTTCTCAGAGCAAGGGTTTGAAGAAATGCTTCCGCCGGCTTGGAGAAACCTGATTCGCGAGCAAGCAAGCCCGCTGCCTCCTCCCTCAATAAGGGAGGGAGCTTTCCGGCCACCGCCACCGCTCCGGGTGTACCACCGGGACTAGCCCCGTCGCGAAGAGCCGGGGCGATCAGAAGGAGGAGCGGACGCGCCTGCTCCATGGTGGGCTGGCCGCTCAAGGAGGGAAGCACCGACCACACCCAGCTCGGGTGCTGCGTGACCAGCGTCCACCGATCCCTCTCGGAACAGTGTTCCAGCAAAGTGGCCAGGGCCGACGCGGGTGACACTCCTGCCGGCAGGCAAGGGATGCACTTGAGCACAGGATCCGCCAACGCTGCGCACGCCGCAGGGTCGCGATGGAGGATGGCGGCGCGAAACCAGCCTCCAAGCAGGAGGACCGACCAGTCCGCCGAAGCCTCGGCCAGAGAGAGAAGCCGGGGCAACGTCAGTCCGTAGGCCCGGGTCCAAAAAGCGAGCGGAACCAATGCCAGTATCTGCTGGAACCAATACGCGCGCTCTCCGACTCCAGCCGGCGGTTTCTCCTCGATGCCATCCGCTTTCCACTCCTTGTCGAACGCCGCCGGCAGCGCGACTTCGAGGCTTGACGAAACCAGTCCGCGCTTCAGCGAGAGCAGTCCGGCGGCACGCTCGCGCTGGCGCTGGGAGAACGCCGAATCGGCCAAGGTGGCCAGGGTTTGCTGCGCCGCGGCTCGCACCTCCCGGCGTCGGTCGGCCAGGGCACCCGTAAGGAAGGGCTCGTCTGCGTGCGACAGGCCAAGAACCATCCGAGCAACCGCGGCACTGCGAGTGTCCGGCGTCTCCTCCGTCCAACTTTTTTCCAGAAGCATCCGGGCCCGTGCCGGATCGCGGGCCCGAAGGGTCTGAAAAAAGCGGAGTCGATCCTCCGTCGTTCCGGTTTCCCACACCGCCTCGTCAGCGTCAGGTGCCGGGGTCGCCAGCCAGGACCAGTCCGGATTCTGCTGCGCCAACCAGCGCCCGCGTCTCCCGGACACGCGCTCGGCTCGTAGGCGTTCCTCGGCCGTTTTGGCACGGTTCAGCAGGTCTGGCAGGTAAAACGCGGGAGCGAGCCATCCGCCGCTGGCACAGCACTCGAGCCACTCGGGCAGGACGCTCTTCCACTCTTCATCGAACAGTCTCGGCAGCAAAGCGCACGCCGCGGAGGGAGCGATGGGCTGGACCTCGGGCTCGCACACGCACGGTGGCGATCCCACATGGGAGGGCTTCACCCCGGCCAAACGCACCACACCGCTCACGGCCAGAGCCTCCAGCAGCGCCCGCTCCCGCTCCCCTGACCAGTCGATCCGATTCCAGGCGGGAAGCAGCGACGCGTGCGGTGGCGTGGGGACGCCACCGATACGTTCACTGCCCAATAAGGCGGTTTGGAGGAGTGTGGGCATGTCAGTCCATTCGTGGCGCCAGGCTGACCACCGTGTTTCCCTCCAGCAACCCAAGCGGCAAGAAGGAAAATCCGTCCCAGGTACCGGTCATCGTGAGCGCGGTTCCTCCCGAACTCGACAGCAGTTCCCATCCCAGGGCAAATCCGGGCGATACGGGCAGCGAGGCTCCCGTGTCGTCGCTCACCCACCACCGCCCCTGGTGAAGGCAGGGTCGCAGGCGCACCACCACCGGAGTTTCCTCGACAAACGGATTTTCAGCCAGTCGCGAGGCGTGAGCCTCCGGCAAGGCGTCGCAGCGCTCGACGGCGGCAAGCCCGACCGGAGTTGTCTCCCGCGGCGGGGACTTTAGGAGCGCACGCAGCGGCTGCACACCCGGAAAGTACACCACTTCGGTCTCGATCCAACGACCCAAGGCCAGCGGGCTGACCGTCCGTTGGGTGGGATGTGAAAACTCCAGGATCTTTGCCACTGCACCACGCTCGTGAAACAGATACGTCATCCGGGTTTGCAGTTTCTCCTCTTCGCGCGCCAACTGGGCTCCGATGAACCAGCGCCCCGCCACCCCTTCCTGGGCACGCACGGAATCCTGGTCCACTGCCAAACCTAGCTGAGTATTCAGTTCATCCTGCCACTCCGGCGAGTGCTGAATGCGCCGCTGGCTCGCGGTCGTGAGAAGAAAAAGTCGCCCAAGCTCCGCCATGGCCCGTTCTTCGTGCAGGGGCAGATCGCCGATCCAGCCACCCAAGGCCCGCACGCGCCTAGCCAGACCTGGTGCCTGCGCGTCGATCAGGCGGCGGGCCGGTTCGTCCCAAAAACCGTACCCGTTCGACGTCGCACTGGAAAGTCCCTGCCGCGCCAGGTCCCCGAGCCATCCCTGCAAAAACTCCACCCCCTGACCGACGAGCGCCTCCCGTTTTTCGCGTCGCCGGGCCTGGGCTGCGGGATCCGGAGCCACCGGCGGAGCACTCGCCTTGGTTTCGGCTCTCTCTGCCCGTTCCATGCGTTTGGCCACCCATTCCTCCACCCAACGCGGCCGCTGCCCGACCGGAACTTCCGCCGTCCCGGTCGACAGGAGTAGGAGCAGACCCAAACCATGCTTGCAGGGGAACTTTCGACTGGGACAGGTGCACTTGAAAGCCGGCCCCTCAAGGTCAATCTGAACCTGATAGGGTTGAGCCCCGGAACCCTGGGCAAGCCCCCAAACACATCCGTCATCGTGTCCCAAGCCGCTCCACTTGCGGGGTGACGCGAGACCTTCACCTGCCTTGAGTGCGGAAGCGTCGGGCGCGAGGCTCGCGACCTGCTCTGTTGTCCACCGGGTTGCCACCGTGCGGAACATGCAAACCCGCTGTCCGGTGGCGAGCCTTCATTGCAAATGAACGACGCGAACCAAGCCGTTCTTACGCGTCGAAGCGTTTGCCGGTCGGCGCCTCCATCTCTTCCGAACGGAAGAAATCACCCTCGGCCGCCTTCGGGCTGGGGGATTTGGTCATCGTTTTCTTTCTGGTCACCGGGGCCTGCGGGACCGGTACAGCTGAGGTCACAGCAACCTTCACCCTCGTGCCGTCGACCATCGAGCCCAGTTCCTGAACCACTTCCTGGAGCTCGAAGGCCTGGGCGTTGAGCTCCTCGGCGGCGCTGGCGGTTTCCTCGGCGCCGGCGGCGTTCTGCTGCACCACGGTGTCCATCTGTGACACGGCGTTGGCAATCTCGCCAATTCCCTGGCTCTGCTCCTGGGCAGAACTGGCGATCTCGCCGATCAAGCGGTCCACATCGCGGCTGTGCTGCAGGATGGTGCCCAGACTCTCGCCCACGGATTGGGAAATCTCGGCCCCCTGTCGACTCCGGGCCAGCGCGTTTTCGATCTTGTCCGCCGTTTCCCGGGAGGCCTGCGCACTCCGTTGGGCCAGGCTTCGCACTTCATCCGCAACCACGGCGAAACCGGCTCCGGCCTCCCCGGCCCGGGCGGCCTCCACCGCTGCGTTGAGGGCCAGCAAATTGGTCTGAAAGGCAATCTCGTAGATGGTCTTGATGATCTTGGCGATCTCCTGGCTGGACTCCTGAATCTGGTCCATGGCCACCTTCATACGCTGCATTTGCTCGGCACCGCTCTCGGCCGCAACCCGAGCCTGCCCCGCGCTCTGCTTCGCGGTGGCCGCACTCTCCGAACTGCGTGAGGTCATGCTCCGCATCTCCTCGAGCGAGGATGAGGTCTCCTCGAGCGAGGCCGCCTGCTCGCTCGAACCGGCGGCGAGCGCGCTGCTCGCATTCGACACCTGCGCGGAGGCCGTGGTCGTCTCGGCAGAACTCGCTCCCAGCGCGGTCATCACCCGGCGAAGCGGGGCGGTGATCCGTCGCTCGGCCACGACGGAGGTGATCGCCAGCAGGATGAAGGCCGTGATGCCCACTGCACTCACCACCTGGATGATCATCGTCAACGCCTCCCGCATCGAGCGTACCCCCGCTGCCTGCAGTTGGGCGAGGTGATCGACATAGACCCCTGTGCCGACCCAGAAATTCGTCCCCGTGACCGGGGCCGCAAAGGAGAGCTTGGGCTGGTCACCGGCCCCAGGCTTGGCAAAGACATACTCGACGAATCCGCCGCCCGCCGCCGATCGCTGGGCAAGGAGGCGAATGAAAGGGACTCCGTTGGGATCCGTCCTGTCGCCCAAATCCGTTCCTTCCATTGAGGGATTGGGTCCCATGACGCGAACCACGGTGCCTTCATAAAGAAAGAAGTAACCCGATTTGTCCTCCTGGTACCGAATGCCGCCCATCGCCTTTCGTATCACCGCCAGTTGGGCGTCGTGACCGGTTACGTCCGCGACCAACGAGGCCAGCGACTGCGCGACATTGCGCGTCGTAAGCTCGAGCCGCGCCTTTTCTCCCTCGATCAGCCTCTCCTTCAGCTGGCTCCCGGCGATGTCCTGCGCCTGGTGAAGCGCGTAATACGAGAAAGCCGCAATGGTGGCCGAAAGGGCCATACTCATTCCGACGAGGAAGCGCAGTCGCGCTTTGATGGTTACAGTCGAGGCATGCATAGCGTATCCTAAGACAAGGTTTCCTGTGAATAAGTGACGATCAAATGGGATTGGCGGGAGTCGGGACCGGATCGCTCATGGCCAACGGCGACTCCAACGCGCGGTGAGGAAAGGTGACACGATCGGCCAGAGACGCACGGAGGGTCGCGAGCAGCGCGGCCGTGGTGAAGGGCTTGCAGAGGAAGTGCTTCATCGCCAACTCCTCCGCCTTGATCTGGTTGTGGTTGTCGCCCAAACCGCTGACACCGACGAAACACATGTTGGGATCGATCCGCCGGATCGCCAACACCAGCGCGGGACCATCCATGACCGGCATCATCATGTCCGTCACCACCACCGATATTCGGGCCCGGTGGGAGTGATAGATGGAAAGCGCGTTGGCCCCGTCGGTGGCGGTGATCACGCGATAGCCAGAGACTTCGAGCACATGCCGCGTCACACCCAGCGCCGCGGCATCATCGTCGACGAGCAGGACCAGTTCGCCATGACCCAGGTCGGGCAATCGGCTGCTGGCCGGGCCTTCCACCGCCGCGACCTTCACGCCGCTCGCCGGCAGATACACCCGGAATACGCTCCCGTTCCCTTCTTCACTGTACACATTAACGAAGCCCCCGTGGCTGCGGACGATTCCGATCACGGTGGACAGCCCCAGACCTGTGCCCTTACCCAGCTCCTTCGTGGTGAAGAAGGGCTCAAAAATTCGCTCGAGATTCGTAGGGCTGATTCCCGTTCCCGTATCGGAAATTTCGATTACCACGTGCGGCCCCAGGGCGGCACCGCGGTTCGTTTCCACCATGGTCTCATCCACCACGATGTTGCGGACGGAAAGCGTCAGGCGTCCGCCGGCGGGCATCGCATCCCGGGCATTGACGCACAGATTCATCAGAATCTGGTTCATCTGCGTGGGATCGGCATGCACCAGCCACAGGTCCTTTTCGACGTTCAGGCGCACCGCGATGTTTCTCGGGAACGTCCTCAGCGCAATCGCCTCCACCTCCCGGACAACATAGGACAGAAGCACCGAGACGCGTGCTCCTTCCTCGCCACGGGCAAATGAAAGGATCTGCTTCACGAGGCTCGCCGCCCGGAGTGAACTCTCCTCGATCATTCCGATGATCTTCTTCGCTTCGGTTCCCTGGGTGGTGCGCTTCAACACCTCCACGCCGATCAGAATCGGCGACAACAGATTGTTGAAATCGTGGGCGATGCCGCCCGCAAGCGTGCCAATGCTCTCCAATCGCTGGGCCCGCAGAAACTTCGCCTCCATCTGCTTGCGTTCGGTGATGTCGCTGTCGAGCGTCAGGATCGATTGAGGTCTCCCTTTTTCGTCGCACAGGAGGGTCCACCGGCAATCCAGCGTCAGAACCACCCCCGCCTTGGTGCGCTTGTTCAGGGTTCCCTGCCACTCCCCTTTCTGCAGGACAAGCTCCGCGGGCAAGCCTGTCTCCGTTGCCAGCAATTCGTGGTGCTTCCGACCCACCGCCTCCGCCTCCGTCCAGCCGTAGATGATTTGTGCGCCGCGATTCCAATACCGAATCGTGTGATCCAGCCCCAGGACGAGAATGCCATCACGTGTCTGGTCAAGCAGCGCCGCCTGCTGGGCAAGTTTCTCTTCTGCCGCCCGCCGGTCGGAGATGTCCGTGAGTCGGCCGACCATTCGCTCGGGCGTACCCGCGCTGCCTCGGATCGCGAGGATCCGATGGATCGCATAACCGAGAGTTCCGTCCTGGCGCAGCACATGGTGCTCACCCGTCCAGCTGCCGGTGTCGCGACACGACCGAAAGCCCTGTTCAAAAATTCCACGTTCCGCCTCGGGCAGGCATGCAATCAGGTCATCGAGGGTCGCATCCGCGGGCACCGTTTCCGGCAGAAAGGTTCCCGGACCCCGATTCACCCAGAGTTTCCGGCTTGCGACCTGGCAATCCCAGATCACATCACCCGCCGCCGCCGAGAACAGGTTGAAGCGGTCATTGCTGGTGCGAACTTCCGTCAGCGCCCCGCGAATCTGCTCGATGCCAATCGCGAGCATCCCCGCACCGAGGAGGGCCACCAATGCAAAGGCGACCGCCAGGACGGCGATCACGGACTGGATTCCTCGCGCCGCCGCATCAAACTCGCTCATGAGCAGTGAGGCTCCGATGCTCCACCCTGCGACCGTCACCGGCGCAAACGCCGTCAGCTTCTCCTCCCTGTCGGGCGACCGATGCGCTTCCACGCCGACCTCGCCGCGCAGCATGCGCGTTGCCAGCGCTTCGGACCCCGCAGTCTCCGCCAGCGGCGCCCCAAACATGCGCGCCGGATCCTGGTGGGCAAACACCACTCCATTTCGATCGACCGCAAAGGGTGCCCCCACCTGCCGGGAAGCATGTGAGGTGATGAAGGCCACAAGGTGGCGCATCTCCACTCCAAGTCCCACCAGTCCCTCGAACTCTCCCTCCGGACCGACGATCGGTACGGCAATCACAACAATGGGCGAATTGTCGACCAGCGAACGAAGGGGGTCACTCACCACCGTCTTCAGCGTTTCCCGGGCCTGCGTAAAATACCTGCGTCCGAGGATGTCGATGTGAGCATAGGCTCGACTGTCCCCGTTTCGCAAAGAACCCGCAAACACGACCCCGTCTTTGCCACAGAGGAAAAGCCCCTGGTGCTCGGAACTGGAGCTCTTCACCAGGGAAGCCAGCTGCAGGTTTGCGACTTCAATGCCGTCGGACGCCAGCCGCGAACGATTGCGGTCAAGGATGGTCGACCGCAGCGAATCAATCTTGCTCACGGCCTCGACCGCGTCGACATGACGACGCATCTCCGTCTGGACATTGAGCGCGAGATGCTGCGTCACCTGGGTCAGGTAGTCGCGCGCAACCTCTGCAAACGCCGATTTCATCGTGGCCGGAACGACCACTGCGGTGATCAGCAGGGGCAGCATCCCCACGAGCAGGACTCCGCTGATCAATTTCCAGGCAAAACCGGGTCTCTCCAGTTGGATGCACCACAACCGAGAGGCGACGCGGCCCTGAAAGGTGCCCACATCATGCTGGCGGATGGCGTTTGCTGTCATGCTCGTCGTTAGGCTCCTTCCCCTGGTGATCGGATCAGCCGCCGCACATGAAGAAGGCCGCGCAGGACGCTCCGGAGTCGGATTCTCCGCGTCGCTTGAAAGGTTTCCATGACAACCATGTAAGGTTCATGGGTGTCCAAATCGGGTCCTCCTTCTGGAAATTCAATCGAATCGACTAATCGTCTAAGAAAAATCACGACACGGCACCAATGGCCTGCGTCTTGCATGTATGCTACACTCGGATACGCATATATTGCAATCCGCTCCTCACTTTTTGACCTTGTTGAAATCGGGTGACACGACTGTGTCCAGTGCCTTGTGACACGACCGGCCGCGGACACGGGCAGGGACACGGAAGCTCGACGAAACACCGGCGCCTGCAGGCCAGCCACCCGTCGGTGCTGCGAGTCCAGCCGACGCGTCCGAACGTCACCGCGACTCACCCGCCTCCGAGCCTAGGGATGCAGCGGCCTTGCACTCGGGTCTCCGGTCGGGGGCGGCGCGGTATCAACAGCGGACGGGGGGCCAAGGAGGTCGGTCAGCAGGGGTTTCAGCGCATCGGCCCACACCTGATATCCTTTGAGACTGAGGTGAAGGCGGTCCACCGTCATGCCGTCGAAGAGCCTGCCGTCCCTGTCGGCGAGTCGGTCATTGATGTTCAGATAACGGATACGGTTTCCATCGGCCAGTCGCTCCAGATTGGCATTGATGCGGTTGATGGTGGGCACCACGGGTCCATCATTGCGGGGCAGGACTCCCATCAGGATCAACGTGGCATCCGGGGCCTTGGCCCGGCACAGGTTCACGATCGCGGTGATGCCACGGGTGACGTCGTCCACCTTGGCGTCATCACCGGGAGATCCGCCGATGTTGTTGGTACCGGCCAGCAGGACGATGACGCGCGGATTCACTCCGTCGAGTTCGCCATGGTGCAGCCGCCAGAGCATGTTCTGAGTGGTGTCGGCCCCCCAGCCAAAATTGCCCGCGTTCCATCCGTGGAATTGCTGCTTCCAGTGCGCGAGAAAGTCCGGGTAGTCGGTGGCCCCCCACCGGCGGGTGATCGAGTCGCCGAGGAAATACACGGAGATGCCCCCTGCCCTTGCCTTCTGGAGCAACTGGGCATGGGCGAGGTGGGAGTTGCGGTCGGCCCGCATCACCGGCTGGTCGGCGGCGCGCGCGGGCGGCGCGTAGCCAAACAAACGGTTGGCCCAACTGATGAAGAAGCTCAGGTTGCTGCGGTCCTCGTGTCCGCCATCGTGCTGGCGCCAGGCCAGTTCCCCCTCGAGCAATCCGGTGTTCACCGGCGGCAGGGCTGCGGTGCGGTAGTCGTCCTTCACCCCCAGATCCTTGGCTCCCAGCAGTCGATACGCCGGTCCCGCCGCAACCGTCGCCCGGTAGCTGCCCGGTGCGTCGAGCCAGAGAGAGTCGCCTTTCTCGGGAATGCCGTAACTCACGAACACGGGCCGTGGCGCACAGAGCGCGAGCAGCTGGTGCGAGTCGACCGGCAGGTCTCCTGGCGTCCGCGCCCCGAACGTCGCCTCGGCAGCTCCGTACTTGAGGAAATTGCCGGCCATCCAGTGGTAGGCCCCCGCCGCGGTGAGATTCTCGACCGTCTCGCCGAACTCCCGGCGGTGGGGTTTGACTCCGCCTTCGCCTGACGAGCCAATCAACGCAATGGCAAACCGGGGCTCAAACGCCATCGCCACGAGCGCCGCCTTGCCATAGCGGGAAACGCCCTCAATCCCGACCCGTTTCGCATCCACGGCCGGCAGGGTCTCCAGGTAGTCCAATGCGCGGCCCGCCCCCCACGCCCAGGCGCGCAGGGCGCCCCACTGCTCGGGGGTGCGGCGCTGGCCGCGATTGGTCAGACCGATGATCCCAGCCGTGAGACCTGCACCGTTGTCAGCCTGAATGCTGCCCGGGTTCAGGGAGACATAACCCCATCCCGCCGCGATCAATTGTTCGGGCGACGGTGGTGCCGGCGGCTCTTGAGCCCCGGGGAACCGTGGCGCCGGTTCATCGGGCATGGCACCCGATCCAAACATCACCAGCACGGGTGCTGGTTTTCTCGCGTCAACCGGCATCACAACCGCCATGTGAATTGCGACCGAAAGATTGGGAAAGGCCGAATTGTCAACACGACCTGTCACCTGCCGGGCCACCACCGGCATTCCGCCGACCGACGTGTCGAGCTGCCGCGTCACGGTCCACGTCACCGCGGGCACCGCGGCGGGCACCCGGCCCACGATTTCTCGAGCGAACTCCTCCGCGATCTCGGGACGCCGCCGTTGTATCCACTGCTCGGCGGTGGTCACCGGAGTGCCATCCTTGAGGGTGAGCAATTCCGGCCAGTCCGGAAAGGGATTGGCCTTCGCCTCATCGTAGTTGGGAGGTACGGTTGAACCCGCACCCGAATTGCGGCCGGGGCGGAGCCGGGTGATCCCGAGCTGCCGCAGCATGTCGGCGTGATCCTCCTGATTGAGCTTCTGAATACGTTGACGCTCCTCCGGACTCACCGCCCACGGCGACGGCGGCAGGAGGACCCGAGGGCTTTCGGGCGGCCCCAGGTAGCTCGGCCGGACACCGGGGGTCGCCCGCGCGCCCCGCTGTCCCGGCGCGGGCACTGGGACCGGTGCGGTATCAATCACAATGCGCTCGAGCACCACCCCGGGTGTGACCAGCCAGAACTTGAGCGTGTGCCGTCCCGGCAAGGCGAGACGGTGCGAGGTCGTCACCCGGCGAACACTGTCCGCGACCGCCGTCTCCCAGTTCGTCTGCGGGGACCAGGTGCCGACCTTCACCACCTGCGGCGCTTCGTCGTCGATTGAAATGCCGTAACGCAGGCCTTCACCGGACTGAAAGTCCAACGAGGGCGCGAGGTGCACCTCCACCTTCACATCACCGGAGGAGAAGGTGTGGAGATCATACTCCAGACGCGGAGAGTCTCCACCGGGTTTGACCTCCGCGTGGGTGACCGGGAAAGCGGTGATTCCGCCGCGGGTGCGGCCAAACTCAGGCAACGACTTCCACGTCACCTCTCCGGACTGCACGGTGCGGTCGAAGTGGAGGGAGTCGATGGCGATGTGTTGGTCCGCCTCGACAAATCCGACCGCGCCCTCCGGGACACGGTGGGCGGGCATTTGCACCGAAAAACGTCCCGCCGCCCCGGCGTCAACCGTCACCGTTGCCGTGTTTCGACCGGGGGCGATCGTGGTCCAGTCGATTCCGAGTTCGAGACGAACCGTGCGGTCGGCAACCCGTCCACGCGTCGCCGGCAGCTTCACCCAGGGCTGGTCGGCCGACACCCTGAACTCGAACGGTTCCTGCCCACGATTGAACAGCTCCAGCCACCGGGTCGTCGCGCCCTGCAGCGAGGTCACCTCGGGCAGCACCGGACGGGGCGCGGCGTACACGGGCCACCCCACCTCGGATCCCTCGATGGCGGCGCCCAGAGACGCCCCCGCGCGCGGCATCACCTCGTGTACGGCGGGCATGACATCCATCTCGGGCGACTGCCACGTGGTGTAGCCAAACTTGATCTGGCTCATGAGGTGCTTCCATTTGCCACCCCCGAGCTGGTGGTACTGGTCCGACAGGGCGCGGTCGGCGGCAAAGAGCTCGCGGGCTCGTGCGGCGTGGACTCCGGCATCACTTCGACCCTGCCGCGCGTACAGCCGGTTGAGTCCAACGGAAACGTACAGCTCGACCACCCCGGCGCTCGCTTTGACCGGATAGAGCACCAGCTGGAAGAACGCATCCCGAAATTCCGGCGCGAGGGCGGCATTGACCGTCTCCGCCCGCCGAACGAGGTCGGTCCATTCCCCGAGGACACGCTCCGCCTCACGGTAGTTGCTCAGGCTGTAGGTGTCGGGCGCGAGCAGTTCGGGCGTGCGCCGCCGGTTCAGTTTCGAGTATCCGTTGATGAGCGCGGCGATCTCCCCGGCCTGCGCCGGACCGAACTGGCGCGCCGCCCAGTGGCGAGAGTACTCCTCCAATTTTTCATAGGGCCAGCGCTCCGGATTCCAGGCGTAGGTCAGGAAGAACTCCGTGGGAAACTCCATCGGCTTGAGATCGCCGACATTAACGATCCAGAGCCGCGTCGCCTCGTGACGCCACGCGAGGTGCATCTGCTCCCAGATTTTTGTGATGGGCGTGACATTGATCCACTTGTAGTTCCGGGGTCCGCCTACATAGTCGAAATGGTAGTACACACCGGCCCCACCCGGACGCTTTCTCTCCTCCGGGGTCGGAAGGCGTCGCAGGTTGCCCCAGTTGTCATCACACCAGAGCAGGATGACATCGTCCGGCACCCGCATCCCGGCCTCATAGTAGCCCTGTACCTCCTTGTAGAGCGCCCAGAGCTGCGGAATCTGGGCAGCCGGACGCCCGGTGACCGTGCTCAGCAGCTCACGTTGATCGGCGACAATGGTCTCTAGCAGCCGGGTGTTGGTCTCGGCCGACATGGCCTCGTCGCCATCCCCCCGCATGCCGAGGCTCTGGACCGTCTCGAACCCCTTGGAACGTTCCACCCCGCCTCGCCAGAACTCTCGCAACACCGCGGCGTTCTTCGAGTAGTCCCAGGGTCCCTTTCCATACTTGCCCCACTCGGCATGGGCGCGCAGGAGCGGTTCATGGTGCGAGGTTCCCATGACGATGCCGTACTCGTCGGCCAGCCGGGGATTCTCCGGATCGTCATCGTTGAAGGCGCGCGGCAACCACATCGCGGGCCAGAGGTAATTGGCACGGAGGCGGAGCATGAGTTCGAACAGGCGTCCGTAAAACTCATGGCCAAAGCGTCCGTACTTTTCATGCACCCAGCCGGTCAGTGCCGGGGCCTCGTCGTTGAGGAAAATGCCGCGGTAGCGCACGACCGGACCCGGGTCCACCCGACGGCCGGGATGGACGAAGAGTTCGGCCCGCCGTTTCACCGGCACGTCCGCCCAGTCATACCAAGGCGAGACACCGATTTGTCGGGAAACCTCGTAGATTCCGTAGATGGTCCCGCGTTTGTCGCTGCCGGCGATGACCAAGGCCCGGGCCACCCCCGGCAGAGGTTGCTCCACCGTTTGAATCAGAAACGACTCCCAGCGCCCCCGGATCTCGGTCACGTCAAGTTTGCCCGACGCCACCAACCCATCGATCAACGGACTGCGTCCCACCGTGCCAATCAGCACAGCCGCGGGTCCGGCGGAGGGCGTCGTGGTCGCGAGGAGGGGCCTTTGTCCCGTGACCCGCTCCACGTCGGCCTGCAAGTCACGCGCTGCGCGGAGTACGCCCGGCCAGTCCGTCGGCGCGGCCCAAACCGGAGCCACACCGGACTTGACGGCGAGCGGAAACGCCCCCGCCACGGCAAGATCGGACACCCATGACTCCGACACCGTCGCGGGTGGGGCATCGGCGGGCGTCGCCCGCACCGGGATCACGAGCACGAAGGCCAGTCCGAAGAAGACACACCTCAACCGCCCACACCGGGAATGCCTGCCACCGCAGCGGCCGGAGAAGAGTGGAGCTGGGGACGCAGGAGTGTGTCTCACGGGAATCTCTGGGTTTGACGGCAGTCTGAACCGCACTCGCCGCCCGAAGGCACAGCCGAAGCCCGAGTGCAGGAGCGGCCCTAATCCGGCCTGACGGGTTAGGTACGCTCCCGCTCACCAGTCCACCGGAAACGCGAGGTGTCGGCAAGCGCAACGACACGCCGATTTCCGGGCACAGCCCGGCCCGCCCGCGCGGCCCGACGGGAGCCGGCCTCGGAGCAGGTCAAATTCCACCACACGTTTCGACCTTGAACGACCTTGGGCGATGACCTCCTCCACCTTCACCTCTCTTGGGATCGGAAACCGGATCGTCGATCACCTCAAGAACGTCACCGCACGGTCAGTACAAGACTCGCTGACCACGATCATGAGCGAACCTCCCAGCAACGGGGGATATCCTTACCACATCCTCAAGGACCTCGCGCTCCACGGACTCCTCGAGGCATGGCCGATCGACGACTGCCTCCGCCTCAACGTGAGCGCGGCCGCGCGCTCCCACTCCCACCCCATCTGCTCGGGAGCCCTCCGCTCGTTCGCCGATTGCCGACTCCTGGAGCGCTCCCTTGGCACGCATACGCTGGCGCTCAGCTAAGACGCTGAAAGCGTCTGATCCCTAGGCTGCCCGCTCGACCAGCCAACTGACGCGAGGGAGAGCGATCGGGTTCCCCGGCGAGCGCAGCCCTTGCGCAGGCGACGGGGCCCGAGCGACCCGACGTTCGACCCCGCAGCCATCGCGGCTCGGTCAGTCTGGTTCTCGGCACAACCTCACGACGCGCCACAGGATCTGCAATTCCGAGAGATAATTACTGACCTAGGTCAGTTTATCGGCATTGGGAATCTGTCTCCCCTGGCGGCGCAGAGCGCTGCACAATTACCGTAACCAGGGTCAAAATCACCCTTGACCCCGTTTTCCGAATTTAATCTATACCAGCCTATACCTCGGCTGGTCCCCCTGCAACCCCTCTTCCGCCCGTCGATGAAGCCCGGTATTCTCACCCTCGGCCTCTTGCTTTTCCTTTCGCTCCGTTTTGCCTACGCAGCCGAATCCGGGACGCCCTTGGCCGATCTGGCTCGCGAAGCGGCGCGCCGGCTCGAATCGCCCCAGCACCCACCCGCCTTCGACGCCTTGCTTCTCACCTTGGAGCAAACGGCGGAAAGGTCCGTGGACGAACGACTGCACTATGCCTGGGCCGGTTTCCTGCTCGCCTCGAGCGACGATCAACGGGAACGCGTGCTGAAAGTAGCGGCCGGCATTGCCGACGCTCGCGCTCGCATGCTGATCGGATCATTTCGCGAATTTCCGGAGTTGCGGAAGGCCTACGCGGCGGCTGATCGCACCCATTCCGCACTCATCCTGAAACCGGGCGGAGCCTCTGAAAAGAAGCGCACGCCCCGCGACCTCTACGGCATCAATCCATTCGATGCCCCCTCCTCGGCCGACCGGTGGGAGGATCCCTACGGTGTGGTTGGGCGCTGGCGCGCCGACAACGTCACGGTCGACATCGTGGCGTTTCCGGCCGGCAACTTCCTCGGACTTCTGCACCGGCCTGGCCGCGAACCGAGTCGGCTTCTGGGGGAACTGCAAGGAGGTGTGCTGTTGTTGGTGGGGCGTGACGCCCAGGGGCGGCTTGAACAGGGCCGCTTTTCCTTCACCCACCACACGCGCACGCAGGTGCTCGTTCGCACACCAGTGGGGGTTACCTCCTTCGACCAACGGCCAACAGGATCGCGTGTGCTGCTGGACGACCACACCGGGTTGCAGCATTTCCGTCACGCCAAGGGCGAGGCCGGGTGGAAACTCCTTCCAGGAGGCGTGATCGAGATCGAACCAAGCAAGGGCTCGCTCTTCACCCAGGACACCTTCGCGGACCTGCACGGTTACCTCGAGTTCCGGCACGCCTACAACAGTGAGAGCCTCGGACCGCGCCGCGGCAACAGTGGTCTCTATCTCTTCAATACGTACGAGGTGCAACTAGTCGACAGTTTCGCCCTGCCTCCCAGTGAAACCTCGGAGGGATCCGTCTACCACATTGCCGCACCCAAGGTGACCGCCTCGGCGCCGCCGCTGGAGTGGCAATCCCTGGAGTTCAAGTTTCGCGCTCCGCGTTTCGATGCCGGAGGCACGAAGACCGCCAATGCCCGGCTCACCCTCTGGCTCAACGGCGTGCTCATACAGGATGATCTGGAGATTCCCAATCCCACCGCAGGCAGCGTCGCCGGCGGCAAAGCGCTCAAGGACCCGTCTCCTCCGCAACCACTCATGCTGCAAAATCACGGCAATCTCCTCCAGTTCCGCCGAATCTGGGTCCAACCCACGACGAACTGACCGCGCGGCAACGCATTCGCCTTTCTTCCCCTTGCTCGTCGGGGAGCACCGGCAGGGTCCGCCCGGTCTCTTCGCTCTCATTCCCACCTACTGAACCTCTCATGACACCACGCCTTCCCTTTGTCGCCTGCCTTGTCCTCGCCGTTTTCTGCTCCGGCCTGCGGGCCGCCTCCTATGACCTCGTGGTCTACGGCGGCACCGCCGCCGGAGTCACCGCTGCTATTCAGGCCAAGCGGATGGGGAAAACCGTCGTCCTGGTCGGCCCGGACCAACACATCGGCGGCCTCAGCGCCGGTGGGCTGGGCTGGACCGACACCGGCAACAAGGGAATCATCGGCGGGCTCTCCCGCGAGTTCTACCAGCGGGTCTGGCAGCATTACCAGAAGCCCGAAGCCTGGATCTGGCAGAAGTCCGATGCCTACCTCGCCGGCACGATGGAGCCCGGTGCCTCTGCACCGCGCTTCAAGGTGGAGACCACCGGAGCCTCCCGCACCGCGAGTGGCTTCGACGCCGCCACCCGCACGGTATGGAATTTCGAGCCCCACGTAGCCGAGAGGGTATTTGAGGACCTCGTAAAGGAACACCAGATTCCAGTGCATCGCGATGAATGGCTGGATCGCGGCAAGGGGGTAAAGAAAGAGGGCGGTCGCATCGTTTCGATCACCATGCTGAGCGGAAAGACCTACCAAGGGAAAATGTTCATTGATGCGACCTACGAGGGCGACCTCATGGCCGCCGCCGGAGTGGACTACCACGTCGGACGCGAAGCCAACCGTGTCTACGGCGAGGAATGGAACGGCATTCAGGTCGGAATCCTTCATCACCGGCACCATTTCGGATACCTGGCCAAGAAGGTCAGCCCCTATGTCATCCCCGGCGACCCCTCCAGCGGCGTGCTGCCGCGCATCAGCACTGAACCTCCGGGCAATCGGGGCGAGGGCGATGCCCGCGTCCAGGCCTACTGCTTTCGGATGTGCCTGACCGACGTCCCGGAGAACCGTATCCCGTTTGCCAAGCCCGCTGGCTACGACCCAAAACAGTACGAACTCCTCGCACGCATCTACGAGGCCGGCTGGGATGAAACCTTCCACAAGTTCGATCCGCTTCCCAACCGGAAGACGGACACCAACAACCACGGACCGATGAGCACCGACAACATCGGTTACAACTACGACTATCCAGAAGCCTCCTACGAACGTCGCCGGGAGATCATCCAGGAACACACCACCTACCAGCAGGGACTGCTTTACTTCATCGCCAATGATCCGAGGGTGCCGGCCGATGCGCAGCGGGAAATGCGCCGTTGGGGACTGCCGAAGGACGAATTCAAGGACAACGGCCACTGGCCGCACCAGCTCTATGTACGCGAGGCGCGCCGGATGATCGGCAGCTTCGTCATGACTGAAAACGAGCTGAGGAAACGCAACCCGACCCCCGACTCCGTCGGCATGGGTTCCTACACGATCGATTCCCACAATGCCCAGCGTTACATCACACCGGAGGGATTCGTGCAGAATGAAGGTGACATCGGCGTGTCGACCCAGGGCCCCTATCCCATCGCCTACGGGGCGCTCACCCCAAAGCGCCAGCAGGCGGAGAACCTGCTCGTGCCGGTCTGCGTCTCTAGTTCACACATTGCCTACGGTTCCATCCGCATGGAACCCGTCTTCATGATTCTCGGCCAATCCGCCGCCACCGCGGCCGCGCTGGCAATCGACGCGGGAATTCCGGTGCAAGACCTGCCCTACGCCAAACTCCGCGAACGGCTCCTCGCCGACGGTCAGGTGCTGACGCTGCCGCCACGCTGATCGTTCTTTGCTTTCTTCGTCCCCCGCGCTCACCCCGTGCGCAACCCCACCCCAATCCATGAAACTCATCGCCCTGTCCGCCACGCTCGCGCTTTTCACCGCGAGCCTCGGATCACTCGCGCGTGCCGCCGCGCCGTCCACATCCCACCCCGAAACCCCGACTCACGCCGCACCGGCGCAACCCGGCACCATCACCGGACGGATCTACAGTCCGGTCGTCAAGGAGTACTTGAGAAATGCCCAGCTCCGCATTGAGGAGACGGGGCAAACCACCGTTTCCGAGGGCGAAGGGCGATTCCTCCTGGGCCCGGTTTCAGCAGGTCGGTACACCGTGGTGGTCACCTATACCGGGTACCGGCCCGTCACGTTGACCGTCGACGTCGCGGCCGGCGCCACGGTGGACCGCGACATCGAACTGGCCAGTTCAATGCATGCGTCGCTTCCCGCGGAGGAAGCCATGCGGCTCCCCGAATTTACGGTCTCCACGCTGCGCGAGGGAAGCGGCAAGGCGATCATGGATCAGAGGAACTCAATGAACATCACCAACATCGTGGCCTCGGACATTTTTGGTGACGACGCTGAGGGCAATCTTGGTGAGTTCCTCAAACACCTGCCCGGAGTCGAGGCCGATACCGCCTTTGGCGAGGTGCGCACCATCGGGTTGCGCGGTCTCGGCTCGGAGTACACCTCGGTCACCATCGACGGCATGTCGATGAACACCGCCGACCCCACCTTGCAGGGTGCGACCAACTCGCGGGCCTTCACCTTCGAAACCGTTTCGCTCAGCAGCATGGAGGCCGTCGAAATTTCCAAGACCGTCAGTGCCGACCAGGACGCCAACGCTCCGGCGGGCACCATCAATCTCCGCACCAAGCGTGCGTTCGACCGTCCGGGCCGGCGCATCAGCTGGCAGGCCAATCTCGCGGCACACTCCGAGGCACTCTCCCTCAAGAAGACCATGGGACCCGATGAGCGCCAGACACACAAGCTGCGTCCGGGCGGACAGCTGGAGTACTCGGATGTGTTCTTCGACAAGCGGCTTGGCATTGTCATGACCGTGAGCGGTTCGAATCTCTATCAGGAATCGAGCAGCAGCACCTTGACCTTCGACCGGACCCCGACCACCGCCGATCCCCGTCCGCAGGTCATTACCCAGTTGAGTTTCGGCGCCTCCCAGCGGTTGAATGAACGCTTTTCCGCCACGTTCACCGCCGACTACAAGGCCTCGCGCGACCTGGTGCTGTCCCTCGGCATGATCTACAACTGGTCGGAACTCTGGCAATACGGCCGAACCGCGCTTTTCCAGGCCGGCGCCCGCAACACCGTCGTCGCGACCGACCCGCTGGTGAGTTTTCGCAGCAATTCCACCGCCGCCCTCGCCGCCGGGCGTCCCTCAGGCACGGCCAAACTCGGCCAATCGTTCACACTGACGCCGAAGTTCGAGTACAAATGGAGGGGCATTGCCTTCGAGGGCAAACTCGCCCTCTCCCGTTCACATGCCTGGTACGACCCGAAAAACCGCCAGGGCGCAGCCGCCGACGTTGGCACTTCGGCAATGCGAGGCATCGGATTCCGGGCGGAACGCGATTCGAGCGACGCCTTCGACTGGCGGATCACTCAGGTGTCCGGCGCGGACATCGGCAACGGCTACACCGACACCTCGGTCGCCGCCATGAACGATGGGCGCACGTCGAGGCGCAACACCTATGGCGGCCAACTCACCGCCACGGCGACCACCCGGTTCGTGCTGCCCATCATCTGGAAGGCGGGTTTCAAGAGTCAGTACGAGTTCTACAACTACGGAAACACCGGAGCGCTCAACCAGTACAGCTATGCACCCAATGGCACCAACATTGGTTGGAACAGCTTCAAGTCACCCTACCCCTACGAGCTGGGCATGACAAACACCACCATCACGTCGCTGTCGGGCCAGGGTATCTTCATGGGTGACCTCATCGCCATGGGGGCGCGCTTCCGCGACAACCCCGGTGCATTTGTCTCCACCATCACGCCCGCGAACTACACCACCGCCTTGATCACCAGTCCGCGGCGCTATGAGGAGACGGTCGACGCGGCCTTTCTCATGGGAACCACCAAGCTCGGCAAGGCGTCGCTGCGGGCCGGATTGCGCTGGGAGCAGACCAGTGGAGACTCGACGGAACTGGCCCAGCTCTCCGCCGCCGAGGTCCGGGCCGCCGGCTTTGCGGTCGGCACGAACGGCCGGGCCACGACGATACCGGGCCTGGAGTACCAGTACTTTACCCGCCCGCGCGCGCACCGGGTGAGTGAGTACGACGATTTCTTCCCCAGCGCCTCTTTCAAGTACCCACTCGGCACGAACTTCGACCTGCAGGTGGGCTACAGCCGCACGATCCGACGGCCCGCATTCAAGGACGTCGCCGGCTTCTTCAACGTCAACGAACAGACCCGCGTGGTGGCCGCGCCCAACATCAACCTCGACCCCGAGTATTCGGACAATGTGTCCGCCCGCCTTGCTTATTACTTCGAACCGGTGGGCATCCTCGCACTCAATCTGTACCAAAACCAGGTCGATGGCCTGATGATCACCAACACGCTCTCCGAGGAGCAATTCGGGTACAATGGGCCCGAGGATTATTCGGGCTACGAGTTCCAGACGACCACCAACAGCGACGGCACGATCCGCATCCAGGGGGTCGAACTGGAGTACTCCCAGAGCCTGTCCTTCCTACCCGGCGTATTCAAGGGGCTCGGTGTCCGGGCAAGCTTCACCCACAACTCGGCCGAAACCGTGGTGCCCGACCTCGTGCCCAATGCCGCGTCCGCCGGAATCAACTACGCCTATCGGAGGTTCAGCGCCTACGTGAACGGCCTCTGGAAAGACGACGTACCCATCGTGGTCGACGAACGTTCGTACCGCCGGCACTTCGTCACCCTCGACGCCAGCACGAGCTTCAAACTCACCCGAGACATGAGCCTCTTCCTCAGCGCGCGCAATCTGACCAACGCGAAGCTCATCACCATGGACCGCTTTCCACCCAACGCACCGGTCTGGCGCTCCTACCAAATCAACGGCATCACCCTCACCTGCGGCATCAAGGGTCGATTCTAGCCAGATCCTCACCCGCAGGCACGGCCAACCCGACTGAGCCCCCTCTCTCGCACGGAGGCACGGGGCTCACGGGGCTTGGATTCACGGATCGGCCTACTCGCCGATCCAGATCCATCGCACGGTATCGATCAGGACCACGCCGTCCGCACCCGCGTTGGAGAAGCGTACACTCGCGGTTTGGCCGGCTGTGAAGCGGTACTCACCCAGGGGCTGAAAGGCAAAGGGACCTGGTTTCTTCTTCTGGTTGAGTTTCATCTCGGCGGTGCCTCCGCCATGCACGATGGTGACCGGCACGTTCGACGCCCGATTGCCTCCGCTCGGAAACGCGACCGCCACCCGGTAGCGACCAGTCTTCGGAAGCGTGGTGGAAAACTCCGCCGTCATGGGTTCGCCTCCCGGTCCCTGATCAACCAACCCCACGCGCTGGCGGTACTCCACCTCGGGTCCGCGGGCACGATTCCAACGTCCATGGAGCTTCGCCTGGGTGTAGTGAACATCCCGATCGAGTGACGCATCGTCACCCAGAGTCACCTCCACACTCGCGGGCAATGCGACGAGCTTCTTCTCGTCCTGCACCAAAACCATGACCCGGGCCCGGGCGGCTTGGGCAAAGGTGTGACGAACCTTCAGGCCGGTGGCCTGCACCTCGCCGCTGCCATCGAAGTTCCAGGCGATCACCTTGAGGGGCGACTCCACATGTCGCGACACCAGTTCAAACTCCACCGGCTGGCCCGCCTGCGGTTCACGCGTCGTGACCTTGATTGTCACCACCGGCCGGAACGGCGCCTTCAACGGAATCCCATCCTTGCGCAGCCGCTCCTGCAGCGCCGCAAGGGAAACCTCCTGCACCTTGGTCCGGTCCTTGCGCGCGAGGTCCGCGGCCACCCCACCGGCGTGCCCGAGCATCATGAAGACGGGCTCCATGCGCAGGCTCGAGTAGGCGACGTGGGAGGCGGACACGGCAGCCACCACAATGAGATTGTCGACGCCATGGGGAAGAAGGCTGCGATACGGAATCTCATACGCATCCGAAGCATCATTGAAATGTCCCTCCTCCTTCGGTCCCTCATCGGTCTGGATGATCTGGATCGGGTGTGCATCCATATTGTAGCTGCCCATGCACACCGTGTCGGGCTTGTAGCGCTCGTAAGTGAGGTCGTTCTGGGTGAGGAAGTACCGGCCCAGCATGCGCCGGGCGACTCGGACATAGACCTGTGGCGTCACATGTCCGCTCTCGAGGAACTCGTCCTTGGGCAGGCCCCAGCGCCGGGCGTCGCGCTTGAACTCCTCCGGCAGGCCAGGGTCATTCTGCAGGAGGTACCACAGGCTCAGCCAATAGTCCTGAACCTTCTCGGTGATGCGGGCGCGCTGCTCGTAGTCGCCGTCGCTGTAGGCAAAGTTCACGCCGGGAAGGTCGGCCTTGTTCGGGTCGCACTTTCCATTGATCATCGCCCAGCGCTGCGTGTCCGTAAAGAGCTGGTCGAGGCGGGTGAGTTTCAGGCGGTTCACCGTTTCAATGTGCCCCGCATGCGCTTCGCGATAATAGTGCTTGGGCTTTGGGATCGGTACCCGGTTATCATCGCGGATGCTCAGCGTCCCGCGGATGTTGTAGGCCTGGACGCGCTGATCCCCTTTGCCCAGGTACTCCGCCGGCCCGCTGGTGATTCCCGCCAGCGACTCGTTGTACTCGGCGCGGGCTTCGCGGCCGACACGGTACAGCACACCGGCTTGGGCCATCAGATCCCCTTCGTAGCTGCCATCGATGTACTGGGAGCCGGTGAAACGCGTCAACGCACCGGTTTCGTAGTGACGGGTGGTAAACGAGACGATACGGCGGTCCTTCACTTCAACGCTTTCCAGGCGTTCCTTTGTTCTCACCGTCACACCCGCCTCGGCCAGCATCTCCTGGTAAATTTGCAGCGCCACCTTGGTCTCAAAGAAATAACCGCCGCCCGTGTCTTTCACCTGCTGGGAATCCGGACCGTAGGCTTTTGAGTAGTGCCGCAATACCCGGTCGTAGAACTCCCGGGAGATGCCGCCGATCGTCTCGCCTTTGCCAATGTCCGTTTTGGTCAGGCCACCGGTGGTCAGTCCACCAATGAGGTAGCTCGACTCCACCAGCATCACCTTGGCTCCGCCCCTCCCGGCGGCCACGGCCGCGATGACGCCCGCCGAGGTGCCGCCAAACACCACGACGTCGGCCGGCGGCGCGGCCTGGGCCGGGGCGACATCGCCTCGGACCAAGGGGGAAGACACAAACGCCAGCAGCGTCAGGAACAGGATGGATTGCTTCATGGGGAAATGGGTGATGGACCCGTCAGTCCAGTCCGGAGCTCGAGGTGGCGCAGCATGCCAATCTGCACAAACGCAGTGGACTCTGGGTACAGGTCAAAGTGGAGCCGGTCCTCAACCGTGTCGCCGTCGGTGTCTTTCACGTAGTTGTAGACCGCTCCCAATTCGGTGTAGAGCCGGGCGTCGAACGGGTTATTGCCGCAGAAATACCCCGCCACCTCCTCCAGGCGCGCGGAATAACGCGCATCTCCGGTGGCCGCCTGCAATTCCGCCAAGGCCTGCATCCATAACCCGGCGTGGAAATAGGTCAGGTGCGTGGCTTCGACTCCCTCTGCACGGTAGCGCAATTCGTCAGGGCGGCCGGGCACCCGGCGCCCAGCTGGGAGGATCACGGAGCCGCGATAGGCGGCCGCAGGGGGACGTGCCGACAACCAGCCCTCGGCCGCAGTGACGGCCACGCGACGCCAGTGCGACGCAGACGGGTGACCGGCAAACACCACCGAACCTCGCACCAGCGCCTCGACCGCGGTGGCATCAACGTCGGCAAAGGTCGACCAGTATCCCTCCGGCTGGATCGCTGCCGCCAGCGCCTCAAGCGCGGCCCTGGCCACCTGCGCCACATCGGTCCGCTCCGTGTAACCAAATTCCCCCGACTCGAAGATCGTCAGGCGTGCTATCTCCTCACGCTGCACCGCCGCCAGTAGGCCGAGGAGCAGGTAGGCGTGCTCTCCGGGGCTCCGCCACAACCGCCACGCGGCCCTGGATCCATCGCGGGACGGAAGCACACGGACATAGGGCTGCCCGTCGTCCGCACGGTCGCGTGCCAGTCCAAAACCCCAGCGCAACCCAAGGCGGAGGGTCTCCCGCAGCTGCGCTTCGGGCATCCCGGGCGTCGGGCGGCCGAGGGCCTCGCCCACGGCCCAGAGGGAACGGCCCAGGAACACTCCACCCCGGCGGTGGTCGCGCCGACGGCCGTCATGAAACCACCCGGTGCCCTCAAGCATCAGGTCCCCGTCAGAAAACAACCCGTAGTAAAACGCACCCGGACCTTCGACACCGCGCTGCTGGGGAGCATCGTCGCCATCACGACGCTGCAGAGCGGCCAGATTCCTCAGCACCTCGTTGCACACCAATGCCAGATCGTCTTCCGCAGGTTGCTCGGTCATCGACCGCAGTTGCAGGCGGCGGAGATGGACCACCAGCAGATCGGCGGTGTCATTGGCAAAGGTGAATGCGGCGTAGCGCCCTGATCCGGGGGGGCGCTCACTGCTGTTGGAGGGTCCGAACCAGGTGTCCCACACCGCCTGCCAGAACGAACGCGCCACGCGCCGGCCGAGCGGAGTCGACCAGTCGCGGTCACGCGCATCAAAGTCGTAGAGGGCCACGCTGCGCTTGAAATGGGCAAGGTCGGTCGGTCGCTGGAGATCAAACCCAGGTCGGGTTACACCGGCAAGATAGGCGCTGCGACTCTGGAAATAGAGGTTCACCAGCGTCCGTGTGCGCGCCCACTCGGAAGACTGTCCATCGACGCGTCCTTCATGGTCGCGCAGGTTGGTGGTGAAGGCGGAAGGCAGATCCGGGAGACGGCGGCCGCGGCCGGCGAACACCAGCACAGCCACCTCGGCGCGGTTCCCGGGCCCGGCATCCCCCCGCACCGCCGCATCGACAAAGTAGACGGCCGGGACCAGTGTGCCAGCTTCAGGGAAGTCACCCGGAAACCGCGCCCGGAATTCTCCTCCCCTCGTCGGCACCGTGGCCGTGGCCACTCGTCCCAGACTATCGGTCACTCGCAACCAAACGGTGCGGGCCTCCACGCCGGTGACACGTCCGCGGAGATCGAGCTGGGAGTCGACATCGAGGTCGTGAAATGGCGTCCGGGCCACCGTTTCCCTCAGTGATACTCCGGGTGACGCAGGCACCGCCAGCGCCTCCGGAAGCAGCCAGCCCAAGAGGACGCAAGCGACGACCCGAATCTGCCGGCGCCAGCCACGGCCGGTCCAACCGCCCGAGTGCCGCCAACCCTTCCCAGTCAATCTGAGCGCGTGATCGGTCATGGTTCCTAAGCGGCGCGATCGCAGCGGCGTACGCACACCTGGTTCCCATGCCATGACAGGGCAACGCAGGTTCGGCTCCGAGGGGCAGAGAGCAGAGTCATTCTGACCTATGTCGGATTCAAACGAATCATTGTCAAGTCCGTTTCCGATGCGCCGGAACGCGTCACTCACCCGTCTCCACCGTGCCGAATAGCGGTTTTCACAGAGGCGAAGAGGGGACTGCAATGCTCCTCCTTCCAAAGTCCAGAAAATGCCTTGACCACTTTGTCAACTGACATATGTCACTAGCTGTTCCGCTGCCATACCCCATGCCCGCTCCCAAACTCAATCTTGTCCGCAACGGTCAGATTCCCGTTTACGAGCAGATTGCCGAACACCTCAAGGCCCGCATTGCCGCGGGTGAGTTTGCGGCCGGTCAGAAGCTCCCGGGCATCAAGCTGCTGGCGAAGTCGATGGGGGTGAATCACCTCACCCTGCGGCAGGCCTTGCGCACGCTGGAGGAGAACCGCGTGGTCGCCACGGAGTCGGCCCGGGGGACGTTTGTCGTCGGCAACAATCCCACCCAGCTGCAGGTGGCCCTGGTGCTCCCGAACTTGAACGAGAGCTCATCCCGGCTTTCGGCCGGTGTGCAGGAGGTGATGACACAGTCGCGGTCAACGGTGGACATTTTCCACTACGACGAAAACGACCCGCTGGAGCGGGAGCAGATCAACCGTCTTTCGGCGGAAGGATACGACGGCGCCATCATCTTCCCCAGTCTCAACCCGCCCTCCCTGAAGCCGCTCCTGCAGATGATGCTCGACGGGTACCCGCTGGTCTTCATCGACCGGGCCCCGGGCCAGCTGCCGTGCTGGTCGGTCTGGGCCGACAACTTTCGCGGCGGTTACCTCGCGACCGACCATCTCATCAGCGCCGGCTGTCAGCGTATCGCCTGTGTCAGTACCCAAGTCAGCGGCGTGCACGACCGCTACGAGGGTTTCCTTCGCGCCATGGGCGACCGTCGACTTCCGGTGGATTTCAACTTGATCCGCCAGGTCGACCCCCGTGAGGAGCACATCGAGGAAACCCTCGACACCTGGCTCAGCCTGCCCGAGCCCCCGAACGGCATCTTCTTCACCAATGACTACCAGGCCTTCCGCGGACTGCGCCACGCCCGGAGTCTGGGAAAGAAGGCTCCCGACGACCTCCGCGTCGTCGGATTTGACGACCTCTCGATCTGTGGCCTGAGTACGCCCGCCCTCACCACCATTCGACAGGACTTTGCCGGCATAGGACGCACCGCGGCCCGGCTCCTGACCGAACAAATCGCCCTTCCCAAGGAGAAACGGTTCTCCGCCGCCCGTCACGAGAGCCTGCCCGTCGAACTGGTCGTTCGCGGGAGCGCTTAATCACGTCCCAGGTTCCAGTCTCCACCCCAGCTGCTTCCGGCCCATCTCTTTGCCTTTTGCGCGAAAACTGACCTATGCCGGCATAACCCGAATGAGCGTCCTCGCCCAACACCTGCATTTCCAAACGTCGATCCTGAGTGACAATCGGACGGTTGGCCTGAATTCGCCATGACTTCGACGCTGTTCCAGGAACAGGGAGCCGGGGGGCCTCGAGTCGCCGCCGTGAAGGCACCGGGGACATCGTGGTCTGATTGGGTCAATCCTCTACAGGGGACTGACTCGCACCACGGGTTCTCCACGGGCAATACGCTGCCGCTCGTGGCTCTGCCCCATGGCATGGTGGCCTGGACACCTCAAAGCGACGACGGTCGCTGGATCTTCGACCTCCGGGCGCCCAAACTGCAGGCGTTCCGCGCGACCCACCAACCGAGTCCGTGGATGGCTGACTACGGCCAGTTCATGCTCGCGGCCACCTCCGGCGAGCGCCCGCCGCTGGGGTACGACGACACCAGTTCCTCCTATCGAAAGGACGATACTCAGTCGCGTCCGCACCATTTTCGCACGTATCTGCTCCGCCATGGCATCGACGCGGAGGTCACCCCGACCCTGCGCGGCGGTGCCTTTCGCTTCACCTACCAGCAGGGCCCGCACGCCTGGCTCGCCTTCCGACTCGGAAGTGGCAACGCCCTCCGTGTCGACCCGCTCCAGCGTCGCGTCTACGGCACTTCGATCGCCCACAGCGGCGGCGTGCCGGCCAACTTCGGCAATACCTTTGTCGCCGACATCGGTGCCGAGATTTTGGATTTCGGCCGCGCCCCGGGCGTCGAATCCGCCTGGCTCTGGCTCAAGCTCAGGCGTCCCGCCAGCCGGCAGGTCGTCGTGCGAATTGGAACTTCGTTCATCAGCGAAGCGCAGGCCGCACTCAACCTCGACCGTGAACTCGGGCGCCGGTCGTTCGCCTCCCTGCTCTCGTCCGCCCGTGCGACCTGGGACGAGCGGCTCTCGGTCATCGAGCTGAAGGGCGCCACCGACACCCAGCTTCGCACCTTTTACAGCTGCCTCTACCGCTGCTTCCTGTTTCCGCGTCTGTGGCACGAGGTGAACGAGCGGAACGCCGTGGTCCACTTCAGTCCGTTCTCCGGCCAGGTGCATCCTGGTCCACTCTACACCGACATCGGGTTCTGGGATGTTCACCGGACCTTGATGCCGCTCCTCACCCTCCTCGCGCCCGACCTGCTGGGCGACATGATTCAAGGCTGGGTCAATGCCTACCGCGAGGGTGGCTGGCTCCCGAGCTGGGCGAGTCCCGGCTACCGCACCTGCATGGTGGGTTCACACGGCACTGCGGTGATCGCCGACGCCTACCGGAAGGGCGTGCGCAATTTCGCGATCGCCGACGCCTACGCCGCCATTCGCAAGGATGCGCTGATCGCACCGCCCTCCGAGGCCGTCGGCCGCACCGGCATCGCCGACTACATCCGGCTCGGCTACGTGCCGGCGGACCGTTTCGCCCACTCGGTGGCACGCACCACCGACTATGCGCACTGCGACTTTGCCGCCGGCGTTCTCGCCCGCGACCTGGGTCACGCTGCGGATGCACGGCTGTTCTCGACCCGGGCCTTCAACTACCGCCAGGTTTTCCATCGACGCAGCGGGTTCCTCCGGGGACGCCAGGGCGATGGGACCTGGCGACAACCCTTCGACGAATTCGAGTGGTCTCGCGACTACATCGAGGGCAGCGCCTGGCAGCACACCTGGGCCGTTCCCCACGATGCGGCCGGACTGATCAAGCTCATGGGAGGCTCCCGCGCCTTTGTGGCCAAACTTGATCGCATGCTCGCACTTCCCCCGCGCTTTACGACGGGGAACTACCCGACCGAGATCCACGAAATGACCGAGATGGCCGCGGCTCGGTTCGGTCAATACGCCCACTCCAACCAACCCGTCCACCACGTGCTCTACCTCTACACGAGCGCCGGGCGACCGGATCGGACCCAGCACTGGGTGCGGC
>JAXMHM010000014.1:65000-181434 GCA_046346755.1 Opitutaceae bacterium | reverse complement strand
GTCCGGGCGAGGTTGGAATTCTTACGTTCCGGCAGCAGGAATCCCCACTCCTCCTCAGGTCGGGCGGCGCTGATCCAATAGCCTTGGGCATTGAGCAAGCGAAACCGATGGGCGAAAGGAGGTGTGAGCGCGTGCAGGCGCTGAATGAGGTTTCCTCCCAGGTAGTTGATGACAGTGATGCCCCGGGGCCGGTTGCCGGAATCAAAGACCGGCACCGCGAAGCGCAAGGTCGGCTTGAACGGCATCTCAATGACCCCGTTGTCCATATTGAGGTCGAAGGCGGAGACATAGACCTCGGTCGGAGCGAGCCCGGCGGCGCGGTGGACAAAAGGCCTCCCTGACTTGTCTTGCAGTTCGCCGAGCGGAACAATGACGCCCCCGTGGTTGACGCGAAGCACCTCGTGCCCGAGTTCGTCGATGTAACGGACCTTGTCGAAATCCGGGTAAAGCCGGCTGACAAAGGCGACGCGTTGTTCCACCTGACTCCGGTGGGCCGGTGTGGGTTCGCTGAGAAAATTCCGCAGGGAGTCGCTGTCCGTCACCAGGCGAAGGGTGTTGACGGTGGTGTGCAGCTCGGTCTGGGCGACGCGGGCGAGCAGGCTGACGCGCAGGGATTCCCGGTCCCGGGTCGCCTGTTCGATCTGCCGCGTTTCACGAGCGTAAAGGAAGCATCCGAGGGCGATTCCGGTGCCGAAGAGCAGGAGAAGGGGGATGCCGAAGCCCGTTTGGGTGCGAAAACGTGCGTCGGGGGTTGAGGTCATGCCGGAACACCGATCGTAGCAGGAAGTTGCCCAAGTTCAACTGCCGGTGCAGCCACCCTCGCGCCGCAGGATGGAATGTGGGGTTCAGGCGGGGTGATCTTCCAGGGCAGCGCGCAACGCTTCGGTGAGCTGGTTGAGCTCGAAGGGTTTTGGCAGGAACGAGAAGTGACTCCGGAGGGTGACCTCCCCCGGCTTCAGATCGGTGCTGTAGCCGCTGGTGAGCAGCACTTTGAGCCCTGGCTTGAGCTCGGTCAGCCGCGCGGCCAACTCGACCCCAGTCATGCCGCCGGGCATGGCGACATCGGTGAAGAGCAGATCAATCTCGCCCGCGTGTTCGCGCCACACCCGCAGGGCGTCATGGCCGTTGACGGCGGGGAGGACGGTGTACCCAAGGCGTTTGAGGACCCGGAGATTGAGCGAGCGCACGACGTCCTCATCCTCGACCAGGAGAATGGTCTCGGTGCCCCCCCGGCGGGTCGGAGGCGCCACGGGCAGTGCCGGTTCGGGTGTGGCCGCGACGACCTCCGGCAGGAAGATCCGGAATGTGCTGCCGACCCCAACTGTGCTCTCCACGGTGATCCAACCCTGGTGCTGGTGGATGATGCCGTGCACCGACGCGAGCCCGAGCCCGGTGCCTTTGCCGACATCCTTGGTGGTGAAGAAGGGCTCGAAAATGTGGGCAAGCACCTCGGGTGGCATGCCGCACCCCGTATCGGACACTCGGACACAGACAAAGCGGCCGACGCGGGCGCCATTGTGCTGGCGTGTCTCCGCTTCATCCACCGTCACCCGCCGGGTCTCGATGGTGAGGACCCCACCCTGGGGCATGGCATCGCGGGCATTGAGGCACAGGTTGGTCACCACTTGGTCGAGCAAGGTGGAGTCGGCCTCCACCCAGAGGCTGGGGTCAAGCCGCACCCACTTCACCGTGATATGCTCCCCGAGCAGCCGGTGCAGCATCTGGAGCAAGTGATCGAGGGAGACATTCAGGTCGAACGGGCGTGTGCGGATGGCCTGCCGGCGGGCAAACATGAGGAGTTGCTCGGTCAGCCGGGCGGCGCGCCGGGCCAGGACTTCGATCTGGTTGACCGGCAGCCCGAGGTCACCGGGGACCGCAAAGTCGATCTTCAACAGCTCCACGTTGAGCATGATGCCCAACAGGATGTTGTTGAAGTCATGGGCGATCCCGCCGGCGAGCTGACCGACCACCTCCATCTTTTGCGACTGGCGCAACTGCTCCTCGAGCAGGACTCGCGCCGTGACATCCTGAACGGTGGAGACAATGAGCTTCTGCTCGGGCAGCGGGATGTTGATCGAGGTGATGAAGCGGCGCTTGCCGGAGGACTGATGGATGGCGACCCCTTCCCAGCGCATGCGGGACGCGATCCCGGAGGCGAGGGCCTCCATGATCGGGGCGCGTCGTTCCGCCCGCTCGACCGGATCGGTGAAGACTCGTTCGAAAAAGTCGTCGACCGTGCGGAGCGATCCCCGGGGAACGTCGTAGATTTCCTCAAAACGGGCGCTGACGTACCGCGCCCGCCCGGTCTCGGGATGGAAGACAGCGAATCCGTTCGGTGCATTCTCCAGGACCGTCTCGACGAAGCGCGTCTGTTCGCGCAGGCCCCGTTCGGCTGCCACCTTGTCGGTGATGTCCCGGGCGAAGAAGCAGATCAGCTCCCGGTCGGCGAGGGCGAGGTGGTGGGCATGGATTTCCGCCTCGAATACGCTTCCGTCGCGCCGGCGAAGGCGGGTGACAAAAGTGAGCGTGCCTGTGTCGCGGAGCTCCCGCCGGTACTGCGGCCAGCGTTCGGCGGTCGCATGGGTATCGACTTCACCGATATTCAAGCGGAGGAGCGAGTCGCGGTCGTAGCCCAGCGAGGAGACGGCGAACGCGTTGACGTCGGCGAAACTGCCATCCGGGTGGGTCCAGAAAATCGCGAGGGTGGCGTGATCGATGGTATAGCGTGCCAGGCGTTCTGCGTCCTGGGCCCGCTTTCGCTCCGAAAGGTCCATGTTGCAGCCTGACACCCGAAGCGCGCGCCCCGATGCGTCGCGCATGATGTGCCCCCGGGAGAGCACTGGGACGTAGTGGCCCTGTTTGTGCCGGAGGCGAAACTCCACCTCGTAACTGCTTTGACCCGAATTCAGAGCACCAAAAAAGATGCGTTTGACGAATTCCAGATCTTCAGGATGGGTCATCCGCTCCCATTGCGAGGAGTCACCCAGCAGTTCTCCCGGCTGGTAGCCGAACATGGCCCACCAGCGAGGAGAGTAGTGCAGGCGGTCGTGAACAAGATCCCAGTCAAACCAGCCGTCGTTGGATCCCCGGAGGACGAGTTGGAGCCGCAGCTCGCTCTCTCGTAAATTGGATTCAGTTTGGCGATGTTGAGAGATGACGATGGCAGGTATCAGACCGAAGAGCGCCACCACGATGAGGGCGGACTCCAGTTCCACGGCTTGGGAGAGTCCATTGAGGTGGTGGGCCACGAGATGCCCGTAGCCCAGCGAGGTGAGCGTGGCGGCCGTGAGCGCGGTGCAGAGACTGATCAGCGTCACCCCCCGCGTGCCAAAGCGGACCCCCGCCCAGACAATGAACGGCAGCACGAGGTAGCGCGGTGCGAGGTCCCCGTTGCGACCCCCGACGGAAACAAAGATGACGGCGGCGATCAGGCCGAGGGTCAGCGCGAGCGGCTCGATGACCGCGTCCGGCCGGCGCCAGCGGAACGGCCAGACCAGGACGTCCCGCCAGGCCACAAGGACCGTGGCTCCGAGCAGCGTGCCGAGAGCATGGCTGATGAACCACATGACCCAGGTGGCAACGAAGGTGGGCGATTGAAAGTCATCGGTCGCGAGGGCTCCGAGGGTGGCCGCGAAGGGAATGGCGACCAGGCCGGGAAACACGACCCAGCCGGCGAGCTCGCGCACCGTGGAGAGCGTGGGACGTTCGACGACGAAGCGCCGCAGGGTCCAGGCGCCGATCACTGCGGCGGCGGCGTTGCCGCAGAAGATCGCCGCGATTGAACTCAGGGAGTCATGATCGGCGATGAAGAGGTCGAAACCAAGGGAACCGACCGCCGCAGCCGTGACCCAGCGCGGCCAGGCGCGGACCTCCGTCAGCAGGAGAACGCCGAGAAACAGGCCGCCGGGAAGCCAGAACCGAGCGACATGGCCCGCTCCGTGGGCGAGGAAATGGGACAGCGCGGCGGTGGCCAGATAGCCGGCCGCGAACACCGCGGGGGCGAGCCAGGTGCGGGGCGACGGTGGAACCGGAGCGGTTGAGGCGGAGCCGGGCGGTGGTGGGGAGGCCGGCAGGACTGAGCTCATGGCGTGGGTCACGGGCTGATCCCGGATCCGTGCGAACGCCGATCGTGCCGATCGGCAAACTGGGGGGAGGGCGTGCGGAGGTGAGGAAGGAGCGCCGGGCGGGCGCGGTGGGAGGACGACACGAAGGAAAAGGGCGCAAGGGCCGGGATGGGTTTAGCCGCTCGGGGTTCTGGCAGGCAAGCCTGCGGTCTCCCGCCGGGACTCAGGGTGTTCCCAGCTCGGAGTCGACCCGTTTCAAGACGGCGTCGAGCTCCTTCCGCAGTTCACCCAAATCGCGGCTCTTGAAGTGTTCACGGGTTTGCTCGAGCACGCGCACCGTGCGCCGAAGGCTGCCGATGAGGTCGATCTGGCCGAGCAATTCCCGCTGGTCGGGATGATTGCGCATCACTGCAAGGGTTCCGTGCAACTGGCCGAGGATGACCACCAGGTTTCGCACCGTGACCTGGAGGTAACCCAGCTCCGGGTTGGATTCGGGAACGCCCAAGTGAAGCTCGAGCGCGGCCAGTTCCTTGTCCCAGAGCGACAGGTGACTGCGCCCCTGCGCGACTGTGCGTCGCAGCCGGCAGGCGGCGGATTCACGCTGGATCAGGGTGCGGAGCTCGTCGAGGTCCGGGGGTTTGACCAAGTAGGCGACGGCGCGGATACGGACCGACTTCATGGCGGTCTCGAGCGTCGGCGAACCGGTAAGGAAAATGACCGGCAGATGGGCATTGGGCTCGCCGAGGCTGGCGGCCAATTCCGGTCCGGTGGTGTCCGGGAGCTCCACATCGCAGATCATTAGATCGAAACTCCGCTCAGCCAGTGCTGGCCGCGCCGAGGCCGCGTCCGGGTGGAGTTCGTAGCGAAATCCCTCGGTGTGCAGCCAGGCACCGAGCATGGCGCGCGCGGTGGGATCGTCTTCCACGACGATCAAGTTTGCGACGGAGGCGTCCGCAACCACGGGCGGCACGGGAGACGAAGCAGGCATGACGTCAAGAAACCGCAGGTTTTGCCGGCAGGACTTTTTTCAAGGCGCGCGCGATGTCGTCACCGCTGAACGGTTTGTCAACGACGACCAGATTGGGAGTGGCGTTGATCCAGTCGAGGGGCAGCGCGGCGCGGTTTCCGGTGACGATGACGGCAGGGAGGTGAATCCCCTGGTTGCGCAGGTCACGGATCAAATCAATGCCGGTCAGTTGCGGCATGGTCAGATCGGTGACGATCCCGTCGAATTTCCGGGGATTGGCGCGAATGACCGCGAGCGCCTGCCGGGGGTCGCCGTAGACCAGGACACGGTAGTTGTGCTGTTCGAGGCGAACTCCGGTGAAGACACCGAGGGAGGCTTCGTCGTCGATGACCAGGATGTGCTCTCCCCGACCCGGTTCCACGGGTGCGGTGGCCGCGGCGGGGACGGCTTCCTCGGAGCAGACCGGGAAATAGACGCGGAACGTGGAACCGACTCCGGGTTTGCTTTCCACCGAAATGCCGCCGCTGTGGGCCTGCACGATCCCTTGCACCACCGGCAAACCGAGTCCCGTGCCTTCACCGGGTTTCTTGGTTGTGAAAAACGGATCGAACACCCGGGCGAGGGTGCTTTCATCCATGCCGTGCCCCGTGTCGGCGATGGACAGGCACAGGTAGCGGCCCGGGGTGAATTTCACCATGGTGGCCGCGAGGGTGTCATCCACCTCCACCGGCTTTACCCCGATCGTGAGAATACCCGGCCGCTCGCGCATGGCGTGCACCGCGTTGGTGCAGAGGTTGAGAATGATCTGGTGGATCTGGGTCGGATCGGCGCGGATCGTGCCCCGGGTCAGCCTTCGTTCGATCTGGATCGTGGCGGGAGTGGAGGCGCGGAGAAACTTGATGGCCTCGGCGGCTGCTCGGGAAAGATCGAGGGGAACCTGCTGAATCTCCCGCTGCCGTGAGAACGTCAGGATTTGTCCCACCAGATCCTTGGCCCGCAGACCGGCGCGTTTGATTTCGGCCAGCGAACTTTGGGCCGGGCTCGATTCGGGCAGCGCCATCTCCGCCAGTTCGGTGAACCCGAGAATACCGGTGAGGATATTGTTGAAATCATGAGCGATGCCACCTGCGAGGGTGCCGATGCTTTCCATCTTCTGCACCTGAAACAGCTGCGTTTCGAGGGATCGGCGACGCTCGGCCTCCTGCTTGACGGCGGTGACGTCGCGCGCGATCCCTTCAAACGCGGCCAGCTGCCCGTCCCGGCTGTAAACGGGAACAAAACGCTGATCGGTGACAATGACCCGACCGTCGCGGGCGATCCACCGCAATTCAGCTGCGCCTTCGGGAATGCGACGGCGTTCGATCAATGATTGGATGATGGGGCGGTCGTCGGGGTGGACGAACTGCAACGGCAGCCGCGTGTCGGCGTAGAACTCGGCGGGCTGGTACCCGGTGATCCGCTCCACGGCGGGGCTGATGAACTCGCAACACGGGGGATCGGTATCCAGCCGGTAGCGGAAGAGCACGTCCGGGGCGTTTTCCGCGAGTCGGCGAAAGCGGGCCTCGCTTTCCCGCAAGGATGCCTCGGCCCGGATACGTTCCCGATGCTCCCGCGCTTCCGCCAGGCAGCGCCGAATGGAAGGGATCAGACGGGGGAGCGCGTCCTTGAGGACAAAGTCGGTCACCCCGGCCTTGAGCAGATCGATGGCAGCAGCCTCGCCCAGGGCGCCGGAGACAAAGATGAACGGGGTGGCCGGGCACAGCTGGTGCCGGATTTCCAAGGCGGTCATGCCGTCGATGGTCGGCAGGTTGAAGTCGGACAGAATTGCGTCCGGGGCCTCGGGGTGGAGGGCGGCGCGGTAGTCTTCCTCATGGTCCACGTGGACCAGCTCGCAGTCGAAACCCTCGGCGTTGAGCAGTGACCGGACCAAATCAAACGCGCTCTCGTCGTCTTCGAGGTAGACCAAACGAAGGCGAGGAGAGGTGCTCATGGGCGGGTTCAGCCAAGCGGACCCGGAGTGGTTGGACTGAACAGATGAGAGCACCCCTTCAATTGTTCGATCAGCGCGGCGATCGTGGGCGGCTTGACGAGGTAGTGGTCGCTCCCGAGGGTCCGACTGAGCTCCCGATCCCGTTCCTGGTCGGACGAGGTGAGCACCACGACCCGCATTCGGCACAGGCGCGGATCCGCGCGAATTTCGCGCAGCACCTCGTGGCCGTCGATCTTGGGCATCTTCAGGTCGAGCAGCACGGCGTGGGGCGGCTCGTCATCGGCCCGTTCGAAAGGACAGCGGCCCGCAAGGTAGTCGAGCGCCTCTTCACCGTCTGCCACGACGTTCACGTCCGCATCCGGCTCCACGGCGGACAGGGCCGCGAGCGTGAGTTCGGCCCCGGCGGGGTCGTCGTCCACAAGCAGGATGCGCGAGCGCAGCTGTGCAGTCATAGGGGAGAGGTCGGGCTGGGGAGGGTAAAGGGCAAGTCCGACGGATTGTCCAATCTTCCCGAGCGAGGGAGGAGGAGTGTCAATGAAACGATGCCACACGGACCATGGCCCGTGACGAGGCCGGGTGCCTGGGTGGCGACATTCATTGGCAGGACTGACGTCATGCGGGGGCAGCGAGGGCGCGTTCGGAGGGGCTGGCGGGAAGTGTGAAATAGAACACGGCCCCTTTGTCGACCGCGCCTTCGGCCCAGACGCGTCCTCCATGACGGGTGATGATTCGTTTCACATTGGCGAGGCCGATGCCGGTGCCTTCAAAATCGCGGGCGTTGTGCAGGCGCTGGAAAACCCCAAACAGCTTGTCGAGGTACTTGGGATTGAATCCGGCGCCATTGTCGCGGACGAAAAACGTGACAAAGGCGTCGCCGGGCCGCGTCGCTCCCACCCCGATCTCGATGACGGCGACCGCCCGCCGGCGGGTGAACTTGACGGCGTTGCCCAGCAGGTTGGCAATGACCTGGCGCAGCAGGGTGCGGTCGCCCTGCACGCGAGGTAGCGGATTGATCGTCCAGTGCAGGGTGCGGTCAGCGACATCGTTGGCCATCTCTTGCCGCACTTCCTCGACCAGGGCCTCGATCGAGACCTCCTGAAGGTTCATTTCGGAACGGCCGATGCGTGAAAACGTGAGCAGGTCGTCGATCAGCATGCCCATGCGCCGCGCTTCCCCGATCACGACGGTGACGTAGCGGGCGGACTCGGCATCGAGCAGGCCGGCGGACCGTCGCTCCAGGAGTTCGAGGAATCCGGTGATGTTGCGCAGCGGGGCGCGCAGGTCGTGGGAGACCGAATACGAAAAGGCCTCCAGTTCCTGGTTGGCGATGAGCAGGCTGGAGTTGGCCTGCTGCAGCCGGGCGGCCGCGCGGTCGGCATTCTGCTGGCTGGAGGCCAGGCTTTGCATGAGGCCCCGCTGGTCGGCGTTGAGTTTTTCCACCTCCGAGATGCGCCGGCCGAGCTCCGCGGTCCGCTCGCGGACGCGCTGCTCCAACTCGATGTTGAGACGACGGATGGCCTCGGCGGACTCAATCCGCTGGGTGACGTCCGACATCACCCCGAGCATCTGCGTGAGCTCGCCCTGGGCATCGCGGAGAAAGACCCCCATGTCTTGGATCACCCGGTACGATCCGTCGCGATGCCGAAACCGATAAATTGCACTGAAGGGCAGGCCCGAGGCCCGGCATTGGGCGAAATTCTCCAGCGCGGCGGGCCGATCGTCGGGGTGAATCAACTCCGCCCAGCCCTTCAGCGCCACGGTTTGGTACTCTTCGAGCTCGTAGCCCGTGATCTGGCGAACCGCCGAAGCCCCGAACCACAGAATGGCCCCCGACTTCATATCGAGGTCGTAGATCATCTGCCCGGTCTGGTCGACGACGATCCGATACCGGTGTTCGCTGGCCCGGAGTGACTCCTCCGCCTTTTTGCGTTCGGAGAGGTTGGTGGCCAGACCGCAGAAGCCGACCAGACGACCCTCGGGGTCGCGCATCGACGACACGACCAGCTGCACGGGAAAACAGGTGCCGTCGCGATGTTTCCAGGTCCATTCCCGGATCTCCGGGGGCCCGGTGCTGACCCGGCAGACAAAAACCGCGAAGCCGGGTTCAATCTTCTTCCCCAGTTCGAGCGTCAATTCTTCCGCGCGCTGACGCACTTCGGAGTCGAGGTGCCAAAGCGAGGGCGTCGCCTTGCCCACCACCGCGTCGCGGGAGTAGCCGAGCATTTGCTCCGCAGCCAGGTTGAAGGTGAGGACCGTTCCGTCGGGCTTGCAGCTGATGACGGCGACGCCGGTGCTTTCCACCAGGGCGGTCTGGAAGGCGTATGCCTCGACGATGCGGCGGTCGCGTTCCGCCAGGCGTTCCAGCATGGTGTTGAATTGGCCGGCGAGCTGGCCGATTTCGTCCGCGCTGTCGACCTCGGCCCGCAGACGAACATCCTCGGTGGTCGAGACGGCGCGGGCGGTTTCCGCGAGTTTGCGGAGGGGGCGGCTGATGGAGCGTTGGAGCACGTGGGACACGGCTGCGCCCACGAGGAGCAGGATGAGAAAACCCAGTCCGAGGACACGCAGCGAGTCCACCAGCCGGCGACGCACGGCGGTGAGACTCCCTTCGATCTGGAGCGTTGCGACGGGGGTGCCGTTGCGAACGTAGGTGGTGGTGAGCAGCGCGGCATCTCCCGAAACCAGAAACCCGTCCGGCCGTGCGGTGGCGGAAAAAACCGGGGTGTGTCCCAACTGGGAGTACTCGGCGAAGAGTCGCACCGTGCCGCCGGGGTCATGCTTGTAGAGGCGGGCGGCCTGAATCATGGGGCCGGCCTGAAAGCGGGCCAGGGTCTCGGTGGCCACGGTGGGAAGGTTGAAATCGACCGTCGAGACAACCGTGGTGAAGAGCGACTCGGCGATGAGGTCGAGATTGGCCCGCAGCCGGGGTTCGGCGCCTTTATATTCGTAGAAGGCGATGCCGGACGCCATCAGCGCCAAGGCAATAGCGATGGTGCCGAAAAGCGCACCGGTCACCCTGCGCTGAATGGAACCATTGCGGCGCACGGTCAGGGGATGGGGGTGATCGGAGTCATGGGACGGGATTTGATCCGCATGATCGGAGGGGGGAGGGCGAGTTGAAGGAGTTCCGGAGTGGGGGTGAGCCCTGCCTGACTGAGCGCGCCCACGGAGATATGGAAGCGGACCGCACCCTCCTTGACCACGAGCTCAATGCCCACCGGACCCTGACCGGTCCCGGACTGGTAGCCGATGACCAGGACCGGGAGGTGGCTGACGGTCTGACGGATGCGCGTTAACTCGGCCCGGTCCGGACGGTCCAGGAACACCATCTCGCAGGTGCGCAAGGTGTCGACGTCCGGCGAAAAGTGGACCTCCACCGGGCGGTTCTCCACCCGTTTACCTCGTAACGCCTCCGCAATCTGAGGTGCGTCCACGTGCTGACTGAAGACCCCGATGTGCAGGGTTTCCTTTTCCGTCCCGGTGCTGGCCGGCCAGCGCACGTACTTCGCGAAGTTGGCGAGGTAGTTGGGCAGAACCAGTGGGTAGAAGATCTTTGGGTCGACCTCGTCGACCGGTGGCGCCGCCTGGGCGGAGAGCGCGAGAACTGCGACAAGCCCGGCCAGCGCGCCCAGAAAAGCACGCCGAAGGCTGCGGGAGAAAGAGGCGACCGGACGCATGAAACCTTCCGGCAGGTGATGCTGCCGAAGACTGGATACACCGAGAGCAGGGAAACCCCCGCCACTTGGCAACGGCGGAATGAGGATCCCGCACGCGTCCGACCTGGAATCCGCTCCACGCTCCGACGAGCCCCGGCTCAAGCCGGACCGGCCCAGCGCAGGAGAATCACAAACAACCCGATGATCCCTCCTGAAACAGCGCAACACGCGAGGAATCCGAGGGTGTCGACCCGGTTCCAGCGGGTGAACTCCCACGAGGAATGCGGAAAGAGCTTCGTGTGGTCGAATCGATCCGGCTGCCGGCGGGTGGCGGCGATGGCCTCTTCCTCCTCGGCGTGGGTAGCTCCCACCGGTGTCTTCATGCGGCCGTAGAATTCGTCGATGCGTTCGCGCGCAGGGGGGCGCGTGAGCAGGCTGACACCGATGAGCAGGACAAACGGGAAGAGCGCGTTGAAGAAGAACCGGGCTGCAAAACGGCCGCTCGTGCTCATGGACTCCACGTGCACGCCCAGCAGGCGCAGGCTGACCAGTTCGAGGTGGAGACGTCCGCGTCCGACCAAGGCGCTTTGCGGATCGGCCGGGTCCACCCGGACCACGCTGTCAAAGTAGATCGGTTGGGGCCGTCCCCGGTCGTCAACCGCCCGCTGGACCAGCGTTTCATGCGTCCGAATCGCCGGCACCTGGGTCAGGACGAGCGGGCCGACCACATTGAGCAGGATGGCGACGAGGACACCCACCCAGGTTCCCGCCACTGTCAGGCGCCGCCAGAAGAACATCAGCATGATGGCGGCGCCGAAGGGCACGCTGACCGTTTGCACCAGCAGCAGGGCGGAGAGCAGGTTGTCCATCGACAACGCGGCGATGATGCCGATGACGAGGGCGGCGAACATCGAGAACCGTCCGGCCGCGATGGAAGCGCTCTCACTGGCGCCGGGGCGCAGGGGGCGGAACACATTGCGGACAAACAGGGCGGCCACGGACACGGTCTGGGCGGCGACCGTCGACATGTTGGCCGCCAGCACCCCGGTCAGCATGAGTCCGAGCAGACCGGGACCCAGCACCTGCCGGGAGAGGGTGCCCCAGGCGAGATCCGGGTCGGCGAGTGCGTTTTCGCCCTGATAGAGGGCGACCGCAATCAGTCCGACGAAGGCCCACATGATGAACATGAGCCGCTTGGCGTAGGTGCCGCTGACGGCGCCGAAGCGGGCGGCGAACTCATTCTTGGCCGAGCCGCTGATCCCCATGTTGCCGATGATCCCGTTGATCTGGACCAATGCGACCAGTCCGATGGCGAAGAGCGACCACGCCGTGATCTGTTGCCGACCCGAATCGGCTCCGATCAGCTCAAACATGGCGGCTGGCACCTTTTCCCGCAATGCGTCGAATCCGCCGATGGCTGCGAGACCCGTTGGAATCAGAATGATGGAAAACGCCACGATGATGAGGCTTTGCAGGACCTCGTTGATCGCCGTCGCCGCCATGCCTCCGAGAATGACGTAGATACCGACGACCAAGGTGTACACCACGTAGAACGGCAGCGGCTGGAGCGCGGTGATGTAGCTCTTCAGCTCCCCGCGGGCGTCGAGTTCGCGAAGGACCTTGAGTCGGGCTGTCTCGGACTCCGTGGCCGGGCGTACCTTTGTCACTTGCTCCAACTGCCGGAGTTCGCGATGGCCCTCGATCGAAGCGCGCTCCGATGCGGTCCAGCTCGCCTCGGGTTTCACTGCCAGTGCCGAGCTGATCTTGTAGGTCACCAGATTGCCAAACCCGATCACCACCACAATCGAAGCGATCACCTGGAACACCGCATAAAACGAAGCCAGGCTCCGGCTACCGAGACGGTCTTCGAACAGATCGGCGGTCGTCACCAGGCGCACCCGGCGGAACCAGGTGTTCATGAACCAGTAGTAGGGATTGAGGAAAATCAGCTGAAACCCGAGCCAGATCCCCGAGACACCCTGCTGGTAGACGATGCTCGCCGCACTGACCGCGCCATTCGCATCGGTGGAGTTGCCGAAATTGAGAAAGAACTGGTACACCTTTCCCAGCTTACGGCCGGCGAGAAAGTAGTTCTCCTGCCCAGAACCTGCTTTTCGTGCAGCGCGCTGTCCCAGGAAAATGACCAGAACGAGGTAGCCTGCAATGACGGCGAAATCCAGAAGGTGAATGCCAAACATGGGGAGGGGGTTGAAAGCAACGAACCTGCGAGGGGGTGCGCGAACTCCATCCTGAGGCCTCGGACAGAGGCAACCGCAATCGCTCTCCGCGTCCACCCCCGCGATCGAGGCGCTCTCAGTGGTGCCCCTCTCCTCAGTTGGAGGTAGTCCCGCAGTCGCGCCTGCACGTCACCTTAGCTACGTCTGGTGGAGGTGGGTCGCCGACCCCGCAGGGATGGGCGTCGCGTGAAGGAATCGGACAACGGAGGCGGGACCGATCGGTCCCGTCGCGGCCTCATCGAGGCCACCTCCAACGGACGCTGAGCTCGGGTCGGGGCTTCGATTGACGCGCCTGAGCAGGGGAACGGGTACCCATTCCTATTCGGCCTTGGACTTTCCTGAAAAACCGTGTGAAAGTGTTCCCAGATCCAGAGTTAGCCCAAACGTGTACCCTGCCAGTGGTTGACACCACGCAGGTCCGTCCTTCGCCTCGTGGGGTCACGTTGCGATCGGACTTTCGAGTTCCGAGGTTGTTTCGACGCCATGGCTCTCGTCCTCATCATTCTCGTCAGTCTGCTCCTCTGGGTTCACCTCGCCGCCGTTGCGCTGCTCATCACGCCGGTGGTGAGAAACTATGCGATGGCCCGGGTCGCGGGCGGACTGGCCGTGGTATTGGGGCTCTTTTTCCTCGAGCATTTTATCGGTCTGGGTGCGCGTCCGCCGATCGTTGGGGTGACCGCCCCGCTCTGCGTTTGGCTGATCTGGCGTCGGCGCGCGGTGTTGAAGGAAAACCGGCCGGTGGAGGTGATGTTCGCGCTGGGCTTTCTCACCTGCCTGGCGTGGCGCTGTGCGTTCCCGGATATCGATCTGGAGGCGGAACGGATACCGGATTTGGTGTTCATCCACGACTACATGGTGGGTGGCAGGCTGCCCGCGATGGATCGCTGGCTGCCGCCGTTTGACGTCAGCTTCTACTACGGATTTCAACACTATGCCGCGGCCTGGATCTCCCGCGCCTTGGCGGTCGACGGTGGCGTGTCGTATCACTTGGGCTTTTCGGTGCTCGTGGGGCTCGTCACGGCGGCGGTGGGGTCCGCGGTGCGGTTGATCTGCGGGTGGAAACCGGCGCCTTATCTGGTGATTCTTGCGCTGCTGGTGGGAGGCAACGGCGTCAGCGTCGGCCTGCCGGCCTTGGTCAAGAAAGGACCGGAGATCTTCCAAAGTTCGCGCTTTCTCGGGTTTCACGTCGGTGACCACGAGTGGAATGCCCTGGGGCGGGCGATCGGCTGGACCTTCAACCCTGCCCCCGGCGAGTTCGCCCTCGAGTTTCCGATGGATGCGTTCAGCTACCTGATCTACATCGGCGAGTATCACCCACCCTTGTTTGGCTTTCTGCTTCTGGGTCTATCTGTCCTCTCAATAGCGATCCTGGAACGTGGCGGCCAAGGACCAGAGCGGGCGTGGGCGCTGGCCTTGCTCGCGGCCACGGTGCCCCTGGCCCTGATTGGTAATGTCTGGGTGGCGCCGCTCCAGGCCATCCTGGTGGTGTGCGTCTGCGTCTACCGCGCTTCGTGCCGTGAAACCGACTGGATCCTGCCCACCCTCGCCGGAGGATTGGGGGCCGCCGGTCTGTGCGCACCCCACCTCATCGCCTTTGCCACCCAGCCGATCACCCAGCAGTCCTCGCTCAAGCTGACCTCGATCGCAGAACGCACCCCGATCGGCCAGTGGGTGCTAATGTTCTGGCCGGTGCTCATCCTGCTGGTGCTAGGCATCTGGAGCCGACGCCGACCGCGTTTCACGCTTTTTCTGACCGTAACCTGGGCGTTGCTGATGATTTTCGCCGATGTTACCTTCAACGATGACCTGCTGGGAGGGACCTGGAATCGCTACAACAGCACGCTGAAGTGGTGGCCTTGGATCTATGCTGGCATGACCATCACGCTTGCGGCGAACAACCTGGATTCATCGAACCGGTATTGCCGCTGGGGCACCGTCGCCAGTCTACTCGCCATGAGCCTTTTTGGCGGTCGTCTCGCGCAGGCCTTTGTCGTCCGGGAAAAGCCGTCCGTCTTGAGGTTGTCAGGCCATCACTGGATCACGCAGCACGCCACGACCGACAACCTCGTCCGTTCCCTTGCGTCCCGACCCGATGGAATCGCAGTAGGCGGTCCGGTCCGGGAAAACTCGGAGCACAGTGTGATCACCCTCTTTGCCGGAAAGCCCGCCTACCTCGGCTGGGTCGCGCACCAGGACGTCTTCTGGCGCAATGGGCACCCGGAGGTCGAACGTCGCCGGCGCGAGATCGATGCCTTCTACGCCGACCAGATGCCGGATCCCGCCGCGTGGCTCGTCCGACGCAACATCCGGTACGTGCTCTGGCTGCAGCGGGACAACACCGATGGGAATCGGCGTTTCCGAATCCTGAGTGACAAGATCGCCTCTGAATTCGAGTGGTACGGGGTCCTGGGCGAGGATGACAGCTGGAGGATCGGATTCTGGGAGCGAAAGACTGTCCCCTCCCGACGCGACTAGAGGACCCGGTTGCAGGGGTCTTGCCTCTCCGCTGGGGATGGACCTTGCTGGGTGGCACCGTCCGCAGCTGAATCCCTACGCCCGCAACGCCCGCCCGATTTTGTCATGGCCGTCTTCTCCCTCTTCCAAAAGGTCTCCCAGGCGCCGACCAACCCGCAGCCGGCCGCTCCCACCCGTACGTTCGACGTCGCCGATCTCTACCGTGGTCCACTCGCGGACGGACCGGCGGCTCCGGGTGAGGCCGGGGCGGCCGCCCTCGACGAGAAACTGCGCCAGGCCTACTTCTGGATCGTCAATTCGGCGATCATCAGCCCGCACTACGATGTTGAATACAACGAGGGGCCGTCGGGCGATTTCACGGTGGGCGACACCAAGAGCCGGCTCACCCTGCCGTCCGCCCAGAGCTACTCGAGCTTCGTGCTGCTGCCGCTGCTGACGTTTGCGACGCGACGGAAATGTCTCTTCATCGGCGGTCCCGGCCGCGGCAAGACCGCGAGCGCCCTCCTCATGGGCATTCTCGCGGGTTATCCGGTGCGCGAGGTCCGCCGGGCGATGCAGCACGGGCACCCCCAGATGACCATCGCCGATCTGCTGGGAAATCCGCTCCCGGCCGACCTGGTCGCCGCGCAGAAGATGGAGGACATCCGCATTGCCTGGCGCAAGTGGCTGGGGCTGCGGGTGAAGATCATCGACGAATACAACCGCATCCCCACCCGCACCCAGAGCGCGCTGCTCACGGTGATGGGCGACGGTTACGCGGAGCTGCTCGATCACATCTTCGAATGCCCGGAGTCCGCCTGGTATCTCACCGCCAATGACGATCAGGGCGGAGGCACCTACCAGGTGATCGAGGCGTTGCGCGACCGCATCGACGTCATCGTGCAGGCGCTCGCCTTCAATCCCCGTTTCCTCGGCGATCTGCTGGCCCGCATCGAGGACGACCTGCGTCCGGAGGAGGTCGTGCCCGTGCCATTGTCTTCACGGAGGCCGAAATCGACCGGCTGCAGACGGAGATCCGCGCCGTGGCCTTTCCCTCGGACGTGCGGCGCCGGATCGAGTTCTTCGCCAGCCAGTTCGAATTCTGCGAATTGGGCGGGGCGCAGTTTGAGTACAAGACCAAGGACACCGCCCGGCTGGCCGGCACCGACTGGGCGGCGCTCTCGGCTCAGGACAATGGCCGCGACCGATTGAAGGACCTTGGCTGCCAGACGCGCAACGGGCTCTCCGTGCGCAACCTCATGACCCTGCTCATCTACGCCAAGGCCATGGCCTATTTTCGCGGTCACCGCACGGTCGACCTCGAAGATGTGCGGCAGGTCCTGCCCTTTGTGCTCCACGCCAAACTGCAGCCCGACCTGGAGGCGCCGTTCTTCGATGCCCCGGGCAACGCCTCGCTTCGCCAGGATCGCATCGGCTGGCTGCGACGGCTGTTCGATCTCGCCTGCACCGAATACGATCGCCTCGACCTCGACCGCGACGATCCGGCGGGGGCGCTGGCGACCGAGTTTCGTCGCGGGCTGGAAGGCGTGTCGGAACCGGAGGTGCGCAACCGCCTCGCCCGCATCGAGCGCCTCATCGGCGAGTGGGCGCGGGGCGGCAAGCTGTATGGACATCTCTACGACGACTTGCTGCAGCTCAAGTACCTGCACCAACGTTACACCAACTACCTGCGGTGGTTGAAGACCCAGTGACGTGAACGCCGCCTTTTCCCGGGTGCTCGCCTCCGCGCGGGCCGAATTCAACCGGCGCTTCGTCGAGGCGCGACACCGGTACCCCGAGCTGACGCCGGAGCGTTTCGCTGCGGTCCTGCAGGGACCGGGTGACGCCATCGTTGCCGCGGCCGAACAGGCCGCGCCCGGCTCGGCCGGGGCGGTCGCCCAGGTGGTGTACGACGCCGCCTTGCTGTTGGTCGGCCAGCGCCTGGCCGGACCGGACGCCCGCCATCCTTGGATCCAGGCCGTCTGGGCGGACGTACTTCCCCGCCTGGGAGGTCTGGTGGCGGCGGCGCCGGAGCGCCTGATTGCCGCGCTCAGCAACGCGGCCGGTCAGGTGGCGGCGACGCAGGGGGCAAGTCCGGAGCGGTGGATCGGCTTGATGCGCGATCTCGGTCCCTCCTGTGGCTCGATCGAGGAGTTGCTTGCGCTGGGCCAGATGGCGGCCTGGCGGTCAGGGGTTGTCCCACTACCGGACGGGGGCTCTGGCGGCTGCGGACCGACTTCCCGCGGCGCTCGCCCTCGCGGTGGTCGACGCGCCACCCGGGTCCGATTGGCCCGTGGTGCGCACTGACTTGCAGCGCAATGTCTGGCACCACCCGGGGGGACGACTCGAACGCGCTCGCCTGCGGGTGGCGGCCAGGGTCGGAGCATTCCGCGGATTTGGCGGGTTGTTTTCCGAGCCGCCACGCATCGCCATCGCGCAAGGTCATTGGCTGGCTCGCCGATAAAAGCGCGTGGCACCTCATCGCGGATGGATGGGGCGCCACCCTGCATCGGGCCGAACTGCCGGAGGATGGTTCGATGCCGCGTCCCGCGCTTGGAGCGCTGCCTGATGGAGTCCGACTTCAGGGCGCCGTGCTTCGTCGCGGCCGTGAAGAACTCGATCTCAGCGAGCTGGGGACCCTCACCAGCCACGCGTTGAGCAGCGACGGCGCCACACTCGCCGTCACTGGCGACGGCACCCACGCGGTGGTGCTGATCGCCTTGAACTGACCTCACCCGGGAACGTTCTGATGGCCTCGTCCACGCTCCTCACGTTGCGCGACCGCTGGCTCGCCGCCTGGCCCCGGGCGCTCGCGTGTTGGAGCCGGCACACACGACTGCGCGAACCCGTGCTGTGCCTGGACAACGGTGCGGCGGTCGCGGAGGGACTGCAGGGGAGCTTCGCCATGATCCGCCTTCGCGACCAGGCCATCGTCGTCAACCTGGCCGAGGTGGCGGCGCGCAATCTGGGAGACTACGCCGTCGAGGTGCTGGCCCACGAGATCGGTCACCACGTGCTGGCGCCTGCCACCCTGACGGATCACCTGCGAATGCTGGCGCGCATGCAGCGGGCCCTGCCCACGCTGGAGGCCCATGCTCCCATGCTGGCCAACCTTTACACGGACCTGCTGATCAACGACCGGCTGCAGCGCGGTTCGGAGCTTCGGCTGGCTGATGTCTACCGGGCCCTTCGGTCGGAGGGAAAGGCCTCGGGTGCCGTGTGGACGTTGTACGTGCGCATCTATGAAGTCCTTTGGAGCCTTCCGCGCGGCTCGCTCGGAGCGGGGCTCGATGATCAACTGGAGGGAGACGCCTGGCTCGGGGCGCGGACCCGATCCGTATCGCCCAGGACGGCGGCGGCGGTTGCGCGCCCTCGCCGATGCGGATGCGAGCGCCGCCGCCACCATGGCGGCGCGCTGGCCTGCTGGGCATGGTGGAAGACCTGATGACCGCCATCGAGGAACGGCGCTGGAGGCCTGGTCTCCGCCCTCGATCGACCTTCGCCAGCAGGACGTGGTGCAGCAGATCGAACCAGGGCGAGATCCAGGAGGCGTGGTCATCGCGTCGGCCATCTCGGCGGGCTGTAGGCCGGCCGAGGTCCGGGCGCGGAGCAGGATACGGACAGATTCTCCGCTCCGCCGGCCTGAACCTCACCGACCATGAGGTGGCCGTGCGTTACTACCGCGAACGTGCCCGGCCCCACCTCATCGCCTTCCCCCGCCGCCCTCGTCCCGAGGGCACCGACCCGTTGCCGGAGGGACTGGAGCCCTGGGACATCGGCCAGCCCTTCGACCAAATCGACTGGCTTCAGAGCATGCTGCTCAGCCCAAGTGTCATCCCCGGGATGACACTCGTGCAGCGCACCTGGGGTGTATCCGAGGGGGCGACACCGACTCCTTTGCCACTGGACCTCGATCTCTATGTCGATAGCTCCGGCTCGATGCCCAATCCGCAGGTGCGGGTGTCGTACCTGGCTCTCGCCGGTGCCATCCTGTGTCTCTCCGCCTTGCGGGCCGGAGGCCGCGTGCAGGTCACGCTCTGGAGCGGACGCAACCAGTTCATTGCCACGCCGGGTTTTTGCCGGGATGAATTTGAAATCCTGCGCGTCCTGACCGGTTTCTTCGGTGGTGGCACGCAGTTCCCCCTCCATCGGCTGCGTGAGACCTTCGCCGGACGGCGGCCGACGGAACGACCGGCGCACGTCATGGTGATTTCCGACGATGGCGTATCGACGATGTTCGACAGCGACGATGAAAAGGGAATTCCTGGCTGGACCGTGGCGGCCCGCGCCTTGGCGACAGCGGGCGGTGGAGGCACCCTCGTGCTCAACCTGCCGGAGAACTGGGAACGGGACCGCGTGCGGCCGCACACGTTGAATCCCTACGCGACGATCCAGCGTGCGAGGGACCAGCAGGGGTGGCATGTCCACGCTGTGGCGACGTGGGAGCAGCTCGTTCGCTTCGCCCGGGAGTTCAGCCGCCGTCGTTTCGCCCGAGACGATGAAGCGCAATCCACAGCCGCGGCGGGGAGAGGCGAGCCATGATCGTGGTGTGGCGCATCACCGAGCGGTGCAATCTGGCCTGTCCCTTTTGCGCTTACGACCGCACGCTCACCCGCGAGCGCCGGACAATGGACACCGCCGCGGCACGCGGAATCCTGGCACGGTTGGCGGCGTATCAGGCGGCCACGGGCGATCCGGTCTTGCTCAGCTGGCTCGGTGGTGAGCCCTTGCTTTGGCCGGACTTCGAGGAACTCAGCCGGGAGGCCGTCGCAGGCGGTCTCCGACTCAGTGTGACCACGAATGGAACGACGTTGAACCGACCGGCGATGCGAAGGCTCCTCGCCACTTTGTTCACGGAGGTCACGGTCAGCGTCGACGGACTCGCGCCGACCCATGACCGCCTGCGCGGCTGGCCGGGTGGGTTTGATGTGCTGGCGAAGTCGGTGCGGGCCCTGGCCGATGAAAAGGTGCAACGCGGACACGGTCCAAAACTGCGGGTGAACACGGTGTTGATGCATCAGACCTGGAGGGAGTTTTCCGCGTTGTGTGAGGCCGTGGTCGAGTGGGGCGTGGAGGAGATCACGTTCAATCAACTCGGAGGCAATGATCGCCCGGAGTTCCATCCTGCGCATCGGCTCACCCCCGAGGATGTCGAAGGGTGGGCCGCAGCCTTGCCGGGGGTGCGGGAGCGGGCGAGGGGACGCGGTTTGGAGGTCGTGGGTGGCGACGCCTACCTGCGCCGGCTGCGGGCGACGAGCCGCGGTCTCGCACTGCCGGTGGAGGACTGCGGACCCGGGGAGCGCTTTTGGTTCATCGATGAGCGGGGCCGCGTCGCGCCGTGCAGCTTCACCGTGGAGGGCTATGGCGTGCCGCTGTTGGACCTCGCCACCCCGGAGGGGTTGCGGGAGCTGCCGGCGCGTTTCAGCCAGGCCCGCGCCCTTCGGCGACTCGCACCGTGCGACGATTGCCACAGCACGCAGGTGTGTGAGAAGTTCGCCGCCCGGCGACCTGGAACCGTTGTGTCGGTCGCCGGGTTGACTCCCGAACAGGCTGTTCCTTTGCCCTCTCTCGTGGTTGAACCGTGTCCCGCAGGATGAAAACCGAAGGTCCCGAATTGGAGTCGATGCTCCGCCGCCTGATGGAAACGCCCCAGGACTTTCTCGCGGAGCCCCGGCTCGGCTCCGTCGCAGGCGTGGACGTGGCCGCCGTGGTGGGTGACCTGTGGCGGCTGCTGTCGCACCGGCCGGGTCCCGACGTGCTGGCGCTGGGCGCGGCGCGGGGTGGTTCGGGTGACCGCAACCGGCTCGCAGTGATCTTGCTGCTGTGCTGGATCCTCGCGGACGAGTCCTTTCGGAGTCATCCCCCGTCGCCCGAGGACCTGCGCACGCTCCTGGGTGAGGGCGCCGAGGAACTGGCGGCCCAGGTGACCGCCGCCAAATTCATTTCGGATCCGCATCGACGTGAAGAGCTGGTGCGGTTTTCTCTCGCCCGGGTGGGATTGCGCCCGCGGGGCGAGAGTGTGGCGCAGGCGCAGGACCGTTTGACCAGCCTCAGTTCGGTCGAGCGCGCGCGTGTGATGAAGGCCTCACGGGCAGCGGAGCAGCGGGCCCGGGAGATCCGCGAGGCGCTGGCCCGCAAGGCCGCCGAGGAGTCTGCGGACAAGTGGACGCGCGAATGAGAGCCCTGTGAGGGATGAACCGATACAGACTGCGGACCATGACCGTCACCCCGCCTTGAGCGAGGAGGGCCGGCGACTGCTGCGCGACCTGCGGGAGCATCCCCACGCTCCAATTTATCGCAACGAAAGCGGACACCGCCTGCGTCCCCATGAAGTCGAGCAGGTGCGGGCCCACGAACGCGAGGTGATGGCCGCGCCGGTGCGAGCCGCCGAGGACGGCTGTCCGGAGTGGTTGGAGCCGTGGGTCCGACGCTGTTACGAGCTGGTTCCGCACTTTCGAGAGCGGGGAGTGCCGCCGGAACGATTCGAGGACCTTCCCACCGTGGACCGCGGGGATCTCGGTCGCGACATCGCCCGCTTCGTGCCCGACGACGTGCCGCTCGAGCGCATGATCCACTTCCGCACCAGCGGCACCACCGGACATCCCCTGCTGATTGCCTCGCATCCGGTGGTGGCGGCGAGCTACCTGGGGTACCATCGCCGGGCCCTGCGCCGGTTCGGGATCGAGCTGCGTCACGGACGGGGCCAGGTCGGCGTGGTGCTGCTGGGACACCAGCGTGTCTGTTTCACTTATGTATCCGTCACGCCGACCCAGGACGAGGCGGGACTGGCGAAGATCAACCTCCATCCGGACGACTGGCGTCACCCGGACGACCGCGCTAACTACATCGACGCCTTGTCCCCGGAGGTTTTGGCCGGAGATCCGCTGTCGTATGCGGTGCTGCTGGATCTGCCCGTGACCTGTCGACCACGGGCGCTGCTCTGTACCTCGATGACACTCCTGCCTGGGCTGCGTGACCGTCTGGCGAACCGGTTCGGCTGTCCGGTGCTTGATCTCTATTCCATGAACGAGGCGGGCCCGATCGCGGTGGCGGACCCGGCGGTGGGGGGACACGTGCTTCTGCAGCCCCGGATGCACGTGGAGATCCTCGACCCAGCGGGCCGGCCGGTGCCGGTTGGGCAGCGTGGAGAAATCACGCTCACCGGGGGATTCAATTTCTGCCTGCCGCTGCTTCGGTACCGGACGGGTGACTACGCCTCGCTCCGCACGGTGGGCGGCGAGCCGGTCCTGATGGGACTGGAAGGACGCCCGCCAGTCCGCTTCCGGACGAGGGCTGGAGGGTGGATCAACAACATTGAGGTCACCCACCTCCTCCGGCCCTTTGCCCTGGCGCGCTTCCGTCTCCACCAGCACGTCGACGGTGCGCTGCACTTTGGCTGGGACGGCCCGGGGATCGATGGCGTGGAACTTCGGCGGGTGCTGTTGACGCTGTTTGGCTCCGACCAGCCGCTGACCCTGGGCGCCCTGCCTCCGGAGCCGGCGAAGCAAGTGCAGTACACCTCGGACCTGCCGGAGGCGTTGCCATGACCCCTCCGACGGGGAATGACCGGAGTGGCCGCGAATGACCTTCGAGCCCGGAATTCTCGTTGGCTTCGAGGTGGCCGCCAATGCATTCAACCTCGTTTCCATCCTGCTGGCCGGCCGCAATCGGGTTGAGACTTGGTGGACGGGCATCGTGGGTTGTTCTCTCTTTGGCGTCCTCTTCCTGGGCACGCAGCTGTATGCGGATGCGACGCTCCAGGTTTTCTTCATTGTCACCAGTGCGATCGGCTGGTGGCGGTGGCGCACCGGAGGAGGGCAGGGGAGGTCCGAGGCCGGTGACCTGCCGATCCGGCGCACCCCGTCGCGCGTGATCGTCGCCGCGTTCGCTGCGGCCGTGGGGGTGACCCTGGGGTATGGAACCCTGCTGCATGTCCTGACGGACGCCTATGCCCCCTATGTGGATTCGGTCGTCCTGGCATTCAGCGTCGTCGCGCAGGTGCTGCTCATGGGCCGTCGACTCGAGACCTGGGCCTTTTGGATGGTGGTCAACACCGTGGCGGTGCCGCTTTATCTCAGCCGGGGGCTTTGGCCGACCGCACTACTCTACGTCGGATTCTGGATCAATGCCTGCGTGTCCTGGCGTCACTGGCTTCGCCTCTGGCGCACGACGCAATCAGGCGTGGCGAGTGGTTCGACGATGCTGGAGGCGGTGGAATGAGGACGCGCTACTCCATCGGGTTGGTGGTTGGGAAATTCTGTCCCCTGCATCGAGGTCATGAATACGTGCTGGCCTGCGCTCGCGACCGCTGTGACCGGGTGGTGGTCATCAGCTACACCAGCCCCGAGTTTGCAGGCTGCGAACCCGAACGGCGCGAAGCGTGGCTGGAGGCGTGTTGTCCCTGGGCCGAGCGCCTGGTGGTCACGCCCGAGCGCCTTCGCGCCTGGTGGGGCGCGACCGGAGGACCGGTGGAGCTGCCGGAGAATGGCGCGTCTGATGAGGTCCACCGCCGGTTCGTGGGCCGGCTCTGCCTGGAGGTGCTGCGGTGCGAGGTGGATGCGGTGTTCACCAGCGAGGCGTATGGCGATGGATTTGCAGCGGAACTCACCCGTTTGTTTCCTTCCCGGCGAGAGGGGCTCGCGCCACCGGTGGTGCACGTGGCGGTGGATCCCGCGCGGGTGGCGGTTCCGGTGTCGGGCGAGGCCCTGCGAAAGGACCCGCACGGCCTGCGTCCCTTTCTTTCGCCACCCGTGTACGCGAGTTTTGTGCAGCGCGTGGCCTTGCTGGGTGGCGAGTCAACCGGCAAGAGCACCCTGGCGCTGGCGCTGGCCGAGCGCCTCGGGACCGTGGCGGTGACCGAGTACGGTCGTGAGCGCTGGCAGGTGCGTGGAGGGCATCTGGTGTACGGGGATCTGCTTGAGATCGCGCGCGAACAGGTGGCGCGAGAGGAAGAGGCGGCGCGGCGGGCGGTGCGGTTTCTGATTTGTGATACGACGCCCCTGACCACGCTCTTTTACAGCCATCACCTCTTTGGTCGCGCGGAACCGGAACTCCAGCGCCTGGCGGAGCGGCGCTATGACCACTTGGTGCTCTGCGCCGCGGATTTCCCATTTGTCCAGGACGGCACCCGGACCGAGCCATCGCTGCGGGAGATCCAGCAATCCTGGTACCGGGCCGAACTTGCCGCGCGCGGGGTGCCGTTTATGGAGGTGAGCGGAAGCGTGAATGAGCGCGTTGAAACCCTGCGCTGCGGCAGCCTCTCCCCTTTGCCGAAGCCTGGGAGAGTGGCTGCGGCTTCAGCCGCATTCGGTCACTCCGCGCAGACGGCGTCCATTTCGGCTAGTGCCGAATCGCCGTTCATTCGACCGCGGGAGGCAGGACCGTCCTCGCCACCGGGGTGAGCCTTGCTGTGATGGCTTCGCTTCTGAAATACTCCGTGCCTCCCCGCCGTGATCCGTCTCGCCAAAGGATCCGACGCCTCGATCCTGCAGCCCTTCTTCATGCACCGTCGCACCTTCCTCGCCTCCGCATCTGCCGCGGCCTTTGTCGCCTGCCTTCGGGCCGCAGGACCGGCAGGACGCGCCCCCCGCATCCTGCTCCGCTCGTCGTGGCAGGTTGTGAACATTGGCGATATCGCACACACGCCCGGCGTCCTGGCTCTCATCGAGAAGTACCTCCCAACCGCCGAAACCCGCCTCTGGGCCTCGGCCGATCTTACCGAGGAGGTGATGGCGATGGAGCACCGCCGTTTCCCCACACTCAAGATTGTCAAAGGCACGATCGGTGCCGACGGTCGGGCATCCAACCCTGATCTCGCCGAAGCCCTCGCGTGGACGGACTTTCTCCTCCATGGCTCCGGTCCTTCGCTGGTTGCCGCCAGGGATGTTTCCGCATTTGCCCGGCACATCGGAAAACCCTATGGCGTCTACGGCATCACGCACGGGTCGTTCCTTTCCGGCAGCGACGACAAGGCTGCGCTCGACGGTGCGCGCTTCGTCTTCTTCCGCGACCTGCCGTCCCTCGAACTCGCGCGCAAGGTCGGCTTGAAATCGCCGATCCTCGATTTCGCCCCCGATGGCGCCTTTGCCTGCGATTTGAGCAACGACGTCCTCGCCGAGTCATTTCTCGCCGCCCACCGCCTTGAGCCTGGGCAATTCCTCTGCTGCATTCCCAAGCTTCGCCGGACACCTTACTGGCTGGTTCGCAATTCTCCCAAGGATGAAACGGTCCACGCGCGCAACGAAGCCATGAAGGTCGCCGACCACGCTCCGTTGCTCGAGGCCATCCAGGCCGTTGTTCGCGAGACGAAACTCAAGGTTTTGCTTTGCCCGGAGGACAAGACCCAGATGGCCGTGGGCAAGGAACTGCTCTACGATCCGCTCCCCGCCGAGGTGAAGTCGCGGGTGGTCTGGCGGGAACACTTCTGGCTCACCGACGAAGCCCTCAGCACCTACCGCCGCAGCGCCGGCCTTTTCGGCCACGAACAGCACAGCCCGATCATGTGCATCGGTGCAGGCATTCCCGCCATCGTCTGCCGCTGGGCCGAGCAGACCACCAAGGGCGACATGTGGCGCACCATCGGACTCGGTGACTGGCTCTTTGACATGGACGTTGAGGCCGACAAGAAGAAGGTCGCCCCCGCCGTCCTCGCGATGGCGAAGGACCCGGCCGCGGCGCGCGCCAAAGCGGAAAAGGCCCGGGCCTTGGTCGGGACGTATCAACGTCAAACCATGGCGGTGGTTGCCCGCCACCTCTCCTGACCCGTCTTTCGCACTCCCTCACTTCCTCCATGCATCGTCGAACTTTTCTCGCCCACCTCGGCTCCGCGGCCGTGGCCGCTCCGCTCTTCACACCCCTTCGGTCGGCCGAAGCCACCTCCGGGCCCACGCCGGCATTCATCACCCGGCTTCAGCCTGCGGTGGTCGGCGGTGGCTTCGAACTGCCCGACCACTGGGTCTGGTGCGGCGCGCCCATCCGCGGCGAGGATGGGCGGTATCACCTCTTCGCTTCGCGTATCCCCAAGACCGTCCTCTTCCACCCCCACTGGCTCTTCATGTCGGAGATCGTGCGCGCCGAGTCGGCCACTCCGGTCGGCCCGTACACGTTCGCCGAGGTCGCACTCCCGCCGCGCGGTGGCGATTTCTTCGATGGGCGCACCACGCACAATCCTCACATCCGCAAGGTGGGCGACACCTACCTCCTCCTTTACATGGGCTCGACCTACGACGGACCGACGCCCACGCACGACCACCAGGAGGTCTGGCGTTCTCCGCGTTACCTCGCCACCTGGGCGCGCAAGCGCATCGGCCTCGCCACCAGCAAGAGCGTCAAGGGCCCGTGGAAACGACTCGACCGGCCGCTCCTTGAGCCGCGCCCAGGCGAGTGGGACTCCATTGCCACGACCAATCCTTCGCTCTGCCCGCTCCCCGACGGCTCGTTCCTCCTCGCCTACAAATCGCGCAAGGAGAACCTCGGGAACCTTCAGGTTGGCGTTGCCCGCGCACCCCACTACCTGGGACCATGGACGCGCCAGCCCGAGCCGTGGCTCTTCAAAGGCAAACCGGCTCACGTCGAAGATCCATTCCTTTGGTATGAGAACGGACGCGTGAATGCCCTCATGAAGGACATGACGGGCGAGATTTGCGGCGAGAAGTTCGGTGGTATCCACGTCACCAGTCCCGACGGCATCACCTGGGACTTCGATCGGGCCACGCTCGCCTACAGCCGCCAGCTCCGATGGAGCGACGGCCGCACCACGCGCCAGGGCTTCCTCGAGCGCCCGCAACTCCTGATCGAGGACGGCAAGCCCACGCACCTGTTTTGCGCCACGGCCGAGGGCCCTGGCCTCGATCTCAAGGACGCCACGCGCACGTGGAACACGGTGATTCCGCTTGCCGGATCCCTATGACGATGGACGCCTGGTTCCGTCGCTTACGCTGCGCACCCTAACCGCGGTGGAGTACGAAACGGACCATGAACACCCCTGTTTGCTGCCTCCTGCTCCTTGTGACCCTGGGCGCTTCGCTACCCGCTGCCAGTGACGCGGAGCCTGCCCGCACCCGCGACAGCCGCGTTGCGGTCGTCACTGGCACCCCTGGGTGCGTTGCTTTCTGGGACTTTGTGAAACGCGAGCCCCTGGGTGCACACCGCTTCACCGCTCACGTGCCCGTCGGTGCGAAAAACGAGTTTCCGTTGGATGCCAGCAACTACGTCCGTGACTATTGGGGTGAGGGCCGCGCTGCCACCTACGCGGATTTTCCCCTCCTCGGTCGTGGCCCGTTCGGGGAGGCGATCCGTATTCGCCAGGAGACGGACCCCTCGTTCCGGCCCCTCCTCTACGTCCCGCGTGCCCGTCTCCACGACTCCCCGATCGACCTTAAGGGCAAGAACCAGTCGGTCACCGTCGTGGTCTGGGCCATCCGTGAGAGTGGCAACCACGCCCTCGCTGGGATCTGGCATGAAGGCACCGATCTCAAGCAGAGCGAAACCGCCTCCATCCGGAAGGTCGTGCGCGGCCAGCGGCAGTACGCGCTCTTTGCCGGATTGAACAAGGAAGGGTCGGCCTGCGGACACATTTCGGAGAACGGTGCGAGTTCGTTTCTGAATCGCTACGCGTTGCACAAGTGCAATTCGGCCGACGCATCCCCTGCCGTGTCTGCCGACTCCCCGGCCGACATCCTGGACGCTTCGTGGCAGTGTTTCGCCATGACTTACAACCACGTAACGTGCGAACTGACCGGCTGGCTCAATGGAAAATCCGGTGACCGCTGGTTGGAGAATCCCAAGAACGACAAACTCATTTCCTCCGCCTACCAGGCCTGGCTCCAGGGTCGCCTCCACCGAGAGCCCGGCCTCCAGCCCGGTGAAGATCCGGCGTTTCCGCCCGACCAATACTACAACCCGCCCGAGGCGCAGGTGGTCGCATCGACCGTGCTCAGTGAGTCCGGTGACGAACGGATTGAGCTCCGCGAATTCCGGTACACGCGGATCAAGGTCGTGCTCCGTCGCGCGGCCGACGGAACTTGGGCCGAGACGTCGCGGGACCTTGAGGCCCTGCGTCTGAACCCGTGGTGGTTTTCGCACGACCGGCTGTACACTCCCGCGAATGACGGCACCGGCGGTCCCTTCACCATCGGCCGCGTCATTCATAGTTCCCGCGGCGTCGGTTTCACCGGCTGGATCGGCGGCGTGGCCGTCTTCAACCGCGCCCTGAACGCCGAGGAGCTGACGGCGCTGGCTTCCGTGGGACGTGCGCAACCGCTGAGCCGTGCTGATGCGGGGAAGCTGTAGCGCGGCCGGTAAACGATATCAACTTGCAGAGGTTGGCTTGCAAAGTGGCTGCGGCTTTAGCCGCATTCCGTAAAGCCCTCGCATGCTACGCGCTCACGACTACGATCGATGACCTGGCAAGCCTGATGCGGCTGAAGCCGCGGCTACTTTCCTCGGCACTGAGTGGACTCAGGTCGGATCCCGTTGTGGGCCTAGTCCTGGAGCGCTCGCCCCAGGAACCCAGCATCCTCGCGTGTGGACGACTTTGGGAAACTTGGGCACCCCCAGTTGGTTGGAGTTGAGCTGCTCGACGACGAGGTCGACGGCCGCCGCGCCCACCAATGCGTGACGCTGGTTGATGCCGGCGCAGCCCTTCATGTTGGGAAGCAGGTGCAGGTGGGCGAGCCCGATGTGGGACAGTCCGCGTCGCCGGGTCATGGTCTGCAGGGTTTCGAGGGAAGGATAGGTGGTGAAGACCAGCGCATCCGGCCGTTGCTGTTCCATCCAGGCCACGACCGTTGACTCGCTGGTGTCGGAGTCGCGATAGATGGGAAAACTGGCTTCACCGCCATGCTCATACCGATACAGAAGAAAACGGGCGAGCCAGGCGCGATCGACGCGGTTATCCTCGTCGGGGGAGACCGCGAATCCGATCCGGCGGTATCCAAGCTGCGTCAATTCCGTCAGTGCCAGCTGCATCGCGTGCGCATGATGAACCACGGTCCGGTGCAGGACTGGACTGACCAGCGAGAACCCGATGGCGGCCATCGCATGCTGACTCCAATCGAGATTCAGCTGGGCACCGGCCTGGAGAAAGGGGGCAAACACCACCCCGGTGATGCCCCGGGCGTTCAGCACCGAGAGCAATCGCGATTCCACGAGGCCGGTCTCGCCGATTTGAAACGTTTCCAATTTGAATCCCAGGACGGTGGCGGCTTCGGCCGCTCCGGCGCGAAACAGGGCGAGGCTCGGATGCTGGCCGACCCGTGGCTGGTTCTCGATGTAGGCGATGACCACACGCTCGCTGGCGCGGCCACGGGTGCGGCGGAGGCCGGCCATGAGGGCGGAGACCATCGGATTCTTCCGATAGTTGAGTTTCTTGGCGGCGGCGATGATCCGGTTGCGGGTGACCTCCGGGATGCTCGAGTCGCCGCGGAGCGAAAGCGAAACGGTCATGACGGATACGCCGGTCGCCCGGGCCACCTCTTTCATGGAAACGGACATGACGGTTTGGCTTTACGATTAAAGTGACGGCTGTCTCGCGCCTTTCGGCAAGCGGGAAATGATGTCGGGGTTCCCACCTACCCCCTATGAACACTCCCACTGTCTGGGTGGCCGCAGGCTTGCTCGCGGCCGTCGCTCCACTGCGCTCGCAAACGGCGTCGCCCGCTCTGAAAGAGACCAAGCCCGAAGAAACGATCAGCCTTTCGCCCTTCGAGGTGAACGCCACCGAGGAAGCAGGCTATGTCGGCCAGGACACGCTCTCCGGATCACGGCTCCGCACCAACCTCAAGGACGTGGCGGCGGCGATCAGCCCGATGACGGCCGAGTTTCTTCGTGACATTGCTGCGACCAACATCGTCGAGGCGGTTGAATACGGCGTGGGCACCCGCGTGGAGACGGATGATGCGCGGGCGGCGGGCCCTGTGGGGGACGGCTACAACGACGGCTTTCGTTCCATCCGAATCCGTGGTCTGCCGGGGGGTGGGCGCAGCATCAATTTCTTTGGAGCGCCCGGCGAAGTCGACCTCTACATGACTGATCGGATCGAGGTATCGCGCGGACCCAACTCGATTCTGTATGGATTTGGTTCGCCGGCGGGGAAGATCAACGTGTCGACCAAACAGGCGATGACGAACAAGAACGTCACCAGCCTTTCGGCGCGGATCGACTCCTGGGAAGGGCAGCGGTGGACGGCGGACCACAATACCGTGCTGATCAAGAACAAGCTCGCACTGCGGGCGGTGGTGCTGCACGGGCGGGAGCGCTCCTGGCGGGCGGCCGGCTACAATGACCAGGACCGCATTTTCCTCGCGGGCAAGTGGCAGATTGACCGCAGGACCACCCTGAAAGTGGAGTACGAGCACGGTGAGATCAGCCGCTTTGTCCCGCGTCCGTTCTTTGCGAACGACCTGTCTTCGACCTGGGAGGCGAGCAACCGGCCGATTTTCAACAACTTCTCCGCCACGTACACTCCGGGTGGGCCGTTCACGCCGGGGGCGGCCGGCACGCCGGGCACGCCAATCCGGGACACCGGCTCGACGAATGTGGTGGGCGTGCAGGAGCGTTCGGGTGGGGACTGGGTAGTGGTGAGCGACCGCTTCAGTGCGGCCCAGAACTACCGCCAGTTCACCTACTCCGAGTCACCCACGGGCGGATTGCTGGCCAATGATTTCGCCCGCGGTCGGAGCAATCCGGAGGCGGTGCTGGAGGCCAACTGGGTTCGCGGGCAGTTCCGGGTCAACAACGGATCGGCGTTCTTTCAGCGCGAACTCCTGCGGGACCTCAATCTCGAGGTGGGCTACAATCGACAGACCAGTCGCGGAGACACCCACAATCTCGCGTCGTGGAATCACTACGGCGTGGCGGCGGACACCAACCGCTACCTGCCGAACGGTCAGCTCAAACCCGCGGGCAACCTCTACTACTTTGACCTCTCGCCGGATCACCGGCCGTCCAGCTCCCAGGTCAATCAGGGCCGCGTGACGCTTTCGTACGAAAAAGGCTATCGCGACTGGGTGAACCTGCGTGTGGCCGGGTTGGGCGAGATGGCGGAAACCAAGTCGCGCAGCGAAATTCTGCAGCAGTATTGGCTGAAAGGTCCGCAGTTGACCAGCGGAGGTGCCTTCAACCCGACTCCGGAGAATGGCGCCAACACGGTGTACTACCGGTACTATCTCAATGACCTCAGCCAGTTGGACGACCCCAACTTTCGGATACCGGCACCCTATACGCTGTCGGGTGCGACCAAGTACCAGGATCCGCGGACCGGAGCGATCAGTGACATTTACATGCAGGAGTTCAACCGCGCCCAGGGAAACATTGGCTACGTCGATCGCGAGACCCGTGCGTATATGGGTGTCGCTCAGGCCTTCCTGTTAAAAAACCGCGCCGTGCTCACCTACGGGTATCGCAAAGACCGCCTGAAGAACTGGGTGGGAGTGGCCGTGCGCGACCCGGCGGCCGAGGCGATTGCCCCGAATACGGGTGTGTGGACCCCGGTCGATCCCCGGACGGCGACCGGCACGGTCTTCACCGGTCAGACGCGAACGTTGGGCGGTGTGGTGCACTTCACGCCCTGGATCTCCGGCTTCTACAACATGTCGAACAGCCTGAGCACCCCGGGCACCAACTACATCACTCCGAGCGATCCCCGAAAGACCACGATTGCCGATCTTGTGCCGTCGCCTTCAGGCGAGACGACCGACTATGGCGTAAAGCTCACGCTGCTGAAGAACCGGATTTTTGTTACGGCGACGCAGTTTCACACGATTTCCAAGGATGAGTTCGGATTCTCCGGATTCAACAAAGGCAACGTGGTCAACATCTGGAATGCGCTGGCCAACTCCGGCGGATTGTCGGCCGACGAGACGAATTTTGCCCGCCGCCAGGCCGAAGTCATGAACCAGGTTCAGGGTTATACGCAGGATTCGGAAAGCAAAGGCTTGGAGTTCGAGGTGGTCGGTCAGATTGTCCCGGGCTGGTCGGTGTCGATCAACTACTCCAAGAACAAGACCATGCGGTCGAACATGGCGCGCGAATACCGGGCCTACATCGACTTCCACAAGGACTATTGGAAGAAGTTCTCCACGTACTCCATCACCCAGAATGCCAATACGCCGGGAGTCGACCTGGCCCCCGGAAGCCAAGATTGGAATTCCGCGGCGACCATTGCGACGACGGGTGATTTTACGATCAACACCGACAGCGTGAATGAGGCCATCGCCGATGCGGAAGCGGCGTTCTTCGACAATCCCTACGTCTTCGAGGGCAAACGCTTTGTCGGCGATCCCCTGCACAACCTTAACTTGCGCACCCGCTACGATTTCCGGGCGGGACGTCTGAAGGGGCTGACCGTGGGTGTGGGGACGCGTCTGCGCCAGGGACGCGTGGCTGGCGCCCGTTCCGAATACACCTTTGCCTCGGGTACAGACTACACCTCGACCTGGAATGGCCGCGTGGTGAGCAGTGTTTCCACGGTGAATGCAAGCGACCAGAACGTGTACGATCTTCAGGTGGGCTACCAGCTTCAGGTGATGAAGCGGAAGGTGCGCTGGAACATTCAGCTCAATGTCAACAATGTCCTCGATCAGGATGAGTTGATCGTGAACAACGTGCATCCTCGTACGCTGGTGCCCATCACGTATCGTTATCAGGATCCACGCCAGATCATCCTGACCAACACGTTCACTTTCTGAGTCGAGGTTGCGAAGCCGCGCCGGCATTTGCGACGCACCGCACCGCACCCATTCCGCTGATCCTGGGTGCGGTGCCCAAAGTGGCTTCGGCTTTAGCCGAAATGTTTGAACGCGAACGCACGTGCGCAGGCGGACACCGACACGAACACGGATGCGGCTGAAGCCGCAGCCACTTTGTTCAGGCGACTGGTGGCGGCTCCACCCAACGTCCAGGAAAGAGCAGCATGCGGGGCCAGGGCGGGACGCCTGTTTCGTTGCTGGTCAGCTGGCTGACGACGAGGTCAACGGCGTTGGCCGCCACCATGTCATAGGACTGGTCCACCCCGCCAATCGCCGGGGCAGTCGGCAACCAATGCAGGTTGATGCTTGGCAGCGTGGCGGGCACATCGACGTCCACGGCTCGCAATTGCTCGAGGATCGCGAGCGTGCTCACCACGATCGCATCGGGGCGGCACGCCTTCAACCGACGGGCGATGGCGCGGCGGTTTTCCGGCATTCCCACCCATAACAGCTCCGCCGCATCCGATCGACTCGGATGAAACACGGAGAACGCCGCCTCCCACGCACGCCGCGCCCGCTCATTCACCTCCGCTTCAAGGATCGCCATCGGCCGCTGGCATCCGGCGGCACTCAGTCGCTCCAGTGCCATCCGCATCGCCAGGTAGTGATGGTGACCGGCGTGGTGAAGCTCCGGATTCCACCGCGCGCTGCCGATCACGGCCGGGGCAAAGGCACTCCACTCAAAATCAAGCGTGACCTCGGCCTCATGCATGACCGGCGACAGCAGCATCCCGACAATCCCCCGCGACTTGATCACGTGGGAAAGCCGCCGGTCGTTCATGCCGCGTTCCATCGTCCAGAATTGCTCCAACCGGTAGCCCAACGCCTCTGCCCGCGCTTGGGCACCCTGAAAGACGCGTTGGAGGAACGGATCCTTCGCCGATTCGGACCGTGGCGTGTGCACCCAGACAAAGGCGATACGCTCGCCCTCTGCCACCGGACGTGACCTCCGAATATGCGACATCAAGGCGGAAAAACGCGGGTTTGGCCGGTAGCCGAGCTCCTGGGCGACGGCTTGCACCTGCTTGCGCGTCTCGGGGCGGATCCGTGGGTCTTCCCGCAAGGCATAAGAGACCGTGGAGAGACTGCAGCCGGCGGCGCGGGCGATTTGTTGCAGCGTAATCACGGGGGTAAGGTGCGGCTCGGTCAGTTCATCGCTCCGAAACGACGAAGGCAATCCCCGGGATTGAAGGGTTTCAAAGAACCGGCGATGGCGTCCCGCTTGCGATGGGAAAAGCCTGTGTGCGCCCCAAACCGTCAGTCCGACGACACATCTCGCCCGTTGTTGGCATTTCACCCCCTGCGTCCCCTCCGATGAGAAACCTTCTCACCGCCCTGTTTGCCAACGTTCTCTTCCGGTCCTCAGCGGTGACCCAATCCCGGGAGGTGGCATGAGAGCTTCGCCCCTTCCAACCCTGCTCATCGCCATCATGGTGGTGGTTGCCTCCCGCGCAGCCACGCCGCCCGAGTCGCGGCCCACCCTTTGGTATGATCGTCCAGCCCAACATTGGCACGAAGCGTTGCCGGTCGGCAATGGCCGGATAGGGGCGCTTGTGCATGGCGGCCCCGACAGCGAGTTCATTCAGCTCAACGAAGGCAGCGTTTGGTCCGGTCGCGCGGCCTACATTGAGAAACCTGACGTGCTGCAAAACCTTCCCCGTCTTCGCGCACTGCTCTTCGCCGGCAAGTTCGCCGAGGCGGAAGAACTCGCCAAGCAGCACCTGACCACGGAGCCGCGTCCCGACTACGGCAGTTTTCAACCGCTCGGCGACCTGCGTCTGGAGTTTGAAGCCGACATCGCGCACACGCGTGACTACCGGCGCGAACTCGACCTCGATGCTGCGGTGGCGCGCTCGAGGTTCAAGCGCGGCAGCGTCACGCACACGCGCGAGGTGTTTTGCAGCGCGCCGGACAACACCCTGGTGATTCGCCTGACCGCGAGCCGGCCCGGGCAGATCACGTTCCGGGCCGTGCTCGGACGCAAAGGTGCCTCCACACGCGCTACGGGCGCCGAGTCCGTGCTGATGACCGGCCGGTGCGCCGAAGGCGGCACCGCGTTTGCCGTCGGACTTCGTGCGATCTCCGATGGCGGACGCATCGATGCCACCGACAACGCGCTCGTCGTCGAACGCGCCACCTCCGTCACCCTTCTGCTCACGGTCGGTACGAGCTACTACAACCCGGATCCCGCTGCGGCGGCACAACTCGCACTCACGCGGGCGGCCACGCGATCCTTTGCCGCGCTGCTTGCCGCTCACACGAGTGACCACCAGAATCTGTTTCGCCGCGTCGCGCTTGACCTCGGTGGCACCGATCCAGCGACCCTCGCCCGTCCGACCGATGAACGACTGCGGCGGGCCTCGGCCGGTGAACCGGATCCCGGTCTGGTGGCTCTGTATTTTTCGTACGGTCGTTACCTGCTGATTGCGTCGTCACGCCCCGGATCGCTCCCCGCAAATCTGCAGGGCCTATGGAACCCGCTGCCCAATCCGCCATGGTTTTCGGACTATACGATCAACATCAATACGCAGATGAACTACTGGCCGGCCGAAGTGACGGGACTTCCGGAATGCCACCTGCCTCTGCTGGCCTTCGCCGAAGCCCTGGTTCCGCTCGCCCAACGCACAGCACGCGAACGCTTCGGGGCAGGCGGACTGGCTCTGAGCACCCGCACCAGCCCGTGGGGGAGGAGTGATCTGCGCGGATCGACTTGGCTCTTTTGGCCCGATGCACCGGCGTGGCTCGCCGCGCACTTTTGGGAACATTGGCTGTTTTCCCAGGACCGGAAATTTCTGGCAGAACGGGCATGGCCGTATCTGCGCGAGGCGGCGCGATTCTACGTCGATACCCTCGTCGAACACCCAAACCACCGCTGGCTCGTCAGCGGTCCATCGGTCTCGCCGGAGAACTCGTACCTTGCGCCCGACGGTACCCGCACCGCACTCGATATCGGACCGGCGATGACGATGTCGCTCGTGCGCGAACTCTTTGACCACTGCATTGCCGCCGCCGAACTCCTCGGTACGGACCGCGAATTCGCCGAGGTCCTGCGCGAAAGGCGCGCCCGCCTCGCCCCGATCCGCGTCGGTGCCGACGGCCGGCTGCTGGAGTGGTCCGAAGATTTCAAGGAGCACGAGCCGGGTCATCGCCACACCTCCCACCTGTTCCCGCTGCACCCGGGTGACGAGATTTCGGTGCGCCACACACCTGAACTCGCTGCCGCGGCGCGCAAGTCTCTCGAGGCGCGCCTGAGCCACGGCGGCGGATACACCGGCTGGAGCCGCGCGTGGCTCCTCAACTTCTGGGCGCGCCTCGAAGACGGAGACAAGGCGCATGAGAGCATGGTCGCGCTCTTCAAGGACTGCACGTTTCCCAATCTCTTCGACAACCACTATCGCCCTGAAGGGAATGTCTTCCAGATCGATGGAAACCTCGGCGCGACCGCCGCGATTGCCGAGATGCTCCTGCAAAGCCACAGCTCGTCAGCGGATTCGATGGGTTCAACGGGTTCACCGCGCGGCGGGTTGGGGCAGGTCGGAGAACTCAACTTGCTGCCCGCGTTGCCGACAGCGTGGAAGCAGGGCTCCGTCTCCGGGTTGCGGGCGCGCGGCGGATTTCTGGTGGATATAGTCTGGAAAGACGGCGCACTGCTGAAAGCGGCGGTGCGCTCCACCTCCGGCGGGCGGTGCAAAGTCCGCCACGGCGAGATGACGATCGAGTTTGAGACCTCAGCCGACACCACGTACGCGCTTGATGCTTCCCTGAAACTCATCGCGGAATAGCCAATCCGTCGCGATGCCCCGGCATTTGGTCCGCGGGAGAATCCTGGACGATCTGCTCCAACGATTTCCTCGAAAATCGCATGAACCTCTTTTCAACACTCACGCCTCTGCTCCCGTTTGGACTCGTCGGCTGGTGTCTGGCGGCGGCCGGTGCCGCACCCACGCCCTCCGTCAATCCTTACAACGAGGAACTCGCGCTCATCTTTGCCGACGAGTTTGACGGCACGCGCCTCGATCTGGCCGTGTGGGAGTCGCAATCCTACGACAAGGGTCTGTCGCGCGACACCGCGCGCGGACCGGACAATCTCGAGGTGCGCGACGGCGAGCTGCGCCTGCACGTGCGCAAGGAGGAGCGCCCGTCCGGCCAGCGCCGGTCGAAGTGGACCGCTGGATTCGTTCATACGCGCAACCCAGTCGAGAACAACGTGCTCATTGAGGTGCGTTTCAAGCCCGGCCAGGCCACGGGCGTAAACAACGCGTTCTGGATGACGAGCGAAGGCGTCCGGCGCGACGGCGTGAGCGACCGTTATGAAATCGATATCGTCGAGACGCGGCAGGATGCGCGTGCGTCGGGCGCAGTGGGACGCGGGCACGTTGCGTGGCACGATTGGAAGACCCAAGCCTACGCAAAGAATGCGAAGGGCGAGAGCGACCACATTGCGCAGGGCATCCAGGTGGAGCATCCCTTCGACCAGTATCAGACCTGGGCGATCTGGTATGGAGAACACGAGATGATCTATTTTCTTGAGGGTCGGGAGATCTGGCGCGGGCAGACGCATGCGCGTTATCACGACCAGTACCGCACCGGCGTCGGCAAGCTGCCGCAGTGGCATCCGAACCTGGAGAAGGAGGCCTACGGCAAGTTCGGCCAGGACGATTGGTCGTACCTCGGTGGTTACACCGGTGATCGTATGAACATCGTATTTAGCAACCTGCCCTGGCCGGAGACGTGGACGCCGCTGTCGGATGCCGCGCATGGCACCTACATGGCGGTGGACTATGTGCGCGTTTTCCGGCCCGCGCGCCTGGTGACGGTCGAGCCGACGCAGAGGCTGCTCACGGGTGAGCCGGTGAAGCTCGCTCCGGGGAGCGAGGTGAGGGTGGCCTTGCCGGAGGCCATGCCGCTTGCGACCCGTGGCGAATTTCCGAGCTATTTCAGCTTTCGCGCGACCCTTACCGCGGGCGCAGAGCTGGCGGCCGCGTTCGGTGCGGGCGAGGCGCAGATTTTCAACGTCGGCGGCAGCGTGCGGGCGGGGTTGCGCGCGGGCTTCGCACACGAAGTCCGGACCACGACGGCGTTCCCGGCCAACCGGAGGCGGGAGCCCTGGCTCATGGCCGGGCAGGACATGATCTGGATCGGACGCTACACACCGCCGCTCACGGCCGGCGGGCGCGCCACGGTGAGTCTGTGCGTGTTCGAGGCTGGCCTGGTGCCGGAGCGCGAACCGTTCTTCCACAGGAACATCGATGCGTTGGGCAATACCAGCGTGAACAACGGCTGGCACCTCAATGCGAAGGAAGTCACCCTCACGGACGAGGTAACGTGGGTGACGTTTGCCAACCCTGGCAACGCACCACTGACGATTCGGGAGCTGAAATTTGGTACAAGCTTCCGCAGCCTGTCATCTTCAACACCATGAATCGACTCTCCCTTCGTCCGCCCGTTTGCGCCGGTGTCTTTTTCCTCGCGACCGCGGCTATGGGTGCGGTGGAGCTGTTCGATTTCGGCCGACCGCTTGATGCGACGCATCTGATCGCGCAAGGCGTGACGACTGCCGTGGCGGCCGGCGCCTTGGAAATCAAGGGCACGCAGCAGGCCTCGGAGGGCAGCGTCGTCTTTCCCCTGGCGGAGACGATCCAGGATCTTTCGCGGTTTCGCTTTGTCGAAGCCGACCTCGAGAACACGAGCGATCAGGCGCTGCGTTTCACGTTCTGGGCGTTGTCGGGCCACGGTTGGGGTGGGGTGAGCACGTACACTCCGGAGGGTGGGCCGGCCGCCGGTCGCGAGACGCTCGCTCCTGGACAGCGGGGTACGTTCAAGATCGACCTGCATACCCGCTATCCAGGCCAGGACGTCTATACCCCGGCGACGAACCCGGCCTCGATCCGGTGGCTGGAGCTGGTTGTAGGTGACAATCGGACCCCTCCCTCACTCCGGGTGCGCAGCATTCGTGCGACCGGCGACGCTCCGGCCTCCGTGCCCGTCGTCTCCAAGCGGGTGCTCGTGCCTGACATCTCCCGTGAGGCGCCTGGGCCCGGGCGTCGCGTCTATCAATCGTTGCCGGGTTGGGAAAAATCGAGCGTCACCCACGTGCTGACCCTGCCTCGCGAGTGGAAGGCCGGCGTCAAATATCCGATCATCGTCGAATACACGGGAAACGTTTTTTACCACAAGTTCTGCCACTCGACCGGCCTGACCGAGCAGGGTAACCTGGCCTATGGTCTCGCGCGCGGTGCGGACTTCATCTGCCTCAACCTGCCGTTCATCAGCGCGGACGGACAGCGCGAGCAGCGTGACGGGTGGGGGGACATCGACCTCACGGCTGACTACTGTGTCTCGGCGGTGCGTTTCGTGTGTGAACGCTACGGCGGCGATCCAGGTGCGGTGTTTTTCGTCGGATTCTCACGCGGTGAATACGCGGCCAACGTGCTGGCACTGCGCAACGACCGCATCGCGGCCTTGTGGCTGGCGTTCATTGGCACGAATCCAGGCCGACCGTGGCGGTCGGCTGACGGTGCCGGCTGGAAGCAGGCTGGCATCGGCTGGGATGAACGCGCCATTCGTCTGCAGGGACGCCCGTGGTTTGCGGCGCCGCCCAACCTCGGAGCCGGGGTACATGTTGATGTGGAGTACCTGGAGGACCGTCCGTCGACCGTGGCGACCCGCACCTGGATGCAAGAGCTCCTCTCCCAACGTTCCAGCCGCGAAACCGTTCGCGCTCACGCAGATCGTTGAGGGCAGGGGAGTCACGACGTCGAACCGAGGGCGTCGGGTGCAGTTTTTGAAGGGTTTCAAAAACATGAAAGTCGCCTCGGCCTGCCGAGGACTCACACTGCGTCACTCTACCCTGGTCCGTATAACCCTTACCCTGTTTCGCTCCGGCAATATCCTTACCCAAATGAAAACACCCATTTCCACCAGAAGGTCACTTTTCCTGGTGGCCCTCCTCACTGCCGGTGGCGCACTCGCGCAGAATGAACCCAAATCCGTGTCGGACGAGGTTCTCACGCTGCCGGAATTTAGTGTCAGCACCGCCAACGACGACAGCTTCGTGGCCACCGAGAGCACGTCGGGTACCCGCGTCGTGGCCGACATCATCAATCTGCCGTTCTCGATCTCTGTCCTCACCGAGGATTTTGTGAAGGAATTCCAGCTGTTCGACCTCGATCAACAGGCGCCGTTCGTCTCGGGCATGGCGGCGGGTGATCCCTCCCAGGGAGGTGGCGGTGGCACCCGGCTGCGTGGCTTCAGTGTGCCTTACTTCCGCAATGGCTTCGCCCGGTCGCAGGCGCCTGACTCGAACAGCATCGCTCGCACGGAGGTGATCAAGGGCCCGCAGTCGGCGATCTACGGCCGTGTCTCTCCGGGTGGTGTGATCAACTACATTTCCAAGAAACCAGGCACGACGTTCGCGTCGGGATTGAGCTATGTCACCGGCTCCTACGACTACCAGCGCATCACGGGTGACATCACCGGACCGATCATTCCGGGCAAACTCTTCTATCGCGTCGACGCCGCCTACTACGATTTCGAGCGGCCCACGGATTTCTGGTATAACCGCACGACCAATTTGTCCGGCTCCGTCACCTACAAGCTCTCGCCGAACACGCAGATCAGCTTGGAGCATGAATACACGGACCGCATGATGCAGGGCGGTCAGGCCTTTACCCGATGGACGCGGATCAGCGGGACCCAGACGATCACGGAAGGGTCGGTCTTCTACATGCCCGACCAGGTCCTGGGTGACCGCCTCGCCCGCTTCGCCGTCAACGGCGCCCACAACTTTGTCAGGCGCACGGCGAATTCCAGCTATCTCACGCTGGAGCACCGCATCAGTCCGGACCTCAGCTTGCGCGCGAACATCGCCTACACCACGCGCGAATTTCTGAAGGATGGCACCTCGACTCCGGCCACCTGGGCGACCAACCCCACCGCCGCCCGACAGACCGTGCTGAACACCCTCGTGGGCACCTGGGTGGACACCACACGCGGCATCTGGACGGGCGACCGGGCCGGTGCGTATCAGACCATCGACTATGAGGAAAAGGGAATGCAGATCGACCTGACGAAAAAGTGGAACACGCGGATCAAGCAGCGCACGCTGATCACCTTTGACACCTATTACAACGATCAGGCCACGAATACCTACGCGCTGAGCGGCGCCGCGCTGAACACGGCGCTGAACGCGCTTGGTTATACGACCACGGCCCAGCTCAACGCTTGGAAGAACCCCGATCCGTTCAATCCCTCCGTATCCGGTTACTACGCCAACCCGGCGTTCAACCCGGCGACCTGGAGCCTGTCAGCCTCCAAATTTGACCGCTTTTTTTACGGCAGCCTGCTCAATCATACGGTTGAGCTGATGGATGGCCGCCTCTACCTGACCGGTTCTGCGCGCCAGGACTGGGCTGAGTACACCGTCGGCACGACGGAGGGCTCAGCGAAGAAGTTCACCTATAGCACCGGAGCCAACTACCGGGTGCTCGACCGCCGGCTGGTGGCCTACGGCAATGTTGCCAGCGGCTTCAATCCCTCGCCCCAGTTCGACGCCAACACCGGCGAACTGCTGGGCAATCTCGAGTCTTTCGGTGGCGAGGTCGGGCTCAAGGGAGCGCTGATGGAAGACCGTTTCTCGTACACGCTGGCGGCCTTCAACGTGGAGCAGGAGAACGAGGTGACCGACAATCCGGCCAATCCCGGCGGCACCGATCTCTCCCTCCCGCGCTCCATTCCCGGGGCCAGTACGCGCTCTCGGGGCATGAGCATCGACGTTGGCGGCAAGGTGTCATCCAACCTGACGCTGCTGGCAAACATGGCGTGGACGGAAGTGCGGATCGTGAAGCACGCCACCACCCCCAGCTTGGTCGGCACCCGGCCGACCGGCACGCAGGCGATGCCGCCGCGCACCTACTCGTTGGCCGCGCGTTACAATTTCCGGGACGGAATCTTGCGCGGCGTACGTCTGGGACTGACCTACCAGTTTGCGAAGGAACACCTGCGCATCGCCCCGACCGCCACGGCCACCGCCATCTCGGTGCCGTATTTCAACCGCACGGTGGATGAGTGGAGCGCGGTGATCGGTTATGCGGTTAAGAAATTCAAGAACGGTAGCCGCCTCGATCTTTCGCTGAACATCACCAACCTGTTCGACGAAAAGGAAATGACTGTCGCCGCCTACTATCCCGAGGGCCGCACCGTGCGGTTCACGACGGGCTTGCGCTTCTGACTTCAACCCGCCGGCAACTCTGCGGGACGGAACGAAAGTTCAGTGTGAGCAGGTTGGCGGTGGTCGCCCTTCAGCGAATCCTGTCTTCCCCCACTCACTGCAGGGGCCGGATGCTCTGTGGAGTCCGGTGTCCGTCTCATCCGCGCCACTCGACAAGCCCTCCGACCGCCCTTCTCCCGTGTGTAGCTCCTTTATGCACCCCCCGCTCCCAGCCCTCCTCCGTCCGTTTCACGATCGGGCGTGGCTGGGCGCGATGGTGGGTGCGTTTCGGATCGGAAGCTTCGCTGCCTTGCTCGTTCTGGGCCAGTTCGGATGGGGGGCCGATCAGCCATCGCGGAAAAATGTCCACTTCGAGCCGGGACGTCCCTGGCTCGATTCGCAGGGTGTGCACCTCAATGCGCACGGTTTCTGCATTCTGGATCACGGCGGCCGCCACTATTGGTACGGTGCCCACAAGATCGCGGGAAAGACCGAAGCGGAGAAGAATGAAGCCGGGGTTCACTGCTATGTCAGTGACGACCTGCTCAATTGGCAGGATTCTGGGCTGGTGCTGTCGGTCTTTGCGCCGGGCGCTCACTCCGACCTGGCCAGCGCCTCGATTCTCGACCGACCCAAGGTGATCTTTCACGCCGCCACCCGGCGGTTCATTCTCTATTTCAAGCTCTATCCCCCGAAGTCGCAGGGCGGAAAGACCGGCACGGACTTTGCCTATGTCGGGGTCGCGACCGCGGCGGAACCGACCGGTCCGTTCGTCTATCAGGGTCGGTTTCTCGGTGGCAACAGCCCGTTTGGCACGGGTGACTTTACGATCTTTTCGGATACCGATGGCTCGGTCTACCATATCGGCGTGCGCAAGCCGGACAAGGCCATGGTCTGCGGACGACTGTCCGACGACGGGCTGCGTCCGGCCGGTGACTATGTGATCCTGGCGGGCATCACACCCAAGACGGAAGCGCCTGCCTTATTTCGTCGCGGCAACAAGGTCTACTTTCTCGGCTCGGACAGCAGCGGTTGGGCGCCCAACGCCGCCCGGATGTTCGTCGCGGATCGGGTGGGCGGGCCGTACCAACACCTCGGCAATCCCTGTCTTGGGGTGAATCCCCACAATCATCTCGGTCCGGAGAAAACCTTCGGCGGACAAAGCACGTTTGTGTATCTCGTCAGCGGCCGCCGCGATGCGTGGATTGCGATGTTCGATATCAACCAACCTCAGGATCCCATCACGTCTGGATACATCTGGCTGCCGATTGTATTCGAGGCAGACCGGCCCGTGATCCGCTGGCGCGACCAGTGGGACCTGTCCTTCTTTTCAACTCCATGACCACGATCCCGCTCTTCAAACTCCGGTCGGTGCTCGCGGCTCTGCTGCTCTCCTCCCTCTCGGCCGGGCCCCTGGCCAACGACCGCTACACCGTCACGCCCACGGCAGAGGGCGCGGTGCAGGTCACCGCAAAGGACGCGGGCTCGTGGACCTTCCGAGGCGACTTTGTGGTGCTGGTAGCCGGCACCGATCCGAAGCCGGCGATGCGGCCGGGCAATATCCCGCGCGTTCCCTACAATCTCATGACGTGGCAGACGGCGGTGATGCCGGACGGGACCGCACTCAAAACGGTCAAGCGCTCCGCCGCGCAGGGAGGTGACGGATTCGATGACAAGATTCTCGAAGGTGACACTCGGCAGCGCACGGCCGATGTCTTTGCCGCCGCTCCGGTCACCCGGGTCCGTGCGACCGCTGTGGTGCAAGAAGGCGCCATGCTCCGCTTTGTCTTTGGCAACGATCCCGATTTTACCCTGGCCGCCACCCTTGCCTTGCCGGCGGGCGACGCCGAGCCCGTGCTGGCGTACACGCTCACGCCGAAGCGCGCAGCCTGGTTCTCGGTTGGCTACACCGGCGCCCCGGCCTTCGTTTCCGGCGATCTTGACGAGATCTGGCAGCCGTTCATCTGGCAGGAAAGGCGGTTTCCGGATCGCTCGTATTTGACGCCCGCCTTCGAATGCTCGCTTCCGGCGACCTTCGTCCGTCGCGGCAAGACCACAGTCGGTGTCGTCGTTGATGCAGGTGAGTTTCCCTTCAACCCGCTGCCGGTCCTGGAAAACAGCCGTTTCGGCGTCGCCCTGCGCAACGCCGCAGGTGAGGCCCAGCCCATGGTCTTCGCGCCCATGCTTGGCGGCGTCGAGTCGAAGCGCGCCGCCGGCCAGTCCTTTGTGTTTCAACTGCGCCTCTTCGCTGGACCCGGTGATGTCACCACCGCCTACGAAACCCTCGCCCGGCGCCTCTATGGCTTTCGCGACTACCGCCGCAATGCCATCGCCACGATCAACGAGACGCTGGACAACATGATCGGCTATGGAATGAGCCACTACAGCTGGTTCATCGACGAGCTCAAGGGTTGCGCCTATTCGACCGACGTCCCGGGGGCGGTGAAGAATGTCTCGTCCCTCAATCCACTCAATCTTGCCCTGGTGACGGACGACGAGGAGATCTTCCAGAAACGCGCCTACCCGATTCTGGAGTTTCTGCTCTCGCGCGAGAAGTTTCTCTTCTGTCTCGATCCCAAGCAGAAGATCCAGAGTCCTTCGCGGGCGTTGCTTGGCCCCTGTGCTCCGGTGAGCGAGCTGGCCACGCTCTACGGCATCACCCACGGTGCCTCGCCGGTCCTCCGCGTGCTGGCCGAGCGCATGTTGGGAAAGAACCGCACCCTGAATCTGGACGACGTCGTTGAGGGAGGCAGCTGGCCCAACCAGCTGGCGCTGTTCCGCGAAACCGGCGAAGCGAAGTTTCTCACCGCCGCCCGTCATGGGGCCGACGCGTATTTGTCCGACAGATTCACAACGACTGCGAAAAACTTCGACGAACCCGGGCTCTTCTTCTGGACCGGCTTTGCACCGAAATGGATCGACCTGTTCCTGCTCTATGAGGCGACCAGCGATCGTCGCTACCTCGAGGCCGCGCGTCAGGGCGCCCGCCAGTACACGATGTTTACCTGGATGGCTCCGCGCATCCCGGATGAAGACGTGACGGTGAATCCCGGCGGGCAGGCGCCCGTCTACTGGTACCTGAAGAGCAAGGGCCATCTGCCCATGACCGCGCCCGAAGAGCGCGTGCCCGCCTGGCGGCTCTCCGAGATCGGACTCACCCCTGAATCCTCCGGCACCATGTCGGGACACCGGGGTATTTTCATGGCGAACTACGCGCCCTGGATGCTGCGCATTGCCGCGCTCACCGGCGACCGGTTGCTCCATGACGTGGCCCGCTCCGCGATCGTCGGACGCTACCGCAGCTTCCCCGGCTATCACATCAACACCGCTCGGACCACGATCTATGAAGGTGCCGACTATCCCTTGCGCGAGCACAAGCAGCTCAGTGTGAATTCGTTTCACTACAACCACATCTGGCCGCACATGAGCATCCTGCTCGACTTCCTGGTGACCGACACGTTCGCGCGCTCCGGCGGCCGGATCGATTTTCCCGCGCACTTCATCGAGGGTTACGCCTACCTGCAGAGCAAGTTCTACGGTGATCGGCCGGGAAAGTTTTTCGATCGCGACGACGCCGTGCTCTGGCTGCCCCGCCGCCTCGTGAAGAGCGGTTCGGTCGAAATCAACACCCTCGCCGCCCGCGGCCGCAACCGGCTCTACCTCGCGTTCACCAACCAATCGCCCGAGGCCGTCACCACGGAGATCGTCCTCAACCCGGCGCTGCTGCCGCAACTCGCCGGAAAGACGTTTCAGACGCGCGTTTTTCGCGATGGTTCCGCCACTGCGTTGAGTGACGGGCGTCTCACCCTCACCGTGCCACCGATGGGTCTCACGGCGATCGAGATTGAGGGCGTCGTGGTGACCCCGAAATTCCAGGACCGCCTCGTGGGTGCGCGCGCCACCGATGCGTGGAGTCGCGATCACCTCGAACTTCCGTTCGGCGGCACGCACGCGATGATCCTCAACTTTGGTCCCGCCGCCACGACGGCTTATGTCTATCTCCAGGCCGATGAGTCGAAGTTCAAGGAGGTTGCGCTCACCTACACCGTTGCCGGTCGGCGCGAGACGGTGACCGATGCGAATTACCCCTACGAGTTCACGGTTCCGGTACCTGCGGAGGCGGTTGCCTTTGAGTTTGAGGTGCGCGGGGTGACCCCGTCAGGGGAGTCCCAGGTTTCGGGACCGGCCAGACTGCAGCGATAACCACCGCGCGATCTCCAGAGGTGAGCGGTCCCGTTGGGCTCACTTCGCAGATGCCCCCACCCCACTCGAATCGCCGTCCCTCCACTTCTCCATGTTGCTCTCACCGCCCGTCGCGCACCGTGCGCTCGCCCAGAAGAATCTCGCTGCCGATCTTGTTGTGGTCGGGGGTGGCCTCGCTGGCACCTGCTGCTCCATCACCGCAGCGCGCGCCGGGCTGAAGGTCATCCTCGTGCAGGATCGACCCGTGCTGGGTGGCAATGCCTCCAGCGAGGTCCGCTTGTGGGTCCTGGGTGCGACCTCCCATCTCGGCAACAACAACCGCTGGGCCCGCGAGGGGGGCGTCATCGACGAGCTCCTGCTGGAGAACCAATACCGCAATCCCGAGGGAAATCCACTCATCTGGGACACCATCATTCTGGAAAAGACCGTCGCGGAGAAGAATGTCACGCTGCTCCTCAACACCGCAGTCCACGATCTGGAAAAGTCCGGTCCCGACACGATTCGCTCCGTCAGCGCATTCTGTTCGCAGAATTCCACCACCTACGAACTCACTGCCCCTCTCTTTGTCGACGCGTCCGGGGATGGCATTGTTGGGTTCCTCGCTGGCGCCGCGTTCCGCGTTGGTGCCGAGGCTGCCGCCGAGTTTGACGAGGCGTTCGCTCCCACCACCGCCAACCGCGAACTCCTTGGCCATTCAATCTACTTCTACTCGAAGGACGCGGGACGCCCCGTGAAGTTCACCCCGCCCAGCTATGCCCTCCAGGACATCAAGCAGGTTCCCCGCTTTCGCGATTTCAATGCCGCCGAGTTCGGCTGCCGGTTGTGGTGGATTGAATACGGCGGGCTCCGCGACACCGTCCATGACACGGAGGAGATCAAGTGGGAGCTCTGGAAGGTCGCTTACGGTGTGTGGAGCTACATCAAGAACTCCGGAGCGTTCCCCGAGGCAGCCAACCTCACGCTTGAGTGGGTTGGCACCATCCCGGGCAAACGCGAAAGCCGCCGGTTCGAGGGGGACTTCATGGTCTCCCAGCGCGACCTCATCGAGCAGCGCCCACAGCCCGATGCGGTTTCATTTGGAGGCTGGTCCATCGATTTGCACCCCGCCGCCGGCGTGTACAGCGAGAAGCCGGGCTGCCAGCAGTGGCATGCCAAGGGCGTCTTTCCGATCCCGTACCGCAGTCTTTACAGCCGCAACCTCACCAACCTCTTTCTCGCCGGACGCATTGTCAGTTCGAGCCACATCGCCTTCGGGTCGACCCGCGTCATGGCCACCTGTGCGCACAGCGCCCAGGCCGTCGGACTGGCCGCCGCTCTCTGTGTGCGCGACCGGATCTCGCCGCGGGATCTCATTGCGCCCGCGCGCATGGCCGAGCTGCAGCGTCGCTTGCTGCGTGCCGGGCAGTTCATCCCCGGCGTTCCGCTCCGCGATCCTGCGGATCTCGTCACTCATGCCACGCTGACCGCGTCATCGGTCTGCCGGCTTTCCGAATTGCCCGCCGGTCCGGATCGCCTCCGCCTTGACGATGCGTGGGCCATGCTCCTCCCGGTTGCACCCGGTCCGTTGCCCGCCGTCACCTTCACCTTCGACGTGGCTGCCGCCACCGAGCTCGTGGCTGAACTCCGCGTCAGTTCAAAACCCGGCAACCACACGCCTGATGTCACCCTTGGCACGCTCCGCGTGCCGCTTGCCCCCGGTGCGGCGCAGGACGTGACGCTGCGCTTTGCAGAATCAATCGACGTACCGCGCTATGCCTTTGTTTGTCTCGTCGCCAACCCCGTGTTGACCGTGCACCTCAGCGACCAACGTCTCACCGGTGTCCTTGCCGTCACGCAAAAATACAACCGCGCGGTCGCCAAGTCCCCGCGACAGGAGCCGCCGCCGGGCAGCGGCATTGAGAGCTTCGAGTTCTGGATTCCCCAGCGCCGGCCCGGGGGAAAGAACTTTGCGCTCCGACTCGATCCGCCGCTCGCACGCTTCGAAGTGGAGAATCTCCGCACGGGTTTCAGCCGTCCCACGCACCAGCCCAACGCCTGGCTTGCGGCGTTCGACGACCCCGCGCCCACGCTTACGCTGGAGTGGCCCGAGCCGGTGGAGTTCACGCGTCTGGAGTTCGATTTTGACGCTGACTTTGACCACCCCCTGGAGACCGTGCTCATGTTGAATCCTGAAACGGTGGCGCCGTTTTGTGTCCCCGCCCTTCGTGTCCTTGACGACACCGGGCGCGTCGTCGGTGAGCTGCGGGACCAGCACCTCAGCCAGGCCTCGCTGACGTTGGCCGCGCCCCTCCGTTCCCGCCGCCTCACCGTGGTCCTGACGCCTCCCGCCAGCGGCGCCCCCGCCGCGCTCTTCCGCGTCTCCGCCTACTGACCTGCCCGGTCTGGCCGATTCCCACCGGCCTGTGAAGGAGAAATCCGGCGAATCACGAACGTCTGGTCGAATGGGGATTCGTCCGGCGCGGACCCCCGGATCGCTTGTGGGTAAGAATGGTTTTGCCGGGCGACCAGGTGCCGTCGGCAAGGATGCGCCAGGGTGTGGCGGGGATGCCACGTTCGCTGCGGTGCAGCATGCCGACCAAGGTGTCCACGGTCATGGCGCCCACCCCGCGTACATTTTCGTCGATGCCACCGATGGTTGTGTCCCGATACGGAATCGCCGCCACTGCCACCCCGACGTCCGCAGGTACCCGGATCCCTGAGTTCTTCAGCCACCCGATAACCTCGTAGGCCTGCCGCGCTGCGACGATGACCACGTCGGGACGCTGGCGCCGGAACCAGGTGAGAAAGGTGGGGGCATCGAGGGTCTGGGCGAGGAGCGGGGGCAGGCGTTCGATGGTTGCCGGCAGATCGTGCTGTGCGACCCAGTAGCCCCCGAGGTAATTGTGGTCAACCCGTTCATCGTTCGCCACCGGCATGGCAAATCCGATACGCTGATGTCCCTCGTCGTGCAGCCGCTGCACCAGCCGCTTCATGTTCCTGAACTGGTGATTCATCACCATATGTATCTGCGGACGCGCGAGCGTGTAGCCCAGGGCGACGGCGGCGAAATGTTCCCACTGCAAGGCCAGGGCTCCCTGCGCCTGGGGCAGGGGAGCGATGATGAGACCCTGGATACCCCGGGCGAGCAGGATGTCGGTGAGACGCGACGCCGAGAGCCCGGGTTCGGTTGCCCAAAACTCGGCCAGCTCATAGCCGAGTTCGGCCGCCCGAGCACGCGCTCCATCAAAATAGCCCTCCGCCTGGATCATGCGACGCCAGGACGAGGCCTCGGGAAACGCGGTGATCCAGGCGATGGTGCCGTGAAAATGGGCGGGGGTCATCTCTACCCTATAGGCGTTGAGGGCAGACAGCATCGGATCCGGGCGATAGCCGTGCTTTTTGGCGAGCGACTGGATGCGGGTGCGGGTCACTTCCGGAATTGACGCGTGCCCACGCAGGGCGAGAGAGACCGTGGTGTGGGAGACGGCGGCAAGCTGGGCAAGCACGCGTTGGGTGACGCGGCGGGGAAGGGGAACGGGCATGGGGTGGCAGGTGCAGCGAGGCGCGCGGTTCGTTTTCGGTCAAGATCACTTTACAGAGAAAGTAACGCGCCTGTTTTCATCGAAAGGTTGAACCCACAGCCTCCTGAGCCAGCGTCGCAGGCCTGACTCCGGGTCTGGCGCTCCTTCACCCCAACCCTGTCCGTCCATGCACGCGTCGTTTGCCGCCTCCCCTGTATTCCTTCATTGCCTCCGGCCAGTCCTGGCGCTGGCTGCCGTGTTGGTTTCCGCTGCCACTGCTCTCGCGGTTGGCACCATCTCCGGCACCGTTTCCAACCGAAACACGGGGCAGTACCTTGAAGGCGCCGAGGTGTCGGTGGTTGGGCGGAACGAACGCGTGCTGACGATGCGCGACGGATCCTTCTCCCTGGGCCGCTTGCCGGCCGGAAACTACACCGTTCGTGTTACCTACACCGGCTTGGACTCCCAGACCTACGCCGTGGTGGTGAGTGACGACAAGACCAGCCCGGTGGTGGCCGAGCTGACATCCGAAATCTATCAACTCGAACCGGTGGTGATCGCTGGCGTGCGCGAAGGCAACGCGGCCTCCATCACCCAACAGCGCCATGCGGATGCAGTGATGAATGTGGTCGCCATGGATGCCTTCGGCAATGTGGCGGACGGAAACATCGGAAACTTTCTGCAGCGACTGCCGGGCGTGGGAGCGATTTTGGAGGTCGGTGATGTCGTGGGTATTGGCGTGCGCGGCACGCCACCGGAACTCAATGCGGTGACGATCGATGGCACCACGTCCGCCGCGGCCTCTTCCACAATCTATCAGGCCGCCGGAACCCAGGGAGACCGCGCCGTACCGGTCGACCAGGTGCCATCGGACTTTATCAAGGAGGTGCAGCTGATCAAAGCGCCCACCCCGGACATGGCAGCAAACTCGATTGGTGGCACCGCCAATCTGATCACCAAGTCAGCCCTCGACGTGAAGGGTACGCAGCTTGCCTACCGTTTTGGCGCGAATCTCAATACTTTCCGCAGCGACCAGCGCGAGTGGACGCCGACGGCATCCTTCACTTACCTGACCCAGTTGGGTAAGGAGGAGCGCGTGGGCGTGGCGGTGTCGGCCAGCTATACGGAGACGAAGAATGGTCGTGACCGCATCCAGATGACGCGCAACCTGGTGGCGGACTATACCAGCCAGGCCCGTACGCTCGATGACTGGGCCACCCGCATCCGGTCGGCGGTGAGCACGAAGTTCAATTTTCGACCCAACGACAGCATCGATTTGTATGTAGGATTAGCCTACACCTACTATTCGTTTCAGCAGCCCCGATACGACTACAACATCACGGCAACCAACACGATCGCGGACTACGCCCGCGTGAGCCGGGCCCAGATCGAAGCGGGAACCGCGCCACGCACCACCGCCAACGCGGCTGCCGGCATTGCTCCGGGGCCATCGGAGAACTTTGTGGAGTTGCTTCACGCCACGTTCCAAAATATCGCCTCCGGATCGGCCCGCCATTCCCGCACCTACAAAGTGGATGCCGGGGCGACGATCGATTTGCCGGCCGACCAAAAGCTTGACTTGAAGGGGTCGTTCAGTCCCTCGAAGTTCGAAACCGTCTTTCAGACACTCAATGTGCGCCGCGTCGGCGGGTTTGGAGTCTCGGTCGATTCGAGCGGCGACCGACTGCGTCCTGTTTACCGCCAGACCTACGGCACCACGATCGGACTTGGAGCCGACCTCACCGACTACACGGCGATGCGGACCGTCAGTGCGAACAACAACGAGGACGAGGTGCTCATGCTCAAGGGCGACTACGAGAAGCGCTTCGAGCCGGCCCGTTTCAAGTTCAAGCTCAAGGTGGGTGGGAGCTGGCAGCAGCAGAAGCGCAACGAGGCGCCGTACACCCCGCAGTGGAACTACGTGGGTGCCGATGGAGTGGCGGGCCGCAATGCCGCGACCGGTATCAATGACGACAACCTTGCGCTGTTCCGGAAATCCACGCCGGGATACGGGGTCATGAATAACCAGTATCCGCTGCGCGACGCGTTTGATTTCCCGGGGTTCATGAAGTTTTTCGAGGCCAATCGAGGACAGTTTCGTGATGTCGGCACAACGGTGTCCGTTGGACCGGCCTTTCGATCCCTGCAGGAGGATGTGTATGCCGGCTATGCAATGGGAACTGCCGAGCAGGGACCCGTGCGATTGGTGGCGGGTGTCCGGGGCGAGCAAAGCGACGTCAGCGCGGTGGGTGTGAACAACGACCCCCGGAATTCAGCCCGGGTGAGAAAGACCAGCGAGGGTAGCTACCGAAACTACTTCCCCAGCGCGCACCTGCGCTATGAACCGGTGCGTGGCCTGGTGACCCGTGCCAGTTACTCGACGGGAGCGGCCAGGGCGGCGTTTTCTGACATCTACCCCAATACGACCGTGACGTACAATGAGACAACCGGGCTGGGTTCGGTCCAATCAGCCACGCCAGAGTTGAAGCCAGCTTATGCTGAAAACTATGACCTTTCCGTGGAATACTACGTCGAGCCGGCCGGAGTGCTTTCGGTGAGCGTCTTCCGCAAGGACATCAAGGACTTCATCGCCCGTGAGACGCGGGTGATTGGTGGCGGTTCGAACAATGGATTCGATGGGCTGTATGAAGGCTTCGATCTCAACACCACCACGAATGCCGGCAGTGCCAAGGTGGAGGGCTACGAGTTGAACCTCATGCACCAGTTTGTCTGGCTGCCCAAACCCTTCAACACCCTCTCATTCTTCGCCAATTACACCAAGACCAAGACCCAGGGGTCGTACGCTTCCGGTGCGGAGGAGCTGGTGCGCTATGTCCCGGCGACCTTCAACGCCGGGTTCTCGGGTCGCTACAAGAACCTTGAGGCCCGTGTCTCCTACAATTTCAAGGACGGATACCTGCAGAGTTACTCCTCGACGGCGTCCCAGCGCGTGCGCACCTCCGGCGTGGAGACGTGGGACTTCAATGTCCAGTACCGCGTCAATCCCCGCATCACGCTCTTCGTCGATGTGGTGAATGCCTTCAATGAGTGGGAGTCGTGGTACACCGGAACGAACACCGCCCGGGTGACCATGGCAGAGGTTTACGGAACTCGACTCAATGTGGGATTGAGTGGACGGTTTTGACCCGGGTTGTTCCCGCGCCCCTTGTTTCAGACTGATTTTGTCTACATGCCCACTGCCCAGCAACAGTCCAGTTTCGACGTCATCGTCTGCGGCGGCGGCCCCGCGGGTGTGTCCGCGGCACTCGCCGCCGCCCGGCGCGGCGCGCGTACGCTGCTGATCGAGCGCTATGGCTTCTGCGGGGGGATGGCGACTGCCGCCTTGGTTAACCCGTGGGCCGGTCACGAATACCGGGATCCAGAGACGGGCCGGCGTGGCTCCCTAATTGGAGGCATCTTCGGCGAGGTGAACCGGGAGCTTGATCGGCGCGGCGGCTTTGGATCGGTGCTTTCACCTTCAGCGTTTGACGAGGAGCTCCTGAAGTCGGTTTACGACGCCGCCCTTCTGGCGGCAGGCGTCGTGGTGCGCTACCACACGTTTGTCACCGGGGTGGCCAAGTCGGGTGATCGACTGACTGCGGTCGAGGTATGCTCGAAGGGTGGAGCGGAGCGTTTTCTGGGAACCACCTTTGTCGACGGCTCGGGCGATGCGGACATCACGGCTCTGTCGGGCTGCGGATTCAACGTCGGACGACCCGAGGATGGCCTCACTCAGGCCATGACCGTGAGTTTTCGCATGGCGAATGTGGACAAGCGCGAGATGGTGGCGACGCGCAACCTCCGGCGGGCGCGCGCCCTCGTTGAGCCCTACTTCCAGCGGGCGCTCGCCGAGGGTGAACTGCACTATCCCTACCGCAATTTCATCCACTTCTACGATTATCCGCGACCCGGAGTGCTGCACTTCAACATGACGCGGGTGAACCGGGTTTCCGGGCTGAGCGCCGCCGATCTCTCCGCAGCGGAGATCGAGGGCCGTCGGCAGGCCTATGTAATCGGAGATTGGTTGATTCGTTCGGTCCCGTATTTCAGAGCTGCTTACATTGAGAAAGTGGCCTGCCAGGTCGGCGTGCGGGAGACGAGACACATCCACGGTGCCTACACCATGACGATGGACGATATCGTGCAGGCGAGGAAGTTTCCGGACGGGATCACGCGCTCCTGTTACTTCATCGATATCCACAGCCCCACGGGATCCCGGGATCCCCACCAGCGCGAAGATGGCCGTGGTGCCGTCAAGGCTGGCTTTGGTCCGCCTCCGGGTGACTACTACGAGGTGCCTTTCCGCAGTCTTCTGCCGAGGGAGTGCACCAACCTCATCGTTGCCTGTCGCGCGCTGGCTGCCAGCCACGAGGCTTCGGCGGCGGTGAGGGTCATGGCAACCATGCACGGAGTAGGTGAGGCTGCCGGTATCGCCGCTGCCGAAAGTGTGCGCCGGGGTATCGACGTCGCCTCGGTTTCCGGAGCCTGGGTTCGATCGCAGGTGCCTTACCTTGAGAGCGGGCCCGACTATGGTCCGCTCTGGAATCATCCCAATCCCATTTTCGACCACCTTCCGGCGGGTCTCGCGCCAGAGGCGGTCCAAGGTTAGCGACGGCGTGGCCCACCCGTGAGCCTGCACCCCCTCGACGTGGTTGTGATGCTGGTGTACTCCGCGCTGGTCGTGTCGGTGGGGTGGTACGTGTCACGACGAAGTGGATCGACCGAAGCCTACTTTCTCGGCAAGCGGGACTTTCCCGGCTGGGCGGTCGGGCTGAGTTTCATTGGTGCGACCATCAGCTCGGTGACGTTCATTGCGTACCCGGCGGACAGCTTCAAGACCGCCTGGGTTCGGTTTCTTCCAAACCTCGCATTTCCCTTCATCGCTTTGCTGGCGGCCTGGGTGCTGGTGCCCTTTTTTCGCCGGGGACGGGTGAAGTCGGCCTACCACTACCTCGGACTTCGCTTCGGCATGCCCGTGTCGGTTTATGCCGCCCTTGTTTACCTGCTGGCCCAGGGCGTGCGGATGGCTACCATCACCTACCTCTTGTCGGTGCTGCTCTCGTCCCTAACGGGCCTCGGTCCGGTCGGGTGCATCGGGTTGGCCGCCGGAATCACCGCGCTCTACACGGTGAAAGGCGGGTTTGAAGCGGTGGTGTGGAATGATGTGCTGCAGACCCTCGTGTTGGTTTCGGGAGCGCTGGCCTGCGTGGTGATCGTGGTGGGATCAGTTCCGGGAGGCCTCGGCTCGGTGGTGAGTGAGGCGTTGGCGGCGGGCAAACTTTCGTTCACTGACCTCGACGTCGCCACCGGTCGGCTGGAGCCGGTTCATGGCGGCTTTTCGCTGCTGGAGAAGACGATTCCGATGATGATTTTGGTGGGTGCGGCCCAATATGTCACGGGGCAGCTCGATCAGGATTCAGTGCAGCGCTGGAGTGCGGCTCGATCCCTTCCGGAGGCGAGAAAATCGATGTGGGTGTTGGGCTTTGGCGCACTGCCCATCTGGGCCGGGTTCATGTTTCTGGGCACATGTCTGTGGGTCTACTACCAGCACCACCCGGATCCGGTCTCGGCGGCGATTCTGGCCGGAACACGTCGAGCAGAGGACATCTTGCCGCACTTTATCCTCACGGTGCTGCCTCCCGGCATCGCAGGTCTCGTGATTTCCGGAGCGCTGGCCGCTGCGATGGGCAGCCTGAGCTGCTGCATCAACGCCGCCAGCATGGTGTGGGTGAACGACCTTTACCGCCCGCACCTCGCTCGGGGACGCGAGGATCGCCACTACCTTCGTGTCAGCCGCGGGGCGTCCTTGGGATTTTCGGCGGTCATGGCGGGAGGTGCCTATCTCTTCCACATCTCGAATGCAAAAACCATCATGGAGCTCGGGATCATAGCCACTGCCCTGTTTGGTGGAGGGATTTCCGGGGCGTTCCTCTTTGGATTGCTCACGCGCCGGGGTGACCACCGGGCCGTGATCGCGGGGATCGTGTTGACGGCCGTGTTCACCGGCTACACGGCGGCGAGCCAGGCGGGCATCGTGCCGCGGGCGTTCAATCCCTATTATACCGCGATCCTCGCGAACCTTGTCATGTTCGTCGTGTGCGCAATTGCTTCGTGGGTGATGCCGGCGCCGCTGCGTGACTTGCGTGGTCTCACCTTCTGGGAACCGGACACGGGATGTGATCTGGAAAACAGTCCTGGGCAAACGAAGCCGCGCGCGACCACCGCTGATCGCCTTTTATGAAATCGAAGAACCTGAATTCGCAGTGGAAGTGCCGGCTCACTCCCCGCCACTGGAGAGCGGCCTGCCTGGGCTTGACAATGGCGGCTGCGGCGCTGGCCATGGGTGCGCGGGCCGCCGTTGCGCCGGTCGAGCGTGTGGCGCAGGTGGAAAAGCCATCCAAGAATCGGTTGCACGTGCTCGTGGTCGGTCCGTCGGCCGGCGAAGCCAGGCTGGCCGAACTGCAGGCGAGGCTGGATGACCTGGCTTGGGTGTTCCGAGCACCGGTGACCGGAGGCAGCGAGACGGTGTTGGCGGCTCTCGATGACTGGCTGGGAGAGCGAAGGTGGGATGTGATCGTGCTGGATCTCGGCGGGGCCGATGTGGGGGCCACGGGCGGAGATGAGAACAAGGTCAAGGCGCTGCGGTCCGTCGCTCACAGGGTGTTGGCCAGCGGCGCGGCCTGCATCTGGGTCCCGGCGCCGGTCGTCGCAGGAACAGATGGCGCCGCTGCGTCCGTGGCCTACAACGACGCGCTCCGCTCCTCCTTGCGGGAGCGCGGCGTTTCCATTCAGGACGACACCCCTTTTGGCCGAAAGATTCAAGGCACCGCCGAAGCGGAGCGACACCGGGTGCAGGCGCTGGCGACCCGGGTCTTGGAGGTGGTGACCGCCCGGAATGGCCCGTTCGCGTCGCTGCCTGCCGGTGAAAACCGAGATCCGGCGCGGCTGCTGGTCGGGGATGGCGCCTTGGCGGATCCGAACCAGCTGAAAGAGGTCCCGGCACAGACCGCAATCGTGTACCGTGCAGAGGCGGGACAGTGGCAATTCAACCTGCATTCATTCCTGGCCTTTCACGAGGGGAAATTCTGGGCGATCTGGTCCTCCGGACGGGTCGATGAGGATAGCTCGAGTCAGCACATCCGTTACGCGACGAGCAAGGACGGTCTGACCTGGAGCGACGCGGAGATTCTGGTGCCGGATCCAGATGGTGAGAGTGGACCCTGGCGCTGGATGGCGAGTGGTGTGCACGTTGAGGACGGAAAACTGGTGGCCCTGGGATCGCTCAACCAGGGATTTCGAGGCAACAAGATCTGGGCGGACGCGCAGTTGGTGCGCTTCGAGTGGACCGGTTCTCAGTGGAAACGGGCGCGGGTGGTGGCGCGCGACTGCGTGCTCTACTATCCGCCGATCCAGGTGGCGGGGCGCGACTTTGTGGTGTGGCGGAATGAATACGCCCACTTCGCCACGGCGTACCGCCGGCCGGAATCAGACACCTGGGAGGTCACCCGCATTCCCGGCCCGTTTCCGGACTACCGCTTGAGTGAAACTTCGCACTACGTCGATCCAGAGGGAGTGGTGCACCTCATCATCCGTGATCAAGGCGCGAGCGGCTACTTGTACCATGCGCTCAGTTTTGATGCCGGCGCCACCTGGACCATTCCGGTGAAGACCAATTTTCCAGATGCCATGAGCAAGAATTTTGCGGACCGCCTTTCAAATGGATGGTTCTACCTGATCAGCAATCCCAAGCAACGAGGCGGCAATCACCGGGATCCGCTGGCGATCAGTTTCAGCCGCGACGGCTGGACCTTTGGCGAACCACGGGCCCTCCGCAAAGGCGCGCCCCCGCTACGCTACAAGGGTGGAGCCAAGGGCCCGCACAGTTTCCAGTACTCCCATGCGATCGAGCACGCCGGCCGGCTCTGGGTGATCTATGCGACCAACAAGGAGGACATCGAAGTCTCTTCGTACCGCATCGAAGACTTCGGGTTGCGTTGAGGATGGAATCCGGCCGGGCTCCTTCTCGGTCCGGTGTCGGCGGATCCAGCGAGCGACCCCGTGTGCGCGATGCGCGTGAGGCCGGTCGTCACCCCGGACCTGTTACGATCGGGATCGACCCCAGGCCGCATCGAGTGCCTGGGGCGACATTCATTTGAGTCGGGCGGAGGTTTCGGCATGCTGGCGTCACTATGCGTGTGCATCGAAGGATTCTCCTTCTCGTCCTCTCCGTCGTCGCGAGTGCCGCGCTCCCTGCCGCAGATATCACCGTGTTTGCCGCGGCCAGCCTCTCGGATGCGCTCAAGGAGATTGCGGTGACCTATGAACCTGCCAGCGGTGACAAACTGGTCTTCAATTTGGGGGGCTCGAGCGCGCTCGCGCGCCAGATCAGGGAGGGCGCGCCGGCGGATGTGTTTTTCTCCGCTGACGAGGCGAAGTTGAATGAGCTCGCCAAGGTGGGGCTGATCGAGAACGACACCCGCCGCTCACTGCTTTCCAATACGCTTGTCATCGTCGTGAACAAGGAGGCGGGAGCTCGAATCACGGAGCCGGCTGACCTGGCGAAACTCACCGGGCGACTCGCGCTGGCCGAGCCTCAAACCGTGCCGGCGGGAATCTACGCCAAGGAGTACCTGCAGAAGGCGGGACTCTGGTCACAGGTGGCCGGCAAGGTGGTGGGGACCGACAATGTCCGGGCCTGTCTGGCCGCGGTCGAGGCGGGCAATGCCGATGCCGGCATTGTCTACAAGACCGATGCCCTCATCTCCAAGAAGGTGACGATTGCCTACGAGGTGCCTGCGGCTGACGGGCCGGACATTTCGTATCCATTGGCGGTGGTAAAAGGAGCGAAGAATCCCGCCGCGGCGCGTAAGTTCGTCGATTTTCTTGCCTCCGCGCCGGCGAAAGCGGTGTTCCGGAAGCACGGCTTTCGGGTCCGCGGGAGCTCGGGTTAACGCTGAACGCCCAACGCTGAAGTTTGAACGCTGAAATTCGAAACTACCGCAGCCAGAATCCAGAATTCGGAACGTGGGCGCTTTGACATTGCTCCGATGTGCGGAGGCAGCGCAAAAAGGGTGGGATCCTCAGGTCACGTTGCTGCCTCACCGAGACCACCCGCAACGAGCGCGGAAGTGGCGGGCTAGAACACGCTGCGGACCAAGCCGCCATCGACGCGGAGGGCGGCGCCGTTGATGGCGGAGGCGCGAGGGCTGCTCACGAAGGTTACGAAGTCGGCGATCTCCTCGGGCTTGATCAAGCGTTCGATGAGTGAGGTGGGTCGGTTCTGCTGCATGAAAGTGCGCTGCGCGTCGGCGGGCGGCAGGTGGGGGAAGAGGTCCTGCACGAACTTCTCGACCCCTTCGGTGAGCGTGGAACCGGGGAGCACGGCGTTGACGGTCACGGCTGTGCCCTTGGTCAGTTCGGCGAGGCTGCGGGCGAGGGAGAGCTGCATGGTCTTGGTCGCAGCGTAGTGTGCCATCTCGGGTGAGGGACTGATCGCAGACTCGCTGGAGATGAAGACGATGCGGCCGGTTTTCTTCGCGAGCATGGATTTGAGGTAGTGCCGCGCCAGCCGCACCCCGCTCATGATATTGACTTCGAACAGCCGCTGCCAGGCCGCATCGGTTTCGTCGAAGAAACCAACGGCTTCGTAGATGCCGAGGTTATTGACGAGGATGTCCACCTCGGGGAACGCGCGCACGGTGGCCTCGACGCCTTCGGCGGTGCCATTGTCGGCCGCGAGCGCGAGCAGTTTGGCCTCCGGCACGCTGGCTCGGATGGCGGCGAACGCGGCTTCGACACTGGCGGCGGAGCGTCCATTGACGATGACCCGGGCCCCTTCGCGGGCGAGTGCGCGGGCGATTTCACGGCCGATGCCCCCCGAGGAGGCAGTGACGAGGGCGAGCTTTCCGGCGAGGTGGAGGTCCATGGAGAGGAAAAGTAAGCGGGCTGCGCCAAACGTAAACCAGTGCAGGCATTTTGTCCGGACGAAACGGAGGTCAGGCTTTGCGGAGTGCGAGCACCGGTCGCCCGATCTGCGCGACGATACCGCCCGGCGAGGCGCGAAGGTACCGGCGGCGGTAGGTGGTGGGCGACTCACCCGCGATCCGCCGGAACATGCGGTTGAACTGGGACAGGGATTGGAAGCCCGTGGCAAAGGCGGCCTCGGAGATGCGCAGGTGCGGATCGAGCAGCCGCTGCTTGGCGCTCTGGACGCGCAGTCGGACGAGGTACTGGTTCAGGGTGAAGCCAGTGGCCCGCTTGAATACTTTGCAGAAGTGGCACCGGCTCATGTGAACCGCGGCGGCCACTTCGTCCAGGTGGAGTTCGTCGTTCATGCGGGCGGCGATGAACGCTCGGGCCCGCGTAATGGAGGGAGGATCGGTCGTCACGTCCGTGAGCAATGCGAGTGGACCGGCGAGGCCGAGATGATCGGCAAACACCTGGAGCAGGCGGAGAATCGAGACGTAGGACTCCTTGGGAACGATCCGCGTGTGCAGGTAGGCGGCTTCGGCGAGGCATTGGAGGTCCGGAGGCAGAGTCACGTTGAGGGCAAGCAGGCCGCGGCGCAGCCGGGCGACGCGTTTGGGCCGAAAGAAGATCTGGCCGGTCTGGAGATAGCCGACGAGCTCGGCACCGAAGTGTACCGGAACGGCGGATTCAATCAGTCCGGCGTGGCACTCCAGGGTGGCCGGTTGGGTTTGAGCGGCGGCTTCCACGTTCTGCTGGAGACGCAGACAGGCCGAGCAGGTGCCATTGTTTCCGGCCATGAGCACGCAAAACGGATTGGCCCGCAATGAACCCTGCAGCGGTGTCGGCAGGGCGTCGTAGGCGCGGAGCACGAGTGGCAGGCCGGTGGCGCCCTCGAACGCGGACTGGAATTCCAGGTAGAGGTGCGTTCGCTGGAGCCGGGCGATGTCGGAATCAACCGGACCCTGCCCCCGGAGGTTGGGATGAAGAAGGCGAGGAATGGAGGGCCTGTGGGTTTGAAATGCGGATGCCGGCACCTTCGCATGCAGGTCGGAGGCCGCGCATGCGGTCACACCTCATTCTGGTGACGCCCCCTCCTTCCGAAGATGGGGTGAATCCCTACTCGCCTCCGATGCCGTAGGGGCCCGGCTGATATTGAGGTCGGATCTGTCTGCACAAGCCCCTGAATGCGAACAGCTCGCCGTCGACTCAGCGGATGCGCTGCCTGTCCAATGAGGCTGGGACGTGACTCCGAGCGGTGTCGCCCACGGACAAACTCAGCAGACCTGCTACTGATCGGAGTGCCGCGTGCGGCGGGCGTCGCTTTTTCAAACACGGCGACGCACGGTGCGCGCATGTTCGAAACGAGCCACCCCTCTTCTTCCCCTGATCGATCCGGAAGCGTCTTGGAATCGGTGGGTAGTGCTGATGTGCACGGAGGAACCGTGGTCGGGCTCGGCGAGCAGGGCCCGTTCCACCCAGCGGAGGTACCGGGGAACCCGGACCGGCCGGTCCGGAGCCCGGGGCAACTCCTGCTGCACGCATCCTATACCCCGCATCCGGACTTGCCGGTGCCCCCGCCGGGAGGGGCTCAGTGGGAATCGTGGAGTCGGGCCGTCCTGGACGAAGCCAGGGCATCCCTCGGCGTCGAATCGCGCCGGCGGTGGATGGTCGTGCATCCCGGTAACGAGCAGATGGAGACTTTGTTAAGTCGGATTCGCGAGGGGCGTTTCGACCTGCGCGCGGTGGAGCGACCCGAGGTGCTGTGCTGGATCTCGGCGTACGATGGCCGGGCCTACACATTGATCGAATTTTTGCGGCTCGCCCGCCAGGCAGACGTCGCCCTCCCGGTGGCCCTGGAAACCGAATGCGCCGCAAAATGAAGCCAACCCTTTGGCGGGGCAGGCGACAGGCCTGAGTTCGTCACAGGACCTTCGCACGTCACCGCCGAGGATTCACACCCGGCGTGGGTTCGGCCGCGGCTGGACCGGCCGGTCGCCTGCGGTCAAGTCCCGCGGTGCCACCTCCAAGCCGGCATCGGGGGCGAAGACGTCTTTGCGCCCGGACTGCACCTCACCCGAGCTCCCAGCCGTGGCAGGACGTTTGCCCGCTCGCCTCCTGTTTGGAACCGGTAACGTAGACCGAGATGGATTATAACTCGATGCTTATTAGTATTCTATGAATTTGGTGAGTGTGGCGTCAGCCGAGATCAGAATGGGATTGCTTAACAATATAAGCAACGTCGGGATGTCCTCCCGGAAATGGAGTACTCATGGTGCGCGTGAGCTCTGTTTTGATCGTCGGAGCTCCGTCGCGGTCAAACCCGGCGAGCCTCACTACCCCCAAACCTATGTTGAACACACTGTTGTCAGGTGCTTCTCGGCGCAACTGCGCCGCCACCCTCGCCATGCTGCTGCTGGCGTCGCAAGCCGAGTTGAGATCCCAGAAAGCCGAACCCGAGGATGCCATCCGTCTGTCGGAGTTCTCGGTCACGGCGTCGGATGATCGTGGATACGTTCCTTCGGAGACCATGACCGGGTCGCGCGTCGCGACCAAGATCATCGACCTGCCGTACACGGTCAACGTGCTCACGAGCGAGTTCTTCGAGGACTTCGGCCTCTTTGAATTCACGGACAATCTGGTCCACGTTGGCAGTTTCACCGGCCTCGACATCGGCGGAGGTTTCAATCTGCGCGGCTTCAGCTCGACCTACCAGTTGCGCGACGGCTTCTTCCGGCTCGGCCGGTATGGCTCGAGCAACATTGACCGGATGGAGGTCATCAAGGGCTCCAACGCCGCGATCTATGGACGCACCTCGCCGGGTGGCATGGTGAACATGATCTCGAAGCAGCCCAAGAAGAAGGCCGGTCAGAAACTGACGCTCAACTACGGGGATTACGGCACGCAGCGGGTGACGCTCGAGAGCACCGGGCCGCTGTTCGACAGCAAGCTCGGCAAGACGGCGTACATCGTCACGGCCAGCCACTACCAGCGCGACTTCGACCAGGCTTACGCGCGGAACCGGAACCAGGAGTACTACGTGGCGCTGTCCCACACCTTCCCCGATGGCTCCAACTTCTTCATTTCCGGAGAGTACTTCCTCCAGATGCGCCATGCGCCCAACAATGCGGCACCGCTGGTGATTGATCAGAAGGGCACCACCACCGCCAACGACGACGAGGCGGTGGGCTACGCCAAGAATCTGGCCGCCTACAACCCCTTCGGGCCAAACAGCGAACTCAACCGCGGTTACAGCGGCCTGACGGCCAACTACGACAAGCGTCTGAGTGACATCTGGAGCGTCCGGGCTTCTGCCAATTACTACGGCGCACGTCGCTGGGACTACAACCAGAACACCGGCTGGGGGGCGATCAACATCAACCCTCCGGTCGCGACCACGCCGATCACCAGCGCGCGCGGAGCGACGCCGAACAAGACGCTGATCGTCGAGGATGGCGGCGGTTTTCAGGGTGACGTCCTGGCCCACTACTGGACCAACAATCGCAAGATCGAGCACCGCACCCTGGCGACGATCGACTACAACGACTACCACCGGTGGGACCCGACCCGCAACTATGCCGCGGCAAACAACGCCGACATCGTGGCATGGAACGCGGTGCGTACGGTGCGGCTGGATTCCGATCTGCGGCCCCTCGCTGACATTGCCTATTTCCCCAAGTGGTTTCAGGCCGGTCAGGAGGTGTCGACCCGCATCCGCAAAATCCGGGCGACCGTGCTCGGCGGACTGGTGCGTCACCAGGCGGCGCTGCTCGACGGACGCATGCTGGCGTTCGCCGGCGCGCGTTATGACTCGGTGCTGATGCGCGACCGCGACTGGCTGACGGACATTCCTGGATACGCACGAGGTGACCTGATCAAGCGCCGCATCACGGCGCTCAAGCCCAACCTGGGCGTCAATTACAAGCTCACTCCCAATATCCGCGTCTTCGCGAACTACAGCGAAAGCTACTTCGTCAGTCAGTCCGATGCTCCGGCGACGATCGCCGAGGCCTCCTTCAAGCCCGAAACGGCCGAAGGGTACGACTATGGTTTCAAGGGATCGCTCTTCGAGGACCGGCTGAGCTTCACGGTCAGCGGGTTCTATGCGGTGCGCAACAATGTCACCGTGACCGACATCGAGGAAACCCCGATCGGCTCCGGCAACTTTGTCTCGGTCCAGCGCCGTGACGGCGACCAACTCGTCCGTGGCTGGGAAATTGACGCGAACTGGCGCATCTCCGACGAACTCTTCGCCGGCTGCAGCTACGGCGACGTCAATTCGATCTACACCGACTTCGGCACCGCCTTTCCGCTCGCGGTCGGCCGCAAGGTGGCCGGCATTTCGCCGCGCAACGGCAGCGCGTACCTCAAGTACAGTCCGGCGCGCGGACCGCTCAAGGGGTTCTCGGCCAATCTGGGTGTGACCCATGTGGCGGAGACGCCGGTGGAGCAGCCTAATGCCGGTGACACCTATGCGACCGGCGCCAATGGTGTGCGCACGGTGACCCGGACCACCTACCAGTGGCGGCTAACCGTGCCCTCCGCGACGATTTGGAACGTCGGGGTGCGCTATGCGCTGAAGAACAGCTGGGCGAACCACTCGCTCGGCATCAACCTCAACAATGTATTTGATCGCGACTACCTCCGCGCAAACCGCCTCCTGAGCGAGCGGCGCGCGGTGTACTTCACCTACAGCATCGGGACGCCTGACAAGCGCCGGTGACGTTCCCTGCCGGCCGCCCCACCCAGTGTCATCAGCGGGATGACACGCGGGATGGGGCGGAGACGGTGAGGGTCAGGGCGGAGAGGTCCATGTGGACGATGGTGCCGTCATCGAGGCGCAGGCGGGGCTGGAGGGCTCCGGGAGGACTTTCCAGGCGTGAACGGGCGGCGAAGGCCGCGGTTTCAGAGGGCGAGGCGCCCGGGTAAAAGACATAGACGCCGAAGGCGAGAGGCTGGCCCGACGGAGTGGAGGTCAGACGGGCGGTCGCCGTGGAGTTGAGGTGAAATCGCTGCTCCAACCGCCCGGCGGCGCTGGTGGGAGCGGGGACGTAGCGGGCCGGTCCCGATGCGGCGAGGCGGACGATTCCGAGCCCGTCGATCTGAAACCAAGGCGAATCGAAGCTCGCGGGCTCTTCCCCGGCCGCCTGCGCGGCGGCGAAGACGCGGGTGCCGCCGGCGTGCGCAAGGGTGCGTTGACCACCATGCCAAGGCCACGCAAGGTCATTGAGCACGCCCAGCGTGCCGAGATCGAGCACCCCGGGTCGGGTCGAACCGGTGGCGGACACGACATCGACGTAGACACCGCGCCCGTCGGGCAGGGCGAGAAAACCAAAGCGTTGTTCGAACGTGCCTCCACCGCGGGCGAGCACACCGGTGAGCCCGAAGCCCGCCTCCAGCGGAGCGATCGCGACGTTGCGGAGCTCGGGAAGTTCCGGCGAGGTGCGGTCGGGACCGACATATCCGATCAGTCCCCTGCTCTCGGGTGTCATCAGGAGATCCCGGCGCAGCGGAAGGACCATACCCATGACCTGGGCGCCCCAGGAGAACGTCGCGATGGAGTGTGGGGTCCGGATGACGGCGAATTTACCCTGCGGAAAAATCCGGGTTCCCGCCTGTGCGGACAGGAATTCCGACTCCCCCACGGGCGCGGGTCCCTCGCCCCGTTCGGCCATCAGGGCATAGGTATGCGCGGCGTATTCGAGGACCATCGCCTGATCGGAGACCAGTTTGGTTTCGCCGGGCAGGTACACCGGGCCATCCGGGTTGCGCGCGGCCATGCGTTGCACGGTATCGAGCGCCTGTCGCATCAGCAGCGCGGCGGTGCGATCCTGATACAGCACGGCGAGGGTGGCGTGGTACTCGAGCCAATCGATGTTTCGGTGCAGACCCCAGTCCTGGCCGTTGGGATAGATGACGCTGCCTTCGGGGGTGGAAAGCCACTTCAGCGTGCCGTGGATCGCCTCGACATTGAGGTGGAGGGCCTCCGGCGGCTCATGGCCGCCCCACGTGTACAGGGGCACTTGCGACGAGAGCAGGTAGGTGCAGGCGAGGTAGTCGGGGTGGACTCGCCCGTGGTTTTCGAGGGTGAAATCGTCGAGCAGGTTGGCCCCGTCCAGCCATTCGTGGAGTGGTTTTCCGTCGACGCGGTCGGTCCGCTTCAAGTCCGCTTCGCGGGCGAAGGCACTGGCGATCCAGCGGAGGGCGGTCTCGCGCCAGAGGGCGTGGCGCGGATGTGACGGGAACATGCTGTAGGCCAGCGATACAACCTGGGAGTTCCAGGCGTTCTCCTCGGCCTTGGAGTCACGGTGCAGATTGGTGGGCGGGACGACGCCGACAAAACGATCGGCTTCGTCACAGATCATGCGCGCGGCCAGCCAGCGTTCATCCGGAGAGAGGTCATGCCAGAGCAGCCAGCAGGCCTCGCCCGCGAGTGCGGCCCAATAGGCGGACTGCCACTGGGCGCGCCACGGTTTACCATCACTGCAGGTCTCGCCCCCGGCGCCATAAGTGCGGACGAGAGTCCGCACCAACTCCAGGGCATGTTTCCGCGCCTTTGCCGGAGAAAAGCCGGCGGGAAATGCCTCCGGCGGAAGCAGGCGGGCGATGAGGGCGAGTCCCTTGGCGGTGTGGGCGTTGGGGCGAATGCCGCTTTCGCTCGACGGAGCGCGACGCAGCAGCGGCAGGAGCGCGGCGCCTGGTTCGTTGTTCCACGGCTGCAGTTCGGAGACCAGATGACGGGCCTGCTGGAGCATCAGCGGTTCCAGGCTGCGCATGATCTCGCCCCGGTGGAGCCGGGGAGGCTGGGCCGCAGTCGCACGAAACGGCCCGGCGAGGTCGGCCGCGCGGGAAGCGGTGTCAACCGGCACCGTTGCAAAAACAGGCCGGAGGTCGGCCTCGAAGACCCGTCCCTGTGCGTCGGAGGCCAGCACGATCCACGGACCGTCGGTGGGAAATGGCTGCTTGGGTGTGGTCAGATCATTGATACGTGAGTCCAGTCCGGCATCGGGAATCAGCACCCGGGTGAAGGCGGTCGGTTCCTGAGGACCGCTGCGGTTCACGGGGGCGAATTCAATGTGACCGCGACTCGGGTCAACCCGGTCATAGACCGTGTGTCCCAACAAAAGGAGATCGGAGTCGGGTGTGGCGACGATCACCGGGCGGCTCGGCTCCGCTCCCTCGCGTCGCTGGGCGTAGGGCAGATTCTGCCAGTGACCGGAGGGAGGACGGACCCGGAGGACAAGCTGGGGTTCGCCACGAAGATCGACGCTGTTCTTCGTCGCGAGCCAGACGGTACCGTCTGCGGTCAGGGTCGCGTGCAGGTGGTCGTCAGCGGTCCGGTTACCGGCGGCGATGGTCTCAGTCGGTTCCCAGGTGGCCGGATCGGCGCCGGAGCGATGACGGGCGAATCCCACCTGATCCCGGTTTTGGTCGGACCAGGCGACCCCGATGCCGTCGGCGGTTGCGGTGACGGTGCAGATGTCGTCGCCACCCACCCGCCGGGCCAGGGGGTCGAGCCGCTGCCAGGTGCGGGCATCGACCGAAGTCCAGACGAGAACATCGCGATCAGGTCCATGGATAGGGGGTTTGCTGCCGGCCGGAACCGAGGCGTCGACGGGAGCCGCGATCCACCAACGACCGGTGCTGTCACGGGCGATCGTGACGGTCTCGAGCGCGCCGGTGTCGGGGACGATCCAGCGGGCGAGGACCTCGGGTTTCCACGCGGTGACGGGCTGGCCGACCGACCGAAGACGCAGTACGGCGATCGTAGCATCCTCCACGCACGCCGCGGTCACGCCCTCCCGGTCCCACCACACGTCGGCGCGCCCCGGCAGGCCGTCCAGTTCGTCTCGGAGGGACGGATGTTCCTTCCAACCCGACGGTCCCCGTTGCCAGAGGGTGGTAGAACGACTGCCGGGCAACAGGGCCCACCAGGTAGCATCGACGTACCAGAGCTTGGACTGCGGTTTGTCCGCGGTGGGGTGGGGACGATCCAGCTGAAAAACCGGAAGGGATGCCCCGAGGGGTGCGCCGAGGGCGACGAGCAGGCACAGCGACAGTAGCCGGGCGAAGGGCGCGCCCGGGCTCATGGTGTGGCGAGGCGCTTGAGCTGGCTCACGACCTCATCCGCGATTTTGCGGGAATAGTGGAGGTAGTCGTCGACCGTGATGACCTGAAGCGCGCCGGGGCGACCCTGCTGCTGGTAGCTCTTCTCGGCACGAGCAAAGCAGGAGGCCAGGTCCGCGGCGGTGCTTTGGTAGTCGACGGACGGCTGGAGCAGCACGACCGGGCGCGGAGCAATCAGGCCCAGCAGGTCGTCATAGTCGTAAGGGATCTGTGCCTCGTGCCCGACAAAGGCGCCGAGCCGCGGCACGAGTGGAAGCCACTGCGCCCAGCGGGCGACCCCGCCGGTGCCCTTGTCGAGGGTGTCGGTGCGAAGCGGGGTGATACCGGCCACGGCGACTACTCCGGCGATGCGTGGGTCCAGCGCGGCAGCGTGCAGTGCCGCCATGCTGCCCGTGGCGAACCCGACCAGGTAGATGCGCTGGGGATCGATGAAGGGCTGGGCCAGCAGGGCGTCGACGGCGGCGCGGGTGTCGGCCACCGTGCGTCCCAGCATGGACCAGTGGGGATGGCGGTCGTAGAAGTGGCGAAATTCCTCAATGCGACTGCCCGTGCCGACCTGGTCGAAGCAGAAGGCGGCGAATCCGGCCTTGACCCAGTCCTGGTAGAGCCGGCGGTCGATGGCACCATAGGCCGGGATGTAGCCGAATGGCACGGAATGCGGGTGCAGCCAGATCACCGCCGGCAGTTTGACGGCGGATGCACCGGGAACGACGGCGGGACGGTAGAGGTCGCCGGCCAGGTAGTGCCCGAAGTTCAGGCTGACCTTCTCGACCTCCTTCGGCAGCGGCCCGCGGTAGAGCATCTGGGCCCAGTGTTCGGGTTCGCTGCCGTAGGGGTCGGGCCGGGTCGGGGCGAGCGGCGGAGCCTCGCCCAGCAGCCACGCCACGCGGGTGCGCACATCGGCGGAGGCGGCAAGCGGCAGGCGGGCCGGGTCGATGAGCTCGCGGCTCGCGCGCTGCCAGTCGGCATAGGTTGGATACAGAGGCGGGGTGGTGGGGTCGATCCGGCCGCGCCCGAACCTCAAGTCGAGCCAATCGAGGTAGGCCTCGATGTCCTGGACCCGCGTGGCATGGGAAAACGGCCGGTGCCGGAGGGCGAGGGCGTCGCCCTGGCCAAAGAGCTCGTAGACGCGCCGCGCCTCGCGCCAGGTGTGTTCGAGTCCCCAGACGTTCTCCACACTGTCGTTGAGGGCGATGGAGAGCAGGCAGGCGCGCGGAGCGATGCAGGCGACGAGCTCGTGCTGATCGATGGGCAGCCGGTTCTCGCGTCCGACAAAGAACCGCAGCCGCGGGTGGATCCAGTCGGCATGCCGGCGGGTGAGGATCTCTATGCTCTCCTGCAGCTGCGTCTCGGAGCTGAGCCGGTAGGGGATGGAGCCGCCGGCGCCGGCGCTGCTTGAGATCACGGCGGCGATGCGGTCGTCGAAGGCGGCGGCGATGAGCGACTGCTTCGCGTTGCGGGAGTGGCCGGTGAGGGCGAGGCGGGTGCGATCGACCTCCGGGCGCGTCACGAGGTAATCAATACAGCGGCTGCCGGCCCAGGCCCGCCGGGCGAGCAGCGACCAGTCGTGGTCCGGCCAGACCGCGGAGAAGGCGACGGCGTCATCCTGCGAGTCGGCGCCAGCGTAAATGCACCCGAGGTAGCCCCGGCTCACGGCAATGACCGCCCAGGCGCGGTGGTTCTCCTGGGTCAGGAACACGGGGCGCGGACCCGGAGCGTCGGGGATGAGCAATTCGACCCGGAGACGCGCGCGGTGATCGGGGCCAAACGCGAGCACGAGCTTTTCCTGGGTCACCGAGCCCTCGCGGCGGGTCTCGCGTGACTCCACCCGCACATTGCCCGGGGCGGGCGGCATCGTGCCGGTCACGTAGTGCTGAAACAGCCGGAGCAATTCCTCGCGCCGGGCGGGCCACTCGGCGGGCCGGCGCACGGGTGTGCCGTCGATGCGAAGGAGCGGATCGGGCAGCCAGGCCTGTCCCGGCAGGGCGGCGAGGTCGGGGAGCGAAGGCTGCGCGCGGAGCCACGTCTCCCACTCGGGGCTTGCGGGCAGTTCCTTGAGCCATCCCTCGACTGTTTTAGGGGGCGGCGTAGCGAAGAGATGCAGAGGCCCCACGGCCACCGCCAGGATCGAGGAGAGGGCGAGGAACTGACGGAGGGACATGCGACGGACGACGGAGTGGGCCGGCGAGGAGACGGCAATGGGCGACGCGGAGGGAAACTCAGGCTGGACCGGAGCCGGGCATGGGCACGGGGATGTCGTGGGATGGCATCGGGGCGTAGGTGGGCGCGCCGAGACCGCGGACCAGGTCCTTGATTGTGACGGGCTGGCCGGTTTCAAAGCAGCGGTTGGCGGCCATGCCAATGAGGGCGGAGGCGGCGCCCGCGCGTTCGTCGGCGCTGCGCAGGTACTTGTCCGGGGCGGGCGACGGCAGGAAGAGGTCCTCCAGCATCACCTTGTCGCCCCCTTGGTGGGCGCCGACGCCAGTCCAGGGTTCGATTTCCCGAGCCGGGCCGCGGAGCGGAATGATGGCGATCCGTGCGGCTCCGCTGACCGGCTGTCCCCCGGGTTTGGGGGCGCCCACACTGTGTTCCAGCCTGCCCTTGGTGCCGTTGAAGGCGATGGTGTAGCCTTCCCACGAATTGAAGGCATTCAGTGAATACGCGAGCGTGGCGCCGGTGTTGTAGCGCACGAGCACGTTCATGGTGTCCTCGATATCGATCGAAGGACGGAAAATGCAGCGGTCGCGGAAATAGCCGTCGTGCTGTTCGTGGTCGAGGTAGAGCGCCTTCAGCGTGGGGTCCTTGGCGAGATCGACGTAGAAGCTGCACCGGCTGGTTTCCGGGCAGGTGCGGCAGCGTTCGTGCGCGCCGGTGAGCCCCATGCGCTTCGCCATTTTGGGCGTGTAGAAGTCGCGTTTGCCCGTGGCGAAGACCGATTCCGGCACGCCGCCCAGCCACCAGTTGACGAGGTCGAAGTGATGCGTGGCCTTGTGCACCATCAGTCCCCCGGAGTTTTTCTTGTGGGCGTGCCAGCGCCGGAAGTAGTCGGCGCCGTGGCGGGTGTTGAGCATCCAGTGCAGGTCGACCGAGAGGATGTCGCCGATCTCACCGCTCATGAGCAGGTCCTTCACATGGGTGCAGGGTGGCGAGTAGCGCAGGTTGAAGGTGACGCGACAGCTGCGTCCCGTGCGCGCACGGGCGTCCACGATGCGCTGACACTTTTCAGGCGCGGTGGTCAGCGGCTTTTCGGAGATGACGTCGCAGCCGGCGTCCATGGCGCGAACGATGTAGTCGTCGTGTGTTCCGTCGATGGTGGTGACGATGACGATGTCCGGTTTCGTCGCGGCGATCATCCGTTCGAAGTCGGCGGCGATGAACGCGGGTGGCATGCGTCCACCCAGCTGTTGCGAGCGGGCGCGAGCGAGTTCGAGCCGGCCCGGGTTGAGATCGCAGAGGGCGACCAGTTCCGCGTGCTCGCGGAAGTCCCGCTCGATCGCCTCCTGGTACATGATGCTCCGCGACCCGTTGCCGACGATCGCGTAGCGCCGCCGCGGGGTGCCGGCGGGACCGGCCCCCTGCAAGATGGCGGCCGGACTGAGGGCGACGCCCAGTCCGAGGGTGGAGGCTCCTTTGAGGAAGGTGCGGCGGTCGAACGAAGCGGGGGAGGAAGCGACGGGAGCAGGCATGGCAGGGAATGGGTCAATGGCGCAGGGAAGGGCCGAATTTCCGTGTCTCAGAAGTGAGAAACTTTCTCGACGTCAAAGCGAGGCAGGTCGGATTTAAGCGAGGAGCAAAAGGTTGGTCCGGACGGTGGCCGATGGGGGAAGGACCCGGACCGCGGCCGCCACCCGCGGGATCGGATCAGTCCCCGGTTAGAACGGGAGGCGGACCAACGGAGGCGCGATGTACGAGCTGGGTGGGAATGGTCAGTTCCTGGGTGTCGAGGTCCGGATTTTGCAGCCGCTGCAAGGCGAACTCGGCCATGTGACGGCCCAGCTCCTCGGGGAACTCGCGTACACTCGTCAGGGGCGGGTAGAGCAGGCTGCCCTGGGTGTCGTTGAAGCCGACCACGCTGATTTTGCCCGGGATCTCGATGTTCATTTCCCGGAGCGCGTCGTAGACGCCCGCGGCGACCTGGTCGGAGCCGGCGAGTATGGCGGTCAGATCGCGGTGTTTGGCGAAAATGGTCTTGGTCGCCAGGTAGCCCAGCTGACTGCCGTCGGAACGGATATCGATCGTGCGCGCGGTGAGCCCGGCGGCGGCCATGGCTTGTTCGTAGCCGAGGGCGCAGCGTTTGAACCAGGGCAGCTGCAGATTGCCGATGTAGGCGATCGAGCGGTGTCCCTTCGAGATCAGATGGGCGGTGGCTTCGCCGGCCCCAGCGATGTCATCGGAGTAGGCGATGTCGCAACCAGTGGGCTTCCAGTCACCAATCACATTGTTCCCGAGGACCGCGTAGGGCAGCCCCCGGGCGTCGAGGGCGCGGAATAAATTGGGGTAGTTGCTCCCGCCGAGGATGACGGCGCGGGCGTTGGTGCGATTGCTCAGCAGCTGCGGGAGGTGCAGGGCTTCCGGGGGTGTTTCCGGAGCGTAGCGAAACGACATGAACATCAGCTCCCAATTCTGTTGCGAGCAGTACGTCTCGGCGCCGAGCAGCACCCGGGCCTGGAAACTGTGCAGCACGTCGCGATTCGCGAGCAGGAAGGCCAGGACCTTGGACTTGCCCTTGCGTTTTTCCTCGAGGTCGATGCCGAGCTTTTTGGCGGCACGTTGCACCTGCCGGCGGATGGCGGGATTGACCGTCGGATTGCTGGCGACCACGCGGGAGACGGTGGCGGGGCTGACGTTCGCCTCGCGGGCGAGATCGTGCAATTTGGGGCTCTTGGCCATGATCGCGGGTGAGACGGGAGGCGTCAGGCAGGCAGTCACAGGCGAATCACAATCACAAACGCAAAGATAAGGGCGGCGATCAAACCCACGCCAATGGTGAAGCCCTTCAAGTCCGTGCGGTAGGCGCGCCAGAGCGGCACCCCGTTGGCGGAACGGCGCAGGGAGAGCAGGTTGACGAGGATCAGCAGCCGCCCGGCCTCGGCGTGGGCCCGGCGGTCGGCGGCAGTCGGTGCCCGGCCGGCGTGTTCATCGTCGGCATCGGAGTCGGACGGTGTGTGCAACCGGTTGAAGAAGCCTGCGGTGCGTTGCGGATCCTCCGGCGGGGTGAGCAGGCTGATGACCACGAAAGCCACAATTCCGACCCCGAGGGCGGTGAGGAAAATCGTCGGATCCCAGGAGTCGAAACGCCGGTTGGTCCACGCGTAGCCCGTGAAGTTGGTGATCATGGCGGCCACGATGCTGCCCACGGCGCCCCAGCGGTTGGCGCGGGTCCAGACGATGCCGCCGAGCACGCCGATGCCGACGAAGGTGGCCATCGTCTCGGTGAGCAGGAAGGAGTACAGCACTCGCTTGATGAGAAACACGGCGTAGAGCACCGCGCAGGCGACGACGAGGACGCCGCCGATGCGGCCGATGAGCAGCCGGACGCGGTCCGGGGCGTCGGGGTTGATGTACTTCTTGTAGATGCCGTTGGTGATCATGGCACCCGAATCGATCATGAACGCCGAGCACCCGGCCATGTTGGCGGCGAGCAGCGCGGCGATCAGCAAACCGATGCCGCCAGGGAAAAGCAGATGACGGCAGGCGTACCCGAAGGTCTCCTCGGGATCCCGCAGGCTGGTGTCACCAAACACCCCGCGCGCAATGATCGTGGCGGTCATGAGTCCCACGATCGCCCAGCCAATCGTGCAGACCCGTTTTACCATGTTGCCATAGAACTGCCCGACCCGGCAGGCGTTTTCGTCCTTCCCGGTGCCGACCGAGGCAATGAGATGGGGCTGGGCGACGATGCCGACCAGCCCGTTGATGGTCAGCACCACAATGGTCCACACGCCGATCCCCTCGGGGGCGGCGAGTTTGAATTTTTCCGGGCCGAGGGTGGCCTTCATGCCCTCCATGCCGCCGACATAGTGCCAGCCGAGCGGAATGAGCATGAAGGAAAGCGCGATGATGAGGAATCCCTGCACCAAGTCCGTCCAGGCGGTGGCGAGCAGCCCCCCGGTGAAACTGTAGAGGACAAACACGCAGGTCATGCCGACGACGATGAGATCGACTGGAAGCCCGCCCCCCAGGGCCTGATCGATGACCTTGGCGGCGCCCTTCAGCATGCTGGCCAGATTGATGGTGAAAAACAGCAGGGCGAAGACGGTGTAGATTGCGCCCATCCAGCGCCCATACCGGTCGTCGAACACCTCGGACATGGTTGTGCGCCGAAACCGACGAAACAGCGGGGCGAGCAGCCAGTAGAACGGCGTGACGAACAGGTTCTTCCACTGAAACCAGATGCCGGAAAGCCCGATGTTGTAGACGGCGCCGGAGAGCGACACCGGCATTTCAGCGTGGGTGCCGGTGCCGAAACTCTGCCCGATCATGACCCACTTGCTGAACTTCCGTCCCCCCAGGAAGAAATGGTCGGCACTTTTGATCTGCCGACTGGCGACGAAGCCGATGCCGAGGACCAGGAGCAGGTAGCCGACCAGAACGACCGTGTCGGCGGCGTTGAGTTGGATGGCGGACATGGTCACGGCGGGACGGCGCGGTTCAGACGGAACCCTAACGCGTCACCGCCGCCATGGGGAAGCGTCGCGTGAGTTTCGACGCCGATTCCTGGTCCAGGTAGAGAAAAGCGCTGGGGTGCGTGCGAATGAGCGAACCGGGGCAGGAAGGAGCGATGGGCCCTTCGAGCGCGGCCTTCACCGCGTCGGCCTTGCGCAGCTCGGGGACGGAGCAGACCCAGTGCGCAGCGCGCATGAGACCGGAGCAGGTGACGGAGAGCGCTTCTCGCGGCACGCTGGCGTCGTTGGGGAAGTGGCCTTCGCGCACCTGCTGCGCACGGCAGGCGGCGTCGAGCTCGACACGCTTGACCGTGAGCGGATCGTTGAAGTCAGCCACGTGCGGGTCGTTGAACGCGATGTGGCCGTTTTCGCCGATGCCGACGAAAGCGAGGTCGATCGGGGCGGCGAGGAGGAGCTGCGAGTAGCGGGCGGCCTCGATGTCGGGATCAGGGGCGTCGCCGATGATGTAGTGCATCGAGCGCGGTCTGACCTTTTCGGTGAAGCGCGTGCGGATCCAAAAGCGGAAGCTGGCCGGGTGGTTCGCGCCAATGCCAACGTATTCGTCAAGGTGGAAGGCATCAACTTTGCTCCAGTCGAGTGGCATGGCGGTCAAATGCCGGATGAGATGCAACTGGGAATTACCCGTGGCGACGAGGATGCGGGCCTGGCCGCGGGCGTGGATCGCCTCGGCGATGATCTCCGCGGATTTGGCCGCAGCGGCCCTGCCGAGGTCATCCGCTTGGGTGAACAGGGAGATGGCTAATTCGCGCCGTGCGCTACGAGCTGTTTCGGAGATCACGAGGTCAGGATGGTGGGGAAAATTTCTTCTCTGCAAGAAAATTTCTCACAAACGTAGCAGAGCATGGCATCACGGTCCCGATCCGGGAAATGGCAGCGTGAAAGGGGGCCGCCGCCGAGCATGGGCGCCGGCTTAAACGCCCAAATCGATGTCCGGTCCTGGTCAAGAAGGACAGGGTCCTGTTGTAGGCGGGGTCGCTGACCCCGCGGGAAATTAGGTTGAAATCGCCCAAGAGAATCGGACGCGGGACCGGTGGGTCCCGTCGCGGCCTCGTTGAGGCCGCCTACAGCTGTGATACGTAAGTCGGTCACCGCTTGCGTGGGCGCGCCGGTGCGGCGGCGTGACCGGGCGAGATCGGGTATGGGCCGGTGACGTGCGACAAGGCGGAAATCGACCGTGGTTTTGAGAAATATGCACATACCTACGAGAAATCTTTCTTGACCCAAGGAAAGCGGTAGGATCTTTTCCGGCTCCGTGAGCCTTGGCTTTTCGTTGTTCCGTTCGTGGCCAGCCCTGCCTTGCCCCGTCCGGATTCGACGTCATTGCCCCGGATCGCCGGTCGGCTGGCCGGAGCCGCGCCCTTTCGTCGGACTGTGACCCCCCACCTCTTCCTCCGTCTCTGTTCCCTCACCGTGTCATGAACTACCTCCGCTTGATTTCGATCCCCGCCGCGGCCCTTCGTCTCTCCGCGTGTATTGCGTTATGTCTGGTCGCCACCCTGTCCACCGCGCCGGCCGGCTATGCGCAGGTTGCAGCCAGCGGCGTCGTGCGCGGCCGCATCTTTAATGGTGCGACCGGAGAAAATCTGGAAAACGCCGTCGTCAGTGTGGCTGGCTCGAAAGTCAACGCGCTGACGGAACGGGACGGCACCTACGTCCTCTCCCGGCTCCCCGCGGGCCCTGTTACGCTCACTGTCACGTATCCTGGACTGGATGATGCGAGTGCCACCGTCACCGTGTCTCCGGGCGGCGAGACGACGCAGGACTTCAAGCTCACCGCAGCCTACTATGTGTTGGAGTCCGTTGTGGTGTCGAGCATCCGGGAGGGCAACGCTGCGGCGATCGCCCGCCAGGAGGCCGCGCTCACCGTGGGCAACTCCGTCTCGACTGATGCCTACGGCAACATTGCCAAGGGCGACATGGGCTCGTTCCTCCAGCGCATGCCCGGTGTGGTCGGTGAATATGGCGGTTCGGCGGTGGACGCGATCTCCGTGCGTGGTCTTTCGCCTGAGTTTACGACGGTCACGATGGACGGATCACGTTATGCAGCGGCGAACCCCGACTCCCGGTCCCAGCTGGTGAGCGGGATCGCGACGGGTTCGATCGAGAGCGTTGAAGTCATCAAAACCCCGACCTCGGACATGGATGCCGAGTCGCTCGGGGGTGTCGTGAACATGCGGACGCGCAGTGGATTCGACCGCAGTGGTCGGACGATTGTCCTCAACGCCTCCGCCTCCTACAATGAGACGATGGGCAAGCACCTCGACCCCTCCGGCAGCGGTCGCCAGTTTTTCCCCAATTTCTCGCTCGATTACTCGGATGTCTTCATGCTTTTCGGCCGCAAGCTCGGTGTCTCGGTCACCGGTGGTTATCAGGAAGTCGGCGACGGCCTGCAGACCATCCGCTCGACGTTTGCCGCCAATTGGAACTACACCAGCCCGACCGTCGGGCGTCAGGTGCTCTACGCCGATCAGGAGTATCACCTGAACAAGCGCGTCGCCTTCCAGACCAAGTTCGATTACCGGCTGTCGAAGGAATCCTCGGTTTCATTCACGGTGGGTTGGACTCGTTTCGTGAATGTCATGGATCAAAACCGTCCGCAGTACACCGACAACCTCACCTTCGACGCGGCCAACTCCACGACGGACTATTGGATCTTCACCCGTTCGAGCTACCGCTCGGGGCGTGACTTCCGCTATACGCCGAATGACACCTGGAACTTCCAGCTCAACGGCAAGACTGCGATCGGGGAGGTCAAGCTGGGGTGGGCGCTGACGTATTCGGACTCGTTCCGTCCGCTCGACCGCATGTCGGCCACGGCGCGAAGCAACAATCTTTATACGTTCACCTACGATCGTCGCACCAGCAAAGAGTTCCCGACGCTCACGTTCGGCGGCGCCGTGCCGCCGCCCACCGACCCGTTCACGAACATGCTCTCGATCGCGGTCACCGGGACGCACGAAGACGCCTCGGACAAGATCGCGAGCGCCCGGCTCGACGCCTCCCGTGACTTCGCGCAATGGCGCTTTCCGGTGAAGCTTAAAACCGGCTTCCGCGTCCGTCAGCAGGACCGCGACCGCGATGCCGATTCCATCACCGGCACGCTCGGGGCGGGCGATTACAGCCGGTACCGTATCATGGTCCAGCACGGCTGGCTTGATGGCCGCTACCCGGCCACGCCGATCATCGACACGAAGGCGGTGTTCCGTGATATCGGATTCAGCTATCTGCCTTCCGGCCTCCCTGCGCGTCCCGCCGTGCAGTTCACGTACAACGCGACCGCGCTGCCGCTGACGGCTGCGAACCTTGACACCTCGGTGACCAACTCGCTGCAGAACGATTATCAGACGCGGGAGACGATCCCGGCGGCTTATCTGCAAGGCGAAGTAAAGCTGGCCAAAAATCTTCAAATGACCGCCGGCGTGCGTGTCGAGCAGACGAAGGCCACGATCACCTCGCGCTTTGAAAACACCCGCGCCACCACACCCGAGGCGCGGTTCGCCGCCTTCCGGACGGTGGAGTCCGATTACGTGGATTGGTTCCCGAATCTGCAGTTTCGTTACGAGCCCATTACGCACTTCACGGTCCGAGCGAACTATTCCACGACGATCGGCCGTCCGCGCATCTCCGATCTCGTCGGCCGTTTTTCGATCAACGATCTCGGGCAGACGGTGAGTTTCTCCAACCCGTCGCTGAAACCGCAGATCTCAAGCAACTACGACGTGAGTCTTGAGTACTATTTCAAGCCCGTCGGTGTCGTTTCGATCGGCGCGTTCCGCAAGGATATCAAGAATTACGTGACCGCGACTTCATTCCGCATCGTCGGCAATGAGTTCGGCCTCGATCTCGGTGAATACGCGGGTTGGACCGGCAACAGTCGCATCAACTCCGGCGACGGAGAGGTCACGGGCATGGAGCTTAATTACTCGCAGCAACTGAGCTTCCTCCCCGGCGGCTTGCGCGGCCTCGGTGTCATGGCAAATTGGACCGTGCTCACCAGTGAGGGCGACTACAATGGCGTGGTCGGCAACCTGCCATTCGCGAACAATCTCACCGGGATGCGCCCGCGTTCCGGCAACGCCGGTTTGACCTACAACTCCAGCCGTTGGGATCTCCGTCTGATGTGGAACTACGCCGACACGTACCTCGCCTCCCTGAACACGGGTGATCCCTCCAGCTCCGAGTTCATTGGCCGGCGCGGCCAGTTCGACTTCTTCGCCCGTTTCACGGTCAGAGAAAATCTCAACCTCTTCCTCGATGTGATCAATCTGACGGAGGAGAACCGCGGCCGCTACAGCGGCCTCTACCGCGACGATCGTTGGGCGCAGACCAATCTCTTCCCGCGCTCGATCTCGGCCGGTGTGCAGGCGCGCTTCTGAGCGACCGACGAGGGATTGCACTGTGTCCGGCGCAGCACGTCGCTTGGCGGGGATTGTCAGTCTCGTCCTCGCGGCGCTGCTGCCGGTCGCCGCGCGAACGAGCGATGAGCCCGGCCTGTTGCTCAACCCCGCCGACTTCGCCCGCATCAACGCCCTTGCGCGTGCCGAGCCGTGGGCCGCTGCCGTGCGCGACGCGCTGGTGCGCCGGGCCGAGGACTGGCCGACGTCACATAACGTCGAATACGGACTGGAGAAGTGGGAGGCGCCGGCCGAGGGTGGCGGCTGGGGTGGCCATTACATTTGTCCCGACGACGGCGCGCGGCTGACCTTCGAACCCGGGCACAACCGCTGCCCGCGTTGCGGCAAAGACTACCATGGCTGGCCGTATGACTATGTGATCTACACCCGCCGGCACGGGGAGAATGCCCTCGCGGTCCGGGACCTCGGGCTCGCTTACCGGCTGACCGGCAATGCCGCCTATGCGACCAAGGCGCGCGCCATCCTCGCCGCGTACGCCGCGGTCTACCCCACGATGCCGATCCGCAGCCACAAGGACTGGCCGGAGATAGGCAGTCGCTCCGGCGGGCGCGTCACCTCGCAAACGCTGAATGAGGCGGATTGGGTGGCGCGACTGGCGTTTGGTTATGACCTCATCCGGGAGACCCTCGGCGAGGCGGATCGCGTTTGGTTTGAACGCGACCTCCTGCGCAGTGCATCCGACGTGGTGGCGCGGCGCGACCGGTCGCTGGGCAATTGGACCGTGCGCCACAACGCCGCGCACCTCGCGGTGGGACTGGTCCTGCGCGATCCGGCGTTGGTCGAGCTGGCGGTGAACGCCGAGTACGGGTTTCGCGATGAATTGAGACGCGGCATCACCGCCGAGGGGCCGTGGCATGAGGGCTCGTGGGGATATCACTTCTACACGATGGAACCCCTGTTCCTGCTCCGGGAAATGACCGCCCGGGCTGGCATCCCCGTGCCCGAGGCGGGGAGCCTCAAGCGGATGCTCGATGCACCGATCGCTGCCATGCTGCCTGACGGGACCTTGCCCAACTTCAACGACTCAGGTTTTACGGCGTTGCGCGCCTACGCCCGGTACTTTGACATGGGATACCGGATCTTTGGCGACGCACGCTACCTCTCGTTCCTCCGCGATTCCGACCGCAGCTTGGAATCGCTGGCCTGGGGAACCGACCATCCCGGCACGACCGAGCCGCTGGAGCCGATCAGCACCCTGATGTCCGAGGCGGGATTTGCGGTGCTGCGGGCGAACGGGTCCGATCACACCGTGGCGGTGAAGTTTGGCGCGCACGGCGGGGGACACGGGCATCACGACAAACTCAATTTCGTCAGTTTTGCCTTCGGTCGGATGCAGGCGGTGGATCCCGGCACCCAGTCGTATGCCTACAAGACGCACAAGACCTGGGACAAAGTGACGGTGTCGCACAACACCGTCGTGATCGACGAAACCACTCAGGCCGAGTCCACCGGCCGTGTGTTGGAATGGCATCCGGGACCGACCGCAACGGCGATCCGGATGGAGGCAGGTCCGGTCTATCCGCAGGCGCGGATCGAGCGGCTCCTGGTTCACACGGCGGGGTACCTGCTTGATGTGGTCGAGGTGGCGTTGGCCGACGGTGCGACGCATCGCATGGACTGGGTTTACCATAACAACGGACGGGCGAGTTCGTCCCTGCCCCTCACTCCCTATGCGGCATTTCCCGCCGATCACGGCTACCAGCACCTTGCGGCCTGCCGGGCGGCGGAGACCCCAGAGTCCTGGGATGCGACCTTTCTGCAGGAGGCGGAGGGCGTTCGCCTCCATCTCATGGGGGGAGCTGGTACCACCGTGGTGCTGGGTGAAGGCCTGGGCCAGGATCTGACCGTGCCGGTGCCCTTCGCGATGGCTCGGCGCATCGGAGCGGCCACCCGTTTCATCGCGGTACTCGAGCCGTTTCGCGGCCAGTCGCGCCTGCGAGCCGTGCGACAGGTGGATCCGGATACGCTGGAGATCAGCACCGATGCCGGCGTGGATCGGGTGGTGGTGACAGCGGGACGCTTTCAGTTTTCACGCACACCACCTTTGCCTGCTCCATGATCCCTGCCATTGGTTGTCCCCCCTCACGTCTGCGTCACGGATTGATCCTGGGTCTGTCCGCTCTGGCGGCGTGGCTGGCCCTGGAGCCCACGCCCGTCGTTGGTCAGGCCGTGCCCGCCGAGCGTCCCCGCACCCGGCCCGCCTCGATGCTGACGGGCCGCGCCGAGTGGGAGAAGGCGGCGGAGCTGCTCAAGTCGTTGAATGTACCTCCGGCCCCGCCGCTCACGCCGGAGGAGGCGCTCAAGACCTTCCGGATCGCTCCTGGCTTTCGGCTGGAGCTCGTCGCGGCCGAGCCGATGGTGCAGAACCCCGTGTTTTTCGAGTTCGATCCCCAGGGCCGCCTGTGGGTGGCGGAGTTCCAGGGGTATATGCGCGACATCAAGGGAACGGGAGAGGCCGACCCGATTTGTCGGCTCGTCGTGCTCGAGGACACGGATGCGGACGGGCGCATGGACCGTAGCACCGTGTACCTCGACCAACTCGTCATGCCGAGGTCGTTTGCATTTGTGAAAGGGGGACTGCTGCTGCAGGAGCCGCCGAAGCTCTGGTTCTGCGAGGATGTGGATGGTGATCTGCGGTGCGACCGACGCACCGAGGTCGGCAAACTCGGGGTGGCGGGCAATCCGCAGCACACTGGCAATGGTCTCCGCTACGGCATCGACAACTGGCTGCACAACGCTGACGCGACGGTCCGCCACCGCTGGGTGGACGGAAAGCTCGAGGAGGAGCCGATTCCCCGGAGCGGACAGTTCGGCGTGACGTTTGACGAGTCCGGACGCTTTCTCACCTGCCGCGAGAGCTCCGCCCTTCACGCCAACCTGATTCCCGGCGAGTACCTCCTGCGCAATCCTCACCTCGCCGCCGTGGTGGGACTGGGTGGACGCGGCGCCTCGGGCATCGACACCAACATCGCCACCGAGGCCCAGCAGGTGTATCCCATCCGCGTTACTCCCGGGATCACGCTCGGAGCGATGGAGCTTCGGGAGGACGGGCGTCTTCGAACCTACACGATTGCGTCGGGAACCTGCTACTACGATGGCGACCAGTTTGGACCGGAGGCGCGGGGCAACGTCTTCGTTCCCGAGGCAGGCGGAAATCTCGTCGGTCGTTTGAAGCTCGAACCGGGCGTGCGCCCGAAGGCGTCCCGTTTCTACCCGGCGGAACAGGAGTTTCTCGCCTCCACCGACGAGCGGTTTCGGCCGATCAATGCGCGGGTGGGTCCGGATGGGGCGCTGTACCTCGCGGATCTGGCCCGCGGGATCATCGAGCATGTGATCTTCATGGTGCCCTGGATCAGCGACCAGGTGCGCGATCGCAAACTCGATGCCGGCCAGGATCTGGGGCGTATCTACCGGGTGGTTCGCGTCGACCGACCGATCGACCGGCGGCCCCCGCGCCTCGACCAGGCGACCGTGGCGGAGCTGGTCGGACACCTGAGTCACCCGACCGGCTGGTGGCGGCTCACCTCCCAGCGCCTCCTGGTCGAGCGTCGCGATCCGGCGGCCGTGCCCCTGCTGATAACGCTGGCACGCCGCGGTGAAAACCCGCTGGGTCGTCTGCACGCGTTGTGGACCCTCGAGGGGTGCAGAGCGCTTGATGCTTCCACCCTGGCGGCGGCGATGGAAGACGCGGACGAGTGGGTCCGGGCTGCGGCGATCCGACTGACCGAGCGGAGCTTTGACCCGGCCCGGGAGGCGCAACTCCTCGCGCGGGTCACCCGCGCCATCGAGGACGCGAGTGCCCCGGTGCGTTTGCAGGCGACCCTGACCGCGAGCGCGCTACGATCCCCGGAAGCGCTGGCCGTGGTGGCCGGCCTCGTGCGCGGGGGCGGGGATCCGCTGTTTCGCGTTGCGGCACTGTCTGGGCTGCGCGATCGAGAATTGGAGTTTGTCCGGCTGTTGTTGTTGGAGTCGTCCGGACGCGGTCCGACCAGCGAGGCTGAGCCAGCCCTGCTGGCGCTGGCAACGCAGTGCGTGCTCGATTCCAACGATCCGGTTCGAGTCGCCGACCTGCTGGATGCGCTGGCTGAGGCAAAAGGGCCGGGTCACTGGCAGCAGGCAGCCACGCTGGACGCGGTGATGGGGTATGGACTCAGCAGCAAGCGGCGCAATCAACCGATGGCGCTCGCGCGCGAGCCCTCGCGCCTGATCGGGCTCGCGCGGGGTGCCGACCCTGCGCTCCGCGAACGCGCGGTCCGGTTGGTGGAGTTGTTCACCTGGCCAGGTGCGGGCGTGCTGGCGGCAAGCAATGAGACACCGCTGACGCCAGCCGAACAGCAACGCGTGGCGAGCGGACGCGAGGTCTTTGCGATGTACTGCGCCCCGTGTCACCAACTCACCGGCACCGGCGCCCCGAACCTCGCGCCGCCCCTGGTGGGCAGCGAATGGGTGTCCGGTTCGCCCGAGCCCCTCATCCGCATCCTGCTGCACGGCGTGTACGGCCCGATCCAGGTGGCCGGCAAGACCTGGAACCTCGCCATGCCGGGATTGGGTGCATCGGGGGCGCTCGATGATGAACGCATCGCTGCGGTGCTCAGCTATGTCCGGCATGCCTGGGGCGACCGGGTCGGCCTGGTCGAGCCCACGCGGGTGGCCGCCGTGCGACGGGAGACGGCGGCGCGCACGCTGCCGTGGACCGCGGAGGAGCTTGCGGCGGTCGCTGGGGTCGCGACCAAGGCAGCTCCTGAGACGACCGTGCTCCGACCCCAATCCGGCGGGGTGATCCGGCTGCCTGGCAGTCGGGCGACGGTGTTCGGGCAGAAACTCGGTTATCGCCCGGCGTTGGACGTGCTGGCTCCCTGGATTGTCGCGGAGGATCTGGTGGAGTGGCGCGTCGAAGTACCGGCGGACGCTGAGTACGACGTCTGGGTCAACCTCGCGGCCGATGCCGAGTCGGCGGGCGATGGTTATGTGGTGGAAACTGAAGGCAGCCGCACCCGGGCCGAAGTGATCTCGACCGGCGACTACGATCACTTTCGCGAACAGCCGGCCGGGCGACTCGCGTTACGCGCGGGCGTCAATCGGATCGTGCTGCGTCCCGATGGACCCTTGAAACGAGAACTCGCGGACGTGCGTGGCCTGCGTTTGGATCCCGTCGCCCGTCCTTGACGGGCGTTCGCCCCATGAAATTGCTGTTCTCCGTCTGCTGGCTTCGTCGCGTGGTGAGTGCACTCCTGCTGGTGTCCGCCGGTGTGCGGGCGGCCGAACCAGTGGCGTTGCCCGTAAACGGACTCTGCGCCCACCGCGGGGGCGGAGCGACCCACCCGGAGAACACGGTGCCGGCACTGCGCGAGGCGGTCCGGCTCGGGGCGCACATGGTGGAGTTTGATCTGGCGGTGACGAGTGACGGTGTGCCGGTTCTCATGCATGACGCGACGGTCGATCGCACCACGGATGGCAAAGGCAGGGTGCTCGACTTCACCCTCGCCGCGTTGCAGCGACTTGATGCCGGGGTGAAAACCCACCCCCGGTTTGCCGGGACGCGCGTGCCCACGCTGGAGGAGGCACTGGCCGTGTTGCCGGCCAATCTCTGGATCAATGTCGATTTTAAAGCGGATGCCCGCTTTGCCGGAGCGTCCAACCGGTATGCCCGGCGCGTGGCCGAAGTGCTGGTGTCCACCGGACGCGTGGGTCAGTCCCTGTTTGCGGCTCGCGGGAGCGACGTCGCGGCGGCGCGGTCGGTGGCGCCCGCCCTGCGGATCTGCAACATGGACCGGAAGCCGGATCCGGCCGATTATGTGAACGCAGCGATCGAGCAACGCGCCGACTTCATCCAGTTGCGGGACTGCGCCCATGACCCCCGGTGGCCGGCGTGGATTGCCGCGCTGAAGGCGGCGGGCGTTCGGATCAACTACTTCTATACCAACGACCCCAAGGAGGCGGTTCGACTGCTGGACGCCGGGGTGGATTTTGTCCTCGTCGATGCCCTGGAGGCGGTGATGTCTCACCAGGATCGCGTGAAACCCTGGACGCCGCGGTGAGAGGTGTCGCGTTGCTGCGGTTCGACCGCCCGCCTCGACCGGGTGGCCGGACAGCGGACTCCAGGTGGAGGCTTTCTTTCCATGCACATCGTTCTTATTCGAAATTTGGTTTTCCTGCTAATCTCTATCGGTGTGGCTGCGTTGCGGGCGGAAGAACCCCGCTCGCCAAAGCTCTTTCTCATAGGCGGCTCGACGATGGCGACTTTCCCGGATACGCGCCCGGTGGTGGGGTGGGGACAGATCCTGCCCCAGTATTTCAAGGATCCCGGCCGGGTGGACAACCGTGCGAAGAGCGGGCGCAGCACCAAGAGCTTCATCGACCAAGGTCTCTGGGATCAGGTCTTTGCCGATCTGCGTACCGGCGACTTCCTAATCATGTGTTGGGGAACCAATGACAGTGCCAATGATGCGGCGCGCCGCACGGAGCCGCGCAAGGACTTTCAAGCGAACCTGGAGCGCTTCATACGCGAGTGTCGCTCGAAGGGAGCGACCCCGATCATCGCGACTTCGGTGGCGCGTCGCATCTGGTCGGAGCAGGGGGAGTTTGTCGAACCACCTTCCGAATATGTCGTGGTTTCGCGCGAGGTTGCCGCGCGCGAAGGCGTTCCCCTGATGGAGATGCGAAGACGCACCGTGGAATTGGAACGTAGCCTCGGCGTCGAGGGGTCGCGGGCCCTGCACCTTTACCTGGAACCGGGTCAGTTTGACTCCTACCCCAAGGGTTCGAAGGACGACACGCACTACAACCGTCACGGTGCGACCCGCGTCAGCGAACTGGCGGTGCAGGAGATGCGCCGATTGAAGCTGCCCCTGGTGGACTGGCTCAAGGAGCCGTAGGGCGAGGGTCGGGTCAGGCGCCTTCGCCGTAGAGGTTGGCGAGACGGGCGGCGAGTTTTCTCCGGGCGACGGCGTACGAGAAATGCTTCAGTCCCAGGTCGAAGTTGATGGCCGCCCACTCCTGTTGTTGGACCTTGTCGGCGAGCAGGGCGCGAGTCCGGGCGACGACGTCGTTGGTCACCATTTGACTCATACCGAGCGTTTTGAATCCGAGTGGGTTGATGTCGCGGGTGAAGACCGCGTAGGCGTTCACGAGGATCGGCTTCCGGAAGTAGATGGCCTCGAGGAAGGCATTGCCGAAGCCCTCGTAGTGGCTCGGGTAGGTTACGAGGTCGGCGTGCGGATAGACGTCGGCCAGGGTGTAGCACTTTTTTCCCTCCGCATTGACGCCCCGGTGTTCGCCCACGCGATCGGCGATAAAACGAACGTCGATGCGGGCCTCGGCGATTCGCTCCCGCAGCATCTGTACGTAGCCGTCGCCCTCATCGCCGGCGGCGTGCGAGATGACCAGTTTTGCGCGCGGGGTGTCGAGTCGCCGGGTGAGGTCGATCGCGTGTTCGATCCCCTTGCGCATGACGACGCGGGTCGGTTGGAGGATCAGCACATCGTCGTCCTGCAGGCCGATCTCGCGGCGGAAGTCGGCGTTGTAGTCATCCACCCCGGGGGGAGGGGTTTCGAAGTCGAACACATTGGGGATGATTGACGACGGGAGGCTGCAGCGCCGGGCCAGCTCCTTCTGGGCCATCGAGTTGATGACCACGTGTTCCGTGCGCGGAAGGGAGCCGGGGAACGCCGCGCGGAGGTAGTCATTGACGGCGCTGACCACGAAACGTTCGCGTTCCCAGGTGAAGTCGTGGTGGTGGGCGATGGTCGGGAGCCCGGTCTCGGCCATGACCTCACTCATGGCCAGGCCGAGGGGGACGTGCATGGGGATCGCCTGGATGTTCTCGGGGATGAGGACGTCGAGGCGAAAGCGCTCGATGAAGCGATAGAGCTCGTCCTTGAGTCGCTCTTTCAAATCCTGAATGCGACGCGTGGTTTCGCGGCTGCGCACCGAGGTGCCGAAGAGGTGAGCCTGCACATCCTGCACCTCGGGATGCAGGAAAAAGGCGAGCGGGGCGACGTGGCTGCTTTCCGGTGGGGCATCGAGCAGACCGGCCATCCAGAAACAGGAGTGTCCCATCTCGGAAAAAAGCTGCGCCCACTTTCGAGCCTCCAGGGTGACGCCGTCCGTGCCGTGGAAACGGGTGGAGATGAATCCAATCCGGTGCGACGTGTTGGTGCTGGGGAAAGGGCGGTTCATGGGGCAAGCCAATGCATCACGCCGAGGGAGGCAACGCGTTCGGGCTGAAACCCAGCACTTCGGCCAGCGCTGCCCATGAGCCGCTGTCGTGCCCATTCCCGTTGCCCAGCCTCCAGGTCAGCCAGCCTTGGGCACGCGCGGGTTCAATGTCATTGTCGAGGCGATCTCCGATCATCAAAATCTCGTGCGCCCGGACACCGAGGAGGCGCAGCCGGGAGGTCAGGAGCCGGAACACGTAGGGGCTTGGCTTGCTGAAGCCGTGGGCGAAGGACCAGAAGCAGAGGGAGGGATCGAACGGCAAGGCGGGAGGGCCGGACTGGGCCAGTGCGCGGTCGAGCTCGCGCAAGGTGTAGGGCTGGGCGTTGGAGGCGATGCCGAGGAGCAACTGTCGCCGATTCATTTCCGCGAGGACGCGGACCGCGCCGGGCATGAGGGAGACGGTGTGGGTGAGCGCGGCGTGATCGACGAGGAAATCCGACAGGGCGGCGTCAGAGAGGGGGGCGGCCTCGGGCAGCGCGGTCCGGACGATGTCCGGCCAGTAGACTTCCGGATAATCGATGCCGGCCGAGCGTGCGCGCGCGTGGTGCTCCGCGATGATCCGACGGGTGAGGATCTCGAAGGCAGCGAGCGAGACGCTCGGGGCGTGTCCGAACTGCACCGTGAACCGGTCGCGCCAGAGCTCCTCGCGCTGGGCCGGGGCGGGGCCGACCGCGAGGACCGTCTGATAGATGTCACAGATCACGGCGCGGACGTTCATGGATCGAGTGACCAAAGCAGGGGATACTGGTTGTGACCGCCAAGACGGTCGCGGAAAAAGGATTCGCTGACCTGTCGCGCAGTAGATGCAGCCGCGGAAGCGGAGACCGCCGCCTGGGAGGACGGGCGCAACAGGCGAGCGAACCGGCGTGCGTAGGCGTCGGCGCTGAGAAAACGATCCGCCTGCTCGGGCCACGCGGAGACCGACCAGGCGGCGGCAGCCCCCAGGGCTGGCCAGGCCTGCAGGGACGGATTGAGGCGGACGCAGGCATTCCAGGTCTCGGCTGGAGGGTGACTCAGCACTTCGAGCTGCGCCTGCAAGGTCAGCCGGCTGAAGGCCCAGGCCCGGCCGGGCGACTCCAGCCAAGGGGGACGGGTGGCGAAGACACGACAGGCCCTGGGCAACGCCCGCCGCCACGCGAGCCAGCGCGCTTCCTGTCGATCCTGTTCCGCCCGCTGATCGAACAGCCGGGGATCGATCCAGACCTCATCGTAAGCCTGGGCAAAATGAAACCCGAAGACTTTGAGATCGGGTGCGACCAACGGAAGACGCCGAGCCAGCAGCGGGCGTTGGGCGGCGGCGGCTTCGAGGTTGGGCAGACCAAACCCCTCCTGCACCGAGGTCAGCAGCAGCACCTCGCTCGCTGCCAGCAGAGCCGGGATCCGGGGTTTGTCGGACTCCCCGCCTGCGAGGATGCCCAGACGCAGCTTCCAGCCGTGATGCTGGCCCGCCCGCCGGAGCGCCTCCGCGTAGGGTCGTTCGTCGGCCGAGCTTGTTCCACCCGTCGTGAGCAGCCAGGCGTCCGGGCGGAACCAGCGTGCCAGCAGCCACGCCTCAGCCACGTTTTTCCGTCGGAGCAGGCGGCAGGGCAGGAGCCAGAACGGAGCGCGCCCCTCCATCTGGCCGTGGCACCATTGGCGAGCCTGCGCCACCTCGTCCCGCGATGGAAGCGGCGGGCGCACCACCAGATTGGGAAACCAGGTGCTGTGAAGTCCCGTGCTCCGGTTGCCTGAGCCCGAGAGCGCGCGCTGATCGGCGCGATTGATGGCGGCGTGGCGCACGGTGGACGCCGTGGCGAACACGGTCTTGGCGATCGAGGCCAGCGTGTGGAAACCGGTGCGCTGGAACTCCGGCCACCGCTGCCAGCGGTTGTCGAACCACCAGTCGTGGTGGTGACTGACCAGGGGAATCCCCCGACGCTGGCACGCACGAGTCAGGGCGTTAGCGAGCAGCAGATTGCGTCCCAACCCCAGATTGTGGGCCCAGACCACGGTGTCGCCGGCGGGACCTGCGTCGAGGGTGCGGTCCAGGACCCGTTTCACTGCCCGCGCCACGCCGGCGGGGGTGGCCCGTGTTTCCGCGATGTATCCAAGCGCTCGTGTCGCCGCGAACCGGACCCGGATGCCGGGCAGTCGGGTGCGCACGACGGCGTTCCATGGCTGGTCCGGTCGTTCGCCCCCCAGAAGAACGACCTCGGTGAGCTTGAGCGTTGACGACGCGGCAAACGCCGGAAGTGCGAGCTCGATGACGCGCCGCACCCCGCCCGGTCGAAAATGACTATGCACAACCACGAGCCTCACCGGAGCAGACTTCGTGATCGGAGCAGCGACGCCGAGAACTTTTTTCGGTTCGCGGAGAATACGGCTTGGCAACCCAAGCGGCAGTCCGTTGCCTCCAGCCAGGAATTTGGTGTTTCCGCACCGCATTCCGAGGGTCCGGCGTGGAGGACACGCTGGAGGCTACGCGGACGGTCGGGCCACCGTTCGCACTCACTCCCAACGCGCCGGACGTAGCGCAGCGAAATCATGTCGGATTTTTTTCAAACCGGAGCCGTCGCCACCCTGCATCGCCTGGGCCAGGTGGGCGTGGCCCGCCTCGAACGCGAACTGGCTGACTTCTCGAAGGAGACGCCGATCGCGCTGGTGCTTCCGTGTCACATTCGTGAAGTCGGCACCAAGGCGTTGCGCGGGATCGCACGCGAGCTGAAGAATGTGTCCTACCTCAGCCAGATTGTGGTCGGGATTGACGGTGCCAACCTGCGGAGCTGGAAGAAAGCCCGGCGTTTCTTTGCGCAGCTGCCGCAAAAGCCAGTCATGCTGTGGAATGACGGCCCCCGGATGCAGCAGCTGTTCCGGAAGCTGGAGGCGGCGGAGTTGGGGCCGGGCTCGTCGGGCAAGGGCCGCAATGTGTGGGCCTGTTTTGGTTATGTGCTGGCGAGCGACCGCGCCCGGATGGTGGCGGTGCATGATTGTGACATCCTCACCTACAATCGTGAACTCCTTGCCCGGCTGTGCTACCCGGTGGCCCATCCGAGTCTCGGATTCGATTTCTGCAAAGGGTACTATGCGCGGGCGACCGAGCGGTTGAACGGTCGCGTCATGCGCCTGCTGGTCACCCCCCTGCTTCGGGCGTTGAAGAGCATCGTCGGCCAGCATCCGTACCTGGTCTATATGGATACGTTTCGCTATCCGCTCGCCGGTGAGTTCGCCCTCGACCTGGATCTCGTGCGCCGCGTCCGGATCCCGGCGGACTGGGCGCTTGAGGTGGGCATGCTGTCGGAGGTTTTTCGCAACTGCGCCCCGCGCGCCATCTGCCAGTCAGAGCTGTGTGACAACTACGATCACAAGCACCAGGACCTCTCGGTCCGTGATCCCGAGCGCGGGCTCAACAGAATGGCGGCGGACATTGCCCGGGCGTTTTTCCAGCGCATGGCGGCCGAGGGCATCAAGCTCGACGCCGGACTCTTCGACACCTTGATGAGCGCGTACATGCGCCAGGCCGAAGATACGCTTCGGTTTTATGCGGCGGACGCGGTGCTGAATGGACTCGAGTACCCGCGCCACGAAGAGGAAACCGCCGTGGCGGTGTTTGTGCGCAGCATCCGGCTCGCCTCGCAGCAACTGCAGAATGAACCGCTCGGCACCCCGCACATTTCCAACTGGAACCGCGTGGAGTCGGCGCTTCCGGACTTTCTCGATGAACTGCGCGAGGCGGTCCGGCTGGACAATGACCTGTGACCGGAGGTGCGACTCGCCCGCGACTCAGGTGTTCTCGGCGGATTTCAAGGTGAAGTAGAACGTGGCGCCGACCTGGGGCACTCCTTCGGCCCAGGTTCTGCCTCCATGGCGGGTGACGATGCGGCGCACGGTCGCCAACCCGATTCCGGTGCCTTCAAACTCGTCGGTCCGGTGCAGCCGCTGGAAAACGCCGAACAGCTTGTGGGCGTACTTCATGTCGAAGCCGGCGCCGTTGTCGCGAACGAAGAGGACCACTTGATCGTCCTCAAGACCGGCGCAGCCCATTTCGATCACCGCCGGGTTGCGCCCTCGGGAGTACTTCAGTGCGTTGCCGATCAGATTGGCCAGCACCTGCTTGATCAATGCCGGATCACCCCGCACCGCCGGCACCTCCGCTATCTTCCAGTCGACGTCGCGGCCGGCGGAGGCGAACTCCAGTTCGTGACGCACGAGTTCGCACAGGCGGGACGGCTCGATCCGCGTTTCGCGCAATTCCGTGCGCCCCATCTTGGAGAATGTCAGCAGGTCATCGATCAGCGCGCCCATTTGCCGGGAGGAGTCCATGACCGTCTTGAGGTACCGTTTGGCGGTGTCCGACAGGAGGGGAGAGGCTTCGCGCGCGAGCATGCCGGCATACCCCTGGATGTGGCGCAGTGGTGCGCGCAGATCGTGGGAGACGGAATAGGAGAATGCCTCCAGCTCCGCGTTGGCCGATTCCAGCTGGTGATTGGCCTGCTGCAGTTTTTGGGAACTCTGGAAAACCTCCGCTTCCATCTGCACCATGCGATCACGCAGCGCGTCGCTCGTTTCGGGCGCGCGAGCCTGCTTTTGCCGGACGAATTCGGTCACGTCCTCGACCCGGTGGATGATGTATTCAATGGCCTGATTCGGTCCGATGACCGGCGAGTTGATCGGGCTCCAGTACTTTTCTTCGAAGCCGCCGTCCTTGCCCCGGACGTCGTAGCGCTGGATGGCCATGATGTCGGACTGGCCTGTCTGCCGGACACGCTCGAGGGAGGTCCGAAGATTGCGAACTCCGGAGGCGGCGGGGTCGTCCGGGTTGTCGGGAAAGACATCGAACAGATTGCGGTCGAGGATCTGTTCGCGCCGGGTCATGGTGGATTGAAGGTACGCGTCCGTCGCGGTCACGATCGTGAAGTCGGGCTTGAGCACGAGAAAGAGGCCGGGCAGCGATTCGAACACCGCGCGAAGGTGGGCGTTCTGCCGGTCAATCTGTTCTTCGGCGCGTTTGCGCTCGGTGATATCGACGACCAGGGACAAGTCCTCGGTGCTGCCGTCGGCCAGCTTGCGGCGCTGAACCGCGATCATGACCCAGACCACGCTTCCATCGTGACGAAGGTAGCGCTTGTCCATGGCATAGGAGCCGAACCGGGGGTCCTCCAGGCGACGCAAAAGCTCTTCCTGTCGCTGCCGGTCCTCGGGGTGGGTGATGCGTTGGAAAGCCTGCGGCTGATCGGCTTGCTCGCGAGTGAAGCCGCAAAGCTTGAGGTGGGCGTCGTTGATCAGACGAGTTCGGGTGCCCGTGGGTTGGGTGACGGCGAGAGAAATGCCCACCGGGAGCGAATCAAAGATGAACTTAAGTCGCGCCCGTTCGCGTTCGAGCTGTTCCAGGACCTCGGCCAACCGGGCATCGGCAGCGCGTTCAGCGGTGACGTCGCGAAACACGAGAACGACCCCGTGAATCCGGCCGTCCCGGTCGCGAATGGGCGCGGCACTGTCATCGATCGGACGCCGCGAGCCATCGCGCGCGATCAATACGGTGTGCGACTCGAGCGCCTGGGTGGAGCCGGTGGAGAGCACTTGGTCCACGGGAATCACGGCGGGTAGCCCGGTGTGTTCGTGTTCGATCCGGAAGATTTCTGCGATTGGCCGCCCAAGAGCTTGGTCGCGCGTCCAGCCGGTCAGGGTTTCGGCGACGCGATTGAGACGGGTGACCCGTCCGTCGGTGTCGGTGGCCAGCATGGCGTCGCCGATGGAATGCAGGGTCACGTCGAGGCTGTTCTCGCTTTGGCGCAGGGCGGTCTCCGCTCGCAGCCGCGCGGCAAAATCGCGCCGAATCGTAGCCAGGGCGATTCCGCCTAATCCGAGTGCAAGCAGTCCCCCGGCGAGGATGATGCCGCGTGTGAGGGTGACACTTCGCGCGGCGCGCTTCTGACGCTCCACCAGGAGGGTGTCTTCCACCTGTTTCATTTCTGCCACCCGGAGGGCGACCTGGTCATGCAGCTGCTGGCCGCGCAAGGTGCGAGTGAGCGCGTCCGCTGCCGCAAAACCGTCCACGCGTCGTGCTTCGATGACCGCGCGACCGAACGCCAGTTGGGCATCGATCAAGGAAACCAAGTTGTTCAGCCGTTCGACCTGCTGCGGATTGTCAGCCACCAGCCGTCTCAGGTGGTCGACTTCAACCGGAATCTCGCGGACGGCGGCATCGTAGGGTTTCAGGAATACGTCCATCCCCGTCATGGCGAATCCCCTTCTCCCGCTTTGTGCCTCGATGGTGGTGGAGTAGAGGACATCGAGTTGACCGATGACCTGGCGGGTGTGGGCGACCAGGGTAGTGTCCTCGTGGAGCGAGCCCACCGCTCGAAACGAGACGACGCCGACCACCACCAGGCAGACCAGCGCTACGCTGAAACCGACAACCACCTTGCGTTGGTTGGGACGGGTGAAATTCGATGAGAGGGGAGGGTGCTCCATGCGAAGGGTCCGAACGCAGTGATGGGCGTGCTGCAAGGACGGTTGCAACGCAGAGCGTGGGCGATTCCAATCCGTTTGCAAAACCCAATTCGTGCACGGACGCCCCTCGTCAAAGAGGAGAGTATTCTCTTTTGGGCAGGGTCGCTGACTCCGCGGGGATGGGTGCTGCTGCCACAAAAGCACACCAGAGGCGGGACCGACTCCGGCGTCCGTAGGCTAATCGCGATCCCCATCCTCGCGCGGTCTGCGACCCTGCCTCGAACGGAGTTGCGTGGGCGATCGGACGCGGGCGTTTTCGCTTGCCCTCGTGGTGGGGCTCTCCGGCCTTGCGGGCATGGAAACGTGGCAACAGCCCACCCTGGCAGGGTTCTTGGAGCGACTGGGACGGTATGGCGTGGAGTTTCGCACGGTGATTGATGTGGGGGCGTCGAACGGCCTTTGGACCCGGGATGTGATCGCCCGCTTTCCCGCGCCGGACTATTTTCTGGTCGAGGCGCGTCCCGAGCATGAGCCCGGCCTGAAGGCGCTGCAGGCGGAGCATGCCAATGTCCGGTATGTGCTCTGTGCCGCCGCAGATCGACCCGGCGAGGTGCACTTTCACGGCGGTGACCTGTTTGGCGGGTTGGCGGCGCACGAGCCCTTTCGAGAGCACAACCTGGTGGTGCCGGCCCGCACGTTGGATGAACTGGCGCGCTCGTATGTCCTGACGCCTCCTTATTTCTTGAAACTCGATACGCACGGGTTCGAGGAACAGATCCTGGCTGGGGGGCAGGAAGTCCTGGCGCAGACGGCGGTGGCGGTGATCGAGGCGTACAACCACCGGATGGGATTTGGAAATCTGCTCTTTCCGGAGCTGTGTGCGCGCATGGAGGCGTGGGGTTTCCGCTGCCTCGACTTCTTCGATCCGCTGTATCGTCCCCACGACGGCGCATTCTGGCAGGCCGACTTTGCCTTCGCGCGGACCACGTGGCCCGGCTTTGCCCATCCGTCCTATCTCTAGCGATGAATGCGGCCGAGCCCCGGGGTCGCATCCGGTTTCCGCGTTCTCAGCTCGACCTGCGTTCGCCAATCTCTGCACAAGGGGTTTGTATCCGCGAGGATCAGCGTCCATCCGTGATTCATCCGCGATCGCTCGGGTCCCTCCTGGAGCGAAGCGCCGCCTCCCCATGGACCTTCCTGCTCCTGTCACGCGCGTGCTATTATCCCGATGGTTTGGTGCGCTGGGCATCGCCGTGCTGACCGTGTTGCTCGGTCTTTTTGGCTATCGCATGTGGAAACGGATGTACGACTCCTCCCGCGAGCTGAACATCTCGTGCTTTGCCTTTCGCGATGTGAACCGCAACGGGCGATACGACCTGGGCGACCGGCCCTACGCCGGGCTGGAGATCGTGATGACCCGTCCGAATGGTTCGACCGTCAGCATGAGTTCCAATATTTCGGGATTCACCAACTTCGCGATGTCGGCGCGCAGCCTCGGGGCGGCGGTTCGGAGTGAGGGGGACCATCGCATCGAGATTCAGCCCCCGCCGGGATGGATGCTGACCTCAGCTGAAAAACAACAGGTTCGGCGCTTTCGCCGTCTGGCCGGCTCCCCTTCTGGACTGGTGGTGGAGCCCACCTTTAATCCGGTTGGGGTGGCACCCCGCCTCACGGTGTCAGGACAAGTCGAACCCGGTGCGACTCTGATGATCGAGGGTCCGACCGGATCCGCGCAGCCGGTTCCGGTGGCGGGTGACGGGAGCTTTTCGTGCGAAACGGTCCGAGGTGCCTGGACCCTGACCCAAACCCTGCGCTCGGGCCATCGCATCGTCAGGAGGGTGGAAGTCGCTGACTATCCCGTGGTCGTGTCACGTCCGGTGGAATTGGAGCAACCGCCTGCTCTTTCCCACCGCCATCGGGTCGACTTCGACACGCTCACCCAGTCGGATACCCTGTATGAGGTGCCCGGTGGTTATGGACAATTAAACTGGGTCAACTGGGTGGCCACCCATCAGAAGCTTTATGCCGGCCCCGGTTACATCAACGGCACGGTGTCCGGCGAGTACCTGGCGTACAACAGCTCCGGACATCCGGCCCGGATCGAGTCCGAGCGGCCCTTCGATGTTGAAGGTTTTTACCTCGGCGTGGCCTGGCCGAATGCCGAAAAGCACGAGATTGTCGTGCGCGCCTGGCGTGGCGACCAGTTAGTCCACGACGACCGGGTGCGGGGATCGGTCCATGGCCCGCTCTGGTTCGCTTCCGATTATCGCTCGATCACCCGCATTGAAGTCGCGTCGTCAGCCTTCTGGCAGGTGGTGATGGATGACTTCTCCTACCGGCTAGGAACTCCCTGAAGCTGAACGGCATCGGGGAAAAAGTGTCGGTTTGCTTTACAGTGCGAAGATGCGTGTGTAACGAATTGGTTGAGAATGCTTTAAACCGGCTGGAAGCCAGAGCTGCCTTCGTCGTGCGCGCGATGTCTTACACTTGGCATTGTAGAATGGATACAATTTGACCGGTTTGATGGCATTTTTAATCGTTATTCTGGAACAGGTAACAAAGTGTACTAGGGGTTTTCTCCTATGGGTGCCAGGCTTGGCATGCTTCATGGTTTCTTTAGTCGCGTGAAAAACCGTCTCGTTACCCTTACCTCAGGATTGATTCTCGGGCTGTCTTCGCTGACGCCCACCTTTGCCGGCGATGTCAATGGTGGGACCTATTCCAATGGCGGCTACAACTGCCAGCCGGTTGGCGTGCCGGATTCCGGTTCGACGATGCTCCTGCTCGGCGCCGGATTGGTCGGCATGGTATTGATGCTCCGACGCAAGCTGAACAAGTAGGCGGCCTGACACCTGACTTGATTCGATCATGGTTCGTGAGCCAGACTTCGGTCTGGCTCTCTTTTTTTGCGGGATCGAGGAGGGAAACGAGCCAGAGCCGTCGGCATGGGTTGGAGCCAACCCTCGCTTTCAGCCCGAGGGTCGGGGCTCAGTCGCGCGGGCCGCTGAGTTCCTGGTCGATGCGGATTTCCAGTTCCTGCATGGTGCGGAGAAACGCGGCTTCCAGGTCCACGTTGTAGCTGCGCGCCAGCACGAGGATCGACCATAGGCAATCGGCCAGCTCGTGGGCCAGTTTCGCGTCAACATCGGCGATGGGGCGGAGTCCTTGTTTGGCCATCACCAGCTTGACCAGATCACCGACGTCGCCGACGAACCCCTGCATCACTTCTTCGCGTGTCCAGGCGCGCCCGGACCGGGCCTGTTCCAAGGCGCTGAAACGATCGCGGATTTGCAGCGCACGCACCGTCAGATGGTTGAGATCCATGCCGGGAGCGTTTCCGTCTTGGGTCGACGGGTAAAGCGCGGGATGAGGAGGTGGTACGGTTTTTCGGCCGTGACACTGCCCGGCACGCTTCACCGTCACAGCGCACCGGACCCGGTGGAGATCTTGGATGATGGCGGCGACCACCGGATCTCGGCGCTTTTCAACTGCCGGGCAAGTTGCCTCAGTGATGGCGGTGAAAGCACTGCTCAAGGACCCGCGGGTGGTCCGACTCCTCGCAGCCAATACCCTGGGCTCGATCGGGTCGGGCATCACGATTTTCACCGTGCCGTGGTTGCTGGTGAACGAGGCCGGCGGGTCCGCCGCGTACCGTCACGTGACGCTTGCCACCACGGTGATCCTCTTCCTCGTCATGCCGTGGTACGGCGCACGGGTGGACCGGTCGTCGCGCAAGACCATGGTGCTGCTGAGTGAGGTCTTTGGCGCGGGCGCGACGCTGGTCATGGCTGCGAGTGGGTGGTGGCTCGGCGGCTTCGGCACCTGGCAGCTGATGACCATCTACTTTTGCGGCATGTTTTACTACACGCTGCACTACCCGGCGAAGTGGGCGATGGTGCAGCAGATCTTCGACAAGTCGCAGTACCAGTCTCTGACCGGCCTGATGGAGGTGCAGGGACAGACCGCGATGCTCCTCGCCGGGGCGCTGGGAGGGCTGGCGGTGGCGCACCTTCCCTTGGAGATCATCCTCCTGATCGACTGCGCCACCTACACGGCAGCGTTCTTCATTCAGCGGGGCATCCCCTATGCCTCCACTCACCTGAGCGTGGCGCACGACGGCAAACCCGTTTCCCAGGCGGGAGGAGTGCTCCAGCGGGTGGTGCAAGGTTGGGAGTGGCTGGCGGCGCAGCCCCGGCTGGCGATCTTTCTCACCTGTTCGCTGATGCCCTTCGTGCTCGTCATGGCTGGCAACTACCTGGTTCCGGTCTATGTCAGCCAGACCCTTCAGGCCGGGCCCTGGATCTTTGCGGCGAGTGAAGTTTCGTTTGCTCTCGGAGCCATTGCCGCGGGATTGATCCTGCCGCGCCTGCTGGCTCGTCACCAGGCGCGCCAGACCATTCCGCTGACCATGGCGTGTTTCCTGGTCGGATTGGCCGTGCAGGCGGCGTGGCCGGCGGTGGGTGCGTTTCTGGGCGCCATGATGTTACTGGGTTTTGGCAATGCCGGGAGCCGCGTGGCGCGTTCGTCCCTCATGCTCCACGTGGTCCCCAACGAGGTGATGGGTCGGATCACTGTCTTCTTCAGTGTGCTCGACCGCGTGCTGCGCACCCTGCTGGTGGCGTCCATGCAAGTGGTGGACCTCTGGGGACCGCGCGCTGGATTTGCGATCCTGTTGGTGATCATGGTGGGATCCCTCGTGGGAGCCTGGCTAAGCCGCGAACCAGCGCCCTCGCCACCGCTGGCGCCACCGGCCTCGTCGACCGGGCGGGCATAGCTTCGGGGTGGCGCATCCTCGTCAGGCGATCGCCTTTTGTGCTGCGTTTGGCCCGGGCCGATGGCAGTCTCGGAAGCCTGCAGCCGGTGGGCCGCTCCGATCGATGGATACACGAGCGTTTCTCCCGGAATGCGGATGCTGCTCAACTCCCTTCCGATATGCCATCCTTCCCTCCTTCCCGACGAGCCTTCCTGAGCCGGACCCTGGTGCCGCTGCTGGCACTGCCGGCGCTGGGTCGTAGCGCAGTTCCGGGGGCCCTGGAGCCTCTGACTGAAACACGGGCGCCGTCGGTCACATCGGGGACACCGGGTATGCCGGTGTGGATTACCGACCTGGGGGCCCGGCCTGGCACGGAGGAGGTCTGCACCGCCATCATCCAGCGCGCCATCGATCATTGTCACGGCCAGGGTGGTGGCACGGTTGTGATTCCGCCGGGAGTGTTCACCACCGGTACCCTCCGGTTAAGAAGCTTTGTTTGCATCGACCTTGCGCCGGGCGCCGTGCTTCGGGGCAGCCTGGCCTTGAGCGATTATCCGGTGCAACCGACGCCGGCCTACCGCTCGCTCAAGGACTCGGCGGGATTCCGCGCCCTGATCTATGCCGAAGGCGAGGAGCGTATCGCCGTGGTGGGGCAGGGCACCCTGGATGGACGTGGTGAGGCGTTTCCGTTTGGCGGGAATGATCTCGATGGGCGCCCGCGTTTGCTGCAGTTCGTTTCCTGCAAGGGTGTGCGGGTGGAGGGGCTTCGCTTGCGCAACTCGGCGCTTTGGATGCAGCACTACCTCAATTGCGAGCAGGTGCAGGTGCGGGGTCTGGAGGTGTGGAACCACGCCAATCGCAACAATGACATGATCGACATTGACGGATGCCGACAGGTGACCGTGAGCGATTGTGTGGGTGACACCGATGATGATGGCATCACGCTGAAGAGCACCGGCCCCGCACCGTGCGAAAATGTGGTCATCACCAATTGCGTGATCAGCAGCCGCTGCAACGCGATCAAGTGCGGCACCGAGTCCACCGGAGGCTTCCGCAATGTCGCGATCTCGAACTGTGTGGTAAAACCGACGGTGGCGACCACGGGATTTTACGGGTTTCCCGAAGGCATCTGTGGCATTGCGCTCGAGATCGTCGATGGCGGACGGCTTGAGGGCGTGGTGATTTCCAACGTGACCATCGAAGGGACGCGGGTGCCGTTCTTCATCCGCTTGGGCAACCGGGCTCGTCGACATCATCCCGACGCACCGAAGCCGGGGCTGGGTGTCCTGCGCGATGTTCTCATTCAAAACGTCCTCGTGCGCGGCGCCGGAGCATTGGGGAGCTCGATCACAGGCCTGCCGGGGCACCGGGTAGAACAGGTGCGGATGAATGGAGTCACCGTCCACCTGGCCCAGCCCGGGGAGGCGGCTGATGTCGGCCGAACGGTGGAGGAGCGCGAGAGAGACTATCCGGAGGCCAGCATGTGGGGCCGTCTACCGGCGTGCGGCTTTTATGTCCGTCATGCCTCGCAGATTCGGTTCCGCGACGTGGTGGTGGTGCCAGCGGCCGGTGAACCGCGACCCCTGTTGGTCACGGACGATGTGGTGCGGTCGCCGGATCTGGCCTGTGAAGCGCCTCCTCCGGCGGACGCCTGAGTCGCGTCCCCGCTGAGGGGCGCGCTTCCCACCGTCCTGCCCCTGCCCCGGACAACCCCCATGTTCCGCGGCCTGCCGACGGAGAGGAAGCGCGGGTTGCATTTCTCGATGGCGACGTTGCGCCGGGCCTGTAGGGTCGTGGCATGGTGATTGATGCTGAAGACCTGCTCGCACGTTTCCTGCGCTATGTCCGAATCGACACCCGGAGTGACGACCGGTCGACGACGACCCCAAGCACGCCTGGTCAATGGGTGTTGCTGCGACAGTTGGAGAGCGAGGTCAGGGACTTGGGACTGGCCGAGGTCGAGCTGACCCCGTCGGGTTATGTGCTGGCCACGCTACCGGCCACGGTGACGGAGTCCGTGCCGGTGATGGCGTGGTTTGCCCATGTGGATACGGCGACCAATCTGCCGGGCGCAGCGCTGCCGCTGGTGCACCGCGCCTATGACGGTCGCCCGATCGTGCTGCCGGACGACCCGACGCAGGTGCTTTCCGTGGAGACCACACCCTACCTGCGTGCGGCGATCGGGCAGGACGTCATCACCGCGAGTGGCGCCACGCTGCTCGGGGCGGACGACAAGGCGGGAGTGGCGGTGGTGATGGCGGCGGTGCGTCACCTCCTGCGCCACCCTGAGATTCCGCATGGCAAGATCCGGGTGTGTTTCAATCCGGACGAGGAGATTGCGCGGGGCGTCGACCACCTCGACCTATCCCGAGTCGGGGCCGACGTGGCATACACACTCGACGCGGCGGAGCGGGGGGAACTCGACTTTGAGACGTTCAGTGCCGATCAGGCCGTGCTCGAGATCAAGGGCGTGTCGGCGCATCCGGGGTGGGCGAAGGATGTGATGGTCAATGCGGCCCGACTCGCCGGGCGCTTCCTCGCGGCACTTCCCCTGCACCAGTCCCCTGAACGCACGGATGGACGCCGGGGCTTCATTCACCCGGTGGAATGCCAGGCGACGGCCGAGAAGGCGAAGATCCGGCTCATCCTGCGTGACTTTGAGCGCGAGGGCCTGACGCAGAAGCGTGTACTCCTCGAAACGCTGGCGGCGGAACTGCGGGAGTTGGAGCCCCGCGCGCAGGTGCAGCTCACCTTCACCGAGCAGTACCGCAACATGCGGTATTGGCTGGAAAACGACATGAGACCCGTGGAGCTGGCCAAGGCGGCGTTGCGGCGGGCCGGACTCGATCCGATCGTGCAGGCGATCCGCGGTGGCACCGATGGGTCCCGCCTGACCCAGCGCGGCCTCCCGACGCCCAACCTGTTTTGCGGCATGCACGAGGTGCACAGCCAGCGCGAGTGGGTCAGCCTCCAGGATATGACCAAGGCGGCCGAAACGCTCGTGCACCTCGCTCAGCTTTGGGCAAATCGCTGAGGCGTGGGCGGAGGGCGGGACCGGTTGGTCCCGTCGCTGCTCACCGAGGCCACCTCCGCCGGAGCTGAAGCCGTCCCCCGCGCAGGCGTGGGACGGTTTCGACGTCAAGGCGCGTGCGCGTGGGCGTGGGCGGCGGGTGGGGATGCGGTGGCGGCGCCGGCGGCGGGGAGCTGGAACGTATCGGGATTCTCGGTGACGTAGAGCGTGCCCCACATGATCGGCCAGTGTCCCGGGAACGTGCAGACGTATTCGTAGGCGCCAGGCTGCTGCGGTGCGGTCAAAAGGAGGCGTTCCTGTTGTCCCGGCTCCAACATCTTGGTGGCGGCGAGCACGGCCTTGTCGACGGGCACATAGAGACGTCCGGCGCGGTCCGGCACCGCGGGCATGGTCGTGGCGGCGGTCCCGATGGCGGGGCGCGATCCCGGGGTGACCACCACCAGGTTGTGGGGCATGATGTCGATGTTCTCGAAGATGATCTCGAAGGGTTTGCCCGCCTCCACGACCAGGTGGGGTGTGTCGTAGCGCATTTGTTCGCGCACGGTCTTGATGACGAAGACACGGACGCCGAGTTCGCGGAAGGCCTTGCGCAAACGCTGCGCATCGCTCGTGGGCAGTCGCGACGCCAGCTCCGTGCCGAGTTGGGTGAACTCGACAAAGTCCTGGGTTGAACGCTGGTCGGCCGGCACGGTGCGGGCGTGGGTGAGAATCGCCTCGGACAGCGCCGCGGCGTTGAGACCGGACCAGGCGGCGCGAGGCAGCTGCAGCAAGGAGCGGGTGACGATGGCACGGTCGTTTCCGAGCTGAAGCTGTCCGGCCAGCAGGGAGGCGCTGGCTGCCGCGTGGTCATCGCCGAGCAGGGGCAGGGCGCGCAACGCGGCGGCGCGGACATTGGCAGCCGGGGCGCCGGCCTCGAAGAGGGCGAGCACCAAGGGATGGAAAGGCGTGCGCAGGGTTGGGTCGGAGAGCAGGCTCACTGCCTCGAGGAGCAGGGTGCGTGAATCCGTACTTGCTTCGGTATTGGCCCAGGCGGTGGCAGGGCCGCCGTCCATGGCCACGCGCGCGGCCAGACCGGCGCGACGCACTGCGGGCAGCGCGTGGTCCTTGGAGGCCATGCGCTGGATCGCCGGTGCGATCTTCTGCAAGTCGGGCCGGGGCGAGGCGGCGAGCAGGCGACCGAGTTCGGCGGCTGTGCCGGGATCCTGGAAACGTTCATCCATCCGGTTCAGTGCGGCGGCGAGTTCGGCTTCGCGTGTCGTGCCCCGAAGCTTGGCTAGACCTACCAGTGCATTCTCGCGCGTGACCGCGTCCAGTCCCGCCCGTTCGATCTGGGCCATGAAGACCGGAGCCGAGGCGGGGGCGGCGGTCAGCTCGGCGTTGGTCATGCGACCGAGGACGAACGAGAGGGCCCGCGGGTCCTTCACCTCGGCCGGAGAGGGCTGAAGCGCCCGCATGGTTTCCTCGAGGGTGTAGGTGAGGTAGTAGTCCATCTCGTGATTGAGGACCTCGAGCGCCACGTTCACGGCCTTGAGCCCGGTGAAGAAGCTGGCGGCGCGAACGGCTTCGAGACGAACCAGCGGGTGTTCGTCGCGCGCCTGCACCGCGAGGAGATCGATGGCCTGCGGGAGGCGGTCGCGCCAGTAGCAGAGCACCCGGGTGGCGGCGGCCCGCGCCAGGGGCTCGGGGGAGCGCAGCTGCTGGGTGAGGAGCTGGGGGTTGACCTGGTTGATCCATTGATGAACCCAGAGCGCTTCCGTCAGGAGGTGGGCGTCGGCCACCGAGGCGGGATTGAGCGGCGCCATCCAGCGCGCGAGTGCGGCCACGACCTCGGCGCGCGGACGCTGCGCCAATTCCTGTTTGGCGCGGATCCGGGTGCGGTCCTCGGGCAGTTTCAGCAGGTCGAGCAGCCGCTCGATCGGCTCCCCGGCGATGGCCGCAATCGGCACGAGGGGGCGCGAGGGGTAGGTGACACGCCAGATGCGGGCGTGCGAGCGGTCGCGCAGGGGATCTCGCAGCGAGTACTGCATGTGACCGACGAGCGCCTCCTGCCAGTCGGCGATGTAGAGGGCGCCATCCGGGCCGAATTCCATGTCGACCGGACGGAAATTGCGGTCGTCGCTCAGCACGAGCGGCTCGATCTCCACGCCCTCGTAACCGCTGCCGACGGCGCGCCGGGTGTGCTGGAGCACGCCCTGCACCCCGATGGTGTTGTTGAGCAGGAATCGTCCCTGGGCCTCGTCCGGAAAATGGCGGCTGGTGACAAACTCACAGCCGCTGGTCGGGCGCACCCGCTTGGGGAACCACTGCTTCATCGTGGAGTGTTTCTCTGGATACGGGAGGTAGCCGGAGAAGGCGGTGGCGAAGTAGTTGGCGCCGCCGGACGAGTCGGAAATGAACGCCTGGCCCCAGCGGTCGAAGGTGATGCCGTGGGGGTTGGCGTAGCTGTAGCTGACGAAGACATCGAGTTTCTGCGAGAAGGGCTCGAACCGGTAGGTGGCCGCATTCTTGGCGCGGACCGGACCGTAGGCGGTCTCGATCTGGGAGTGGTGGAATGTGCCCTCCTGGAAGTACAGCGCGCCACCCGGATCGAAGGTGAACTGGTTGATGACGTGATGGCTGTCGGCCGAGTCGAAACCGCTCAGCAGGATCTCACGGGTGTCGGCGCGGTCATCGCCATTGGTGTCCTTGAGCAGGAGCAATTCACGCTGGCCGCTGACGATCACGCCGCCGAGGGCGAATTCGAATCCGATCGGCAGGTGGAGGTCGTCGGCGAACACCGTCATGCGGTCCGCGCGTCCATCCCGGTCGGTATCGGTGAAGATGAGGAGCTTGTCGTTCATCGGGTCACCCGGCCGCCATTGTGGATAGCTGGGCATCGTGGAGACCCAGAGACGGCCGCGGGCGTCGAAGGCCATCGCCACGGCATTGCCGAGTTCCGGAAACTGCTCCTCCGATGCGAACAGATTGATGGCATAGCCCGGAGCCAACGTGAACTGCTTGAGCGTGGCCTCGGACGATTGAATCGTGGCGGAGCTGCCTTCTGCGGTCTTGCTGGTCTGGCCGGTGTTGGCGCCGGCGTCCTTGCTCTGGTTGATGCCGAAGGAGGTCACCACCGGCAGGAACGGCGGGACGTTGGAGTCGTCGACCGGTTTTGAGACGTTTCCGTCGCGGGCGAGGGTCCAGATCCTCTGGTCGCGGTTGCGGCTCATGATCTCGAGGACTTCGCGTTCCCGTGCCATGACGTCGCGGTTCGTTTGCGGACCATCGGCAAACTTCAAACCGGACCGGCCGCCGTAGACATAGAAGGAGTCGACGATGCGGTAGTGGTGGTACCAGTGGAAGTTCTTGTCGGCGACCGCCGCCCGCAAGGTGGGGTCGACGGTGCGAGGGGCGCCCGCTTCGCCGAAGAGCGCGCGGTCGAGCAGCGGGGCGACGGCGGCGTCGCCGACCTCGGTCAGGTGCACCCCGTTGAGGGTGTAGGGACCCTTGCCAGCGGCGAACAGCGTGAGGGTGGGATGAAACAGGTCGGCGAAGACCACGTTCCGTTGGGCCGCGACTTCTCGAATGACCGCGGTGTAGGCCTCGAGATTGCGGTTGGTCGTTTCACCCGTGGGTAAATCGGGGTTTCGCAGGTTTTCGTGGGCAAGCGGGGAAACCAAGGCGAGTCGGGGCGCCCCCTTGCCGCTGAAGTTTTCCTTGAGGGTCCGTTCTACCCAGGCGTCGAGGCGTGCCCGAAAGGCGGCCAAGCCCTCGGGCCCGGCAAATGATTCATTGAAACCGAAAAAGGCCAGAATCACATCGGCCTTGGCGGCGGCGAGGTGCTGCTCCGGCTCGCCGAAACCCTCGGCCCGCGGCCGGAGGTCCACCTCATCCGCGGGCCATGCGAGGTTGCGCACCGTCAGCTGGTGGCGGGGGAAGCGCTGGTGCAACAGCGTTTCCCAGTGATTGTGATGCTGCATGCGCTCTGCCAGGGTGTTGCCTAGCAGGACGATGTGGTCGCCCTCCTTGACCTCGAGCGTGCGAGGGGATGCGCCGATCAGGCGGGAGACTCCGGTGACAAGAACCAGAAGACAGACGAACGGGAAGAATCGCATGGAAGGTGCGGGGCGCGAAACGGTGATGGGGAACGGGGGACGGGGAGCGAGTAACGTGATCGTGGCGCTCGGAAAGGTGAAGAGTGAAACGCGGTGTGCCTCAGCCTGGGAAGGTCGATTGATCCACCGAGTCCGCGAACGGCCCACGGATGGACGCAGATTCCGCCGTAGCGCACGCGCAGTCGCGGGATCCGTGGTCTGATTGCGGCTTTAGCGCCGCGGGGAGGGTGCGAGCAACTGGGCCTTTTGGGCTTCGGTCAGCGGGCTTCGCGCGATCCAGGCCTCGGCGGCAGGACGATCGAAGGTGAGCCATTGCCGGGCGGTGCTTTGGATGGCCGCGCTGCGCTGCGCCGGGTCTGAGATCAGTTCAATCGCGGCGGTGGCCTGGGCGGGATTTTCTCCCACCACCTGGCTGGCGAACATCAGGGCGGCCCGGTCGCGGGAGGCACCGGAAGGCTGGGCGGTCATCCACGCGGCGGCGGCGGCGGAGTCCGTGCGGATCCAGTTATTGATGAGCTGTCCGGTCACTTGCTCCCGCAAAGGTCCCTCGGCAAAGGTCCCCACCCAGGCGGCGGCGCTGGCGGGATCGAGGTTGGACCATTGCCCGGCGATCGAACGGACGGCGTTATCGCGGGTTTCGCCGGAGGGCAGTCGGGCGACATAGGTCGCGGCTTCCCGGGGAGATTGGTAGGCGAGGCCGTTGATGACGCCGGCCTCGAGCGCCGTGCGTTGTTCCCCAGGTGGCATCCGCTCCACCCAAGCGAGTGCGGCCACGGGATCCTGGGACGCCCAAGCCTGGGCCAGGCTGCCAAGGGAGGCGTTGCGTTCCGAAGGAGAGCCGAACCGGGCGGCGTAGGTGATGGCGTCGGCCGGATTGGACGACAACCACTGCTGCGCGATCTGGCGGATGGCGTTCTGGCGCCCGCGACCCTCGGGTAGTTGCTCGGCCCAGGCGCGCGCGCCCTCGAGGTCATTCTGAGCCCAGCGTGACGCGAGGTTGGAGATGACGTTGTCCCGGGTGTTGCCGGCGGGAATCCCGGCAAGGGCATTGGCGGCGGCACGGGGATCGGTTTCAACCAGGCTGCCGATGACCTGTTGCAGGGCGTTGCGTTTGGCTTGTCCCTCCGGCAGACTATTGACCCAGGTCAGTGCTTCCGCGGGGTTTTGATTGGCGAGCGCGTTGGCGACATTGCTGATGGCCTGGCTCTGCGCCTGTCCGGGAGGCAGAGCGGCGGCGAACAGCGCGGCCATTTGCGGGTCTTCGTAGGCGATGGCGTTGACGATCCCTTGAATCACCCGGTCGCGATCCAGCGCGGTGGGCAGCGACTTCACGTAGTCGAGGGCGGACTCGGGATCCTGACGGGCAAGCTGGCCCACAATCTGGCCGAGCGTCTGGGTTCGCTGTTGTCCGGTCAGGCGACCGGCCTGGGCCAGTGCGGCCTTGGGGTCGGTTTGGGCCCACTGCATCAGGATTTGGTTGACCGCCTCCGTCTGCATACGACCCGCGGGCAGGGAGGAGACTTCGGTGAGAGCGCCGGCCGGATCGTTTTGGGCCACTTGGGAGAGAACGGCGCGAAGGGCTTGGTCCCGTGAGCGACCCACCGGGAGTTGCAGGATTTGCCCGACTGCGCCTTTGGGGTCGTTCTGGGCGAGCTGGTAGACGATGGATTGGAGGGCTTGCGCGCGCGCCTGACCTTCCGGCAGACGCTGGACCCAGGAAAAGGCGGCGGCGGCATCGCTGTTGGCCCAGCGGGAAGCGACGGTCTGCACCGCTTGGTTGCGCAAGGTACCGGCTTGGAGCCCGAGGGCGAATGCGGCGGCCTCCAAGGGTTCCTTGTCCGCCCAGGCGCTCACCACGGAGGTCAGTGCGCCCCGCTTTTCCGTGCCTTCCGGAAGCGATTCGGTCCAAGCCAGCGCGGCCTTGGGATCGGAGTTGGCCCACGCGCCGGCAACTGCCTGGATCGCCTGGCTGCGTGACGCGCCGGGGGTGAGACGCAGAGCCTGGCGCGCGGCCTCGTCGGGATCGCGCGCGGCCCAGGCAGAGAAGAGCGAAACGGTGGAACCGTAGGAGCGGGGACCACTTCCCAGCTTTCCGTTTAGGGCGAGTGCCCGTTCGGGGTCGTTGGTGCTGTAGGTGTAGAGCACGGCGGCGATGTACTGTTGCCGCACCGTAAGCGGGTTCTGTTTTTCGGCCCACGCCAGTGCCGCGGTCGGGGCGGACTCGGCCCACACGCGCAGGACGCTGGTCACGGCCGCGGTCTTCACCGTGCGGTCGGTCAGCCGTTCCGCATAGGCGAGGGCGGCGCCTGGATTGCTCTCGGCCCAGAGGGCGAGAAGGACGTTGCGCATGGGGTCCCGGGCGGTCTTCGCCGTCACTTTCTCCACGGCGGCGAGGGCGGCGGGCATCTGTTCGGGTGTGAGCGAGCGGAGCAGCCGGTTCCAGCGGACTGTGGGGCGCCAGGGCGGGTTGCGTCCGGCGTCGGCAATGATGCCGAGGAGGTCGGCGAGGGTGGGTTCACCGGAGACAGTCGGCCGACGGTTCGCAACGACCTCCGCGGATCCGGGCGATGGATCGGAGAAGACGCCGGGAGTTGCGGCGGCGGAGTTTCCCTCGGTCGACCCGGGCACCAGGCGGGCCAGACCAAAGCCCAGTCCCACACAGGCCAACGCACCGACAGAACCGAGGAGAAAACGGGGTGCCTTCATGCAGGCTCGAGGCTGGGGCAGTGGCTCTCCCGGAACAAGCGCAATGCCGGTGCAAAAATCCCTCCGTGACCTCGAAACGCGCCGGCGCGAGCTGCAGGGGAAAAGGGTGCGAACCTCGGTTGCACTGGAAGCGAAACCCCCTCTTCATCGCCCATCGTCCCGCCTTCGCATGCGCGCCCCGATTTTCACCCCGAGCCTCCGTGCTTCGCAGTTTGAACCGCGTCGGATGCCGGCCCGGACGCAGGCAGGCCGAAGGGGGAGCCCGTGCGGATGAGAGCAGGGAGGGTGCGTGCTTTCTGCCTGACCGGCATTCTCGTGCTCGCGGCGTGGCTGCGGCTCGACGACCTCGGGTCGCGGCCGATGCACGCTGACGAGGCCAACCAGGCGGTCAAGCTGGGGGAGCTGCTCGAACGGGGTCAGTATCGCTTCGATCCCTACGATCATCACGGCCCGACCCTGTACTACCTGGCGCTCGTGCCGGCGTGGCTGCGGGGTGAACACACGCTTGCGGAATTGACGGAGACCACGGTCCGGTTGACGCCGGCGCTGGTGGGGACCGCGTCGGTCCTTTTGCTGGCCCTCCTGCTGATCCCGCTGGGATGGACACCTGCATGGGTGGCGGCGCTCCTCTTTGCAGTGGCGCCGGCAGCGGTCTACTACAGCCGCTATTTTGTGCAGGAGACGCTCCTGCTCGGCTTCACGTTGCTGACTCTGCTGGCGGGGGTGCGCTGGCGGGCGACCCGGGCGGACCGGTGGATTGGGGTGGCCGGCGTCGGCCTTGGTTTGATGCAGGCGACGAAGGCGAGTGCGCCGCTCTTTGTGGTGGTGGCGGCGCTGGTTTGTCTGGCTACGCGCGGGCTTCGGGACGAGAGACGCTCCGAAGCCGCGGAGTCGGGGCAAGCCCCGCGGATGCTTCGCGCGACGGTGCTGGCCCTGGCGATTGCTGCGCTCGTGGCGGGTGTATTCTACTCCTCGTTCCTGACCCATTTCGCCGGATTGAAAGATGCGGTGGCGACCTACCTGCCGATGGCGGGTCGCGTGTCCAGCGAGGCCGGGGGCCACGACAAGCCTGTCTGGTACTACGTTTCCCTCTTCTGGCGACAGCGCATTGGCGGGTACGTGTGGGATCAGACACCTTTTTTGGTGCTGGTGGCGCTGGGTGGGGTGGAGGTCATCCGACGTCGCGTACGGGCAGAGTGGAGGGTGTTTGCCTATGGGCTGGCCTTGGCCTGCTGCCTTTCGGCGGTGCCTTACAAAACGCCCTGGGTGGTCATCCATCTTTTACCCGCAGGGTGCGGAATCGCGGCGATCTGGCCCGGGCGGTGGGGACAGCGGGGAGGCTGGCGGGCTGGAGTGGCCCTGCTGGTGGTGGCAGGGGTGACGGTCTGGCAGGGATTGCAGGTCCGTCAGGCTGTATTTCTGCGCCCGGCCGATCCACGCAATCCGCTGGCCTACGTGCACAGTTCCCCGGATGTGAAGAAAGTCGCCGCCTTGGCGGCCAAGGCCGGTCCCGGCCCCATCAAGGTGATCAGCGAGGAGTATTGGCCTTTGCCCTGGTACCTTCGGACGCGCGCCGAGGTCGGCTACTGGCCGACGGTACCCACAAACTGCGACGGAGCTTTGGTCCTGGTCTCGCCGGCGTTGGCCGGAGCCGTTCGGGAGCGGCTGGTAGGTCGCTACGAAGAGAGTTACCTGGGACTGCGACCCGGCGTGGTGCTCCTCGTCTTTCGGCGCCTGCCCGACCCGCCGTGAGGCCCGGCGCGGCGAGGCAGGACGTTTGAACCTAACCACCGCGGTTGCACGACGGATCCCGCGACGCGCAACCGGCGCCGTCGGAGCGGCCGCGTCGCGAGTACCTAAACGGCCCTCCATCGGAACGGATCCGCGGCAGGCGCCCCTGCACGTGTTTCCTCAACAGCCGATTTCCTAAAGTTGCCGCCCACGCGCGGCCGCGGGACGGATCAAAACGGAGCCAAGCGGGTTGTGCGACAGAGCGTCGATCGGACCCGGCCCGCTGGCTCAAAAGAACAGGCTCATGCTGAGCGAGCCGAAGTCCTGGCCGTCCTTTTGGATTTTGAATTCCTTCGTGCGGTAAGCCTGCGTGTAGACGACCTGCCAACGGCGGCCGCCGAAACCCAGACCGTAGGCGGTATCGGTGACGAAGGACTCGCGCGAAATAGAAGGACTGTCGCGGAACGTGTTGCCGTCCAGAGTTATATCACGGGCGATGGCTCTCGCATCACCAGCCACGAAGACAAAGGCATTGAAGCCGGAGCGAAAGAGTGGATTCGAGTCCCCGGTGGGCCGGATCAGACTTGTGCCGAAGTCGAGTGGCAGGCGAAATCCTCCGCGGATCTCCATTCCGGCGTTGGCCAGGGTGTTCACGTTGCCGAGGCAGAAACCGACGCGCGGAATGGCTTCGATGGCCCAATCGGACTCGAGATCGCCTGTCCGCAGCCGCCATTTTCGCTCGAAGATGATGTTTAGGCCTGGCTCGTTTTTTAGCTGGTTGTCCCAGCCTTTCGCGTGGGCGGCGCCGATCAAGTCGTGAAAGCCATTCTGAATTTCGCGACCGAGAGCCCAGGGACCGACCATGCCGAGGTTGATTTCGAGGATGTCCAGCCGCGGAATGCGACGATCCCCATATTCGTTGATGGAGGGACGGTAGTTGTGGAACGAAACTCCGACGTAGAGCCAGGCGGCGTAGGGACGATCCAGCGGTTGGGGCAGGGTGGTTTCAGTGTCCTCCGGGGTGTAAATGTTCTGGCCGAGGGACAGGCCGATTTTGGGAACCTCGTCACGTTTGACAAAGCGGCTCAGACTCTTGGCGAGCAAACGAACCGGGGCGGGCAGTTGCTGGCTTTCAAAGCTGCGTAGATTGGCAGTGAGTCCGCTGATCTTCAGACCGTTGGTGTAGCGACGGTCGGTTCCGGCGAAGTACTTGTCGTTTTCCGAGTAGAGGGTGAGCGAGCCCCAGGCGAGACGTTCAATGCTGATCGGGATCGAACTGGCATCGGCTGAGTCGGCAGATGCGGCATGAAGCTGCAGGCAGAGACAAAAACCGGCGAAGGTGGTCGCGGCGCGTAGCGTCATGGTGTGCGAAGGCCAAGGTGGGAGTGAATCGAACAGCAGTAGGATCACTCGACCGACTCCCAGCGACCGTAAATACCGCACGGTAGCACTTTCCCATCCCGTTGGATGGGAATTCCCACCTCGCCGCCGCTCAATTGCCCGCCCCGGCCGTGCATGAGTTCGGCCAGCAGATTCATTACCACGGTGGGCGAGAGTCGCGCCGTGTAGGCGTTGATGAGGAAGAATACGGGGTCCGGGCTCAGGATCGAGCGACACTCGGAAAGCAATTCCCACAGGTGATCCTCCAGTTTCCACATTTCACCGCCGGCGCCGCGTCCGTAGGTGGGAGGGTCCATGATGATGGCGTCGTAGGTGCGACCGCGCTTCAGCTCGCGACGGACGAATTTCAGGCAATCGTCGACGATGAAACGGATCGGGGCTTCGCTCAGCCCGCTCATGGTGGCGTTCTCGCGACACCACTTGACCATGCCTTCGGCGGCATCGACGTGGCAGACCGAAGCGCCAGCGGCCGCAGCGGCCACGGTGGCCGCGCCCGTGTAGCCGAAGAGATTGAGCACCGACACGGCCCGGCCGGTGGCGCGCAGCCGTTTGATCTTGGCGGAAAACCACTCCCAGTTGACGGCCTGTTCGGGGAAAAGCCCGGTGTGTTTGAAAGAGGTGGGATGGATCTTGAAGGTGAGTCCGAGGGAGCGATAGCCCAACCGCCAATCTTCGGGCAACGGGCGACGGAACTCCCAGCGACCGCCCCCCTGGTCGCTCCGATGATAGAAACCATCCCACTTGTCCCAGCGCGCCCCGGTGGCCTGCCCATGCTGCGGCCAGATCACCTGCGGGTCCGGCCTGACCAACGTGTAGGCGCCCCACCGTTCCTTCTTCATACCGTCGCCGGCATCGAGCAGTTCATAGTCCTGCCAACCGTCGGCGACGAGCAAGGGGGAGGGTTGGACAGTGAAACGCATGAAAAGTGAGGATTTTACGCAACGATTCGCCGTCAGCGCTGTCGAGCAACAAGCGCCCCCCGCTGCTCCAGCAAGGGGAAAATTGTGCCTAAATTATTGTGAAATAGGGATTTGACTCCCGTTATTGTGATTGTTTTAGGATCGTTCGCTACACAACATGAAACACCTATCTGCCTGCTTATCCTCGGTGCTGTCGCTCAGCGCCTTGCTTTGTCTCACCGTCGGTCTCGCGCGAGCCGATGTCGTCGAAACCAAAAGTGGCGCTCGCCTGACCGGCAAAGTCGTTAAGGTCGATTCCGCTACGATTACCTTGGAGACTGACTATGCGGGCACGCTGACGGTCAAACAAGGCGAGGTCGTATCGGTGAAAACGGAGGCGCCCCTCAATTACCGCCTTGCGGCGGGTACGGTGCTCCAAGGAACTCTGGCGCCGGCGGCCGGCGGCCAGGTGCAGATTTCCGGTGCGGACGGCAGCGTGACCACCAGCTTGGACAAGGTGGCTGCGACCTGGGCGCCCGGCGGTACGGATCCGGCGATTGTGGCACTGCAGCGGTCGTGGGCTTACGAGGCGGCATTGGACGTCACGGGCAAGACGGGCAACAAGGAGCAGTCGGGCACCGCCATGAGTTTCCGCGCCGTGCTCGCCGGATCGCAGGATACCCTCCAGTTCTACGCTGGCTATGACCGCCAGATTAGCGACGGGCAGAAGTCTGCCGATCAGTTCAAGGCCGGCGTCGACTACGCCAATAACTTCTCGGGACGCAAATCCTGGTATGTCCGTGATGAAGGTGGCTTTGACCGCATCAAGGACATCGACCTCTACAATGTGGCCGCGGCGGGTTTGGGCTATGACTTCATCAAGGAAGCGAAGCAGACCCTCACGGGTCGCGCGGGTGTGTCCTACCGGTATGAAGGCTACGGCAACCCGTTGAGTGAAGACGTCAGCAGCGCGGGTTTGGATTTTGGCCTCAATCATCGTTTGGAGATGGCGAATTCCGTGCTGGTCAATCGTTTGTCCTTTGTTCCGACGTTCGATGATTTCGGAAACTTCCGCGCGATTCACGAAAGCTACTACGAACTTCCCCTGGCGAATCCGTCCTGGAAGCTTCGCGTGGGCCTGTTGAACGACTACAACAGCCAACCCGGCCGCGGCGTGGAAAAGCTCGATACGAGCTACTTCACCCGACTGGTGCTGAACTGGAAGTAGGAGACGGTCGTTTCAACGATTTAGTCGGATCCACTCTTGGGCGCACGTGATATTCACGTGCGCCTTTTTTGTCCAAGAATCGCGACCATGGCCCCGGTTCCGAGCAGCGCTCGCCTGAGAGGTCCGACCGAGGCGCATGACCGGGCGATCAGAGCTCGTCCAGAACTCCCCGCAGGACCCGGGCGGCGATTTCGGAAACGCGGGCTTCATTGGAATCGATGGGATTCTTGCCCTGTTGACCGCCCGCCAGGTCACTCAGTCCCCGGATAATGAGAAGGGGTTTGCGATTGGCGTAGGCAACGTGGGCCAAGGCAGTGGATTCCATGTCGAGACAACGGGCGTTCCAGACCCGGAAGACCCATTCGCGGTACCGCGCGTTGTCCAGGAAGACCGGACCGGCGACCCCGGTGCCACCGACGCTGACGGAGACATCGCGGCCTGCCTTCCGCTGGGGCGGGAGCTTGGGCAACGCCCGCCGGGCGGCGGCCAGCAAGGCCGCGTCCGCGGGAAAGGCGGCAATTTCCTTGAAGTCCGGGTCTCCCTCTCGAATGGCGGCGACGTCGTCGGGGAAGATCATGCCGAAGTTCTCGTACTTGGGCTTCAGGTAGTCCGGGACGTGAAAACCGCCCTTTCCGTCCTCGTTGAGGTAGGCTGCTTCACTGTGGTAAGCCCAGCGCTCAGGAATAACCACGTCGCCCACGTGCAAGGCGGGATCGGTACCGCCCGCCACGCCTGCAAACAGGATGTGGGTGATTGGGAAGTGATCCAGGGCCAGCTGCAACTGATAGGCTGCGTTGACGAGGCTGATCCCCGTGCGGAAGACGAGCACGTCCTTCCCCTGATAGGTGCCTTTCCAGAACGTGATCCCTTTGACCGAAGATTGGACCCATCCCGTCCCTCCGGTGCCGAACTCTTTCGCGAGCGCTGCCATTTCCGGCGGGTAGGCACCACAAAGCGCATAGAGCGGGCGCTCTGACGCCGGAGCCTCGGAAGGGGCCGCGTTCGCGTGGAAGGTGACGAACGCGACGAAGACGAGTACCAGGGGGCGCCAGAGGCGCCGAAGGGTGTGAGGCAGGGAAAACATCATGGTTGCGGGGGCGACTAGCAGTCGCGGTGCCAGTCCCCGAGTGGAAGCAGCATAGGTCCAGAGCGGCCTGAGCTACCGAAGTGGCTCTGGCTTTGGTGGAGGTGCAGCAGCCCGGGTTCGCGGGCGCCGGGGGCGGGAGTGGCGATGAGCGGAAGGGAAAGAGGCAGGACCCGGCGGCTAAGGAGTGGGGAGTCCGGTCTGAGACCACGCGGTCCACTTGGCGGCCAAGGCGGCGACCTGCTCAGGATGGGTCGCTGCGAGGTCGTGCAGTTCATTGCGGTCCTGGTCTACGCGATACAGTTCCCAGGCGGCAGGGGCCGAACGGGTCGATTCGACCCGACCGCGCACCAGTTTCCAAGGTCCGCTGCGCACGGCGGCCGCGCTGCCCAGCTGCCAGAAAACCGGGAAGTCCGGTCGAAGCACCGCTTTAAAGACGGGCAACAGGCTTCTTCCGGCCGGAGGTGGAACCGTCGCGCCGTTCCATCGCGAGGGATACTCCGCTCCCGCCAGTTCTAGAAACGTGGGGACAAGATCGATGATGTGGCCGGTCTGGGCCGTGCGGCTTCCGGCGGGTATGACGTTTGGCCAGCGGACGATGAAGGGCGTCGCAATGCCGCCTTCGTGCATCCAGGTCTTGGAGTGCCGGAACGGAGTATTGCTCACCTGCGCCCATCCGGGACCCACCATACGGTAGCTCTCCTGGGGACCGGCGGCGGTGCCGGGCACCCGGGAGTAATCGGTGTCATCGTCCTCGCCCCCGTTGTCCGAGAGAAACATCACCACCGTGTTGTCCGCCTGACCGTTGGCCGCGAGCCGTGCGAGCAGGCGGCCAACCCCCTGGTCAAGCCGCTCGACCATGGCGGCGTACACGCTCATGCGCAGGTCCCATCCGTCCTTTTCCGCCTCCGTCAGTGTATCCCAGGCCGGAACGCCGGGCTCGCGGGGCGGCAATGGCGTATCCACTGAAATCACACCCAAGCGCTTCTGTCGCTGGAGCCGCTCGGCGCGAAGCACGTCCCATCCGGACCGATACCGTCCCCGGTGGCGGGCGATGGCCTCCGGCGGCGCCTGCAGTGGATAGTGCGGCGCGGTGTAGGCGACGTAGAGGAGAAAGGGTCGGCCGGCGGACGCGGCTTCATCGAGAAACCGGATTGCGTACTGCGTGTAGGCGTCGGTGGCGTAGAAGGCCGGATCTGTGGGAGAAAAGGGACGAAATTCCACGCCATCCTCCGCCCAGCGGCGGGGAAAATTCTTTTCGGAGGGTTGGGGTTCGCCTGGGCGGGGGTGGCCCGGGTTGAAGTAGTTGCTGCAGCCGTCGGTCAGCCCGAAGTGATGGTCAAATCCGCGGTCAAACGGCTTTTGCCCGGCGTGCCATTTTCCGGTCATCAGGGTGAGATAACCCGCCGGCCGGAGCAGTTCGCCGAAGGTCGGCGTGCGGTAGGTGATCGTTGGGCTGGCGCCGGCAATTTGGGTGTAGTGGCCCGTCAACAACGAGGAGCGGGTGGGTTCGCACTTGGCGTTGTTGTAGAACTGGGTGAAGTGCAGTCCCTCCCGCGCCAGACGGTCCAGGTGGGGCGTGGGAATTTCGCCACCGTAGCAACCGAGATCCGAGAAACCCATATCGTCGGCCATGATCAG
>JAXMHM010000014.1:0-60000 GCA_046346755.1 Opitutaceae bacterium | reverse complement strand
GGATTCCTGGGGAAGGTTCGTCCTCCCAGGGTTAGTCGGGAGCTAAGACGAGGCCGTAAGGAGTAGTCGATGCACAGCTGGTTTAATATTCCAGCACCACCTTATTAGAGTTCGATGCCAAGGAGTGACGGAGAAAGCTAACATGAGCGAGGCGCTGATTCTCGTTCAAGTGCGTAGGTTGTTCGGGGATAAAATACCGGACGTATCTGAAACACGATGAAAAGTGGAGGCTTCGGCCGAAGCAATTTGTGTGATGCTCAGCTTCCAGGAAAAGCTTCGTGGCTATTTGGTAGGGTGCCCGTACCGTAAACCGACACAGGTGGAATAGATGAGTATTCTAAGGCGCGTGGGTTAAATCTCTCTAAGGAACTCGGCAAACTGACCCCGTATGTTAGCTATAAGGGGTGCCTCGCAAGAGGCCACAGATAAGAGTGTCAACCGACTGTTTAGCAAAAACACAGCTCTCTGCTAAGTCGCAAGACGACGTATAGGGAGTGACTCGTGACCAATGCGGAAAGGTGAAAGCGTGAGGTGCAAGCTTCGCGTCTAAGCCCCCGTGAATGTCGGCCGTAACTATAACGGTCCTAAGGTAGCGAAATTCCTTGTCGGGTAAGTTCCGACCCGCACGAATCGTGTAACGAGTTGACGACTGTCTCGGAGAGAGGCTCGGTGAAATTGTAGTGGCGGTGAAGATGCCGCCTACCCGCAGCAGGACGGAAAGACCCTATGCACCTTTACTGTAAGCTGTTATTGTCGCTTGACTTCCAATACGTAGAATAGGTGGGAGACTTCGAAGCCTGGTTTCAGGATCAGGCCGAGTCACAACGTGAAATACCACTTTTTGTTGGTTAGGCGTCTAACCTCGTACCATTATCTGGTCGTGGGACAGTGATAGCAGGTCAGTTTTTCTGGGGCGGAATCCTCCCAAAGAGTAACGGAGGATTACGAAGGTTCCCTCAGCCCGGTCGGTAATCGGGCTATAGAGCGCATGAGTATAAGGGAGCTTTACTGTGAGACCAACAAGTCGAGCAGTTGCGAAAGCAGGTTCAAGTGATCCGGTGGTTGAATGTGGAATCGCCATCGCTCATAGGACAAAAGGTACGCTAGGGATAACAGGCTGATCGCGCCCAAGCGTTCACAGCGACGGCGCGGTTTGGCACCTCGATGTCGGCTCATCACATCCTGGGGCTGGAGAAGGTCCCAAGGGTTCGGCTGTTCGCCGATTAAAGTGGTACGCGAGCTGGGTTCAGAACGTCGTGAGACAGTTCGGTCCTCTATCCGCTGTGGGCGTTTGTGATTTGAGGGGTTCATTCTCTAGTACGAGAGGACCGAGAATGACGAACCTCTGGTGTTCCGGTTGTCACGTCAGTGGCAGCGCCGGGTAGCTATGTTCGGAAGGGATAAGCGCTGAAAGCATCTAAGCGCCAAGCCCATCCCAAGATAAGATCACAATCCGTCGCAAGACGGTGCAGGGTCCGGGTAGACCACCCGGTTGATAGGCCAGAAGTGTAAGCGTAGCAATATGTTCAGCTTACTGGTACTAATGACCCTGTTAGTTTTATGCAAACTCCTCTTCTGGGCGTTTGTTTTACCTCCTTCAGTTACTAACCTAAACTTTATATCACTTTCTCGAAAGAGAGCCAATTCCTGGTGATTATATGCCGGGGGTCCCACCCGTTCCCATCCCGAACACGGCCGTTAAGCCCCGAGCAGCCAATGGTAGTAGGACGTTAGGTCCCGCGAGAGTAGGTTGTTGCCAGGTTTATGACCCGGATCGTGCCAACGCACGGTCCGGGTCTTCTATTTTCCAGGGCAGCACGTCGTCCGCCCGCGCGGTCGTCGGCACCTCCCTACGCGAAGGTCGTCGAGCCCACATGATCAGCCTGGTCTTCGACGTCACTTCTGACCTGGCAAAGAACTGACTTCGTGGTTCGAACTTAAAACGCGAACGACACGCACGAGCAGACTTTTTGTAAAAAAGCCGGATCCCTAAAATGGGGCCGGTTCCCGCTTTTCAAATGTGCCCCGCATCGGCATGGTGGAGGCATGCTGAGTCGTCCGCTTTTTTCCGGTTTCGGATTCGGTACCCTTTTGGGGCTCCTCCTGCTGGCCGCTGCACCCTGCCAGGCCGCTTCATCCGCGAGTGTCGTTGCCGACCTCAAAGCAAAGGCCGAGGCAGGCGATGATATCGCCCAATACAATCTCGGACTCGTCTACGCGGATCCGGAGGAACCTATCGCTGATGCGACCGAAGCATTTGTCTGGCTGACGCTTGCCGTCGAAAAGGGCTCCAACGATCTCGTCTTGCGTAAATTGTTGGAGCGTCTGGCCCCGGCTCAGTTGGTGGAGGCCAAGCGGCGACTCGAGGCGCGGCGCACCACTCTGGCGCAAACTCGGGCGCTCGCCACCAGTCCGATTCAGCCCGCAGCTTCAAACGCCGCCGAGCGCTCACCGTTTGTCACCCCGATTGCCACGCCACGGGCTGACACGTCGGCGCTCGAGTTGGAACTTGCACAGCTGAGGGCAGATAAGAAACAACTGAGCGGCGAGCTGGCTGCGGCATGGAAGGAGACGGAGGGGGCGAAATCAGCCTCGATCTCCAAGGTTGCGGAACTGAATCAAACCATTGCTGCGCTCCAGGCCCAACTTGCCGCCAAGTCGGCTTCGCAGCCCGGGAAAGATTTGTCGGCGGAACTCGAATCCCGGTCAATCGCCTTGAAACGGGCGGAAGAAGGGAAGGAACAGATCGCCCGGGATCTTGCCACGCTCTCCGCTGAAGCCACTTCGCTTCGTTCCCAACTCGCCGCCGAGCAACGGGCGCGAGCCGATTTGGCAGCCAAATCACTCGCTGCTCAGGAATCCACCGGTAAATCCGGTGCAGAAATTGAAGCCCTCCGGCGGAGTCTCGCGGATGCCAGCACAGCCCTCCGTGCGGAACAGACTCAAAAGGGCGCCTTGGCGGCCCAGCTGAAAGCTGCTCAGGACGAAAAACTGGAACTGCAGCAGCAGCTTAAGGCGACGGCGGACCGGATTCAGTCCGCATCCGCCGCTCCCACGCAACAGCTTGCCTCCCTGCGCGATGCTCTGGCCGAGGCAAAGGCGGACTCGCAGCGGCTTCAGACGGAACTGGCGAAGGCGCAACAGACTGCCGCCGCCTCCCGGCAACAGGCAGCCTCGTCCGAGGCCGTGGTTCTGCTCCAATCCCAACTCGAGCAGACCCAGCAGTCGCTTCGCTCCGTCGAAGGAGAGCGTGATGCGCTGAAACAAAGACTCGCCGCCGTTCCCGCCGCATCGCTTTCAGGAGAAACCGTGGAAGGGCTGACGCGTCAGTTGACCGATTCGGAAAACAAACTGACCACGGCCCTTCGCTCCTACACGCTTCTGCGCGAGGAACTCGATGCGGCGAAGAAACAAGTGGGGGACCTTGAAGCCGAAAAGTCGTCGCTCGCCTCCAAGGTTGAGGTGGCGCAGGCGGAGCGATCCACCTTGTCCAACGAACTCGCATCCAAGTCCGTCGCCGCCGGAGAGGCAGAGTCGCTCCGAGCCCAACTCCAATCCGCCAACTCGGAATTGCTCGCTTTGCGCGCCACGACGGCCCAGCTCACGCCTGCTGCCAACGAAGCCGCAACGCTGCGTGAACAACTTCGACAGACGCAGCAGCAGGGAGCCGCAGCCGCGCTTGAAGTGAGTCAGCTTCGTACCCGGCTCGCACTGCTCGCTCCCGCCTCATCCGGCTCGCTCGCCACGCCCACCCGCCCGGGCTCCCAGTCCGTTTCCTTCGCGGCTCCTCCGCCACCGGCGGTCACCGAGACCAAGGTCGGTCCAACTTCTGCCTCGGCCGCCGGGACCACGGCGTCCGCGGCCCCGGGGGCGTCGTCATCCGCTTCCCGCGTTCATGTGGTGCAAACGGGCGACACGCTCAGCCGTATTGCCACCAAGTACTACGGGGATGCGAAACGGTGGAGTGACATTGTGGAGGCCAACCGAGACCGGATCGCCAATCCGGACCGACTGGTGGTGGGCACGTCTCTGAGGATTCCCTGACGGTGACACGCCGGGAACCTCGGTTGCGCCAATCACCCGAGGCGATTGGTTCGGGGATTCCGTGTTGCGCTTAGTCTCCCCGTTCGCTCCGTAACAGCATGGCGGACACTTCCCACAATCCGGTCGCACCACCGTCGGGATCCTCCGGAGGCGCGCGGGGTACGGCGCTGACTCCGGCCAATCGATTTGAGCAGCTCCACGTCGAGCCGGATCCTGACACGCAGGAGACGACGGCCGACGAATCCGTTTCTCCTCGCACCCAGTTCTTTGTCGATGCGAGCGAAAGCGTTCTCACCGCGAACGATAGTCCCGACGTTGATTTCGCGATGGGACTCAATCCCTACCGCGGGTGCGAGCACGGGTGCGCTTACTGCTATGCCCGGCCCTTTCACGAATACCTGGGTTGGAACAGCGGCATCGACTTCGAATCGCGCATCCTCGTCAAGACCCGGGCACCCTCGCTCCTGCGCGATGAACTGGCAGCAGCGCGTTGGATACCGCAGGTGGTGGGAATGAGTGGGGTGACGGATTGTTATCAACCGGCGGAGCGACACTTTCAATTGACCCGGGAGTGCCTGCGCGTCTTCGCCGAGTTTCGCAACCCGGTCGGAATCATCACCAAAAACGCATTGATCAGCCGGGATCTGGATGTTCTGGCCGAACTGGCCCGATGGAAAGCCGTCGCGGTTCACATCACACTGACCACCCTCGACACCGAACTCTCGGGACGCCTGGAACCGCGTGCCGCGCGGCCCAATCTGCGTTTGCGTGTCATCCGTGATCTGGCCAATGCGGGTGTTCCGGTTTCGGTCCTGATCGCGCCGGTCATCCCCGGACTGACGGATCACGAGATTCCGGCCCTGCTCGCCGCCGCGGCCGAAGCGGGGGCCCAGCGTGCCGGTTACATCCTCCTGCGGCTTCCGCATGCCGTGAAGGACATTTTCATTGATTGGCTGGACCGGCATGCGCCCACCAGAAAAGAACGGGTGCTGAGCCGTATTCGCGACCTCCGGGGCGGTCAGCTCAACGTCTCCAGCTGGGGCCAGCGAATGAAAGGGGAAGGGATCTTCGCCGAGCAGATTCATGCGTTGTTCAACGCTTCGGCGCGACGCGCCGGACTCAATCGAGCACGGATCGAGCTGTCAGTGGAACACTTTCGCCGTCCGGGCGGGGTGCAGCTGAACCTGCTGTAAGGCTTGCCGACGCCGTCCGGTCCCGGTGCACTGGCCGGTATGCCCACCCGTGAATTTGCCATCGGTTTCGACGCCGACGACACACTCTGGCACAACGAGACCATTTTTGAAAACGTGCACGTGCGATACCGGACGCTGCTGTCGCGGTTCCACGATGCCAGCACGGTGGACCGAACCCTCTTCGCCACGGAGATGCGCAACCTGGAGCGCTACGGGTATGGCGTGAAAGGATTCACTCTCTCAGCGATCGAGACCGCCATCGAGTTGTCCGCTGGACAGATCAGTGCCGACGAAATCCGCCAGATCATCCGCCTGGGTCACGACATGCTGGCCCATCCCGTTGAACTGCTCGACGGCGTCGCCGACGTGATCGGCCCGCTGGCCGCGACGCACCGACTGTTGCTGATCACCAAGGGCGATCTGCGCGATCAGGAGCGCAAGTTGTCAAAGAGCGGACTGTCGCTGCACTTCAGTCACATTGAAATTGTCTCGGAAAAAGACCCCACCACCTACGAACGCATCCTGCGCCGCCATGGAGTGGCCCCCCAGCGCTTTCTCATGGTGGGCAACTCGCTAAAGTCCGACATCCTTCCCGTTCTCGCGCTCGGTGGCACGGCCGCCTACGTCCCGTACCCGATCACCTGGGGCGCGGAAAAAGTCGATGCGTTGCCCAAGGCTGAAGGCCGTTTCTTTCAGCTGGCTTCGGTGCGAGAAGTGCCAGAGCTGGTACAAACGTTGGCCTCGACCTGATTCTTGCCTCTGACGCGCGGGTGCTGCGCGCTCGACTCAACTGCCGGTGCTGGAGTAGTGGCGGACTCCCGTTCGCCAAACGAGCAGGGCGTGCCCGAGGAAAAGGAATCCCACGGTCGGACTAAGGCACTGCCAGAGGACCGGTGTGCCGAGCGGATCCACATGTCCGAGCACGGCCACGATCGGGAAATAGGCGACGCAGCCGAGGGGTACGACCGCCGTGAAAAAGTACCGCAGCCAGTTGGGATAGATGGTGATGGGATACTGGGTGGTCGTCACACCGCCGTAGGTCAGAATGTTCATCACCTCGAGTGACTCCACTGTCCAGAAGGCGAGCGTGGCCTGCAGGATGAGCAAGCCGATGAACAGGGCGACACCGCCGGCCACGGCAAAACCGACCAGGAGCAGGCGCGCTCCATCCCAACCGAGGTCCAGATCGGTCCAGCCCCAGGTCAGTACCATCACACCCAACGCGAAGCGCCCGACCCGGCGCAGCGTGAACTCCCGCCCCAGCACCTGCAGGACGGTGGACCGGGGCCGGAGCAGGATGCGATCGAAGTCGCCCGACTTTACCAGCGAGCCAAAGTCGTCGAATCCGCGGGCCAATGCCTCGGCGATCGACCAGGCGAGATTGACGGTTCCGTAAAAGACGCAGATCTCCGGCAGCGTCCATCCGACGAGCGTCTTGAAACGTCCGAAAAGCGCGACGATCACGAGGAATTCGCCGGCGGTGATCAACCCGGTGCCGAGGCACTGGAGCAGGAACGAGGCACGGTACTGGAGCTGGGCCCGCCATGAAATCGCGACGTAGTGGAGGTAGAGACGGAATGCTCCAACACCGGAATGGGAAACGGGCGTGGCCTGCTGAGCTGAACTGCGTGACCTCATGGACGGCGGGGCGAATTAGCGCTGGGCTTCATCCACCTTGTATGACCACCCGGGTCAGTCCCCGGCTCAGGAGGATGCGTCCCGCGACGACGAGCAGTGCGACCCATAGCCACTGGTGGGCGATTGCGCCCCATGCCTCGGCGCCTTTCAGAGTACCGAGCCAGAGGTGATGGGGTGTATCCATTATTCCTCGAAATGGGAGCAGTGCGATCACGCGAACCGCCCAGTCGGGAAACAGAGCAAGCGGCAGAAGGTGGCCGGAAAAGAACGATGCGAACGCAGGCATGGCGAACTGAACGCCTTCGCCACTGAGGGTCCAGAGCAGCGAGATTGACATGAGCACGGTGCACGCCGCGCTGAGTGCGACCGCCCCCGCCAGTCCCACGGTCCAGAGGCCGGCCGCCTCGATGGAGGGGGGGAGGGTGAGGCCAAACAGCCATCCTGCCAGAATCAGCAGCGGGATCGCGCGCAAAAAGACGGGCGCGGTGCGCAGCGCGACTGCGCGCGAGAACCAGAGCCCATAAAGATCCACCGGTCGGAGCAACTCGTAGGCGAGGCCACCCGAAGCGACCATGGCCTTGACCTCGCCATCCATCCGCCAGGGCAACAAACCCAGCAGAGCCTGTCCCAGCCATAGATAAGTCATCAGGTTGGGCAACGAGAAGGGCGTCATCCGTGCCGCTGCGTGCTCCGACCCGTAAAATGCGGCGAAAGCGGAAGTCAGGATGAGACCAAAACCGATCTGAGTAGCGATGCCCGCCAGTGCCGCCGCGCGGTAGTGGAGGAGAAGCCGAACTCGGGCCCGGAGCAGCGCGAGGTAGGGGCTCATGGCGCAATCCCTTCCCGTTGGTAGATCTGAGCAACGATCTCCTCGATGGGCGGATGCTCGACAAACAGGTCATTGACCGCGTGCCGTGCGGTCACGGCAGCGATGAGTTGCTCCGGGCGGACGCGATCAGGATCAAACGCCAAACGAACTCGTCCCCCGTCCCGCAGCACCAGACGCGCATGGAAGTCTTCCGCCTGTACCGGTTCATCGGAGTGCAGGAGATCGATGGTCAACCACCGTTCGCGGCCAAATCGCGAACGCAGGTCGGCCAATCGTCCGTCGCTGAGCAACTTTCCCCGAGCGATCACCATTACCCGGGTGCAAAGTGCCTCAATGTCGTCCATGTCGTGGGTCGTCAGAATGACCGTTACGCCTTGCTCGCGATTCAGGCGTCGGACGAATTCCCGCACGGCCAGTTTGGATGGTGCGTCGAGTCCGATGGTGGGCTCGTCTAGAAAGAGCAGGGTTGGTGCATGCAAGAGTGCGGCGGCGAGGTCACAGCGCATGCGTTGTCCGAGGGAGAGTTGGCGCACCGGCACATCGAGCAGGTCTTCCAGGCGAAGGATGGCGATCAGTTCGTCGCGACGGTGGGCGTAGGCCGTGGCCGGAACGCGGTAGATGTCGCGGAGCAGTTCGAAGCTCTCGATGACCGGCAGGTCCCACCAAAGCTGGGTTCGCTGTCCGAATACCACACCGATTTCGGCGACGTGGGCCGCACGCTCCTTCCAGGGAGTGCGACCATTCACGACGCACTCACCGTGGTCGGGCACGAGGATGCCGGCCATGATCTTGACCGTCGTCGATTTACCGGCGCCGTTGGGTCCAATGTATCCGACCAACTCGCCGGGCTCCAGGTCGAAGGACACGTCGTCCAACGCCCAAACGGTCCGGGTGGTCTTCGAGGCCAATCCACGCAGTGCTGCCCAGAATCCGGGGTTGCGCTCAGTTACCCGGAACGCCTTGGCCAGATGTCTGACGGAGATCTGCGGCATGGGTTGCCGAGAACGGCGGCAATGCCGCACCCTGTCAAGAGGCTGCCGGCCGCCAGTCGGTTCGGCGGCGGGGTCCGTTCTAGTCCGCGGGTAAATCCACGATCAGGCGCAGTCCACTGCGGTCGGTGCGATTCTCCGCGCGAATAAAGCCGCCGTGAAGATCCGCAACGCTGCGGCAGATGGCGAGTCCAAGCCCCGTGCCGTTGTGGGAATCGTCGCTCAGCGTGTGACGGTAGCGGGCAAACTGTTCGAACACGCGGGTCAGTTGGTCGGTCGGCAGTCCCGGCCCCTCGTCGGTCATCTGGAGGTGCCACTGGCCTGCTTCGATCCACGACTCGAGTGTGATGGTTCCTCCCTTGGGACTGACCGTCAGCGCATTCGCCAGCAGGTTGAGCAGGAGCTGCCGGATGAGAGTGGGTTCGGCGCGCACCATGCCGGCTTCGCTTCGGGTGAGGTGGAAGTTCACCGCTCGATCGTCGGCGAGCAGTTGCGCGTCCTCCGCAAATTCGGCGAGAAAGCCCTTTGTATCGACGGTCTTCACCTCGATGGCCAGCGCGCCGCTTTCGGCTTTGGCGAGGAAGAGCAGACTCTCAATGAGCCGGTGCAGCCGGGATGCCTCCTCCATCAAGTCGCCGAGCGCGGACTGCGCGATCGGGTCCTGGGAGAGATGGTGCTGCAACCTCTCCGCGTTCAAACGGATGAGGGAAAGCGGAGTCTTCAGCTCGTGGGAGGCCGTGGCGGAGAATCCGCGAACCTGCCGGAATGAGGCCTCAAGGCGGTCGAACATCTGATTCAGAAGCTCAACCAAGGCGACGAGTTCATCCCGGCCGGCCGGCACGGGGATGCGTTCCGAGAGGTTGTCGCCGCGGATGCGCAGGGCGGTTTCGCGAATGGCCCTGACTGGCTGCAAGGTCAGGCGGGCAAAGCCGAATCCAAGACCGACGCTGGCCACGGTCACCAGCGCCAAGAGCAGGCCACTCACTTTGATGTAGTCCTTGAGCAAACGCCGCAGCGGGGCGACCGGACTGGCAATTTTCATGTGCCAGGGAGCGAAATGAAACTCGGAGATTCGCACCGCACCGACGGAAGGAACCTGCGCGGTCCAATGCTCGGCGTCGCCGGCGAGATCGGGGAGCACCGTTTCGCCCAGGTTGCTGGAACGGAACAACACCGTGCCGGCGTCATTGTGGAGCTGGACGTAGTAGAGGGCGGCGTCGGCCTCGGTGTCGGTGTGAATCCGCTCGCGGATTTCATCGCCTGTCAGCGAGGTACTGGGCCCGATCAACTCGCGCAGCTCCTCGAACTCGAGCTCGTGAAGGGTCTCGAGACTGCGCACAATCTGCCGGTCGAGCAGCCAGCCCCCGCTTGCCAGGACGATGGCGGTGGTGGCGGTGACGAGGGCCGCAAATCGCAGCGCGACGTGACGGGTGAACGAACCGCCGCGCGGCAGGAGTGCCAGGAGCCGTTTGGGCATCGGGGTCAGGTGAGTTGATATCCAACGCCGCGGACGGTTTTGATGGGGAGCCCTCCACCGTGGGCTTCAAATTTCTGCCGGAGACGCCGGACGTAGACGTCGATCAGATTCGTCTCGAGGTCGTAAGACGCCTCCCAGACTTTTTCGGCAATGAGCGTGCGGGTGAGCACGCGACCCGCATTTTGCAGAAACAGCTCCAGGAGCGCCAGTTCCCGGCTGGTGAGTTCGACCGGTGCACCGGCGCAGGTGGCGGAACGGGCCAGGAGATCGAGCCTGACCGTGCCGTGCGTCAATACGGTCTGTTTCGAGCCACCGTGGCGGCGCACCAGCGAACGGACGCGGGCCAGCAGCTCGTCGATGGAAAACGGTTTGGGCAGGTAATCATCCGCGCCCAGATTCAATCCTCGGATACGATCCTCGACGGCATCGCGGGCACTGAGGATCAGCACCGGTTCATTGAAGCCACTGGTGCGCCACTGCCGGAGCAGTTCGAGTCCGTCGCCGTCGGGCAGACCCAGGTCAAGGATGATGGCATCGTAGGGAGATTCGGCCAGGGCATCCTTGGCCTGGGCGCAGGTTGGCACCAGTCGGGCCGAGTAGCTCTGTTCGCTGAGGGCCCGCTCGATGAACTGTCCCACGCGGCGCTCGTCTTCGACGATCAGGATTTTCATGGTGGGAGGCGTCGCGCACCATAGAAGGCCTCCACCGCCCGGGCGAGTGAAACCACCGTGACGTCGTCCAGGTACTCGTGACCGGCCATGGCGGTTCCAGGCAGACCAAACTTGATGATGCGGGCCAGGACCGCCTCGCGTGCCTCGGGCGAGAGGCCGTCCGGCAGGTGACGCCACAGCGGTTGACGAAAGTCGGTGGGCCGTTGACTCAGCGCGGACGCCAACGGCCCGTCACCGTGACCCGATGCTCCGTGACAGGGTGAACAAAGGCGGGAGAACCAAGCCTGGCCGGTTTGCCGCAATTGGTCCGTGTTGGGGAGTGCGACGGTCGGAGCCGGGCTCCAGCCCGCCGCCTGGGTCAGGCGTTCGGCGAGGGTGTTCGCACCGAGGCTGGCGAGGTAGGCCACCAGTGCGTCACCCCGGGGGTCACCGGGGCGAAACAGGTAATCATAGGCAGGCATGCGGGATCCCGGTGTGATGCGCTGCGGGTGCATCAGGTGCAGCCGGTTCCACTCCGGGGTTCGACGATTGCCCACCTGGGTCAGATCCGGACCCTGGCGACGATTGCCGAACAGGGGCGGCCGTTCGAGGAGGCTGTCGGAAAGTGGCCGAACGGGACCCCAGCGCTCGACGTCCGCACCCACCTGCGGGCGTACATACTGGGAGTGGCAGTGAATGCAGCCTTCTGCCACGTACACCCGGCGGCCCAAGGCAATGGAAGGGTCCACGACCTCGGCTGCGGTCAGGGACGAGAGGGTCGCCGACCCCGCGACACTCAGAGTGAGCAGAACGACCGCTGCGTTTGCCACCCTGCGGCGCAGCCAGGTCCATCGAGCCGCGAGGGCACCCACCACCAGCAGGCCGGCCAGTCCCACGAACCATAGCGGCACCTGATGGAGGTCCTGGGCCAGTCCGATTCCCAGACCTGATCCGACCCAACCCGCCAGCGCGTAGACCCGGGCCGACAGCCACGGCCGTCCACCGTGAGCCGGGTAGGTGATCAAAGCGGTCGAATAGAGAGACACCCCTGCGGTGTAGAGCACTTCCACCCCGAGCGCGTGTTTCTCGCCATCGCCGAGCCAGGTGCACGCCGTGGCCAGAACGGCGAAGGCGAGCACCACCACCGCCGGTGCGCCTCGGCGGTCGATCAGCAGTCCCGCGGCGATGGCGGCCACGAGGTGCATTGCGGCATTGCCTCCGAGGGTCCAGGCACCGGCCCAGGTCGCGGCCCGCAGGGGTTCAGTGTGCTGGATGATGTAGAAAGCGGCCGAGTCCAGCCACACCAACGCCAGGAGTGCTGCGAGCCAGAACCAGGTGACGGCGGGTTCGTAGTCCCGGCTCTCCGAGCGAGGTGGCTCGGTCAGGTCGAGCCAGATGGCGGCGAACGCACCGCCGATTGCGACCAACGCGGCGAAGATGGTCTGGGTGGCCGGGCTCGCCTCGAACACCCACGGGAGATTGCAGATCGCATAGGCGGAACCGGTGGATACGCCGGCCCACAGACCGAGCCGTTTCCCGCCCAGCACCCCCCGCAGGCCGCTGACCAGCGTGACCGTGAGCCAGCCCAGTCCGAGTCCGACGCACAGCGCCGCCAGCATCATCATGAGCCATGACTTCGCGAGGAGCGCGAAGGCCGCTGCCGCGCCACACGCGCGAAATCCGGTGCCCACGGCGCGGGCATACCGTTCCAATCGAAACGAGCGCGCCGCCAGGAGGCTGCCGGTCACTCCGCCCACCGCCAGGGTGCCCATCAACCAGCGAAGCCGTCCGTCGGCCATGGGCTTGGCCAGTTCGATCAGCGCAAACTCGGCAAAGATGAGGAAATAGACGTAGGAGGCCGCCACACACACGAGGGCGGCCACCAGCGCATGCCGCGGGATCGGCGCCTGTGAAGCCTCACTCATGTCGACCCGCTCCCTTGGACAACAGCCAGAGTTGGGCGACAACCAGGGCGAGATCCGTCGCGGGCACGCTCGCCCACGCGAGGCTCAGTTGGCCCGCCAGGATGGCCGCCAGGGAATACCCGCCGGCGGCGAGCCGGAAGAGCACGGTGGCTCCCAGGACGACGCGAAGGCGCTCCCGAGGGGCCAGCAGGGCCCAGAGGTAGCTCATTCCCACGGCGGCGACAAATGCCCCCACGAAGCGCAGGTAGACGAGGCCATCCCCGGTGGGCATGGACACCCGCATGAGCGGTAGCACTCGGTCCGGGAGAAAAACGAGACCCAGTCCCGTGCAGGTATCGAGTCCGCCGGCAAGCAGGCTCAGGCGGCAAGCCCAGGTGGTGGAAGGAGAGGGAGTCATGAGGTCCAGGCGCGTTTCAACCAGGAAAAGGAGGCGACGAGCATGGCCCCGCCAGAGAGGGCCCGCAGAGCCAGCAAGCCTTGCGACATGCCGTCGGAAAGGAACAGGGATGTGGGGTTGGCTTCTTCCATCACACTCAAGCCAAACAGGGAAAGCAGGTGAACGGCGAGCCCGACGTGCCAGGTCAGGAAAGCCCAGGGGGCGGAGGAGACGCGTCCCTGGTGAGACGACCGAGGCTCCAGGCCGACGAGCAGCGCATGGTTCACCGCCGTCACCAGCCCGGCCATGGCGAGGTGGGCGTGCGCCACGAGGCCGTGCGTGAACTTGATGGCCTCCGACCAGCCAGGCAGGAAGGTGACCCAGCCGGTCACCACCAGAAAGGCCCAGCATGCATAGGCGGAGACCAGCCAGCGTCGCGCCGCGGCGGGCCAGGCAAATGCCGCCAGGTGCCAGCCCGCCAGTGGAATCCAGAGAAGGAGTGATCCCAGACCCAGAATCTGGTCGCGTGAGGTATGGGACGCGTGTCCGTGGTCGATGCTGGCGTAGAGGATCCACGAACCGACGAGCGTGAGACCGAAGCAGAGTTCCGAGCGTGTGGGCAGGGTCCGGCCGGAAGAGGGCGCGGGAGACGATGACTGCGGGGGACGCCGGGGAATCGCCAGCAGATAGGGAAGGGCGCCGAACAGCGTGACGATGCCCAGGGTTGATCCCAGCAGCGACGCACCGGTCGCGCCACCCGACCCCGGGTTGACGGGTGGATACACGCTGGGATCGGCCGCCCAGAAGAAGATTCCGGGCAATGGCAGCAAAGCCAGCAGCGCGAGGGCGAGGAGTTTGAGTGGAGAACGGGCCCGGTCGATCCCCTCAGGGCGGCGAAGTCGCCACCACACATGGCCGGCCAGCACGGTCCACAGCGTCACCATCGCCAGGGGCAAGAGCGGGCGTGCCCACCCGGACCAGTCCATGAACAACTTGCCGCTGGTTTCTCCCGCCAGCCAGCTGACGACTCCCCCAGCCACGGCCAGGGTCCACGCGGCCAGCGCCAGCCGGGCGTGGTGGGGTGCCTGCGGATGGCGCCAGTCCAGGCAGGCGACAAATAGCAGGCCGAGAAGTGGCACCGAGCACCAGCCGTAGAGGTGCCCATTGAGGTGGACCGGCATCCAGCGACCGTAGGTGAGCGGAGCGAGCCAGCCATTGAGCTCCGGCCAAAGCAGCAGCAGCGACAGCCCAAAGCCGACGACGTTGGCGAAGGCCAGCCAACCGAAGGCGTGCCGCTGGGTGGATCGCGCCACCTCAAACCGGCGTCCCTCGACCGCTGCGGACCTTGCCGCCGGCCGGCTCATATGTCCACCAACCGACCGTCCCGCACCCGGACGATGCGGTCGCACGCCTCGGCGAATCGCCGCTCGTGGGTGGCGAGAATGACCGTGATCCGCTCCTGGGTGGCCAGCGATTTGAGCAGTCCGAAGACAGAGTCACCGGTCTTTTCGTCAAGCGAGCCCGTTGGTTCGTCGGCCAGCAGCAACCGGGGCGCGTTGACCAGCGCCCGGCAAATGGCGGTGCGCTGCCGCTCGCCACCCGAGAGATCCTGGATCCGGTGATTGAGTCGGTGCGAGATGCCGACCTGCGCGGCGAGTTCGTGGATCCGGGCGAGGGTTTCCTTCGCCGGACGGCCGATGGCCAGGGCCGGCACCCGCACGTTTTCTTCGACGGTCAGGTCCGGGATCAGGTTGTGCAGCTGGAACACAAATCCCAGGTGGTGGCGCCGGAGCTTGAGGCGGTCGTCTTCGCTGCGCGGATCCAGCCCGCAGACCTGCAGCTCGCCCCGGTCCGGCACGTCCAGTCCGCCCAGGAGGTGGAGCAACGTGCTCTTTCCGGAACCGCTCGAACCCCAGAGGGCGACCACCTCGCCGACGCGGACTTCGAGCGAGACATCCTGGAGCACCGTGACCCGACCCTGGTCGTACGACTTCCAGACATTGCGGGCGGATGCGATGAGATTGCCTCGTTCACTCATAGCGAAGGGCCTCCGCCGGCTGGATACGGCCCGCAAACCGAGCGGGGTAGATGGCGCCGGCGACGGCAGTGACGAGCGAGGTCACCACGATGCCAAGCAGCACCACCGGTTTGACCGTGGCCTGGACGTAGCCCTGAAATTGAGGAACGTGGGGCAGGATCGACAGGACTGCGGTGCCGAGGGCGAGGCCAACCACCAATCCACCGGCGGCGACGGCCGCCGCTTCGCCAAAGATGAGCGCGGAGACCTGTTTCTGGGAAAACCCACAGACCCGCAGCACCGCAATCTCCCGGATGCGACTGAACACTGAGAGCAGCATGGTGTTGGCGACCCCGAGTCCTCCGAGCAGAAAGGCGCAGAGTCCCACCGCCCACGCGGTCATCTTGAGGATGCGAAAGGAGTTGTAGCTTTGATTGAACTCGCGGTTCTCCAGGGCGATGAGCCGGGGGTGCTTCGATTCGACTGCGCGTTTGAATTCGGCGGCCTGGTTCTTGTCGCGTAGTTTCACGGCCACCACCGAGCAAACACCCGGCTTGTGGAAGAAATCCTGGGCGTCCCGCATGGGAAGAAACACCCCGCCGTCCTCAAAGCCGTTTTCGGTCTTGAAGATGCCGCCCACTCGAAAACTGACCGGGCCGATGTCGATGTCGCTTCCTGCCCGGGCCTCGAGAAACTCCGCGGCGCGCGATCCCAGGAAGATCTCGTTCTCCCGTGCGCCGAAATCGGCTCGCGAGCCGGCGCGCCATTCCGCCTTGGCCAGGCGGGGATCCGCAGGGTCGAGACCGAAACAAGTGATGACGGGAAAGCCCGGAGACGAGACCACCCCGAAGAGTAGCGGATGCGCCGATTCCACGAGGGGCATGGCCGCCAGCGCGCGGGCGTCCTCGTCCGGCACGGAGCTGAAGAACAGGTCCGAGACATTTTTCTCGAAGACGAGGAAGTGGCTGTCGGTGGAAAGTATCCGCTCAAACATCCCGATCGCGCCGTTGACGATTGCGAGGATGGTGAGCATGGCGGCGACACCGAAGGCGATTCCCGCCACGCCGATGAAGGCGCGGAGGCGGTGCCGACGGAGATTCGTGAAGACCAACGAAAGGAAACGCATGGTACAATCGGACGGAGTCCGGAGAGTGCGGACCGAGCGACAACGTGAGGTGCCGACCGCTCCGACGGAAGTCCGGACTAGGCCGCCTGAGCCGCCGAGATGTCGACGAGCGATGCGACCTGTCCGATGAACATCGTTCGGTGAAAGGTGACCAAGTACTCCCAGCGAGGATGAGTACGCTCGAGGCGGTCGATGGTTGCGGTGGCTTGGCGCGCCAGCCGAACCAGCCGCCGTCGCGCTGCGGGCACACCCAGAGCGAGGGCGAGATTCGGGCGATTCAGGGCGCGATCGCGTCCCGTGGTCTTGCCGGAGTCGATACTATTGGCGAGCACATCCCCCAGATCGTCCACCGCCTGATAGGCGAGGCCCCAGTAAAGACACAGCGCCTTCAGTTCCCGCAACTCCGCCGACGAGGGTTGCCCCAGAAGGGCGGGAAACACCACGGAGAGCCAGAAGAGGGCGGCCGTCTTTCGTACCGCAATGATGGCCACGGCGCGGGCTCCGCCTTGTCCTTCGGCGAAACGCAGGTCCAGGGCTTGTCCTCCGACCAAACCGGCGGTGCCGAGACAGGCGTCGAGGCAGGTGTGGGCCGCGACGCGGACATTGGGCGGTTGTGGGGCGAACGCCAGATTGGCCAGGGCGTAGGCGCGGTTGATGAAGGCGAGGGAGGCCAAGATGGTGCTCGCTTCGCCATGCAGCCGGTGCGCGCAGGGTCGTCCCCGACGTGTCTGCGCATCATCCATACACGGGAGATCGTCAAGCAGCAGCGAAGCGAGGTGGAAGAACTCGATCGAACACGCCAGTTGTTCTGCCAGTGCGGGTTCCAAGCCATGGACTCGTGCCGCAGCATAGACCAATCGGGCGCGAACCAGCCGCCCTGGATGCGCGGCGGACTCCGAAATCACCGCGAGCAAGTGGGGCTCCGTGCTAGGTCCAACCGGAGCATTATCCCGTAGCGCGCGGATGAGGGTCGAGGTGGAGTCCGTTGAAAACATAGAGAAGTGGTTGCAGGTCTGCAGTGCGGCGGCGATGGGTGATGGCTCAAGTCGCCGGAACCGCGGCTTGGAGGTGGAATCGGACCTTCACCAAAGGATCGACCTTGAGCAGGCCGAATTTGCGTATGATCGGCAGCCCGAAGTCACGTGTGTCGAGGACTGCCTCGCCGTCGAACGAGAAGAGCTGCTGATTCGTGGTGATCGAAACCGGAAACTCGAGCACACGCTCCACCCCGTGCAGTTTGAGGGTGCCTTTGACGAGATGCCGGCCTGCCGGTGTGTCCGGCTGAATCTCGGTGAGCGTGAACAGACCCTCCGGATATTTTGGTTCCTCCGCCCAGGTCAGCATCTGCTTGTCCCGGTCATCTTTGCCGGTTTTCACATCCGCGAAACGAAAGGAAAACGAGGCGGTGATCACCTTTCCCGTGGAGGGATCGACCACCACGACGGGTTTGTACTCCGCTAGGTGTCCGGTGAAAGAATCCACCGTGGCCTTCACCACAATCTCGATGGTGGATTGAGTCTTGCTGACCTCGAGCGACCGTTCGCCGGCGTGGATCGGGAGAGTGGCCAAGAGTGCGAACAGACCGGCGAGGAGCTTGGGTTTCATGCGGCGAGAGGATGGGCTTGAGACGTGAACGGAAGGTGAAGTTCAGATGAATTTCTGTTCATTTTTCCGGTGCCTGAAGCGGGTTGAGAGCCTGTCTATCAGGTTGTTACATAAAAGAAAGAGAATCCAGATGAGCAGCGCGGTCACTAGTGTATGACTCAAATAGTGTGCTCCCTTGAGGATCTGATACCCCCCCATCCATCCTCCCGCGAAAAGCCCAACGGCGAATCCCAGCCGCTGCCCGCGGCGCGTGCGACCCAGTCCCGCCAGCGCAAAAAGGGCGAAACCACCGCTCGCATGGCCTGCGGGAAAACAGCGGCCTCGACGGGCCGGTTTTTGCCCTTCCGGGTAGCAGTCGAAGACGCGGGCATAGGGCACGTCGCCCCCATAGCGTGTCATTTCCGCCGGACAAAAGACATTGGTGGTGGCCTTTAGCCCGCTGATGAGTGCGGGGCCGATGGCGAGCACCGCCAAGACCACGCCGAGCTCCTTGCGTCGGCCTCCGGCTCCCATGGCGCAGCGCACCCGCTCCGGGGAGATCAGCAGGATGATCACTCCCAATCCAAACAGGATCAGCAGCGCTTTGGGGCCGACGTAGAAGAGGAGCCGCAGGCCGGGGGCGGATGCATCCACCCACCAGCGGCCCGTTTGGAAGTCGAAAAAGAAGTCCTGAAACCAGACGTCAAACGGCGTAAGCTCAAACACCAGCAGGGACAGCACCAGCAGCCCCAGCGTGGGAAGGAACGTCGATTGAAGTGATTCCGCAGGCTCGGGTTCCGGGCGAGTCCGCGGGTTGAAGATTGAGGGACGCACGGCGAATCAGCGGGACTTGATTCCGTCCTTGCGAAAGGTTGCGCGCCACCACCCCTTCAAATTCGCGTCCACCCGGACCTTCATCGACGCTCCGAAATCGGTGCCGTCGGGCCCGAACGTCGCCCGAAGCCCCGCACCCAGCAGCCAGCGGGCCCGACCTCCGGGCACCCACTTGGGCGGTACTTCCCAAACGAAACCCGGGCGAAGGGAAAAGACATCGCGATCGACGTCGCCCAGCAGCCGAGTGGTGGCATAACTGGCCTCAAGCGTGGTGTGCGTCCGGCCGTGATCCCAGACAAAGCCTCCGGAGAACTGGTTGGCGCTGTCGCCCAGGTCGTTCTCCGGGCGTTCGCCGGTCACGTGCGACGTGGTCACGATGTCGACCCCGGTCGACCAGAAGATGCGCACGGCGGGCAGATTTTCCAGGTGGCGGGAAAAGGTCACATAGGGGGCAACGTGCTCCATGCCGTCGTTGATCTCGATCGGCGGGTGACCGACGGGAGTGAAGAAGTCGATACCCACCGCGGTCTGCCACTCATCCGAGAACACATTGCCCAGGTTGAGTTTCGAACCGAGGTGGATGCTGGAAAACCCCAATTTGCTGGCAAACGTGGCATCGCCAAGGCCGTGCGCGAGGTAGGCGGTGGTATCGGCCGTGACCTCCCAGTGCTGCGTGATGCCGTAGCGTAGGCCGAACGGGATGCGAAGGTGATCGTGGTGAACGAGATCACCGAAATGAGGATGAAGGATGAGGCGCAGCGAATTCCGGCGCTCCGTGACGGGCAGGCTGGAGCTGAAGATACCGCCGATTTTCAGGGCTGAATCAGGCAGTGCCGGTGTCGGAGAAGCATCGGTGGTCAGGCTGGAGGCCGCTGGTTCGCTGATGCCAGGGATGGGGGACGCCAACAGTCCGAGCGCGACGACGAGATGAACGAGAGCGCGACGGCGAAGGCGGTGGACGGTCAGGTGCATGGTGGGGATTTGGGAGTCAACGGCTGGTGGAGTGGGCCAGCCGGGAATCCCCGTCCCCGGGCCAGGACGCCACTTTGCGAAGCATGCGAGCCTGGTCCTCGGCCGTGAGAGCGCGATAACGCCCATGCCGGTAAAGGTAGCTCGCCGTCTGGTAATAAGCAATGGTCTCGTGCACGTAGGTTTCCTCGCTCGCCTTGGGCGTGAGGGAGAACGTGGCGGGATTGTAGTGGAACTGGTCGATTCCGCGCATGGGGCGCAGCACGGAAAGGAATCCCGGCTCGTAAAGTGCGATACGCTGGTAGTTGCCGATCAGGGCTCGGCGGTCTCCGCTGGCGTGCAGCACGTCCCATCCGAAGAAACGCGAGGCGTAGGACCAGTTGAGCAATCCAAGCAGCGTCGGGGCGTAGTCGACCTGGCTGGTCAGCGATGCGACGTGTCCGGGTGCAATCTGGCCTCCGGGTGCAAACACGATCAGAGGGATGTGGTAGTTCTGCACCGGCAGGGCCGTCTTGCCCGCCACCGAGGCGCAATGGTCCGCGACGATGACGAACACGGTGTTCCGGTACCATGGCTTGGTCGCGGCTTCGCGGAGAAACTGGCCGATGGCGAAATCCGTGTACTTCACCGCCCCGGCCCGTCCGGACGATTTCGACGGCAGATCAATCGTACCCTCAGGATAGGTGTAGGGGCGGTGATTGGAGGTGGTCATCACAAAATAATGAAACGGCCTGCCCGTCGCGGCGCTGGCATCGGCTTCGCGTAGGGTCCAGCGAAAGAGGTCCCCATCGCAGGCACCCCACGCATTCGCGAAGGTGATGTCGCCTTTGGACACCGAGGCACGGTCGACAATCCGGTACCCATTGCCGGAGAAGAAGGCGTTCATGTTGTCAAAATACCCGTAGCCTCCGTAGATGAACGCGGTATCATAACCTCGGCTACGAAAGACGCTGCCGAGGGTGAAGAGGTTTTCATTGTTGGGACGCTTGAGCAGCGAGCGCCCGGGTGTGGGGGGAAGCGCCAGCGTCAGCGCCTCCATGCCGCGGTCGGTGCGGGTGCCGGTGGCATAGAATTGGTCGAAGACCAGGCTCTTTGCAGCGATTTCCGTCAGTTCGGGTGTGAGGTGCGAAGCGCGGTTGAACGTCGAGAGGAAGTCGGCCGACAGACTCTCGACCGTGATCTGAATGACGTTCAGGTGCTGCTCAGGGTCTCCCGGCCGGGGTGCGGGCACCCATCGCAGGGTGTCTCGTCCGTCGCCAGTCTCGCGCAGCGGCCGGGAGTGGTCGCTGGCCAGTTCCTCCTGCAGGGTGCGAAAGGCGTCGTCGACCGGGAGCGTCGCATAGAATTGATCGTACTCGAGCTCGTTGTTCCGAAAGGCCGCGAAGAGCGACCAGAGTCCGTCCTTGGCCAGCTCCCGGTTGTAGGTGTTGGCAAAGGAGGGCAGCCAGTTGCTGTCGAGTCCGAAGCCAATGATCACGGTGGCCGCCATCCACACGGCGGATGCCCGCCAGCGGGAGCGCCGCGGCTCGTCGGCCAGGATGAGCCAGGTGGAAATCCAGCCGGTCCGCAGGAGCAGGGCATAGGCGCCGGCCGAAACGAGCCCAAGGACGGTGAAGATCAGGACCAGGGGATAGGATTCGCGAATGTTGGCAATGACTTCGGTGGTGTAGACGAGGTAGTCGACGGCGATGAAGTTGAAGCGCACCCCGAACTCATCCCAGAACAGCCATTCGGCGACGGCACCAAAGAGCAGCAGCGCGATTGAAAGGTAGATCGCCAGGTGTGCGAGAACGCGGGCCAGGCGGTATTCAAAAATCGATGTCGGCAGGAGACCGAGCAGCAACACAATGGGCGAAAGAGCGATCAGGCCGGATCCGAGGTCGAATACGAACCCCCAGGCAAAACTGGCCAGCAGGCTGGCGTCCCACGTGACAGACCAGACCGAGTAGAAAAGCAGCGACGCGCGCGTCAGCAATGCGACCGTGAGGTAAAGCCCCAGGAGGATCCACACGCCGCCCAGACGGTGGGCGAGCAGGCGTTCAAGTCCGCGGCGCCACCGCGGTGGAGACGAAGGAGTGAACGAAGCGGGAGACGAGTAAGAAAGTGCCATGGTGGGTGAAGCGAGGGTCAGAGTGTCCTCCCTTCCCATGAACAAGACATGAACCGAGTATGAATTTCGTTTCATATTGGATCAGCGTTGCCCGACCGCGTTCGGCCGGCGCGATCGCTCCGATGCCGTGATTTCCGCTGCTATGTGCAAGCCTCTGGAAATCAGGAATTAAAACTGTTGCGCGTCTCTTCCTGAGCACGTGGCTTTCGACCCAGGCCTCTGGCGGTGGCGGAAATTCCCTGGGTTCGCGCACTGCCGGACTGGGCGTTCTTGTTGATCGATTGCATGGCGGAGCTGATCTGCTCCACGCCGGGCCGTTGTTGTCCGACAGTCTCGGCGATTTCCGTTACGATGCCGTCCAGCTGTTAAAAGGCAGTCTGCATGCGTGAGAGCCGTTGCGTGACCTCGGCATTCACCCGGGCGTCCTCGGCGCCCAAGGCCAGGGCGCCGGCGATGAAGGGGGAGCTGCCACGAACGAGTGCGATGGCGACAAACAACGGAAGGTGGGTCCAATAGGCCCAGAGGAACCAGCGGCTGATCCGGGCGACGTGCTTTTGCGAGAAGGTCATGGTGAGGTGAAAACGAGACGGAGGAGTGAGGCCACTGTGGCGGGAGGGGGCGCAGCCCGTGGGCTGCATCCGACTGGTACATACGGAGCCACCGGATCGCCGCGATCGAGGGCGGCAAGCAGCACGGTCTCCATCACGGTGGCACCCGCATCGGCGAAGTCCGAAACGCGATAGACTCCGGTCCAGACCCGTGTCTGGCGTCCGTCGCGGACATCAAGGGACGGCACGGCGGCGTGCCCTGTGTGGTCGTCTGAATCGGGACTGTTCTCCAGCTGCGTGACGCTCCAGCCGGCGGCGGTCAGGCGTGCGTGGAGAGTCGGTGCGGAACCGACCATCAAGATCTGTGCGTCGAGTCCCGGAATGGGCCCTCGCAAGGCAAGGTGAGTGGCAACGGCAGTGGAGAGGGGATGTCCCATCGGGAGGACGTGCCGGACGGACCATTGGGCGGCAATCGGCTCAACGGAGCTCGGTCTCTCACGCTCGCAGCCAGTACGACCCAGCCACACCATACCGGGAACGACCACGCCCACCAGCCAGACAACAAAGGCCACGAAACCCACTCGCTGTCCCCCCTGCCGACGGGCGGTCGGAATCGAAGCGGTTGAATTGAATGGGCGCTGATCGAGGATCATTCGTCCGCGCAGCATCGGATGGCTTCGGTCCGCCTTGAGAACACGGGCATATTCAATGAATCGCGAATGCGACTTATTGTATTATTGAATAGGGAATTGGGAATTGTCTGAGTGAGAGTCAACCCGGTTCTCTAGGGAAAATTCTGAGTGCGAAAAAGGCCGCGGTTCACGGCCTGGCGCGACCCTTGGAGGCGGCCGGTGGGTGTCTCCCGAATCAGATCGAGCCTGGTTTCTTGCCCACGGTGGGTGAGTGTGCGCGTCGCTTCGTGCGCGTGAGGAGGTTCAATCGAATCGTGAGACCGTGGGGTGGTGGGGATTCCCTGGGAGGTGGGCCGAGTGACCCGCGGATTGGCGTCGCACGGTGCATTCACCCGAGATCCCGGCTGGAGCGAACCGAGGCTGAACGTGCGTCCGGGAATTGCTCGTGTCCGGGTGGTTTCGATTCGGATCTTTAATCGTCCTCCAGATGTGCCATATCTAGCCCACCCCTTCACCCCGGTGCGCGGTTGCAGTCACGAACCGAACAACCTCGCGCCAACCTGACCGTCGACCCATGTCCAAACTCACTCCGATCTGTGCTCTGATCCTCGCACGCAGCCGCGTGCTTGCCTTCGCCGCTTGTATCTTGTTCGTAAGTACCCTTCCTGTTTCCGCGGGTGCCGATGCTGCGGCGGCCGCGCGCGCGGACAAACCTGTCGCGACTCCGGCCGCGGCACCGTTGAAGGTCACGTTCAAGAAGGACGCCTCGGGCAAGAATGAGGCTCCGATGATCCTGATTCTGAAGAATGAATCCAAGCAGGCCCTCTCGGTCAGCGGGACCGTTGCGGTGAGCGTGGTGGTGCACAATCGCCCGAAGACCCGAGCCATTCCCGTGCAATCGGTGGCGGCTGGCGCAGAAATGAAGATCGATAACCTGGCGGCCGAGGACAAAGTCGTGCTCGAAACCGCCGGTTTCGCTCCCTTGACGGTCGTCGTCCCGTACAAGCCGTGAATGCCTTTTGATCCGCAGTTCCGTGCGGCCTGCATCGGTCGCGCGGAACTCCTGCGGGTCAGTTCGGAATGTCCGGCTCGACCAGCAGCGCGAGCTGGGTGAGCGACTCCTGCCAGCCCAGGTAGCAGGCCTCGGCGGGAATCACCGCTGGGACACCCTCCTGCACGATGGTCACGTCCGTGCCGCATGAGACGGCCTTCAAAGTGACGGTGACCTGGATTACTCCCGGAAGATTCGGATCGTCGAACTTGTCCGTGTAGCGCAAGCGCTCAAAGGGAACCAATTCGAGGTACTCACCACCAAAGGCGTGGCTTGAGCCGCTGGAGAAATTTGTGAACGACATCCGAAACGTGCCGCCCACCTTCGCCTCAAGGTGGTGCACCTTGGCGGTGAAGCCGTGGGGAGGAAGCCACTTGCTCATGGCGTCGGCTTCGAGAAAGGCACGGTACACTTTCTCCGGTCGGGTGCGAATGACCCGGTGGAGGCGAATGGTGTGGGTGGACATAGGTCGGAGTTCTTCTTGAGGGTGAATGACGGTGGAAGGGGGCCTGTCGGATCAGTTGATGTCCCTGCCTTGCTTCAGTTTTTCGATGTTGGCCGAGATCACCGGGGGGTTGAGCGTGTCACCGGGAGGCACTTGCTTTTGCGCCTTGAGCAGCGCCTGAAGCGCGGCTGGGTAGTCGCCCACTGCGGAGTATCCGCGGGCGAGCCCGTAGTTGACGGGCCAGACATCGGGGTGCCGCTCGGCGTTGAGTTTGAACACGGCGAGGGCGCGTTCCTTCTTACCCGCTGCGATCATCTGGCGCGCGTATTGATGGAGATCGGTCACGCTGCCGATCTTGAGGGCTTCATCCATCACGCCCACGGCCTCACTGGCCCGCCCGAGCTTGTCCAGCACCTTGGCCTTGGTCGAGAGGGAGGTAAAATTGCGTTCACCAATGAAGGGGCCGGAGATGGCGGTCTCCGCCCAGACGAGGGCGAGAGGCAGTTCCAGTCCCCGGGAGAGCAGAAAGTCGGCCGCGTTGATCCAGGCCTGGTAGTGAAATCCCTTTGAGCCCTGAAGTTCGCGCTTGAGGTTGGCCACAACGACGGCGTCGGTATCAACGGTGATGGAAATAGGGATACGTTTCTTTTCCCAGGCGAGGGAAAGCACGGCGGAGGTGCGGGTGACGGCGTCGAAGCGATAGACCAGCTGCTCCTGGTGAGGGGCATCCTCCCAGGTTACGTCGACGCGCAGTGCGTCCTGTGCGGGTTCGTAAAAGAAGCTGCCCCAGGCGGTGGTCTGGCGGGAGAAGATGACGGTGATCGTGCCCGACTCGGTCACGATCAGGTGCAGCCCGTAGGTGCCGGCTTCGAGCGGCTTGCCGCCGATTTGAACGTTGTGCGTGCAGGTGAAGAGGGTGTTCTCGTTCGCCCCGGCGCGCCAGGGCGCCTGGGTCGACGGACCAAACCCCAGATTGTTCAATCCGTAGGGCACCAGTTTGCCCCACACCTCGCGTTGGTTCACGCTCGGACGGTGGTAGGAGACGCTGATCTCCGTGATGCCGATGGTTTGGGAGACGGAGGCGGCGGGACTTTCCTGAGGCAGCGTGACGGACTGGGCTGGGAGGGGGGTGAAGGCGAGCAACAGGCTCGCGACGGCGAGCTCGGGGCGAAAGGTCATGTCGCGAACCTATCACGAGAAGCCAGCGAGGCACGCCAGAAAAGGGCACGGATCCGGTTCCCCTTCTGGACCGAGTTTGGGTGGCAGCGGTGGGATCGCGTCCGCTGCCGGGAAAAAAGCCTTGTTCGCTACGCCGTCGCCTTCACTTTGAGGAGGCGCAGGCGGCGCAACTCCCACCACCCATGTCCGACAAGTCATTCATCTTCATCTGCGGGTCCGACGACTTCCTCGTCGGCCGTGCCGGCAAGGAGCGTTACGCTACGCTCGCTGCGGAGGTGACGGATGAGTTCTCGCGCGAGGTGTTAAGTGGCTTTGCCAACAATGTGGGCGAGGTCGAGGCCGCCGTGAACCGCTTTCGCGAGAGCGTCCAGACGGTCTCGATGTTTGGCGGACGCCGGCTCGTCTGGCTGAAGGATGTGAATTTCCTTGCCGATACCGTGACCGGGCGGGCTGAAAGCACACTTAAGCTCGTCGCCGATTTGCAGGAGATTCTCACGGCGGCCGATCCCGCCCATGTAGCCATTCTCATCACCGCCGCCCCCATCGACCGGCGTCGTTCGTTCCCCAAGTGGTGCGAAAAGAACGCGGACTTTCTGCTGGTGGGTGGTGATGGCGAAGGAGGCACCGACGCGCTCGCAGGTGTGGTCTTGGCGGAGGCCCGCGCGATCGGAGCGAGCTTTGGACCTGGTGCGGTCGAGCTCCTGCTGGCCAAGGTCGGTGCGAACACCCGGCTCCTTCTGGAAGAGACCCGGAAGCTCGCCACCTACGCCGACGCGTCATCGGGAGGTCGTATCGAAGAGGCCCATGTCGCCGAGTTGACGCCCAATGTTGCCGAGGGTGACTTCTTCGAAGCAGCCGAGGCGTTTTTCAAGGGCGACCTGCCCTGGACGCTGCAGGCGCTGCACCGTCACTTCTTCACGGGCGGCGATGCGCGTCCGATCATTGCCGCGCTGCAAAACCGCAATCGCATCCTCCTGCAGGTTCGCGCGCTCGTGGAAGCCGGTGAGGCGCGGCTCGGGCCGCGCGGCTTGGACGGCCTGCCCAAGGCAGCGTCGACATTTGGCGCCCATTTTGTCGGGGCGACGGAAAAGAGCTCCTACAATCTATTCAGCCAAAACGCCTGGTATGTGGGCAAGCTGGCTTCCGATGCCAAATTGCCCACCTTGCGCCGGTTGATCGACAACCAGCAGGAGTTCATTGCCGCGTTCGAGGAGATCATTCGTCGCCCCAACGAGCAGGAGGAGGTCCTGCGCGACCTGGCCGTACGCTGCCTCTCACCGACGGCTTGAGCCCATCCAGGCAGTGAAAAACCACGGATGAACGCGGATGGATACGGATACAAACCAGGTGTGCCATCATCGGCCTGACCCTGCGGGCAGACGAATTGCCAGATAGACATCCGTGTCCATCCGCGTTTATCCGTGGTTCAATATCGGTTTTCTGGGTGTGTATTCAACTGAGTTGAGTTGGCCCAATCGTTGGGTGGCGCGAGGAGGATTGCCGGCTCAGCTCGTGCCGTTGCCGCGAAGGTCCTGATAGCGGCGCAGCGGAAAAATGGTCACGTCGACGCCGGGTGAGACCAGCGCATGGTCGGCGGGACGCTGAGGCGGCCGGAATCCATTGTCCGAGAACAACGCCACGTCGGCCCGATGCACCTGCGCGGGAGCCACCGGATACGGGGTGTGCCAAACGCGACCGGAGGCGAGCTGTCCGTTGCGGCGACGACTGAAGAGCAGGTAGCGCTCGACCAGGAAGGATTCGAGCGTGTCCGGCCGGGCGTGTTTCAACGGGCCTGCGGCCTCGTACTCGAATCGATTGGTGCTGCGACCGGCACGGGTGGATTCAAATGCGGCGCGAGCATTTTCCCGAGTGGGACGCGTGCCGGACTGCCGGGCATTCACATAGGGCAGGGAAAAAAGGCGTCGTGCCAGCTGAACCGCCAGGGGCTGGTTGCAGTCGAGCGAGTAGAACCAGACCCCCGGAGTGCCGTCGGCGGTGTGCACGTAGGTGCGCAGATTGAGTTCGAGAAACCAGGAAAGCCCCGGTACGGGCGGTAAAAAACGGGGACGCACACAATCCATCCAAAACGGCACCACCCCCAGCCAGGCCTGGCCTTGAAAGGTGTCGACGATCAGGCCCGGCGGCAGACTGGCCTGCAGCTCGTTCACGTCCCAACTCCAGTGAAGAAACAGGAGGTGACTCCACCGCTGGTACATGACCGCACCCGACGCCGGCCGCACACGGGTGGCGGCGCGCTGAGCTGCGGTCGGAGGTGTGAGCGCGTTCATCCTAAACACCGCGATTGAACTACGGATCCCGCGGCCGCGGGACTGATCCACGCGGATACAAACGAGTTCCGCCAAGGATGGCATTCACCTTGCCGGTGAAGAACAACACCTGCTCCGAATCCGCGTTTATCCGTGTCCATCCGTAGTTTATGAACGGATTGGTTCGTTTCAACTGCGGAAGATAGGTTCATGGAGGAGCCCTGACCGGAGCGGCTGGCTAGTCGGTGGTGTGGCGAACCGCGCGGCGCTCCCGCCAGGCTTGTTGCGCGGCGTGGAGCAGGCCGTAGCTGGGGCTGCCGATCGCCGAGCCGAGGAAGGCGACGCCCAGGCTCAACACCACGGCCGGGCCACTGGAGAGGCCCGTGTGATAGCTCACGGTCAGCCCGATGGCTGACCCGAGGGTTCCCACGGCCACCGACAAGCCAAGCATGGTGGCGAATCGGTCGCACCACAGATAAGCGGTGGCAGCGGGAAGAAGGAAGAGCCCCAAAGCGAGGATTACTCCCATCGTCTGCAAGGCGGCCACGAGGTTGAACACCGCGAGCGCGAGAAAACCGCCGTAGTACCAGCCGCCTCGCATGCCGGCGGAGCGCGAGAACACCGGATCGAAAATCTCCAACACGATGCCGCGGTACGCCGCCACAAACGCCACCAGCGTGACGCCGGCCGCGGCGGCGGACAGGGCCAGATCCGAAGGCCCGACTCCGAGGACATTGCCGAAGAGAAAGTGCAGCAAGTCCACCCGCGTTCCGGATTGGCTCACCAGGGCGATGCCGGCCGCGTAGGCCACGAGAAAGAACGATCCAAAGGCCGCGTCTTCTTTTAACCGAGTCAATCGCCCAATCAGCGCGCTGCCGAGGACGGTGATCAATCCCGTGATCACCGCGCCGGCCAGCAAGGCGAGCGGACCGCGGCCCAGGATCATCCAGGCAAGCGCCAGCCCGGGCAGGAGCGAGTGGGTCAACGCGTCACCCATGAGCGCGAGGCGCCTCAGCACCAGCACGCTGCCGAGCAACCCTCCACTGATGCTGAGCAGGAGGGCAGACACTAGCCCGCGCTGCATAAAGTCGTAGCTGAAGGGCTCGATGAGCAGGCGGTGGAGCATGGTCAGGGTCGAGCGCCCAGCACGGGCATGCGGCGTCGGTACGCCAGATCGATGTTGGCATCACAGAGCGCCTCCGCGCTCGGCCCGGCCGCGACCAGGCGGGTATCGAGCAGGACGGCGTGGGAGAAGTGAGCGCGAGCCAGGGGCAGGTCGTGCACGGCCGCGATCACGGTGCGGCCCTGAGCCAGCCAGCGTTGAAACAGGTGGAGCAACTCGGCCGACGCGGCGAGGTCGAGTCCATTGAACGGCTCATCGAGGAGAAAAATGTCAGCTCCCTGTGCGATGGCCCGCGCGAGAAACATGCGCTGCTGCTGCCCGCCGGACAGACGGCGAATCTGTTCGCCGGCCAGGGCGGTGAGGTCGAGCTCCTCCAGCGCGCGGTCCACGCGTTCATGTTCAGCGGCGGTGAAGCGTCCAAACAACCCGAGCGCGGGCCAGCGGCCCTGCGCCACCACCTCTCGCACCGAAATAGGGAAGTCCCAGTCGATCTCGAGTCGCTGCGGCAGGTAGGCCAGGCGCGGGTGAAGGTGTCGCGGATGTTCGTCCCCAAGGCGGATTTCACCGCGCGAGAGGGGCAGCCAGCCGAGGAGGCTGCGCAGGAGGGTGCTCTTGCCCGCTCCATTGGGACCCACCAGGGCCACGAGCGCACCGCAGGGAATCTGGGTCGTCACACCGTCCAAGGCGATCCGCCGACCGTAGGACACGGTGACTTCGCTCAGACGGAAAATGTCGTGTCCGGCCATACCTCAGTCCGCACTCAATCCGTCGACGATGGCGGTGAGGTTATGACGAAACATCGCCTCGATGGTGGCGTTTTCCGGTTCGGTGCCAAGCCCATCAGCCCAGAGGGGACGGCCCAGTCGCGCTTTGGTCTCCCTCACAATCGTCTCGAGCAGGCGCGGACTCGAGGAGGCTTCGGTGAATACGGCTCGGATTTGATTGCGACGGATCAGCTGAATCGTAGCCGCGACGTGGCGTGCACTGGCCTCGTCGACGGTGCTGGATCCGAGCAGTGGGAAAACAGTGAAGCCAAACTCGCGTGCGAGGTAGCCGAAGGCGTCGTGCGAGGTCACCAGCACCCGGCGTCCAGCGGGCAGGGTTTCTACTTTCGCGCGCGCCCAAGCCTGCAGGGACGCCAGACGCGCTCGAACGGTCGCCGCTTGGTGCTCGAAGTCCGCGCGGGCGTCCGGCCGGAGAACCGTGAGCTGCCGGGCTACGATGTCCACCACCCCCTGCAACGCGTCGAGGCTATGCCACCAGTGCGGGTCGGTTTCCTCGTGGGTATGGGCCTTGTCGTGATCGTGGTCGTGGCCGGGCTCATGGTGGTGCACCGCTTCGGACGGAGATCCCCGCAAGGGATTGGGCAGCAGGGCTCCGATCTCGAGGAGGATGCCGGGCTTCAATTCGCGTTGCAGGCGTCCCAGGTAGGACTCCAGGCCCAAGCCGGCGGCGAGCACGAGTTCCGCCTGCCGCAGCCGGGCGATATCTGCCGGTGCTGGCTCGAACTGGTGCGGGTCTGTGCCCGGGCGCAGGAGTGGAGTCACGGTGACGTGAGCGCCGCCGACGTCCCGGGCAATCTCGGTGAGCACGGTGTGCAGCGTGACCACCCGGAGCGGTTCGGGGGCAGCCCGGGCGGTGAGCACGGAGACCCCGAGCGAAAGGAGGACGGCCAGGGACTTTACGGACAGGAGCATTCGAGTGAAAGCGACGAGCGAGGCGGGCGCGTTCCGCCGATGCGACGGGTAGTGGGAGGAACCGAACAAACGGCCGTGATCAGGGCGCGTTCGACTTCTTTGCCGCGAATGCGATCTGGTTGAAGTGGGTCCCCCGGATTTCGATACGCGTGACCGTGCCGGCCAGCGCGGTCGCCGATTTCAGCCACTCGGCGCGGGTTTCGAACTGCGAGGTGTTTCCCACCGCTTCGCCCGTGGCCGCATTCGCCACGGCGTTCAGCACCACGGTGCGAGCCGGCGCGGGTTGGCTGATCGTCAGCTCCAGCGCGGGCTGGGAGATCCGGACAAAGTTTTCGGCGTGTCCGTCCAGGACAAAGGCGGTCAGGGAACCTGTGGCCGCATCATGGACCAGTTCCAGGTTGAATTGGTGTTCGCCGACCTCGACCAACAAGCCGCCATGGGGCGCTGTGTGAACGTGTCCGTGATGGTGGCCGGCGTCTTCCTTTTTACCGCAGCCGGTGAAGCCAGCGCAGCAGACGAGGGCGAGGAGCAAGGTGAGAGGCGATGATTTCATGGGTTTGGAAGGCTGAAAAATGGGGAAGGGGCAAAACAAGGTAGTGGGGTCCGGAAGTGATGCGAGCGGAGAGCCTAGCAAAGTCGTCAAGGGAGGTGATTTGCGGCTCGGGATTTGCATCCAACGACCGCCAGAGTCGATGCCTGACCCCGCGTTCTGGGGGTTGTTTTCTGATGCCTTGGGAGGTTTTCCCTAACCAGCGCAAGGGTTACTTTAGAAACTGGATAAGAATGGGTTACGGTACTCTTGCTGGTTCGCTCCGACAATGACTGAGCCTGCCGCACCTTGCATGGTTTGGGGACCGGAGACGTGCAAAATGCGCGGAAAATTCGATGTGGGCGAATTGCGTATAATTTTAAGTGGTTCGCCCGAAAACGGTAAGGGATTCGAGAGGCCAGCGGCACGCCAAATGCGACGATATAGACGAAACCCAGTTCATCCTATGCTCGGATCCATCGCTCTTCTTTTCATCGTACTCTGGCTCTTCGGCCTGGTCACAGCGATCTCGTTGGGTGGCTTCATTCACCTACTGCCGGTCGCGGCGCTGTTGACGTTCGTGCTGCATGTCATTCGCAGCCGGCGCGAGCACGCGTGAAGTCGCTTGGAGGGGTCGAGATCGACCCGTGAGTTGCGGTCATCGCCGCGACGAGTGCACGCTTCGGCGGGTGGCGTCGGCGACGTCGCTGGTTTTGGAGTGCGCGTACCGACTGAACGGTTCCGATTGAGAGGTTATCACTCACCAAGCGGGTGATTTTACCCGGTTTGGCCTCGGGGCGAAGGGGGGAGGCTTGCGGCAGGGCGTGGATTTACGCTTTCCCTGTTTGGAGGAGCGCGTAGCCATGAGGGGGCGGAGCGGCCTCACTCCCGCGTTGGTCCCAAAATCCCCATGATTTCATTTAGCCCCCATGTTCCTGCGTCCCGCCTTGGCTGCGTCCTGGCGACAGTCTTGCTTCTTCTGAATTCGGTGTCCGGCCTGCGAGCTGCCGACGACTATACGGTCGGTCCCGACGCCCTGCCTCAGGCGGGTGTCCCGGTGGGGAAGGTCTCGAAATTCACCTGGAATGAGAGCAGGATCTTTCCCGGCACGACCCGAGACTATTGGGTGTATGTCCCGGCTCAGTACGATGGCAGCCGCCCGGCGGCAGTGATGGTCTTTCAGGACGGGGAGGGCTGTGTGAATCCCAAGGGCACGATCCGGGTGCCAACGGTGTTCGACAACCTGATTCACCGAAAGGAAATGCCGGTCACCGTCGGTATCTTCATCAACCCGGGCGGGATCGTCGGAGCCAAGGACGAGCGCGCCCGGCTGCGTGGCAATCGATCCCTGGAGTACGACACCCTCTCTGATCGCTATGCCCGGTTTCTGCTGGAGGAGATCCTCCCTGAGGTGGGAAAGACCCACCGATTGACGACCGATCCCGAGGGGCGGGCGATCCAGGGAAACTCGTCCGGCGGCATTTGCGCCTTCACGGTCGCCTGGGAGCGTCCCGATGCGTTTCGCAAGGTCGTCAGCTACATCGGCAGTTTCACCGGCATTGCCTACCGCCCCGCCGAGGACGGTCGTCCCCTGCAGCCGGGCGGCGATCTCTATCCCACGCTCATCCGCAAGAACCCGATCCGGCCGATGAAGATCTTTCTCCAGGACGGGAGTGGCGATCTGGATAACAACCACGGCAACTGGTTCCTGGCCAACCAGCAGATGGTGTCGGCGCTGCTTTGGGCGAACCGCAATGCCGACGAAAAGGCGACGCCCGGACCGCGCTATCAGGTGAACCATGCCTGGGGAGACGGCGGGCATACGGGCAAGCATGGCGGGTCCATTTTTCCCGACGTCATGCGGTGGTTGTGGAAGGACTACGTTCCGAAGGAGTGACGCCAGGCCGGGCCGGCCGGAAGGCTCAGGCGGCGCGGGCTGAGTGCAGGCCGCGGGCGATGGGAAGGACCCCGACGGCCGCGACCAGGCACAAGGCCCCCGCGCCGATGAAGGCCGGAGAATAGGTGCCGAACAGGGTGCGCACCGCGCCCGCTCCGTAGGCCGCGCAGGCGGCACCCACCTGGTGGGCCGCCACGACCCAGCCGAAGACGATGGCGGCCCGCTCGCGGCCAAAGACGTCGGCGGTCAGCCGCACCGTGGGCGGCACGGTGGCGATCCAGTCAAGGCCGTAGAACACCACGAACACACCGAGCCCTGCGGCCGGCCCGAGGAGGGCCGAGGGCAGGAAGAGGAGGGAAAGCCCGCGCAGCCCGTAGTAACAGAAGAGCAGATACCGGGAGTTGTACCGGTCGGAGAGCCAGCCCGATGCGGTGGTGCCGGCGAGGTCGAAGAGACCCATGAGCGCGAGCAGGCCGGCGGTTCGAACCTCCGGGATGCCACAGTCAAACGCCGCCGCCACCAGGTGCGTGCCGATCAGGCCGTTGGTGCTGGCGCCACAGACAAAAAAGGAGCCGGCCAGCAGCCAGAAGTCCCGGCGCCGGGCCGCCTCCCCCAGCACCGCCAGCGCGCGTGCTGCGGGGTTGCCCGGCACCGGGGCCTCGGTGGTGTCTGGGCCGGTTTCGCCGTAGGCGCGCAGGCCGACGTCACGGGGGTGGTCCCGCATCCACCTTCCGACCACGGGCACCATGGCCGCGGTGGCGACGGCTACAATGAGCGGCGCGCTGCGCCAGCCCTGTTCGGTCACCGCCGAAGCCAGCCAGGGCAGAAAGATCAGCTGTCCGGTGGCGGTGCTGGCCGTCAACAATCCCATGACCAGCCCCCGTCGCGCCGTGAACCACCGGGTGGCCACGGCCGCGCCGAGCACGGTCGCCGCCATGCCCGAGCCGCCCCCGACCAGTACGCCCCAGAGCAGCAGGAAGTGACCGTAGCGGGTCGCCAGCGTCGAAAGGCCGTAACCCAGGCTGATGCACACCAACGCCGCCATCATCACCCGGCGCAGCCCGAACCGCTGGTACAGGGCGGCGGCGAACGGACCGATCAGCCCGTAGAGCAGGATGTTGATGGACACCACAAACGACACCGTGGCCCGGCTCCATTGGAACTCATTGCCGAGTGGCAGCAGAATCACGCCGGGTGTGGCCCGGGATCCGGCCGCAACCAGCAGGGTGAGAAAGGTCACCCCGGCCGCGATCCAGGCGTAGTGGAGCCGGCGCGGACCGGGCGCGTGGGACGAGGACATGGCAGGACCGTTGGCAGGGAACAGACCCGCGCAAGTCCGCGGACCACTGCACCGTTCCTTCCTGCAGGCTACTGCACTGGAAACAGGTCCCCAGTCTTGGAGTGAGTGAAAATGTCGGGTACGAGTTTCGGCCATGCTGAAATCGATCCCCTTCCTCTCCCACGGACCGCGCGATCGCTCCCACCGCCCGGCCTTTTGGGCCGAGGCCCTGCTGGTGACGGCGGGCGCGGCCCTGGTGGCGGCGAGCTTCAACACCCTATTGCGGCCCAATGCCTTGGCGCCCGGCGGGCTACCCGGGCTTTCACTGCTGGTGCAGCGCACCGTGAGGGTTGAACCAGCAATCACCCAGGCGGGGTTGAACGTGGTCATCCTGCTGGTGGCCTGGCAGCAACTTGGCCGCGCGTTTGCGCTGCGCAATGTGCTGGGGTGCCTCCTGCTGCCGCTCTTTGTCTGGCTGAGCCGGGACTGGCCGGCGCTGACCCATGACCGCCTGCTGGCCGTGCTTTGCGGGGCGGGTGGCACCGGAGTGGGTCTGGGGCTGGTCTTCCGCGGGCGCGGCTCGGTCGGCGGGTTCAGCGCCCTCGCGCTCATCCTGAACCGGCGCCACGGCATCTCGGTCGACCGGTCGCTGGTGGCCCTCGACGGATTGATTGTGCTCGCGGCCGCGTTCGTCTTTCCCGCGGAGGCGGTCCTGTGCGCCCTGGTCGGCGTAGTCCTGATCGGACGGATCGCCCGAAGCGTGCTCACCGGGTTCGACACCGCGATGGTCGCCTTTGTCGTGTCGCAGGAGCCCGGGCGCATCAAGGAGGCGGTCCTGCACGACCTCGATCTCGGACTCACGCTGATTCCTGCTCGTGGGGGCTACACCGATACGTCGAGAGACATGCTCATGGTGGTGATGCGACCGGGTGACGTGCCGCGCCTGAAGGCCTGCGTGCGCAACCTGGATCCCGCCGCGTTTGTCGTGCTGGCCGGTTCAAGCGAAGTCCTCGGCTACGGCTTCAAACCCCACCTCTGATCGCCGCAGCCGTTGGCGGCTTCGCTGGTCCCTCCAGGTGCGCCGGGGGCCTGGATACGCGCAGCGGGAGAGGAGCCGAGCTCAATGAAACCAAGCTTTCGGCACGGTCCCACTTGCGGGAACGGGGTGGATCGATTGCGGAACAGGTCGGGCACAAGTGGTGCGGGTTTATAGATATCAGGTAGTTGTGGGGCAACTGTTTGTGTAATTATCCGTGGTTGGCATGTCGCCTGCAATGGGGCTCGCTCTCCATGAATCCCACCTCTTCTGCGGCTGAACGCCGTCCAAGCTCACTCCTCCGTCGCGCGCTGCGCTGGGCCGGTTACGGCCTGGGCGCGGTGGCTGCCCTGCTCGTGCTGGGCGCGGGCACGCTGTATGCCATCTCCCAGCATCGTATCCAGCGGGTGCACCGCATCGAGGCCCGCCCGGTCGCGGTGGTGTCGAACGAGGAGACGATCGCCCGGGGGCGCCACCTCGCGTTCACGCGTGGATGTATAGAGTGCCACGATACTGACTTCGGTGGCAAACCGGTCATTGAGGATGCGATGGTTGGTCGGATCCACGGGCCCAACCTCACCCGTGGATTGGGCGGGGTGCCGGATTCCCATACGGACCTCGATTTTGTCCGGGCCATCCGGCATGGCGTGAATCGGGAGGGTCACGCGCTGCTGGTGATGCCTTCGTTGGAGTACACTCACATGAGTGACGAGGATCTCGGCGCGCTCATTGCCTTCCTGCGCTCGATCCCCCCGATCAACCGCGCCCGCGGCCCAGTCTCACCGGGACCGGTTGCCCATGCGCTTATCGCGCTGGGGCAGTTGAAGGTCTCTGCCGAGGTGATTGACCACTCCGCTCCCCGCCTGGCCCGGATCGAGGCCACGCCGACGTCCGAGTATGGCGCTTACCTGGCGGCCAGTTGCATGGGCTGCCACGGTTCCAATTTGTCGGGAGGCCGCATTCCTGGCACGCCGCCGGACTGGCCGGCCTCGGCCAATCTCACGCCGCATGCATCCGGACGACTGGCGTCGTGGAGCGAGAGCGATTTCGTCACGGTGTTGCGCACCCGCAAACGGCCTGACGGGACCGAGCTGCATCCCCTCATGCCGGCGGTCTATTCGCAGCTGACCGATGTCGAGACCCGCGCGCTCTGGCTCTATCTCCAGACCCTGCCGCCGGTGGCAACCGGGCAGCGGTGATCGGCGGGGGTATCCGAACGGGGACGTCAGCGCTGGTCCGTCCACTCGGCGGAAGCGTAGCGCTCCGTCAGCTGGATCACTTCCTCCTCGTTGAACTCGGGCCAGGGCGTTTCATCGGGCGTAGCCTCCAGCGCCTCTCCGAGGGCATCGACAAAGGCATGGCCGAACGCGTCCCAGTCGCGTACGCCCGGAGCGGCGGGGCGCCAGATCGAGCCTTGCAGGATAAGTCCGTGCTTGGAGCGTTTCTGGGCGGCGCCGGCGATCTTCGCGCCGGTGTCCGGGCGGACGACATCAAAACATTCGGCGCGGGTGAAGCACACTCCGGCGGCTTCCTGGACCTCGTTCTCGTCGTCTGTGGCGCAAGCCGGCTTCAGTTCCGCCGGTTGTCCGGACAGCCGCAGCGCGACGGCGAGGGCGTCGTGAACCGCCCGGTAGCACTCGATTGCCCGCACCTCCTCGAGAGCATGGCCGCGGGGCAGCGCGAGCGCGTAAGTCCAGTCCTCGCGATGGTCCACGAGGCCGCCGCCCGTGAAGCGCCGGCACAGCTCTGCCGGCGGATCGCAGGGAGGCAACTGAGCGCGCACGAATGCGATCTTCTGACTGTAACCGAACGTGAAGGCCGGGCGATGCCACCCGTAGGCGCGAAAGCGAGGGGTCGATGCCTCCGGGTAGCGTTGCAGCAGAAGGAAATCGATCGCCATGTTTTCGGCGGCGCCGGCGATCCGGCTCGGGAGGACGTGAAGTGACATGTGCCGGTACCTTCATCGAACTTGCCTCAGGAGGCAAATGACGAATGTCCGGCCGGGGTCGGGGCAGGGGCGGAATTTGGAATCTGAAATCTGAGATTTGAGATCTGCAGCCAGAGAACGGAGGTCTCGCTTGTGGGAACCGGGACTTGGAATTTGAGATTTCAGATTTGAGATTTCAAATCAGAGGACGCTCACGCGGAGGGTAGCATCGGCAGGGCACGCACTTACCCACAGCCGAGCCCACCCGCCACGCGTCGGTCGCGAGTCACTCTTTCGCCCTTCACGCTTCCCCTTCGAATTCCGCCACCGCGTGGCTGTAACTAGATTCGCCAGCTTTGCAGGATGCGGATGTAGTTGGCCCGCTCGAATGCGGCAGGATCCGGGCAACGCTTCAAGTTGAGCGCGCCCCGAAACTCGTCGATTCGATTGTACCCGAACTCGGACATCCAGCTCTGGAGACCGGCCAGCATGGTCGCGATGACCGGCGGCCCGTGTTTGAGGAGGGCGGAGACGACTTGCACGGCGCTGGCTCCGGCGAGGATGGCCTTGATGGCATCGCTGGACGTGTGCACGCCGCCGCTGGCGGCGATCGAGCCCTTGAGGTGAGGCGAAACGACGGAGATCCACCGCAGGCGCAGGAGCAACTCGGACGGGTCGGAGAGCTTCAGGTGAGGGGCAACCTCGAGTTCCTCGATATCGAAGTCGGGTTGATAGAAACGATTGAAGAACACCACGCCCCCCGTGCCCAGTTTGTCGAGCGTGACCGCGAATTGGGTCAGGGCGGTGTGAAAGGGCGACAGTTTCACGGCCACCGGGATCTTCACCGAGGTGAGCACGCTGCGGACCACGTCGACCATGTCGCTCTCGACTTGGTCGGCCGAAATGTCGGGATCCGTGGCCAGCTGGTACAGGTTCAGCTCGATGGCGTCGGCTCCCGCGGACTCGAGCAGACGGGCGTAGTCGGTCCAACCTCCGGTGTGGCGGCCGTTCAGCGAGGCGATGACCGGGATGGCGACCGCGGCCTTGAGACGCGAGAGTTGGCGCACGTAGTGGTCGGGAGAGAGGTGGTACTCCTCGTAACGGGGAAAGTACGACGTCGCCTCCGGGCTGCTGTCGGCGATGGATTCGGTGTGGTGCAGGAGGGCCCGCTGCTCGAGGTCGATTTGTTCCTCGAAGAGCGAACGCATGACCACGGCGGCGGCGCCGGCGTCCTCCAGCTGACAGACCGAGTTGAGGTTGTCGCTGAAAGGAGAGGCCCCGACCACGATGGGATTGCGCAACTTAAGACCGAGGTAATTCGTGGAGAGTTTCATGAGCGTACGGGGTTGAGGACCTCAGGGCTTCGCGGCCGGTGGAGTTGCGGCGGGTGGCGGGGGGGGCGCGGGCGTGCGCGCGGCGGCCTCACCGGAAGCCGGCTGGGCGAGGCGCTGGTAGACACCGAAGTGGCGACGGACCTGTTCCTGGGCACGTCCCGCGAGTTCGTCGGCCCTGGCCGGCGCGATGTTGCGCAGGATGCTGAAGCGGGTTTCGCCGGCCATGAATTTGGCGAGGTCGGCCTTCGGGGCGGCAGAGTCGAGCTTGAACCCACCTTCCCCGTTGACGGCCTGCCGCGGGTCGTAGCGGAAGAGTGGCCAGTAGCCGGTGTCGACCGCCAGCTTCTGCTGGTCCAGGCCCAGGTGAAGCCCGTAGCCGTGGGCGATGCAGTGCGAGTAGGCGATGACGAGCGCAGGGCCGGGATAGGACTCGGCTTCACGCAGGGCGGCGATCGTCTGGCTGTCCTTGGCGCCGAAGGCGACGCGGGCGACATAGACGTGACCGTACTGCATGGCGATGAGGGCGAGGTCCTTCTTCGAGGTGCCCTTGCCACCCGAGGCGAACTTCGCAACCGCGCCCATGGGGGTGGACTTGGAGGATTGTCCGCCGGTGTTGGAATAGACTTCGGTGTCGAGGACGAGGATTTTGACGTTGGCGCCCGAGGCGAGGACGTGGTCGAGTCCACCGTATCCGATGTCGTAAGCCCAGCCGTCGCCGCCGATGATCCAGACGGACTTGTTGACCAGTTCGTCGGCCATCGCGGTCAACTTCAGGGCGTCGACCGAATCCACCGTCCGCAGCGCGACCCGGAGATCGAGCACCCGCCGGCGCTGGGCGGCGATTTCGGCTTCGGTGGTTTGCGGTGCGTTGAGCAGTTCGCCGGCGAGGGACTCGCCCAGCTTGGGTGCCAGCCGCTGCAGCAGGTTGCGGGCGGCGGCGGCCCGGTGCTCGACCGCAAGGCGCAGGCCGAGACCGAACTCGGCGTTGTCCTCGAAGAGAGAATTCGCCCAGGTGGGGCCACGACCGTCACTGTTCGAACAATACGGCGTGGTCGGCAAATTTCCGCCGTAGATCGAGGAGCAGCCGGTGGCGTTGGCCATGAGCAGCCGGTCGCCAAAGAGCTGGGTGAGCAGTTTGAGGTAGGGCGTTTCGCCGCAGCCGGCGCAGGCGCCGGAGAATTCGATCAGCGGCACGGCAAACTGCGTGCCCTTGACCGTGCTGACGTCGAGACGGGCGCGGTCCGGGTCCGGCAGACCGAGGAAGAAGTCCCAGTTGGCGCGTTCGGCCGCGAGCAGTGGCTCCTGCGGGACCATGTCGATGGCCTTGTGCCGCGGATTGGTGCGATCCTTGGCCGGGCACACCTGTACGCAGAGGGTGCAACCCGTGCAGTCTTCGGGAGCGACCTGCAGGGTGTAGCGCTGGTTGGGAAACTCGGTGGATTTGAACGGCGTGGATTTGAATCCCTCGGGTGCGCCCGCGAGGGCTTCGGGTGCGTAGAACTTCGGGCGGATGGCAGCGTGCGGACAGACCAGCGCGCACTTGTTGCACTGGATGCAAATCGAGGCGTCCCACTGCGGGATCTCGAGCGCGATGTTTCGCTTCTCGAAGCGGGTGGTGCCGGTCGGCCAGGCTCCGTCGCAGGGAATGGCACTCACCGGCATGAGGTCGCCCTGATTGGCGAGCAGCCGGGCGGTGATCTTGCGGACAAATTCCGGAGCGTTCTCGTAGGTCGGCGGCAGGACGATGGCGGCGTCCGAATCAGCCGAAGCCGGGATCTCGACCTGCTGCAGGCCGGCGAGGGCGGCGTCGACCGCCGCGTAGTTCATCTTGACGATCTGGTCGCCCTTGCGGCCGTAGGTCTTGGCGATGGCCTTCTTGATTTGCGCAATGGCTTCGTCCTGCGGCAGCACACCGGAGAGTGCGAAGAAACAGGTCTGCAGGACGGTGTTGGTGCGCCGGCCCATGCCCGAGGCCTGGGCGACCTGGGTGGCGTCGATGACGAAGAGTCGGATGCGCTTGTCGATCAGCGTCTGCTGCCAATCCCGCGGCAGCCGCTTCCACGTTTCCGCGGCGGCGTACGGAGAATTGAGGAGCACGGTCGCTCCCACACCCGCGTAGGTGAGCACGTCCTGCTTTCCCACAAAGCTGAACTGGCTGCAGGCGACGAAGTCGGCGGTGCGGATCAGGTAGGGAGACCGGATGGGGCGTGGACCGAAGCGCAGGTGCGACGTCGTGACCGAGCCCGACTTCTTGGAGTCGTAGACAAAGTAGCCCTGGGCGTAGTTGTCCGTCTGCTCTCCGATAATCTTGATCGAGTTCTTGTTGGCTCCGACCGTGCCGTCGGCGCCCAGCCCGACAAAGACGCAGCGGCGGACATCGCTCGACTCGAGATCGAAATCGGGATCGTAGGTGAGCGAGGTGCCGGTGACATCATCGAGGATGCCCAGTGTGAAGTGGTTCTGAGGCTCCCACTTGGCCAGGTTCTCGTAGACCGAGCGCACCATGCCGGGCGTGAATTCCTTGGAGCCAAGGCCATAGCGACCTCCGATGATGCGGGGCGAACCCGCGAGCGGGGAGCGCCCCTCGGCCAAGGCGGCGAGCACATTGAGGAAGAGCGGCTCGCCGATGGAACCGGGTTCCTTGGTGCGGTCGAGGGCGGCAATCGCCTTCACTGTCTTGGGCAGGGCGGCGAGGAAGCTCTTGACGTGGAAGGGCAGGAAGAGGCGGACGGCGACGACACCGACCTTTTCGCCCCGGGCCACGAGCCAGTCGACGGTTTCAGTGATCGTCTCGATGGCGCTGCCCATGGCGACGACAACGCGTTCCGCCTCCGGGTGGCCGTGGTATTCGAAAAGCTGATAGCGTCGCCCGCAAGTGGCGGCGAGTCGGTCCATCGTGCCCTGGACAATGCCGGGCAGGGCATCGTAGAACCGGTTGACGGATTCACGGCCCTGGAAGTAGACGTCGGGATTTTGAGCGGTGCCATGCAGCGACGGCCGGTCCGGGCTCATCCCGCGGGCCCGGAAGGCGGCGATGTCGTTTTCGTCGATGACCAGGCGAAGGTCTTCGTCGCTCAGCAACGCCAGTTTCGAAACCTCATGGGAGGTGCGGAACCCGTCGAAGAAGTGAATGAACGGCAGCCGCGCGCGATAGCTGGCGGCGTGGGCGACGAGTGCGAGGTCGTGGGCTTCCTGACCCGTGTTGGAGCAGAGGAGGGCGCAGCCCGTGGCCCGGCAGGCCATTACGTCCTGGTGATCACCAAAAATGGAGAGCCCTTGCGCGGCCAGTGCCCGTGCGCTGACGTGCATCGTGAAAGGCAACAGTTCTCCCGCAATCTTGTAGAGATTGGGGATCATGAGCAGGAGACCCTGCGAAGCGGTGAAGGTGGTGGTGAGCGCTCCGCCGAGCAGACTGCCATGCACGGCGCCGGCGACGCCGCCCTCGGACTGAAGCTGCACCACCCGCGGCACCTCGCCCCAGAGGTTGGGCTTGCCCAGCGCGGCCCATTCGTCGCACGACTCGGCCATGGCGGACGACGGGGTGATCGGATAAATGGCGATCAGTTCATTAAGACGGTAGGCGACGGAAGCGACGGCTTCATTGGCGTCGAGCGTCACGTAGGAAGGCTTGCGGCCGGTCGAGTTCATGGCGGATTGGGGACCGCGGACAATGCGCTCGCGGCGTTGTCCCAGCATGTCAAGAAGTGCGCAGTCCTGCTCCGCAGGGGTTGTCTTTGGCGGTGCAATTCTTGCGGACGCAGATCTTTGGACGCAAAAAAGCCGCCCGGCGCGGAGGCCTGGGCGGCTCGGAAGCCGAAAAGCGGTAGTCCGTTTACTGGGATGACTTCCGGCGCTGCAAGAGGGCGAGGCCTACGATGCCAAGCGAAAGGAGCCCAGCCGTCGCACCGCTGTCGGGAACCTTTGGTCCGGAGGTCGGTGTCACACCAAAATAGCGGGCCGACGAATAACCGCCTACGTTTTCGCCGCCGACCGAGGGTAATCCGAAGCTGCCGCCGCCTCCCCCGAGGTAGTAAGCCTGCCACCAGCCGCCGGGGCTGACCTGCCCGCCACCGGCCTGGCCGGCGCCGAAGTGGAGGACCACATACTCATAGCCGGCCAAGGCATTGTAAGAGGTGACGTTACCCAAACTGTCCAGCTGGTTCGCAAGCGTCGGATTGGTTGGGAGATCCGGATTGAACGCGCCATTCCAATTGCCGATCAGCCCATTGAGAAAGGTCAGGTTGCTGCCCGGATTGTTGTCTCCCTGGCCGTACTGCGTATTGTTCGCGATACCGATTGTATTCAACAGGACTCCGGAACCATCAACAGTGATATTGGTGGGAAGTGCGAAGGCCGATCCTCCAAGTCCGAAGGCTGCGAGTAGGGTGAGGAGTTTAAGAAGTTTCATGGATTCGTTTGGTAAGCAGCTTGTGTTCCGCAAGAGAGGATTTGGGCTTTTCGGATTGTATAATCAACTATTGTTTAGATAGTTATAGCTATACAAAAAGTATGATGCACCGGTCCAGATCTGGGTTGCGGACTTACTACTGTAAATGAATCCGACTCATGGAAAGGACTGGGGAAAGAGTCGAAACTCAATCTGTTTGGATCCAGCGGGTTCTGACTCCGGCACGTGCGCCTCGCGCACTCTGGGTGAGGATTGGGCTAGGCATCGAATGATAAGATCGCGGCAGGGCGCGACTGGGACGGGACGATGGGACGGGACGATGGGACGGAGAAGAAGGGTGGTTAGACTAAGTGGCTGGTTGAAAATTAATAGAGGATTTGGGGCGTAAGGGTTCTGCGTTGGAAGGCGAGGGGCCTTGGTGCGCAACTGACTCAATTGGATTGGAAATGAGTGTCGCTTGGCTTTACAAAAGAGGGGTCCCCGGCTCAGCCTTCCCTAGCCGGTTTTGGCGCTTCGTGTCGCAACAGGTTGACAGATTTCGCTTCCCGATCTTCGGGACGAGCGTTTCGGATTGATCGAACCGCGGGCTGCACCCGTTCCGGCCTGCTGCGTTTTGCTTGCGGTTGAGCGGGTTGCCGGGGCGCGTTTTGGTTCAGGCGCCCGGCGAGACAAGTAGTTGCAGGTTGGACCTGTGTGACCGTGGCGTAGTGGCTGATTACCTACGCTGGCGGGTGAAACGATCCTGTCTTCGATCATGAACGCTTTTCTGCATGTTTCCGCGCTGGCGGGAGCCTGGGTGGCATCCTGCGGGCTGCTGGCTGCCCAGTCCTATCGCTTCACCACCCTCGCCGGAGACGCGGGTATCACCGGCACCACCAATGGTTCGGGTTCGGGCGCCCGCTTCAACGGACCCAACGGTCTGGCGGTGGATGCCGCCGGGTACATCTATGTCGCAGATCGCTTCAACCATGCCATCCGCAAGGTCAGTCCTGACGGCGAGGTGACCACGCTCGCCGGACTGCCGGGGCAGTTCGGTAGCGCCGACGGAGTGGGATCGGCAGCGCGGTTCAGCGGTCCCCAGGCGTTGACGGTGGACGGGACTGGGATCGTTTTTGTCGCGGATTTCTTCAACCAGACCATCCGACGGATCTCGCCCGAAGGAGTGGTGACCACGGTGGCGGGCCAGGTTGCACAGGCGGGCAGCAACGACGGGCTTGGCACGGCCGCCCGGTTCAACAGTCCGCTCGGGATTGTTGTGGATTCCGCCGGGGCGCTCTTCATCGGCGATGTGCTCAACCGGACGGTTCGTAGGATGGCACCCAACGGCCTGGTCAGCACCGTGGCGGGTCAGCTTGGGGTGACGGGCCATGCCGACGGGGTTCGGAGCGCGGCCCAGTTCTTTGTCCTGCGCGGCCTGGCGGCGGATGCAGCGGGTCAAGTCTATCTTGCCGAGTGGGGCGACGATACGATTCGCCGACTGAGTCCGGACGGAACCGTCGTCACCCTGGCCGGCCTGGCGGGTTCGCCGGGAGCGGCGGATGGATCAGGGGCGCTGGCCCGGTTTCGGGATCCATCGGCCGTGGCGGTCGATCCCTCGGGACGGATTTTTGTTGCCGACTCCTCCAATCACCTGATCCGACAGATCACCCCGGAAGGGGTGGTGGCGACGATCGCAGGCGCGGCCGGTGTCTTTGGAAGCGACGATGGTTTGGGTGCAAACGCGCGTTTCCTCCAGCCCGCCGGTGTGGCGGTGTCCCGCGATGGCATTCTTTACGTGGCCGACTCCGGAAACCACACGCTCCGCAAAGGCGTCCGCATCCCGCAGCTGCCAGTCGTGATTCAGTCGCCAGCCTCGCGTCACGTACCATTGAATACAGCGGTGACCTTTGCCGTTGAGGCGACGGGCGGCGATCTGGCCTTCCAGTGGACCAAGAACGGAGAGCCCATTCCGGGGGCGACGGCTTCGACCTACGCGGTCGGGTCCGCTCAGGCGTCGGACATGGGCGTCTACGTGGTGAAGGTGAGTCTGCCCGACGGATCGATCCGTTCGTCACCCGCCCTGCTCACGGTTGAAACCGGGGGCGCGAGCCGGTTGAGCAATCTTTCCACGCGTGGGTATGTGAGTGCGGGCCGGGAGCTGGCGGTGGGATTCGTGATGCGCGGAACCGGAGAAAAGTCCATTTTGGGCCGCGCGGTGGGGCCGGCCCTCGTGTCATTCGGAATCACCGATGCGCTGGCTGATCCGGTGCTCGATCTCATTCCGTTGGGAACAAGCACGTCGTTGCTGGGAAACGACACCTGGGGTGGGGGGGCCGCTCTCGTGGCGGCCTTCAGTGCTGTCGGTGCCTTCGCGTTGCCCGCAGACTCGGCCGATGCCGCGCTGCTGGCCCGACTGACTCCCGGCGGGTACACCGCACGGACCACCGGCCGGAGTTTGGAGCTGGGCGGAATCGCGCTGGTTGAAGTTTATGATCGCGACACCCCTGACACCCAGAGCCGCTTGATCAATCTCTCGTCGCTCGGTCCGACCACGCCGGATGCGCGCCGGCTGTCCATGGGTTTTGTCATCGGAGGGGATGCGCCCAAGCGCCTGCTGATCCGGGCGATCGGCCCGGGGCTGGAGCGGTTTGGAGTTCCAGACTTCCTTTCAAACCCCTTCCTGACCCTTCGCGCGCTGGGGCAGGAGGCTCCCCTGGCGGTGAACGACGATTGGGGCGGCGACGCTTTGTCCAGCCAGGCCTTTGCCGCCGCCGGCGCATTTGACCTGGTCCCGGGTTCACGCGACGCTGTGTTGCTGGTGCGACTTCCTCCGGGCGGGTATACGATGGATGCGATTGGAAGTTCTTCGACCGGAGGGCGCGTGTTGATCGAATTGTATGACCTCGACCCCTGATCTCGCGCCCCGTGCCAGGCACGAGTCGCCGAGAGTCGACCACAAACCGCAACAAAGGGCGGCCGCGTTGGTTTGCGAGCCGACCTCCGCCCTCGGTTGCGTGCAGCGGGCGAGCGACGTCGTCGCTAGAAGTTGAGCGAGCGCGCGACGGGTTCGGGATAGAGGGCGGGGTCGTAGGTCGCGCCGCCCGGCGCGGTGATCGCGGTGATGGTCGCGGTCACCGTGCCCGATTTTTTGGTGCGCGCCGACGACAGGGTGATTTGCCCGCTTGAATTCGTCGCGCCGGCGGTTCTGCCGGAAAGCAGGCCCGACCACGTGATTTCCACGGCTGCGCCACTGACGAGGCGACCGAGCCGGTCACGGACGGTGACGGTGGCGACGGCCGACTTGCCACGTGTTTCCGAGATCGTGGACAACGTGAATTGGCTCACGTCGACGTCGAGGGTCCGGTCTGCGGTCACGACCACGGTGGTCGTGGTCGAGGCAGTCGCGCCACGGTCATCGGTGACCTTGAGCTGAACCGTGAAAGTTCCTGGGCTCGAGTAGGACTTGCTTGGCGAAACCAGGCTTGAGGTGGTGCCGTCGCCGAACGACCAGGCATAGGAAACGATTGCGCCATCCGGATCGAAGGAACCAGTCCCGGAGAACGCCACCGGCAATGGTGCCGTGCCGGAGGTTGCCGAAGCGGCGATGACGGCGGTTGGCGGCTGATTGGGTGGCGGATTGACGGTGATTCCGACCGTGGCAATGGACGAGAGCCCGTCGTTGTCGGTGACAGTCAAGGTCACGTTGAAGGTGCCCGCAGCGGTGTAGGTATAAGTCGGATTCGCTTCGGTCGAGGTAAAGCCGGAACCGAACGACCAGAGGTACGACGTAACGGTTCCATCTGGATCGTAGGATCCGCTGCTGGAGAAAGTGACGGTCAGGGGAATGGCACCGCTGGTTGCACTGGCGATGGCGGAGGCGATCGGTGGCTGTTTGAGCCCGGTAGAGATCAGGGTTCCGGTGATCACGTAGTCGCCGATGCTGGCATAGTTGGAATAGCCGGTGGTGGCTGGGTCGCCGGATCCGACGCTGCTCAACCTGAGATAGTAGGTTCCGGCGGTGACGGTGGCGTCGATGGTAGTCGCGAGGGTTGCGGGATCATTCGTGACCAGAACAGTGCCTGCGGAATTGAGCAGTTCTGCCTTGAGATCTGCATTTCCGGCGGGCCCCGGGCATTGGATGGAGAGGCTGATCGAGCCGGCGCCGGTATCGAATCGAAACACATCGAGATCGGTGCGGGACTCAAGCGTGCCGCCATCGTTGATCGACGGTCCTGCCAGCACGGAGGCGCTGGCGAGTGTGCCGCCGTGGTCGTCGACCGTCAGCGGCGTAAACCCGGCGATCACGGCCAAATCATCCTGGGTGTTGTTGGCGTTGGCGTATTCACCTCGGCTGAACTGAGTGACGCCCTTGTAGTAGCTGTTGCCCATGATGGGAGCCCATGAACCCTGGCCTTGATAGTATTCGGTGGCTGACGTGCCTCCGAGGCCATCGTGGTACAGTCCGAGCGTATGACCGGTCTCGTGGGAAATGCATTCCGCAATGTACTTCTCCCCATTCGCCAACTGTCCGGTGAAGGCATAGCAGGGAGTGTCGCTATTCCAGGAGAACGAGCCGATGTAGGCCACGCCCCCGGCGTTCGTGCTGTACCAATTGGTTGGGCTGATCACCACGCGTACCCCGTAGTTCGTATCGTTGCTGTCGGACTTGCGCAGGGCTTCCAGACCGGGATCGGCGGTGGTGACATCCACGCGGAAAGGTGCGAAGTCCTCGGCCACTCGTTGCCAGACTTTGAAGATGAAAGCCATCTCAGTGGGGCCGACCGTCGAGGGGGCTCCGTCCAGATCAAAGGGTTGGGAGATGATGGAATTCCCGCTGGCGAAACTGCTGTTCCATGACGTTCCAGTGGTGGTGTGCCCGTTGAAGTCCAGGTAAATGACGAGGGGCGCGCCGGGAAGGCTGTGGAGGTTTAGCGCATCGGCGGACGTTGCCGTGGCCGGGGCCGGAAGGGCCGAACCGGCGGTGGCGCCGCTGGCCGGCAGGGCCTCGCAAAGAAAAACGAGCGATCCGTGTCGATCCACGGCGAGCGAAGGCTGAAGCCGGAAGAGCGTGGAGAGCGCCTGCGCTTGAAGGCCGTAGGCTTGGGCGACCGTGGGAAGGTGAGCGCCCAAAGCGGCGATGGCGGCGGCACCTTTGGCGGGAGCCGGCAACTCCACATTGCGGACGGGTTGGGCGCTGCCGATCTGCTGTCCCAGTGGCGACACGAGGAGTGCCAGCGCGAGGATTGGGAGCCGCCGTAGAAGCGAGGAAGAGCGAGAGTAACCGGAGTTCACCATGTCGCCAGTATCTCGATTGACCGCGGCTTTGGGTAGGTGGCGAATTCCTCAGGCGTGAGTGGGGGATTTAAAGTTGATAGCGTAAAAATGTGAAAGCCTGATGGTTGTGATGTGATATCAAGTTGGACGCTTCTCGCTTTTTACGCTGCGTTCACGAGTCAACCGGTCGCGGCGGCGGGCACGTTGCCCACTTTTTGCTCGCGGTGACTGGCTCGACTCAAACGCTCACCGGCGCATGCCGGCCACCTCCCGACGCACCGCAGTCTTCACCGAGTCCCTGATCCGCGAAATGACGCGGGTGGCCCAGCAGCATGGGGCCATCAATCTGTCGCAGGGGTTTCCTGACAGCGATCCCCCGCCATCGCTGGTTCAGGCCGCAAAGGATGCGATGGATGCGGGGCGTCACCAGTATGCCATCACCTGGGGGTCGCCGGAACTGCGCACGGCACTGGCGGAAAAGCTGAGGCGTTTCACCGGACAGGCGGTTGATCCGCAACGAGAACTGGTGGTGACGTGTGGTGCCACCGAGGCCATGATGGTGGCGATGATGACGGTGTGCGATCCCGGGGATCGTGTGGGGCTGTTTTCACCCTTCTACGAGAATTACAACGCGGATGCGATCCTCACGGGCGCCACGCCGGTGCATGTGCGCTTGAACCCGCCGGGATATGGGTTCGACGGGGCCGAGCTGCGCGCGGCCTTCGAGCGCGGCTTGAAGGCCTTTGTGCTCTGCAATCCCTCCAACCCGACCGGGCGCGTGTTCACCCGCGAGGAACTGCTGCAAATCGCAGCGCTGGCGGAGGAGTTCGACACCTTCGTCATCACCGATGAAGTCTACGAGCACATCGTCTTCGACGGGCGGCAGCATGTGACCTTCGCCACCCTCCCCGGCATGGCGCGGCGCACCTTGAGCTGCTCCTCGCTGTCGAAGACCTTCTCGATCACCGGATGGAGGCTCGGGTATGTGCACGCCCCCGCCGAGATCATCGCCCAGGCGCGAAAGGTGCATGATTTTCTCACGGTTGGAGCGGCGGCCCCCCTGCAGCACGCGGTGGTCACGGCTCTCGGTTACGAGCAGGCCTATTACGACCACCTGGCGGCGGAGTATGCGGCGCAGCGCGACATACTCTGCGGGTACCTCGACCGCACCGGCCTTGCCTACACGAGACCGGAAGGGGCGTACTTTGTCATGGTCGACATCTCGCCCTATGGCCACGCCAGCGATATTGAATTTGCGCATTGGATGGCGCGTGACATCGGCGTGGCGCCGGTGCCGGGCTCAAGTTTCTTTCCGTATCCGGAAAACCGGTTTATCCGGCTGAATTTCGCCAAACGGCCAGCCACGCTGCATGCGGCCGGCGAGCGACTCCTGCGGCTGAAGCGAGGGTGAACTCAGGGCGCGACCAGGCCTGAAAGCTGGTCGGCGAGCGACGCCGGCCGGGTTCGCAGGCGATCCGACAACGGTGACAGGTCGAGGCCCAGGTGCGCGGGTCGCAGACGAACGGCAGCGGGATCGTCGGCGCGGGACACCGGAAGCAGCGGAGCCTCCGCCTCGCTCAACCCAAATCGCTGCCGGATGCGGCAGCCCAGGTCGTAGCGGGACACCACCTCGGCTCCGGCCCAGTGGAAGAGACCGCAATCGGCCGGGCGACCGCACAGTTCCAGAAGGGCGGCAGCGAGATTCTCCGCGGAACAGACCTGTCGGAATTCGTCGGTGAACAGGCGTGGCACCTTTCCAGACTCCCAGTCGCGCAGCAGCCGTTCATGCAGGCTGCGATCGCGGCGCAGGCTGTTTCCGATCAGCAGGGGCGCTCGAACGGTGGCGGCGTGGACCGGGGCGAGGCGATGTACGCGCGCTTCGCTCTCGACCTTCTGCTGACCATAGCGGTTCAGAGGACCGACCGGGTCGGTGGTCCGATAGGGTGGACGATCGCCGGCGAACACCTGTTCGCTGGACAGGTGAATCAGCCGTGAGCCGCTTCGGGCTGCCTCAACCGCGAGGAGTGCGGGTAGTTCGACATTGATCTGTTGGGAACGCACGGGATCGGCGTCGCAGAGTGCCGGCTCGGCGATGGCGGCGCAGTTGACGATCACGTCAACCGGGTGGGCGCGGAGGGCGGATTGCACCGCTTCCGGCACAGCCAGGTCCAGGGTCAGCTCCTGGTGCAGACCGGGAACTCCGCCAGTGAAGTGGTGGGATGTGCCGACGACCTGGTGTCCCAAACGAGCGGCGAGCGACGAAAAGGTGCTGCCGACGAGCCCGCTGGCACCAGTGACGAAGAGGTTCATGCTCGGGACTCCGAAATGAGGGACAGGTCAAAAAGGGCGATTTGCGACGCGGTCATGGGAGTGAGAGCGGGTCGATGCTGGACCGGGGACGGCGCGTTTCGGCCGCACCCCGGGTTAGGCGGTGGTGATTCTGAGTTCGCCGTCGCCTGAGGAGCGGAGGAGTTCGGGCGACACCAGCCAGCGGAGGCGCCAGCGTGGAAAACCTGACTTGGGATGTACGCTCGACGAGCGCTCCAGCGAAAGGGCGGCGGCCTTGCGCAACTCCACGATCACGGGTTTCGCTTTGCCCCGGGTCAGAAGGGTGACGAGATGGCCGAGGTGGGGTTCGTGCCCCACAATCGCCACCATTGCTTTGGGGGGAAGGGCATCGACGCGCCGGGCCAGGGGTTCCGGGTCGTCCTCCGGAAGGAGACCTGGGATTTCCACCCGAATGGCGTCGGGCGCGAGCCCGGCCGCCAGACGATCGGCCGTGTCCCGCGAGCGAACCAAAGGACTATGCCAGAACTGGAGCGGGACCAATGCGCCGCTGGTGCGGAAAAAACGCACCAAGCGTGTGCATTCATCGACCCCCCGCAGACTCAGCGGTCGCAAAGGATCCTCGTCTGCCGGAACCGCATGGGCGTGCCGGATCAGAAACAACATGGAATCACCAGGCGCGACCTGGAAGGAGCGGTGTGGCCAGGAAGGCGCACCGGAACGCGACCGCCTTTGGACCAAAGGCGTGCGGGCCCGGGGGTGGAACGCCGGAGTCCTGCCATGGCGTCAACCAATGATCGCCGCGGTGTCCACGGCGGACTCATGGGGCGCCGCATCGAGCAGCGTGCGCAGAACCTTGAGCAAAGTACTCAGGGTAAATGGTTTGGAGAGGTGGGCCTGGGCGGCAGGGGGGAGCCAGGAGAGCGGTCCTCCCGTTTCGACGTCGCTGGTGGACAGCACGCGCAACTCGGGACGCATCACGTGCAAGGCCCGGACCAACCGTTCGCCGTCGCCGTTGGGCTGACTGCAATCGACTATAACCAACTGGACCGGCACCGCGGTGCGCCGGGCGGCGACGAGGCCCTCGTCGGTGGTCGCCACGGCCTGCACGGTATAGCCGTCGGCGGTCAGGATGCCCGCGATCATTTTGCGGAGCACGTCATCGTCTTCCACGATCAGAATGGACTCACGGCCGCCCGTGACGGGAAGCGACGTAAGTCCGGGTGGACGTGCCGAGGCGGGTTCGTTCACCTCGGGCAGATAGATGTCAAAGGTTGTACCCACCCCGGGAGCGCTATGCACCGAGATGAAGCCGCCGCTTTGTTGCACCACCCCGTACACCAACGCCAGACCGAGACCGGTGCCCTTACCTTGGGGTTTGGTGGTGAAGAACGGTTCAAAGAGATGCGCCTGGACATGTTCGTCCATGCCGCTGCCGCTGTCGCTGACCGACATCTGGATGTAGCGACCGGGCATCATTTCAGGCAGCCGCCGATTGGTCATGCCGGGTTTAACCACGCGACGAACCGTGCTGATCGTCAAATGTCCTCCGGCCGACAGGGCGTCGCGCGCATTGAGGGTCAGGTTGAGCAGCACCTGCTGAAGGGCGGCAGGATCGACCCGGACATTTCCCAAATCGCTGGCCAATGCGAGATTGAGACGCTTGTCGGGTCGCAGCAGACGACCGAGCAGTTCGGCGTGCCCCAAGATCAGCTCATTCAGGCTGATGACCCGTGGGTCCATCGATTGTCGACGACTGAATGCCAGGAGTTGGCGCGTCAGGGCGGCGGCTTTCTGGCCGGCTTCGTGGATCTCGGCGAGGTCGTGGCGCGCGCGCTCGTCCTTGGCCAGCCGGTCCGCGAGGATCTCGGAGTATCCGTTGATGACGGAAAGCAGGTTGTTGAAATCGTGGGCCACGCCTCCTGCCAGTCGACCGACCGCGTCGATGCGCTGGGCCTGGATCAGAGCCTCTTGGAGACGCCGTTTTTCGGTCATGTCCCGGTAACTGGCCACAATGTGGGTCACCCGCCCGCTGGCGTCACACAGGGGACTGAAGTACCAGGAGGCAAACAGGACTGAGCCGTCGCGCCGCTTCAGGTACCCTTCCGCAGCAAAGGTCTGACCCCGCGCAACCGAGCGCACCCAGCGCTGCTGGCGTGCAATTTCGCTTTTGTCGACGTGCAGAAAGGTGTGGGTGCCGGCGCACAGTTCGTTTTCGCTGTAGCCAGTCATCTGGCAGAACTGCTCGTTGGCGAAGAGGATGCGAAGCCCGCGTTTCTGCCAGCGCGGCTCGGCGACAAACACACCCTCCGGAAGCATGCGGAGGGTTTGAGCCAGCAAATCGGAGGTGACGCTGGTTTCGACCGGTTGGGCAGGCAACCGGCGACGCTTGGCTTTGACCGCGGGAGTCACGCTCAACTTGCGTTCAGTGGCACGCTTCGCAGGCCGACCCTCGGAACGGCTGACGCGCGACGGTCGCGAGAGCGACGTTTCATGGGGAGCCACGGTCATGGCGAGAGGCGCTCCACCACCCAATTGCCGCCGGGCCGATCGCGTCGGAATCGCAGCCGATCATGCAGGCGGCTTCGACGCCCCTGCCAGAACTCGACGGCGTCTGGGGCGAGGCGATAGCCTCCCCAGAACGGTGGAATGGGAACCTCGGCGCCGGCGTATTTCTGCTCCAGCGCCTTCATGCTGGATTCGAGCGCTGATCGATCTGCGACCACGCTGCTTTGACGAGACACCCAAGCGCCCAACTGGCTGGTGCGCGGTCGGGAATGAAAATAGGCGGTGCTCTCTTCGCGTGTCACCCGGTTCAGAGTGCCTTCGACAATGACCTGACGTTCGAGCCCAATCCAAGGGAAAAGCAAGGAAGCCGCAGGATTGTTTTCAATTTCCCGGCCCTTGCGGCTTTCGTAGTTGGTGAAAAACACGAATCCGCGGCCGTCCATCGCCTTCAACAGGACGGTGCGCGAGGAGGGGCGTCCGTCCTTCGTCGCCGTGCTCAAAACCATGGCATTGGGTTCTGGAATGCGGGCGGCCTCGGCTTCCTGAAACCAGGTTTCAAACTGCCGGAACGGATCCCGCGCCAAGTCCTTCTCGGCCAAGCCGGCGAGGCTGTAGTCTTTTCGAAGGTCGGCGAAGGACATGATTTTCGCTGACCGTAGTGAGATGTTTGCAGAGATCACGGAGAAAATGAGGGAAACACCCGGTGTTTTGGCTCGTTGGAGAGAAAATCCGGAGCTGGGGTGGTTTCCTCTCCCGGCGACACCCCGGTTGGCACGGGCCATGCCCGGCGAGGCTCTTGCGGCCCTTGGACGATTCAGGTTGGTCGTCGCGTGACCGTTCGTCATGCTAGGTGATCCTGCGCGCCCGCGCTCGAACTCGATGACTCCCTCCTCGTACCTTGATGCCCACGTTTCCGATCTGGTTGGATTGCTGCGCCGGTTGGTGCAGATCCCCACCGTGAACCCACCCGGGCAGAGTTATGGGGTCATCACCGACCTGCTGGTTGAGGAGCTGAAGGCAGCCGGGCTCGCCGCCCGCCGGTTCACCCCGACGAAGGCAGAGTTGCGGGCGGCGCTGCCTCCCGAGCAATGGTCGTATCCGCGCAGCAATGTGCTGGGCACCCTGCGGGTCGGTCGATCGCAGCGCACCCTTCACTTCAACGCCCACTACGACGTGGTGCCCGTCTCGGAAGGCTGGCGGCATGGCAGCGCATTCAGCGGGACCGAGGATCGAGGCTGGGTCTATGGGCGCGGCACCTCGGACATGAAGGGCTCGATTGCCTCGCTTCTGCTCGCGTTGCGGGCGCTCCGCGCCACCGGCACACGGCCCAATTTCAACGTCGAGGTGTCGTTCACCGCCGATGAGGAAACCGACTCCGCGCTCGGGGCCCACTGGCTCGTGCAGCACGCGCCCATCCGCCCCGATTTTGCCGTGGTGATGGAAGGCGGCGAGGCCAACCGAGTCTGCTGCGGACACAATGGCGTGGTCTGGCTGGAGGTCACGGTTCACGGTCGCGCCGCGCACGGATCCACTCCGGAGCATGGGGTCAACGCACTTGAGAAAATGGCCGCGCTGGTGACGGCCCTGAGCGGGTTCAAGAAGCAACTTCGTCGCCGAACCTTTGAGGCTCCGGATGGCAAGGTGATGGTGCCGACGCTCAACGTGGGCGGCGTCTTCACGCAGGGAAGCGGGGGCAAGATCAATACGGTGCCAGCCCTGGCGCGTTTCTCACTCGACCGCCGGGTGCTGGCCATCGAGTCCCTGGCATCGGCGGAGCGGGAACTGCGCGGTTTTCTGCAAACGACGGCGCGGTCGATTCCCGGGTGCCGGATCTCCGTGGCCAAGGTGTCCGAAAGCAAACCCTGCTTCAACCGTCCCGCCCATCCGTTCTTCGACGCGATGGCCGGTTGTGTGTCGCGGGTCCGCCGCCAGCCGGCCGAGTTCAGCGTGTCGACCGGTTTCAACGACATGCACTTCTTTTCCGAGCACCTGCGTGTTCCAACACTTGGATACGGACCGGGCGGGCAGGCCTTTCACGCCGTGAACGAGCGGGCCAGCGTGCGCGAGCTGCTCGCGTGCGCCAAGATCTACACGGAGCTGATGACCACGTTCTCCGGCTGAACGGGGGGAGGGCCGCGAGGCATTCGTTCCACGCTGGGCGCGGCGGCCACCGCGACACTTCCGGCCAATTCTAGCACGAAACCGCCTGCCTGCGGTTTCGACCTTGTTTTGCGGGCGAGGGCGCGGCACGGTGGGCCCTTCCCACCATCCGCCATGAAGATCAACCAGACGATCACCCCACAGACGCTGCAGAAGAAAGTCACCCGCGTGTTTGAACTCGCCGGCCGCAAGATCCGTGCGATCGACGCGGCCTGGGACCCGGCCAAGGGCACGCCGGTGTTCACGGTCAAAGGCCAGTACACCTCCCGCGGCTGGACCGAATGGACCCAGGGCTTCCAGTTTGGCATGGCGTTCTTGCAGTACGATGCGACGGGTGAGTCCGATTTCCTCGAACTTGGCCGCGCCAAGACGATCAAGCTGATGGCGTCGCACGTCTCGCATGTCGGCGTGCACGACCATGGCTTCAACAATGTTTCGACCTACGGCAATCTGCGTAGGCTGCAGTTGGAGGGGAAGGTCCCCGCCAATCAGGACGAACTGAATTTTTGTGAGCTGGCCCTCAAGGTCTCCGGTGCGGTGCAGGCGGCGCGCTACGCCACCACCGCCGCCAAGGCGCCGTGGTCGCCCGTCGAGGGCGCGCCCGGCCTGGTGCCCGGAGGCTACATCTATTCCTTCAACGGACCGCAGTCCTTGTTTGCGGACACGATCCGTTCGATGCGTTCGCTGGCGGTGGGACATCAGCTGGGTCACGCGCTCATGGGTGAAGGCGACAAACCGATCAATCTGCTCCACCGGGCGATCGAGCACGCAGCGACGACGGCGCGGTACAATGTCTTCTTTGGACAGGGACGCGACAGCTACGATGTGCGCGGACGCGTTGCCCACGAGTCGATCTTCAACCGCAATGACGGACAGTTCCGCTGCTCGAGCACGCAGCAGGGGTATTCACCGTTCACGACCTGGACGCGCGGTGCGGCCTGGATCATCTGCGGCTACGCCGAGCAGCTTGAGTTTCTTGATACGGTTTCGGGCACCGCGTTGGACGCGGTGGGCGGCCGTCGGGCGGTGACCGACCTCTTTCTCGAGACGGCCCGCGCGACCAGCGATTACTACATCGATGGTTACTCGGCGAAAGACGGAGTGCCGTACTGGGACAGTTCGGCGTTGCAGACGCACCGGCTGGGCGACTTTGCGGCCCGTGCCGCCGACCCTTTCAATGATCACGAGCCGGTGGACAGTTCGGCCGCCGCGATCGCCGCCCAGGGCTTCATCCGCCTCGGACTCTGGCTGCAGGGCAAGGGGCAGAAGGCCGCCGGCAAGAAGTACCTGCAGGCCGGCCTGACCGTGGCAAACACGCTCTTTGACGAGCCCTATCTCTCGACCGATTCCAAGCACCAGGGGCTGCTGCTGCACAGCGTGTATCATCGCCCCAACGGCTGGGATCATGTGCCGAAGGGTCGGAAAGTCCCCTGTGGCGAGTCCTCGATGTGGGGAGACTACCACACGATGGAGCTGGCGTTGCTCATCCAGCGCTTGAGCGCAGGAAAGTACTACACGTTCTTTTGAGCGAACGCGTCGGGTTGCGGGGCGGCCCAGGCAGCTCCGCAGCGCTGCCGCCTTCTCGTTGGGACGGGCGCAATCGTTTGATTGCCGGTTGATGCCCGTCTGTGTTTTCTTGCCGGCTCACCGCCATGGCCGCACCGCTCCTTTATGAATCCCACGCGCACACGACGCTCTGCAAACACGCCACCGGAACCCCGGTCGAGTATGCAGAAGTCGCGGAGGCACGGGGACTGCGGGGCATTGTCTTCACCTGCCACTGTCCCCTTCCGGACGGACACTCCCTCCAGTTCCGGATGGCTCCGGAGCAGTTCGAGGACTACGTTGCCCTGATTGGCGAGACCCGGGCCCGGATGGCGGGTCGGGTGGATGTACGGGTGGGGCTGGAGAGCGATTACTTTCCCGGCGTGGAGCCGTGGCTGGAGCAATTGCATGCGCGCGTGCCGCTGCATCACGTGCTCGGATCCGTTCACATGCAAATGGCGCCTTACCGGGCGATGTACTACAAGGGCGATGCATTTGCGTATCAACAGGTGTACTTCGATCACCTTGCAGCGGCGGCGGAGTCGGGACTGTTCGACACCCTGGCCCACCCGGATCTGGTCAAGAACGAGGCTCCGGCCGCGTGGGATTTCAACCGTATCCGTCCCTTCATTGAGCGCGCGCTCGATCGGATTGCGGCCACCGGCGTGGCGATGGAGTTGAACACGAGCGGTCTGCAAAAGGCAGTGCCGGAGATGAATCCGGGACCGTCCATGTTGCGCCTCATGGCCGACCGGGGTATTCCCGTGGTGATGGGAGCGGATGCACACCGCTCAGATCGGGTGGGTGATCGCTTCGCCGATGCCCTGGTTATGCTGCGGGAGGCTGGATACCGGGAGGTTCACTACTTTCTCGATCGACGGCGTCAGACCGTGCCCATCGCGGAAGCCTTGCCCTCGTTGACCTGACCCCACGTCGCATCCCCTGCGGATGAATGCCGAACGGTCAGTGGACCTCCTATCCGATTGGGGCAGTGCTCATTGACGAGAATGACCGAAGGGCGTGTCGGTGTGGAATCGTGATGCGGTGCATTAGCTCGGCGACTTCCCCGGTTGGGGCGGGCCACCCGGGTTGCACCTGGCTGACTTGCGCATAGTCTTCCCTTGCCCCACCCACCCCAACCCAAAGGTTTAATATGTCTGCGATCAAACTTCACCTAGAAGATGCAGAATACGCAGCAGTCGAGCGGTTTGCGAAGAGCCTCAACGTCAGCATGGAAGACGTGGCTTACTGTGCGCTCAACCGTCTGATGTTGGAGCTCAGTGATCGACAGGTCAGGACCGAGGTGCTGGAAACCCGGGCCTGGCGCAGTGAGAACCTGCCGCTGTGGAGTGATTCCGCTGGAAGTGTTCATGCCTATGAAGGCATGCCGGATGACGAGCCGGCGCCCTCGGATCGAAAGTAGCCGCAGGCAGGTCGCTTGATGCGGTCGTCCGCCCGCCGACGAGCCCGTTTTTATGGGTTCGCACGGGCGGGTTCGCCGCGTCGACCCGTTTGACCCGGGCAGGCGTGGAATCGGGGGTTGGCAACAGCGTGGTGTTTGCCACGGTTGCGGGCTGACCTCATGACGCCCGCACTTCGAGACCTCTATTCCCTGACCCGGGAGGACGTGACGGCGTTGATGTCAACCTGGGGCTTTTCACCCGTGCATGGAGCGCGGCTATGGAACTATCTCTATTGGGAGCTGGTGGACTCGCTTGCGGCGATGACCGAGCTGCCGCTCAAAGTGCGACGCCGGCTCGAGTCGGAAACCACGCTGGGAGTGCTGCCGACTGCACTGCAGACGGATTCGAGTGATGGGTTTACCCGGAAATTCCTGCTCACCCTTCCCGATGCCCGACGTATTGAAACGGTGTTGATGCGATTCACGGGTCGCGTCACCGCCTGCGTCAGCACCCAGGCGGGCTGTGCCATGGGCTGCGTCTTTTGCGCGACCGGACAGATGGGATTCTCGCGACACCTGACTCCCGGCGAGATCGTCGCGCAGGTCGCGCATGTGGCGCGCGCGTTGCGCCGGGCCGGTGAGCTTCGCCTGCGCAACATCGTGCTCATGGGCATGGGTGAACCGTTGCACAATTACGATGCGACCATGCGGGCGCTGGAGATTGTGCGGGATCCGTCCGGACTCTCGCTTGGCGCGGATCGCATCACCTTGAGCACGGTCGGCGTCGTTCCCGGCATTCTCCGCCTGGCCGAGGAAAACCAGCCCCTTCACCTTGCGGTGTCGCTGCATGCAGCCACGCAGGCGGAACGCGCGGCGCTCGTTCCGGCCGCTCGGGCCTGGCCGCTCGACTCCTTGATGGATGCCTGTCGCACCTACAGCCAGCGGACGGGTCGGCGGATTTTCTACGAATGGACTTTGATCGAGGGGAAGAATGACTCCGTGGAGCATGCCCATGCCGTCGGCGCGTTGCTGCGCGGTCTGCCGGCTCAAGTGAACCTCATTCCACTCAATCCAACGGAAGGATACACCGGTGCGCCTGGACGCACGGAATCGGCAAAGGCCTTTCAGCGGATTCTCGGCGATCACTATGAACTGCCGAGCACTGTCCGTCAGCGCCGCGGCATCGACATTGCGGCGGGTTGCGGCCAGCTCGCCGTGATGGCGCGCAACGGCTGATCACCGCCGTTCGCGGCGGCTCCGGACGGCGGCAGCCAGCGTGTCCAGCACCGGCAGGGTTTCCTCCCACGCAAGGCAGGAGTCGGTGATGCTCTTCCCGTAAACCAGCGGCTTCCGATCGTAAGGCTGGGTGCCGGAAACGAGATTGCTTTCCAGCATGACCGCCGCAATCGCCTGCTCCCCGGCGGCGATTTGCTCGGCGAGGGCCGACGCGACGAAGGGTTGGCGCGAAGGATCTTTGCCGCTGTTGGCGTGACTGCAGTCCACCATGAGATGCGGGGGAAGCGAATGGGTGCGCAGGCGACTGACGGCAGCTTGAAGATCCGCCGTCGAGTAGTTGGGCCCACGGGTGCCCCCGCGCAGGACCAGGTGGGTGCGGTCGTTGCCCGTGGTGCCCATCACGGCCGGCGCGCCTTCGCGGGTGAGCGAGGGAAACCAGTGGGGATGCCTGGCGGACAGCATGGCTTCCACGGCCACCTGCACGTCGCCGTCCGTGC